>JANYJY010000044.1 GCA_025358295.1 Gammaproteobacteria bacterium
CCGTTCCCATCGTGATCGGCGGCATCGAGGCGAGCTTGCGGCGTATCGCGCACTACGACTACTGGTCGGAGCATGTGCGCCGCTCGGTGCTGGTGGACTCGAAAGCCGATCTTCTGGTGTATGGCAATGCGGAGCGCCAAATCGGCACCATTGCGCAGCGCCTGGATGCGGGCGAAGCCATTGACACCATCACGGATTTGCGCGGCACGGCGTACTTGCGCCGCGGCATGCCGGCGGGCTGGGTGGAAATCGACTCGAGCGAGTTGGATGCACCCGGCGCCCTGAATCCACCCATCGATCCGTACGCCAGTGAGCAGGAGCGCAGATCCGCGGCGAGCGCCGATGCGCCACCTTCCGGCGACATCAAGGTGGTCAAGTTCTTCCGCAAGGTTCCCAACGCCCAGCGCGAACACAGCGTCATCCGATTACCGTCCTTTGAACAGGTGAACGCAGATGCGGTTCTGTACGCGCACGCATCGCGAATTTTGCATCTGGAGGCGAATCCCGGAAACGCGCGTGCCCTGGTGCAGCGTCACGGCAACATGGAACTTTGGCTGAATCCGCCGCCGATTCCTCTAGCCACCGCGGACATGGACGCCGTCTACGAATTGCCGTACGCGCGCCGGCCGCACCCCTCGTACGGAACCGCGAAAATTCCCGCTTATCACATGATTCGCTTTTCGGTGGCGATTCAGCGGGGCTGTTTCGGCGGCTGCACTTTTTGCTCCATCACCGAGCATGAGGGACGCATCATTCAGAGCCGTTCCGAGGATTCGGTCATTCGGGAAATCGAGACCATACGCGACAAGGTCGGCGGATTCACCGGCGTCATTTCCGATCTCGGCGGCCCAACCGCCAATATGTACCGCCTGCATTGCAAGAGTCCGGCGATCGAGTCCGCCTGCCGCCGCCCTTCCTGTGTGTATCCGGGCGTGTGCCCAAACCTCAACACCGATCACGCGCCGCTCATCAGTTTGTACCGGCGTGCGCGGGCACTGAAGGGCATTAAAAAAGTCCTCATCGCTTCGGGGGTGCGCTACGACCTCGCCATCGAATCGCCGGAGTACGTGCGCGAGCTCGCGACCCATCACACCGGCGGATATCTAAAAATCGCGCCCGAGGCCATCGGCGAGGGCCCGCTGTCGAAAATGATGAAGCCGGGAGTCGGTGCTTACCATCGATTCAAGGAATTGTTCGACAAATTCTCGAAGGAAGCGGGCAAAGAGCAGTACCTCATCCCGTATTTCATTGCGGCTCACCCAGGCACCCGCGATCAGGACATGCTCGAGTTGGCCGTGTGGCTCAAGAAGAATGGTTTCCGTGCGGATCAGGTGCAGGCGTTTCTTCCCTCGCCGATGGCCACGGCAACGGCCATGTATCACTCGGGCAAGAATCCTCTCAAGCGCGTCAGCCGCGTCAGCGAGGAGGTCGTCATCCCGAAGGGGATCAAAGTTCGCCGCCTGCACAAGGCCTTCCTGCGCTATCACGATCCGGAAAATTGGCCCGTGCTGCGCGAAGCACTGAAACGCATGGGCCGCGCGGATTTGATCGGCAACGGCAAGCAGCATTTGATACCGGCATATCAGCCGGTGGGGACGGGCGTGCGCAACGGATCCCCCCGCGCTGCGCCGGCGTTGCCGTTTCGGACCCAGCATACCGGTCTACCCAAATCGGGCCGTGGCCGCAGCGGCAAGCCGGCGTCCGGTGTCGATGGCCCGAGGCGCGGCCGGCCCTGAGGCTCTCCGGCGAACGGAATCGCTTGCTAGGCTCCCCGCGGTGCGATTAAAGTTCCGGGCTGTCTAGCGGTTTCCTGCCGCAATTCATCAACTTATATGGTTTGGGAGCGGTCAGAACGCCCAAGTCGCAAGGGCGCGTGTAAAGCATGGACAAATGGATCGTACATAAATTTGGTGGTTCCAGCGTCGCCGACGCTGGCTGTTTCCGGCGAGTCGCTGAAATTGTCGAGGCCTCCCCCAATCCGCGTGAAGCCATTGTGCTGTCCGCCTGCCGTGGGGTGACTGATGCATTGCTGAACCTCGTTGTGCTGGCGGAGAAGCCCGGGGAAGAGTTCACGCCGGCCATCGACGCGATCAAAACGCGGCACATCGAACTTGCCGCCGCGCTGATTTCCAAGGAAGCCTGCGCGCGCTACTACACACAGTTGGAGCGCGATTGCCGCGACGTCGCCGGCATGCTGCAGACCGTGCGCCTCATCCGTTCGTCCACGCAATCGATGCGCGATGTGATTTCCGGCTACGGCGAGATTTGGTCGACGCGCCTGTTTGCGCCTTTCTTGCGCGAGCGCGCGCGAATCAAGGGCGACGTGGTGTGGATCGACGCTCGCGAGGTCGTGATCATCGAATGGGGCCCGTTGGGGCCGGCCGTGCAATGGCCGGTCTCGGAAGCGAATATGAATCGTCTGGTGGCGCCGGACTTCACCGGCCGCCTCATTGTGACTGGCTTCGTGGCGAGCACGACCAAGGGCAACCAGACGACCCTGGGTCGAAACGGCAGCGATTTTTCCGGCTCCATCTTTGGTGCCTTGCTCGGCGCCGCGGAAATCATCATCTGGACCGATGTCGACGGCGTGTTGTCAGCCGATCCGCGGCTGGTGCCGAACGCCCAAGTCATCGATCAGCTGTCGTACAACGAGGCCATGGAACTCGCGTATTTCGGCGCCAAGGTGATTCACCCGCAGACCATGGAGCCGGCGGTGGCGCGCGATATTCCGATATATATCCGCAACACCTTTGCGCCGCAAAAGCCCGGCACTTTGATCTGCGCCAAGCCTCAGTCGGCACTCAAAGTGAAAGGCATAACGACCATTGACCCGGTCGCGCTCGTCAACCTCGAGGGAGCCGGCATGATCGGGGTTCCCGGAACCGCGCATCGCTTGTTCGGCGCACTGCGCGATTCGGGCATTTCGGTGATCCTGATTTCCCAGGGCAGTTCCGAGCATTCGATCTGCTTCGCCATCCCGGAGGCGCAAGCGGCGCGCGCCGAGGACGCCGTGCGGCGCGCGTTCGATGCGGAATTACGCGACGGTCAAATTCAGCATGTGGACGTCGCGCTGGGCATGTGCATTCTTGCCGTGGTCGGCGACGGCATGGCCGGCGCGCATGGAGTCGCGGCCAATGTGTTCAATTCATTGGGCGATGCGGCCATCAGCGTGCGCGCGATTGCGCAGGGCGCCTCGGAGCGCAATATTTCGGTGGTAGTGGATGGCAAGGTCGGCGCCAAGGCGCTGCGCGCCGTGCATGCGGCGTTCTACTTGTCGCCCAATACCTTATCCATCGGCTTGATCGGGCCGGGTACGGTCGGCCGGGTGCTGCTGGCGCAGATTGCGACGCAGGTCGAGCGTCTGCGTGCGCTGAATTTGGATTTGCGGGTGCGCGCAATAGCGGGTTCCAAGCGCATGCTCCTGGAAGAGTCGGCGATCGACCTTGAGCGATGGGCCGAGCGACTCGCCGAAGCGGGCGAGCCCCTGGATCTGGAGAAATTTGCCGATCACGTGCAGGCTGACTACATCCCGCACACGGCCATCGTCGATTGCACGGCGAGCGCAGAGGTGGGCAAGAGCTACGTTGCCTGGCTGAGCCGAGGCATTCATGTCGTGACGCCCAATAAGAAAGCCAACAGCGGTTCGATGCCGTACTACCGTGCATTGCAGGAAGCCGGGCGCGCGGCGGGAACGCATTTTTTGTACGAGGCGACGGTGGGGGCGGGATTGCCCGTGATTCAAACCCTGCGCGATCTGCGACAGACCGGCGATGAAGTCACGCGTATCGAGGGTATTTTCTCGGGCACGTTGGCCTATTTATTCAACGTTTTCGACGGACGCGAAGCGTTTTCCTCGATCGTGCGCGACGCGAAGGCCCGGGGATATACCGAACCGGATCCGCGCGACGATTTATCTGGAATGGACGTTGCGCGAAAGCTCATCATCCTCGCCCGCGAAATGGGTTTGACGATGGAATTGTCGGACGTTCAAGTCACGGGATTGGTGCCGAAGGCGCTCGAAGATTGCAGCGTCGAGGAATTCATGGCCCGCCTGCCCGAATTCGACGACATGATGGCGCAGAAGCTGGCCGATGCCGTGAAGAAGGATCAAGTGTTGCGCTATGTCGGCCGCGTCGATGCCGACGGCAAGGCGACGGTCGAACTCATGCATCTGGACGCCAAGCATGCCTTTGCCAATATCGCGCTGACCGACAACGTGGTGCGCTATGCGACTCGCCGGTACTGCGACAATCCCTTGATCGTGCAGGGTCCCGGCGCCGGACCGGAAGTCACGGCAGGTGGCGTCTTCTCGGATCTGTTGCGCCTGTCGGCCTACCTGGGAGCTCATTTGTAATGCTGACCGACGTCACCGCTTTCGCTCCGGCCACCGTCGCCAATGTCGGGATAGGTTTCGATATCCTCGGGCACACTGTGGAGGCCGTTGGCGACAAAGTGCGCCTGCGGCGCATCGATGAGCCGGTGGTGCGAATTCACTCTATTACCGGGATTGCGGGGGATTTGCCGGTGGAGCCGGCGCAGAACACGGCGGGCCGCGCGGTGCAGGCCATGCACGCGGCGCTGGGGCTGGATTTCGGCTTCGAAATGGACATCGACAAGGGCATTCCGCTCGGTTCGGGGTTGGGGGGGTCGGCGGCTTCCGCGGTGGCGGCGGTCGTGGCGGCGAACGCGCTGCTGCATACCCCGTTGACGCGCCTGCAGCTCCTGAAATTCGCGATGGAGGGAGAAATCGTCGCCAGCGGCTCCGCGCACATCGACAATATCGCTCCCTGTCTGTTTGGCGGGCTGACCCTCACCGTCGGCATCGATAATCCGCGCGTGAAACAAATTCCCGTGCCACCTTCGCTGCGCTGTGTGCTGGCGCACCCACATATGTATCTCGGTACCCGCGAGGCACGCGCCATACTCAAGACCGATATCACCCGGTCCGATTTCGTTTGGGCGAGCGCCAACCTGGCGGGGTTCATCAGTGGTTGCTACTCGAACGACTTGGACATGATTCGCGATTCATTCAACGATGTAATCATCGAGCCGCAGCGCCACTCCATGATTCCAGGTTTCAAGGACGTGCAAAGAGGCGCCATGTCGGCGGGAGCTTTGGGCTGCTCTATCTCCGGTGCCGGTCCGACGGTGTTCGCATGGGCCGAGATTCAATACGCTGAAGCGGTGCGCGGCGCCATGGTGGCGGCTTTCGCGGAACACAAACTGCAGTCGGACTGCTGGATTTCCGGGATTGAGAATTTCGGCGCAAGAGTGGTGAAGGCCTGATGTCGGATCTGAGGTTCGTCAGCACGCGTGGCGGGGCGCCGCCGGTTGCCCTGAGTGACGCGATCGCGCAAGGGCTCGCGCCCGATGGTGGCCTGTACATTCCGAGTGCGCTGCCGAGCGTGAGCCCCGGTGATTTCACGGGCCTTGCGACATTGCCGCAGATCGCGCGCGCAGCACTGCGTGGGTTTGTGGCAGGCGACCGCCTGCAACCGCTCCTCGGCGAGATCGCCGACGCGGCGCTGGATTTGGCGGCTCCGACGACGGCGGTGACGGCATGCGAGGATCCGCTGTTTGCGCTCGAGCTTTATCACGGCCCGACTGCGGCTTTTAAAGACTTTGGCGCACGCTTCCTAGCCGAGAGCCTGCAGCGCATTCAGCCGCCTGCGTCGCAACCTCTGACCATCTTGGTCGCGACCTCAGGGGACACCGGCGGCGCAGTTGCCGCAGCCTTTCACCGGCGTCCGTGGGTGCGAGTGGTCATTCTTTACCCCGCCGGCTTGGTGAGTCCGCGGCAGGAGCAGCAGCTGACTTGCTGGGGAGACAATGTCTCCTCGCTGCGGGTTGCAGGCAACTTCGATGATTGCCAGCGATTGGTGAAAGAAGCGTTCGGTGATCCGGCTCTAGGCGTACAACACCGCTTCAGTTCGGCGAACAGCATCAATATCGGCCGACTGCTGCCGCAGATGGTCTACTACGTGGCATCGAGCCTGGAGGTCGAGCGCCGCACGCGGGCCAAGGCGTCGTACATCATTCCCGCGGGCAATCTCGGCAACGCTTTTGCGGCGGTGTGGGCCAGGGCTCTCGGATTCCCGATTGCACGAATTATTCTGGCGCACAACATCAATCGGACCGTTCCTGATTTCCTGAAAACCGGTGTGTGGCAGCCGCGCCCGAGCATCGCCACCCTGGCGTCGGCCATGGACGTCGGGAATCCCAGCAATATGGAGCGCATACGGGCTCTGTATCCGCACATGGAGGAAATGCGCCAACAATTGAGCGCACAGAGTGTCGATGACGCTACAATTCGAGCACGTATCGGAGAGGACTTCATGCAGTATGGACGCGAATGGTGTCCGCACACCGCGACCGCAGCGGAAGTCTATGCGCGCCTGAGCGCGGCCGAGCGGCACGATCACCCCTGGGTGGTGGTTTCCACGGCACACCCCGCCAAGTTCAATGAAATCGTCGAACCCATCATCGGCAAGCCCGTGGCGGTCCCTGAGAGCTTGGATCGACTGCTGCACCTACCGCGGCATGCGTTGGATGTGCCGCCCACGCTCGAGGCCCTGGCCGCAGCAATCGAATGACCAGCTTTGAAATAGACCCTGAATGGATTTTTATCGGCGTGGGCCTGCTGCTGCTGGCAGCCGTCGGCTATTGGGCGTGGCGCGCCTATCAACGCCGCGCGCGCCGCACCGCCTTGCTCGCGCGCTTGGGCGGGGTTGCATTCGAGACCGCCCATCAGATCCTCGTGCCAGACGGCATGGGCGGCTGCATTCATATCGACCATTTGCTGCTGACGCCGCGAGGCGTGCTGGTGCTCGACACGCGCCGCGTAGTGGGCCTCATTTTCGGCGGCGATCAGATGAGCGATTGGACCGTGATGGGGCGCAACAGCCGCTACACCTTCGATAATCCGCAGCCCGCTCTGTACGATCGCATCGCCGCGGTAAAGGCTTTGGTGGGCGAGGTGCCAGTAGAAGGTCGCTTGTTGTTCTCAAACGCGGGTAAGTTCACCAAGGGCATTCCGAAGTGGGTGCTGATGCTCGACGGCATTGAAGTCGAGTTTCCACCGGTCGATAACGGCTTGAAATCTACGCCTGAATTTGCCCCATTCATCGAGGCCTGGAGCCGTTTGATATCGCAGTTGCGGCCGAGCCCGCACCTGTTTACCAATCTTTAGATTCCAACGAGGCCGAAGAAGCGGCCGGCGTTGCGGGTGGTCGCCGCCGCGACGCTCTGCAGCGATTCACCGCGCAAATTCGCCACGCTCTGCGCGATATGAGGCAGATAACAAGGTTCATTACGCCGCGTTTTGGGATGCGGCGCCAGATCGCGGGGCAGCAGATAGGGAGCGTCGGTCTCGACCATCAACCGATCGGCGGGAATGTGCGCGACGGCCTCGCGCAAGGACTGGCCGCGGCGCTCATCGTTCACCCAGCCGGTCACCCCGATGTGCAAATCGAGCATCAGATACTCCTCAAGTTCGGACCGCCCACCGGTGAAGCAATGCGCGACGCCGCCGACCAGGCGGCTGCGGAATTCCTTCAGTATGGCCACGAAGTCGCCATGCGCATCGCGCTGGTGCAGGAACACGGGTTTGCGCACTTCGGCGGCGATTTCCAATTGTGCGGCAAAGGCCGTGCGCTGCGCATCGGGAGGCGAGAAATTGCGGTGGTAGTCCAGGCCGCATTCCCCGACGGCAACAACCTGCGGCCGGCGCAGCAGTCCATACAGCTCTTCGCGCAGCGCGGCATCGAAGCTGCTTGCATGGTGAGGATGCACGCCTGCGGTGCTCGACAAGACAGCAGGGTTTGATTCAGCCAGTGCTGCCGCCTGCCGGGAGCCGGCGAGATCGGCGCCTGTGACGATCTGACGCCGCACGCCGGCCTCGATCGCCCGCGCAATCACCGTGTCACGATCGTCTGCGAAGCTGTCGTGGGTAAGATTCGACCCTATATCAATTAATGTTATCTTCATGCGTCATTGTAATCGCGGGCGCCCGTGTAAATTGTGGCGCGGAGGTTGGTGAATGTTGGTCGCCAAGAAACTCATGGTAGCGGCGCTGCTCTTATTCGCGGCTGCCTCGCAGGCCCAGGAAGGAGGCGATCTGCAAGCACAGATCCTCTACGCATTTCAAAGCGAGGATACCAACACTCTGGCTAATTTGATCCAGGATTTGAGCTCGCAGGTCAATGGGGACGAGGGTGCGGCGTCACTGCGTTATCACCTGGCCCATGCTCAGTATCGGCGCGGCCTGCTTGCCGCCGCCGCCGGGTCGCGCGGTTCAGAGTCCGCGTTTTCTGACTGCATTGATGAACTAAAACCGCTCGTGTCGCAAGATGTTAAATCGGTTGAAGCGATGGTCCTGCAGTCGGCTTGCTACGCCGGCCTGGCGGCCCAAAGAAAACTCGAGTCGGTGCTGCTGCGGGCTCGCTCCGACGAGCGGCTCAAGGTCGCGCTGGCGCTGGTGCCACGCAATCCGCGCGCGGTGTACTTTTCGAGCCTCGAGGGCCTGCGTCAGGCCAAGCCAGGTTCCGCGGAGCGCCAGCATGCTTTCGCACAATTGCAGCTTGCGGTGCAAATATTCGACGCGACGTCGGCGACTAGCATCGACACGCCGGGTTGGGGTCATGCCGAGGCGTATCTGGCTCTTGGGCGCGAACTTCAGGCACGCGGCGACCAACTGGGCGCGCGCAATTGGATCGAGAAAGCCTTGATCGCCGCGCCGGACTACAAGGCGGCGCAGCGGCAGCTGGCGTTATTGGTGCGCCACTGAGCGCGACTGCTGCGGATAGCCCGGCCTAACCTGGTATGATTCGGCTCGATGAAGCCACAAGGCACGCAGTTGTCGCTGTTCGAGACCCGTAGCTCCAGCGATCCATTCGCCGTTCGAGTCAGCCCGCGCGCGCGGCGTTTGACGGCGCGCGTGCATGTCGGTGGCCGCGTAGAAATCGTCGTGCCCATGGGCGTTCACGCCCACATTGTCAGAGATTTCGTCAAGCGATTCACGCCGTGGATCGATCGCAAGGTCGCGGCCATGCAATCTTTCGTGGCGCCAAGCGAGCCGGTCCCGGGAAGCATCGAGTTTGCGCTTACCGAGGAGCGGTTCGCGGTGGAATGGCGCAGGGAGTCGAAGCGCGGCCTCGATCAGGGCACGGACAGAATCGTGGTGCGGGCCTCGGACGAAGGGGGTGCGCGCGCATTGCTGCAGGCCTGGCTGAAGAAAGCTGCCTACGAACGCCTGGCGCCCCGCTTGCTGCAGTTGGCGCAGGAATTGAATTGCTCGGTGGACCGAGTCGCCATCCGCTGCCAGCGCACGCGCTGGGGAAGCTGCTCGACGCGCGGCACGGTGAGCTTGAATTGCTCGCTGCTTTTCCTGCCGCTGGAAGTCGTGCGCTATTTATTCGTGCACGAGCTGGCGCATACCAAACACATGAATCATTCGCCGAAATTTTGGGGCTTGGTGGAGAAGATCGAACCGGATTACCGGCGATTGGACCGCGCCCTGCTGGCCGGCTGGCGCACGGTTCCCGGCTGGGTCTTCAAGACTTAGCAATGGAAGAGACCACGCCCCAGGTCAAGCCTTTCGTCGATTTGAGCGACGAGCAGGTTCATTGGGACTTGGGCGAGTCCTTAAGCTATGCGCAGTACCTCAATCTCGACAAATTGCTCGCTGCGCAGCATCCATTGTCCTATCAGCACGATGAAATGCTGTTCATCATCATTCATCAGGTTTCAGAGTTATGGATGAAGCTGTGCCTGCACGAGCTCGGCGCGACGCTGGATTGCGTGCGGCGCGACGATCTGGGCCCGACCTTCAAGATGCTGGCGCGGGTGTCGACTATCCAACAGCAGCTGCTGCAATCCTGGGACGTGCTGGCGACGATCACCCCGCACGATTACTCGGCTTTTCGCAACACGCTCGGGAAATCCTCCGGTTTCCAATCGCCCCAGTACCGGTTGCTGGAATTTCTCATCGGCAATAGGAACGCGGACACGATCAAGGTGTTTCGAGGCGACCCCGCGACCTATGAGATCCTGGAGCGCGCATTACGCGCACCCAGCCTGTACGATGAGGTCCTGCGCCTGTTGAGCCGCCGCGGCCTGGATGTGCCGGCGGAGGCCATCGATCGCGACTTCACACAGCCGTACCAGGCCAGCAAACAAGTGGCTGCAGCCTGGCTCAGCGTTTATCACAATTCGGTCAAGGAATGGGATTTGTACGAACTCGCCGAACGCTTGGTCGATCTGGATTATAAATTCCAGTTATGGCGATTTGCCCACGTTAAGACGGTGGAGCGCATCATCGGCAACAAGCGCGGCACGGGCGGCACGGGCGGCGTGTCGTATTTGACCAAGGCGCTGGAACTGAAATTCTTTCCCGAGCTTTGGACCATCAGAACATCGATGTAGGCTTTACTGTGACGAATATTCAAGATCAATTGCAAAACGTCAATGTCGCATCCAGCGATCTATTGGCAACTCCCGAAGAAGTCAAACGGCGTCTGCCGCTGACGCCGCGCGCGGCCGAGACGGTGCTTAAATCTCGCGAGGCCGTGCGGGCGATATTGGAACGACGTGATCCACGGCTGTTCGTGGTGGTCGGACCCTGCTCGATCCACGATGTGGTTGCGGCGCGCGAGTATGCCGGTCGCCTCAAAGAGCTGGCCGCGCGCGTCGATTCGACTCTGTTGCCCATCATGCGGGTGTATTTCGAGAAGCCGCGCACCACCGTAGGTTGGAAGGGATTGATCAACGATCCGGACATGGACGATTCCTTTCATATCGAGAAGGGCATCCTCGTGGCGCGCGAGCTGCTGTTGCATATCGCCGAACAGGGCCTGCCCGCCGGCACAGAAGCCCTCGATCCCATCATGCCGCAGTACCTCTCGGAACTGATTACGTGGACGGCCATCGGCGCGCGCACCACCGAGTCGCAGACTCATCGGGAAATGGCGAGCGGACTGTCCACGCCGGTGGGATTCAAGAACGGCACCGATGGATCGCTCGGGACATCCATCAACGCCTTGCAGTCGGTGCGCCATCCGCATCATTTCCTCGGCATCACTCAGCAGGGGCAGTCGGCGGTGTTTCGAACCCGCGGCAACTCACATGCGCATCTCGTGCTGCGCGGTGGCGGCGGCCGTGCGAACTACGATGCCGTCAGCATTGCCGCTGCGGAACGCGAGTTGGCGACGGCGGATTTGCCCGCGAACGTGGTGGTCGACTGCAGTCACGGAAATTCCAATAAGGATCCCGGCATGCAGCCGCAAGTGGCCGAAAGTTGCGTCGCTCAGATTCTCGACGGCAACCGTTCCATCGTCGGACTGATGCTCGAGAGTAATTTGAAAGCGGGCAAACAGTCCATCCCGAAGGATTTGAGCCAGCTCGAATACGGTGTATCCATCACCGATCCATGCATCGATTGGGCGAGCACAGAGAGTTTGCTGCTCAAGCTCCATCAGTCCTTGCAAAGCGTGCGGCGCTGACCCGCGCCGTCGAATTGCGCTGCTTCCATAGTCGATAGCCGAGCAGTAGGGTGAGGCCGCAGGCATACAGAAGCGGCTCGCGAATGTCCTTTTTGACCTGCCACCAGAAGTGCCAGACGCCGAGAATGGCGATCACGTAGATCAGGCGATGCAGCTGGATCCAACGCCTTCCCAGACGGCGCTGCGCGCGTGCGGTGGAAGTGACCCCCAAAGGGATCAGCAGCAACAGGCCGAGCATGCCGATGGTGATGTAGGGCCTTTTGACGATGTCCTGCCACAGCGCATCCAGCCGACCACTCTGATCGAGCAACAAGTACACCGTAAAATGCAGCGAGACGTAAAAGAGCGCAAATAGTCCGAACATGCGCCGAAACCTGAGCCAGAGCAGCGAGCGCGTCAGATCGCGCAGCGGCGTCATGCACAGTGTGATCATCAGGAAGTTCAGCGTCCAGCGGCCGCAAGTGTGCAGCATGACCTTCACCGGGTCGGCGCCGAGCGAAACATTGCCCACGTGCGGCAGGCCGGCGGCATTCAGTGCGCCCAGTGCCAAATGCAGGGCGGGAATCAGGCAGGCAAGAAATACGATGGGCTTCAACACCCAACGAACCTGCCACATCAATAGTATTTCCGCAGGTCCATCCCGCTGTAGAGCCCCGCAACTTGAGCCGCGTAGCCGTTGAACGGCAGCGTGGGCCGCCGCGGCCCGAAGGCATTCGCGCCGATATGACGTTCGGTCGCCTGGCTCCAGCGCGGATGATCGACCTCGGGATTCACATTGGCAAAGAAACCGTATTCGTTCGCTGCCGAACCTGCCCAGGTCGTGCGCGGCGCGCGCTCGGTGAATTTGATGCTGACGATGGACTTGATACCCTTGAAGCCGTATTTCCAGGGAACGATCAGGCGCAGCGGGGCGCCGTTTTGATTCGGCAGCACTTTCCCATACAGGCCGACCGCCATGAGGGCCAGAGGATGCATAGCTTCGTCCATGCGCAGCCCCTCCACATAAGGCCATTCCAGCACGCGGGCACGCTGTCCCGGCATTTGCTTGGGATCGTAGAGGGTCTTAAATTCGACGAACTTTGCTTTGGATGTGGGCTTAAAGCGCTTGAGTAAATCGCCCAGCGGGAACCCGATCCAGGGAATGACCATGGACCATGCTTCGACACAACGCAGTCGGTATACCCGCTCTTCCAAGGGGTGTGGTTTGAGAATGTCCTCGAGATTGAATGTCCCCGTCAGCTCGGCTTCGCCGCCGATGGTGACGTTCCACGGCCGTGTGTGAAAATTCTGCGCATTTTCCGACGGATCCGATTTGTCGGTGCCGAACTCGTAATAATTGTTATAGGTGGTGATATCGGTGTAAGTATTCGGCTGCTCCGTGACGCTGAATGCGGCGTTGTGTGTAAAGGCAAGGGCGCCGGCCGATTGAGCGGAGGCGCGGCGGGTAACGCCTGCCAAGCCCTGGGCGGCGACAAGACCAATTCCGCCCGCGAGCAACGTGCGCCGCGACAGGTACTGCCGGTGCGGCGTGATGTCCGAGGGCGCGATCCGGCCGGAATCGGCGAATTTTTTGCTCATAATCTTGCTCCGCTATTCTCGAGAGTTGGTCTATCGAGTAGACCGGGGGAGGTGCCGATTTGTTTCCGCCGGCGTCTCTTTAAGTCCACTCGGCCGTTGGAATACCCCATTGCGACGCCAGGGTACGTGCGGCGGCATTACCGTTGACCAGCAATGCACGGTCGGCATGGCGCATATGGTCCACGTCGGACGCGCTGTTGCCGTAGGCCACGACAGCGATATCCGGGTATTGGGTGCGCAGCCAGTTGAGGCAGAGCAATTTTTCGGCACCCTGGCGGTTGGGTGTTTTCAGTTTACCGTCGAGGTGTTCTCCCTGCCAGAGGATCTCGGTGCAAATGGTACGCTCGACACCCAACGCCCGGCCGATGCGTGGCACGTATAAATCCGGACTGGCGGACAGCAGTACCAGGTGATCGCCCGCTGCGCGATGTGCTTCGAGTACGGCAAGAGCGGCCGGCCGAAAACGATGGTGTGGCAGCAAGCCGTCCACAAACCCCGCGGCGCAAGCCTCGACTTGCGAGCGGGAGGCGCCGCCCATGACCATGCGAATGACCTTGGACTTGAGCCTGCCGCGATCTCGATCGACCGCAATGAAGCTCAACAGCGCGACCGGCAGGCGCCATAGTCCGAGGATGCGTAGCGGATGGCGGCGCAGAAAACTCAGCAGGAACTCCCCCAACGTGTCGCGCCAGGTGAGGGTGCCATCGAGATCGAAGAGCGCTACCCAGCGGCGCTGCGCGGAATTTTCCGGAGCTATCATGGGTGAAATATATAGTAATTAATACAATTAGTTAAGATAATTATCTCGAATTTGTATCACGGCCTGTGCGCCACATTTGATCACTATCCTGCCATCGAATCGGCACTGCCGCTGCGCAGAATGTGGCTTTCGTCTAGGGAGGTCGTCATGTCGAATTTCTTTCCACTCAACCCATTGCTGGCAAAGATTCTCACCATTTTATTGCTCACGTTGGTGTTGCTGATTCCACTCGGCCGGGTGCAGGTGCTGATCGCGGAACGCGCCGCGCTGCGCGATACCGCCGTGGCGCGCGTCGCCAACGGCGTCGGTCATGCGCAGCGGATCGGTGCCGCGATGATGATAGTGCCGGTGACCCGCTCGTGGGTCGACGGTGGCAAGGAATACTCGCAGACCACGCGTCATCGCGTGCTGGCAGACACGGTCGATGTGGGCGGCACTGCCGCCACGGGCTTGCGCAGCTCCGGCATATACACCGTTCCGACGTTCCAGGCGGCACTTCACGTGTCGGGTTCGATCTCCGACGAATTGTTGAAGCCGGCGCTGGCGCCCGAGCCGGGAATCACCAAAAAGATCGGCAGAGCGACCTTGTTTCTGGCGGTGTCGGATCCGAGCGGGATCCGCGCCTTGGAGGGGATACGCATCGACGGCACTGTGATGCCAGTGTCCGCAGCGAACGAAGGAGGGCTGCAGGGAGTGTCAGCGGCTCTCGATGCCCTTGCGGGCGACGCACCGCGCCGCATTGTGTTTGCCGCGGATCTGGCCGTCTCAGGAACCGAGCGCCTGCAGTTTCTGCCTTTTGCGCAAGCCACGCATGTGCATCTGGCGTCAGCGTGGGCGGATCCGAGTTTCAGCGGCGCATTCTCTCCGGATGCCGCACCCAGCGTCGGGCCGAACGGATTCGCCGCCGATTGGCGCGTCCTGGAGATCAATCGCGAATATCCGCAGAGCTGGGTCGATGACGCCGTGAGCCAGGCGCAGGCGACGAAGTCCGCGTTCGGCGTGGATTTCTACCAGCCGGTCGATACGTATCAGCGCGATTATCGGGCCATTCACTACGCCGTCCTGTTTATTGCACTGACCTTCCTGGTGCTGTTTCTGTGGGAGCACACCTTGGGCACGCCGATCCACTCTCTGCAGTACGCCATGACCGGTGTGGCGTTGTCGGTTTTCTACCTGGTCTTGACTGCGCTCAGCGAACACATGAATTTCGCGGGCTCCTATACACTGGCGGCATCCGCGATGACGCTGCTGTTGTCCGTTTACTTTAGCGGTGTGTTGAAGTCGCGCGCGGCGGGATTGCTCACCGGCGGACTGGCCGGAGTTTGCTATTCTTTACTCTACCTGCTCGTGCTGTCGGAGGATTACGCCTTGTTGTTCGGCGCTCTGGCGATATTTTTCCTGCTGGCCCTCACCATGATCGGTACCCGTAAGCTCGATTGGTATCGGGTGGCGGAATCCCACCGATCGAGGCCATGAGCCGTTCAGTCGCCATTGTGGGTGCGGGTGCCATCGGCGCGTGGATCGCCGACGCTTTCGACCGCTCCGGCTGGAGTGTGTCGATGTTGGCGCGCGGTGCGACCTTGGCGGCCTTGCGCTCGCAAGGCCTGATCGTCGAGCGGGGCGGGGAGACGCGGCGCAGCCGGCTGCGGGCAGGCTCGGCGACCGAACTCGGTGTGCATGACTATGTGTTCCTCACCGTCAAGGCGCAGATACTCTCCGATCTCGCGCCGTCGTTGAGTCCCCTGATTGGCCCGGCAAGCATGGTCATCAGCGGCAGCAACGGCATTCCCTGGTGGTTCTTCCATGACTTCGGCGGCGTGTGGGCGAATCGGCCGCTGGACTCCGTCGATCCGGGCGGCGTGCAGGATCGAGTGTTCCCGCGCGGACGCATCCTTGGCTCAGTCGTGCATGCGTCGGCGCGGGTCCCGGCCCCGGCACATGTGCAAGTCGTGGCGGCCGATAAATTGCTGTTGGGCGAGCCGGACGGCGCGATGACGCAACGACTCGAGGAAGTGGTCGACGGATTGCTCCGCGGCGGTATCAATGCGCAGGCCTCGCCGCATATCCGTCAGGACGTGTGGGCCAAACTCTGGGGCAACATGAACATGAACCCCGTGAGCGCCCTGACGCGTTGTGGAACCGCTAGTATTCTCGCGGATGCCGACGTCCGTGAACTGTGCATTCGCATGATGGAGGAGATGCAGGAGTGCGCGCGGCGATTGGATTTGAGCGTGGGCATGTCGCCGCTCGAGCGCATCGCCGTTACCCAGCGCCTCGGCGATTTCAAGACGTCGATGTTGGCGGATCTGGAGGCCGGACGTCCGCTCGAATTGGCACCGCAGCTGGGTGCGGTCGCTGAGATTGCTGAGCGCCTCGATGTTCCCGCGCCATTTGTGCGCTCGATTCTGGGATTGACGAGGCTGCTCGGCGTGTAGGACGCGCGCTTCTGACGAAGTCCGGACGGTCGCCGAATAAGCATCTACAATGAGCGCCGCTGAACGCGACGCAGCGTTTATGAAGGGGAAGAAGTATGGTCGAGAAGTTCAAATTTTCGTTGCAGGCGGCTCTGGCGGCTTGGTTGAGCTACGCCGGTGCGGCGGCTTTCGGCGCCGATACGGTCTCCCGTCCGCCGACGGTGGCGGGTTTTACCGCCATAAAATCATTCGCCGGGATCGATGAATATCGGCTGGATTCAAACGGGCTTACGGTGCTTCTGGTGGCCGACCACTCCGCGCCGGTGGTGACGTTTCAAGTGACGTATCAAGTCGGCTCCCGCAACGAGGTCACGGGTACGACCGGAGCTACGCATATCCTCGAACATCTGATGTTCAAGGGCAGCGAGAATTTCAATGACCCGAAGGGCAACAGCATCAAGCAATACCTTGAGCATGTCGGCGGCCAGTTCAACGCCACGACGTCTTTCGACCGGACCAATTACTTTGCGACCATCGGCCGTGAGAACCTCGAGGGTTATATCGCCATCGAAGCCGACCGGATGCGCCACCTGTGGCTGCGCGATGTCGATCGACAGGCGGAAATGACGGTGGTGCGCAATGAATACGAGCGCGGCAAGAACGACCCGGACAATGTGCTGCTGGAAGAAGTGACCGCGGCCGCTTACGTGGCGCTGCCGTACCATCATCCGACCATCGGCTGGAAGAGCGACATCGAGCATGTGCCCATCGCCAAGTTGCACGAATTCTACGACACTTTTTATTGGCCCAATAACGCGACGGTGACGGTGATCGGTGATGTCGAACCCGCCGCGGCGCTGGGGCTGGTGAAAAAATATTACGGGAGCTATGCGCATTCTCCCGCGGCCATTCCCGCGGTCTACACGGAGGAACCGGCGCAGAGCGGCGAACGCCGTGTCACGGTGCGGCGACCCGGTGAGATCGGTACGGTCATCATCGCGCACAAAGTGCCGAACGGACGCGACGCTGATCAGCCGGCACTCGATGTGCTCGATGCCATCATGAGTTCCGGCAAGAATGCGCGGCTGTATAGGGCGCTGGTGGATCAAGGCCTGGCGCTGAATGCGGGCGCGGGCACCGATCTGCATCGCGACCTGTCTCTGCACACGGTATACGCCGTGCTTGCGCCCGGAGTGACGCACACAGCGGTCGAAAAGTCGCTGCTTGCTGAAATTGCCAAAATCAAGACCGATGGCGTGAGCGCGGCGGAAGTCGCGCGCGTGAAGCGGCAATATATTGCTGCCGACGCTTACAAGCGCGACGGCACCGCTGCGGTTGCCTCCGAAATCAACGAGTGGATTGCCGTGGGCGACTGGACCCTGTACGTGACATTCCCGCAGAAGGTGCAGTTGGTGACTCCCGCGGACGTGCAACGGGTCGCCAAGGAATATCTCAAAGAGGATCAGAGCACGACGGGCTGGTTCATCCCAGTGCCGCCGACTGCGGAGAAAGGCTCGTGAAGCGACATCAAATTCGACATTGTGTGGCGGCGGGGTTGATTCTGGTGAGCAGCGCCGCGGCGGCCAATGTGGCAGACCACAGCAGCCGCGCGGCGGTTGCAGGCATCGACCTTGTGACCTACCGCACCGATGTGAAACAGGTGGTGGTGATTCTGGGTTCGCTGCCGGCGGGCGACGCGATGGCCGAGACCGGCAATATCGCAATCCCGACGCTGGCGGGCATGATGCTCGATCGTGGGACCAAGGCTCTCGATAAATTTGCCATCACGGAGCAATTGGACAATGTCGGCGCCCAGATTGCCTTCAGCGTCGGCACGCAATCGTTGGAGATTCGCGCCAAGTGCCTCAAGAAGGACATGCCGCTGGTGATCGGGCTGATTGCCGCGGAACTGCGCACGCCGGCTTTGCAGACCGCGGAGTTCAACAAGGCCAAGAAGCAGTTCATCGGCGCCCTGCAGGCGTCGGCGCAAAATACCGAGGCGCGTGCGCAGGAGGCATTCAGGCGTGCGATCTTCCCACCAGGCCATCCGAATCGGCCGCATACGGTGGATGAGTACGAAGCGGCTGCGCAGGCCGCGACTCTCGATGAGATTAAAGCCTTTTATGCGAAGTACTACGGCCCCGCGCACATGACCCTCGTGGCGGTGGGCGACGTCACAGCTGCTGATACTCAGGCCGAAGTCGCCAAGGCCTTTTCCGGCTGGAGCGGCGGTCAGGACTATCTGCATCCCGCAACGCCGGCCGTGTTGGCGGCGGCAAACGCAGTATCCGTGCCTCTTGCCGACAAGCCCAGTGTCTCAGTGATCATCGGCCAGCCGACGGGGTTGCGTTATAAGGATCCCGATACTCTGGCGCTACGAGTGGGCACAGCGATTTTCGGCAGCGGCTTCACGGGCCGCTTGATGGGTACGGTGCGCGACAAGGAAGGACTTACCTACAATATCGGCGCAGGCGTCTCCGAAGACAGCATCGTCGATGGAATCTGGGACATTTCGGCAAGCTTTGCTCCGGCACTTTTGGATAAGGGCATCGCCTCGACGCGCCGCGAACTCGATCAATGGTGGCAGACGGGCGTCTCGGACCAGGAATTGACTGCTCGCAAACAGGGAATGATCGGCAGTTATTTGGTCGGGCTGTCGACTACCGCGGGTCTGGCGAACGCCATCCAGATCAACCTACAGCGTGGCTACGATGTGACCCGGCTGGACGAATATCCCAAGGCTGTCGATGCGCTGACGCGGGATCAGGTGAACGGCGCCATCAAGACTCACCTCAAGCCCAGCATCATGGTGTTGGTCAAGGCGGGGAGCGTGCCGCCGGCCGCCCACTAGCGTTGGGTCGGATCGGGCTGCGCAAGCGGCGCTCCCGCCGGGCTTAAGTCTTGCCCAGATAGTCCTGCTTGCCGACCTCCAGTCCCGCCTGGCGCAGAATGTCGTACGCCGTCGTGACATGGAAAAAGACGTTCGGCAGCACGTGGTGAAACAGGTAGGGTGCGCCCTGCATGGTCTTCGTGGAGGTCCGGGTCTGCCAGGTCATCGTACGGTCCTCGGATCCTTCAAACTGCGCGGGCTGCAGAGACTCAAGATACGCAACCGAGCCTCGCGTAGTTGCGATCCATTCGGCGAAGGTCCGCTGCTTTTGTTCGAGCACAGGCACTTCCACCCCCGCCAGGCGCGCCGCGCCGCTTTGCGCAATGTCATTGGCGATGTATATCTGAGTGCTCAAGGGCAGCATGTCGGGAAACAGCCGCGTATTGAGCAAGACCGCAGGATCGATCTTGCGCGCTTCGGCATAGGCAGCCGCCTTCTCCAAAATGGCGATCAGGCTGGTCAACGTACGGGTACAGGTCGGCACGGTGGCCGTATGCATAGTGAGTGACATGAGTTAGGCCGCCTTGCTTGCTGTGGCGAGTTGCCGCAATACGTATTGCAGTATCCCGCCGTGTTGGTAGTAGTCGAGTTCTTTCGGCGTGTCGATACGCAGGCGCGCTTCGAATTCCGTGATCTTCCCGTCATCCGACTTGGCGACGACCGTGACGATCTTGGCCGCGCCCCGATTCAATCCGACGATTTCAAAAGATTCCTTGCCGGTGAGGCCGAGGCTTTGCGCGCTCTGACCGTCATTGTATTGCAGCGGCAGCACACCCATGCCGATGAGGTTGGAGCGATGAATACGTTCGAAGCTCTCGGCAATCACCGCCTTGACGCCCAGCAGCATGGTGCCCTTGGCTGCCCAGTCGCGCGAGCTGCCGGTGCCGTATTCCTTACCCGCCAGGATCACGAGTCCCGTTCCCGCCGCCTTGTACCTGACCGACGCGTCGAAGATGGACAGCTGCTCGCCGCTGGGGATGTGCAGAGTCACGCCCCCTTCCGTGCCCGGCAGCAGCAAGTTACGCAAGCGAATATTGGCAAAGGTGCCGCGCATCATCACTTCGTGATTGCCGCGGCGCGCGCCATAAGAATTGAAATCCACCGCCTGCACGCCCAGCGAAATCAGGTATTTTGCGGCAGGACTGGATTTGGAAATGTTGCCGGCCGGAGAGATGTGATCGGTGGTCACCGAATCGCCGAGCATGGCCAGAACACGCGCTCCCTTGATATCAGCTACCGGCGTCGGCGTCATGCTCATGCCGTCGAAGTAGGGCGGATTCTTCACATAGGTCGACTTGTCGTCCCAGGCGTAGATCTTACCCGCCGGTGTTTTGAGGGCGCTCCAGTTGGCATCGCCGGTGAACACGTTGGCGTAGCCTTTCTTGAACATGTTCGAGTCCACGGACGCGGCCACCGCGGCCGCCACATCTTGCGAACTAGGCCAGATGTCCTTCAGGTAGACCGGCTTGCCGTCCTTGCCCTGTCCAAGCGCCTCGGTGGTGATATCGATGTCCAAACTTCCCGCCAGCGCATAGGCGACGACCAGGGGTGGTGAGGCGAGGAAATTCATTTTGATTTCAGGGTGAACGCGACCCTCGAAATTGCGATTGCCGGACAGCACCGAGCAGGCGACCACGTCGCCCGCCCTGACCGCCTCTGAGATTTCCGGCTTCAAGGGCCCGGAGTTGCCGATGCACGTGGTGCAGCCGTAGCCAACAGTGTAGAAGCCAAGCGCCTCTAGTTCCATCAGCAAGCCGGCTTTTTGCAAGTAGTCGGTCACTACGCGCGAGCCCGGCGCCAGCGAGGTTTTGACCCAGGGCTTGGACGTAAGTCCGCGCGCGCGCGCATTGCGCGCCAATAGTCCCGCCGCCACCAGCACCGCGGGGTTCGAGGTGTTGGTACAGCTGGTGATGGCCGCAATCAACACCGCGCCGTCGCGCACCGGGAAACTCTCACCGGCGACGGTGGCGTGGCCGATGCCGGTGGCCTGCGGATTTTTCTGTTCGCGCTCTTCCGCCATTTTCTTCACGCTGTTTTCGTAGATGCTCTTGGCCTTGTGCAGCGGCACCCGGTCCTGCGGCCGCTTTGGGCCGGCGAGCGAGGGCTCGACGGTCGACAGGTCGAGTTCCACGATGCTGGTGTAGTCGGCTGCCGGCGCGCCGTTGACGCGCCAGAGTCCCTGCGCCTTGGCGTAGGCTTCGACCAGCGCAATCTGGTCAGGCGCTCTACCCGTGAGTTCCAAGTAGCGGATCGTTTCCTCATCGATGGGGAAGATCGCGCAGGTGGAACCAAATTCCGGCGACATATTGGCAATGGTGGCGCGGTCGGCGAGAGGCAGGCCCTTGAGACCGTCGCCGAAGAATTCCACGAATTTATCAACGACGCCGTGCTTGCGCAGCATTTCCGTGACGGTTAACACCAGATCCGTGGCCGTGGTGCCTGCGGGCAAGCTGCCGACCAACTTGAATCCGATCACTTGGGGAATCAGCATGGTCACCGGCTGTCCCAGCATCGCGGCCTCTGCCTCGATTCCGCCCACGCCCCAGCCGAGCACGCCGAGACCGTTGACCATGGTGGTGTGAGAATCAGTGCCCACCAAGGTGTCGGGATAGGCGATTTTCTTGTCGCCGCCGTCGGAGAAGATCACCCGCGCCAGGCGTTCTATGTTGACTTGATGAACGATTCCCGTGTTCGGCGGCACGACTTTGAAGTTGCTGAATGCCGTTTGGCCCCAGCGCAAAAACATGTAGCGTTCGCCGTTGCGAGTGAATTCGATTTCATTGTTGTGCTTGAGCGAGTCGGCTGTGCCGTATTCGTCCACTTGTACGGAGTGGTCGATGACCAACTCGGCGGGCGCCAATGGATTGACGCGTTGCGGGTCCCCTCCGAGCTTGACGATGGCTTCGCGCATGGCCGCCAAATCGACGATGCAGGGAACCCCGGTGAAGTCCTGCATGATGACTCGCGCGGGTGTGAATGCGATTTCATGGCTGGGTGCGGCCTTCGAGTCCCATTTCAGCAGAGCGTCGATATCGCTCTTCGTGACATTGACGCCGTCTTCGAAACGCAGGAGGTTTTCCAGAAGGATCTTCAGGGAAAACGGCAGGCGGTCTACGTTGAGCGACTTGAGCGCGTTGAGACTGAGAATTTCGTATTGCTCTGCGCCCACCTTGAGTGCCGTTCTTGCCTTGAAGCTATCCGTCATGACCCCTCCATCGTAAAAAGAGAATTATAAGTGATTCCGCCGGCTGCGGGCGCCATGCTGGAATTGAATCGTTGGGCAATCACGCCGCCGCCCAGGCAGCGTGCACCACTGTAGAACACGGCATACTGCCCGGGAGTGACCGCGCGGGCCGGTTGGCGCAGGCTGACGCGCCAGACGGAACCTTCCGCGGTGGTTTCGGCAGCGCACCGGCGCAGCGTGCACTCAAGATCGTTCTGCCGGTAGCGGGTCTTGACAGAGCACTCGATCGGCTGAACCGCCGCGTCGGCGTCGCTCAACCAGTGCATGTGTTGGACATCGAATGCATCGGACAGCAGCAGGGGATGATCCTGGTCTTGCACGACGATGAGGGCATTGCGGGCCGTGTCCTTGGCCGCCACGTACCAGGGTGCGGCGGCAGTTCCCGCTCGACCACCGATGCCGAGGCCCGAGCGCTGACCGAGAGTGTACAGCGCCAGCCCCCGATGCTCCCCAACCACCTCGCCGGCATTGTTTTCTATGGGTCCGGGTGCGGTGCGAAGATAGCGGCTCAGGAATTCTTGAAAGGGTCTCTCGCCAATAAAGCATATGCCGGTGCTGTCCGGCTTGTCGTATACCGGCAAGCCCGCCGCATGCGCGAGTTTGCGGACCTCGGATTTACGCAGTTCTCCCAGCGGGAAAAGTGTTTTGGCAAGCGCCGCTGTGGCGACTCCGTGCAGAAAGTAACTCTGATCCTTGGCAGTGTCCGCCGCCTTCAACAGCTGCGTGCCCGTCGGAGTGTGCCGCAGGCGAGCATAGTGGCCGGTCGCAATCCAGGAAGCGCCCAGGCGGTGCAGGTAGTCCAGGCATACGCCAAACTTGATTTCGCGATTGCAGAGCACGTCTGGGTTTGGGGTTCGACCGGCGGCGTATTCACGCAGAAAATGCGCGAAGACTCGTTCTCGATACTGCTCGGCAAAACTCACGCGATGCAGAGCCAGTCCTAAGGTTTCGCAGACTCGGCGGGCATCCTGAAAATCGGCGGCGGTGGTGCAGTAGGCGTCGTCATCGTCCTCCCAGTTGGACATGAACAGTCCCTGAACGGCATAGCCGGCGCGCTGCAACAGGAGTGCGGCCACGGCCGAATCGACGCCGCCGGACATTCCGACGACCACCGTGCCTGCTGATTCGGGGGGAGGGCCCTGCATCCCCCCATTATAGCGGGGCGCGGATGCCGGAACCGACAGCTACATGAGCATTTGTCGCATTTGCGATTCTTGCATGCTCGTCTGCCAAACCTCATCGAAAAAATTCAAGTAGCGGCGCACCACCGCGGGATCGTTCAAATCGGAAATGCCGTCCCAGCGGTCCGCCTGCAATCGGTAGACCAGTGCCTTGTCGTCCGCGATGATGAATGCGCCGGCGCTGGCCGGATATTCGGGGCTCATCGCGCGCATATCGATGCAGCTGGTCAGGCGGCGCGCCAGTGAAAGAAATCGGTTGTTGTCCACCATGGCGCGCGACGGATCGGCTAGCAAAACGCGCACCTTGGCATAGGAACGCGCCAATACCAGCCGCTTGATGGCCTCGAGAAAGGGTTCCTCGCCGTAAATCAGCGGTTCCAAATCCTGAGTGAAAATCGACAGCAACCGCTGGGCGGATTTGGCTACTTTGAGGCTGGCTTCGCGCACCTCGGGCATGGTGGTGAGGATGGTGCGGGTACCCGAACCCGAGGGCTGGTCGCCGCCAGCCACCGGCGCTCGCTCCGTCATCGGTTTCGTTCGTTCTTCCTTGTTGCCCGTCATAATCTAAGCCTCAATGGGAGGTATACGGGCGCATTTCCCGACCTCGCGTACTTTGAGGAATAGTACCGTTTGCCCAGCAAGGGCCCGTGCTAACTGCGTCACGTTTCGGACGCCCGGCAAGCAAAGGTTAGGCTAAGACCGCAACGGGCGTTTCGCAAGGGTCGCCGCCAAACCCACATAATCCCTGGGTTCCAGGCGCAGCAGGCGATCCTTCTCGGCCTGCGGCAAATCCAGCGACGCGATGAATTCCCGCATGGCGGCCTTGTCGATCGGGCGGCCCCGGGTAAACGATTTCAATTGGTCATATGCCCCAGGGATCCCGTGGGTCCGCATAACGGTTTGCACCGCTTCGCCCAACACCTCCCAGGCGCCTTGCAGATCCTCCGCCACCCGCGCCTCGTCGAGCTCTATTTTGCCGAGACCGGCGGCCAAGGAGCCGTAGCTCAACATGGCGTGGCCGAGCGCCACGCCCAAATTGCGCAGCACCGTCGAGTCCGTCAAGTCGCGCTGCAAGCGCGAAACCGGCAGTTTATCGGCGAAGTGTCCGAGCAAGACATTGGCCAATCCGAGGTTGCCTTCGGCATTCTCGAAGTCGATGGGGTTCACCTTGTGCGGCATGGTGGAGGAGCCGACCTCGCCGTCGACCGCGCGCTGTTTGAAATACCCCACCGAGATGTAACTCCACATGTCGCGCGCCAAATCGAAAAGTACGGTGTTGGCCCGCATCAGCGCGTGGCAATACTCGGCAATCCAGTCGTGCGGCTCGATTTGGGTCGTGTGGGCGTTGGAGGCCAACCCGAGAGATTCGACGAAGCCTCGGCTGAACTCGAGCCAATCGACTTGCGGCAACGCCGCGACATGCGCATTGAAATTGCCCACTGCGCCGTTCATTTTGCCGAGAATGACCACGCGCTCGATGCCGGCGCGTTGGGATCGAAGCCGTGCGGCGACATTCGCGAGTTCCTTGCCCACCGTGGTGGGCGTGGCCGTCTGGCCGTGAGTGCGCGCCAACATCGGCGTCGCGGCATGACGTTCGGCCAGAGACTCGAGCAGTTTTCCCAGGGTATCCAGCATGGGCAGGAGCAAGTTCGCGCGCGCCGCTTTCAGCATCAGTGCATAGGCGAGGTTATTGATATCCTCTGAAGTGCAGCCGAAATGCACCCACTCCAGATCGGCAACGCTCGCCCCGCGCGCCTTGAGTTCGCCGCGCAGCCAGATCTCCACGGCCTTCACATCATGATTGGTGCGCGCTTCTATTTGTTTGATGGCAGGCACGTCGGCGCCGCTCGGGTCCTTCGACAGCGCGCTCAACAAGTCGTGCGCCGCGCGCGGCAGCTTGGCGAGCGCGGCGGCGGCCGGACCTTGGGCGAGCGCCAGCAACCAGGCGCATTCCACCCGCACCCGTTCACGCATCAGGCCCGCTTCACTGAATACATAGCGGACCGCTGCGAGTTTACCGGCGTAGCGGCCGTCGAGGGGTGAGAGCGCGTCGATAGGAGAGGTTGCCATCGGGGGTTAATGCCGCATTAAGTGTAGAATCTCGCAATATTACCGTAAACGACCCGGAACCAGCGGAGTAAGGCGCGATGACAGCAACCACTCGCGTCGAGCATGACAGTATGGGCGCGCTCGACGTGCCGGCAAACGCGCTTTGGGGCGCTCAAACCCAGCGCGCCGTGCAGAACTTTCCGGCCACGGGACTGCGCATGCCGCGGGCCTTCATCCGGGCGCTGGGGCTCATCAAGCATGCGGCGGCCGGGGCCAACCGAGAAATCGGCGATCTGCCGCGCGATCTGTCGGCGGCGATTCAAGCCGCGGCGCTCGACGTTGCCGCAGGCCGCCATGACGAGCAATTTCCCGTCGATGTTTTTCAGACGGGGTCGGGCACCAGCAGCAACATGAATGCCAATGAGGTGATTGCCGCGCTCGCGGCACGATCGCTGTCCGTTGCCGTGCACCCGAACGATCATGTGAACATGAGTCAGAGCAGCAACGATGTGGTGCCCACGGCGATTCATGTCGCCGCGGCGCTGCTGCTCAAAGAGACGCTGCTGCCGGCGCTTGAGCACCTGCAAGCTGTCTTGGGTCGCAGGGCGGCCGAGTTCGCGGACGTGGTGAAGACCGGTCGCACTCATCTGATGGATGCGGTGCCCATCACGCTGGCGCAGGAATTGACCGGCTGGCAGTGCCAGATCAGTCGCGCCGCTGCAAGGCTGCAATCGGTCGGGCCGCGCCTGCACCAGCTTGCGCAGGGCGGCACGGCCGTCGGTACCGGCATCAACGCAAGGCCGGAATTCGCCGCGGCATTCGCGCGCGTGCTGTCGGCTCAAACCGGCGTTGCGTTTCGGCCCAGCGATAACTATTTCGAAGCGCTTTCGAGCCAGGACACGGCTCTGGAACTGTCCGGTCAGCTTAAGGTCCTGGCCGCGGGCTTGATGAAAATATCCAATGACCTACGCTGGATGAACAGCGGCCCATTGGCCGGCCTGGGTGAGATTGCCCTGCCTGCGTTGCAGCCCGGCAGCAGCATCATGCC
Source organism: Gammaproteobacteria bacterium (assembly GCA_025358295.1). Classification (GTDB taxonomy): domain Bacteria; phylum Pseudomonadota; class Gammaproteobacteria; order Steroidobacterales; family Steroidobacteraceae; genus Bog-1198. Next base: position 26,663 of record JANYJY010000044.1, read on the forward strand.
GGGCAAAGTGAATCCCGTGGTGCCGGAATCGGTGGCCATGATCGCCGCGCAAGTGATGGGTAACGATGTGACGATTGCAATCGCCGCCGCATCGGGAAATTTTCAGCTCAATGTCATGCTGCCGGTGATCGCCTATGACCTGATCCAGAGCCTGGAATTGCTCTCGATCGGCAGCCTCAATCTGGCCGACCACGCGCTGGCCGGGTTCACCGTGAACAGAGACAAGCTGGAGGAGGCGCTGGCGCACAATCCCATCCTGGTCACGGCGCTGAACCCAGTCATCGGTTATGAGAAGGGCGCGGCCATCGCCAAGAAAGCCTACGCCGAAGGCCGGCCGATCCTGGATGTGGCGGGGCAAATGACCGACTTGAGCATCGATGACTTGCGTCGGCTGCTCGATCCCAAGACACTGACCGAAGGCGGCATCCATGGCGCCGGTTCAAGCAGCTAGTTCGATGGATCCTCTGTACTCGAAAGCACATATCCGCGCCTCTCTCGATCCACGACCCTCGTCGCCCGAGCAGGACTTGCAATGGCTGGCCGGCGCGTCTGCCGAGGTCTTGTTGCAGGTGCGCGCCGCGCTGCCGGAATCACGGGTGCCGGCGGCAGTGCTCGTTCCCTTGGTGGAGCGCGAGACGGGACTGACGGTGCTGCTCACCCAGCGCGCCCAAACGCTCAGAGATCACGCCGGCCAAATCAGTTTTCCCGGCGGGCGGATCGAGCCCGACGACCACGATGCTTGGTATGCAGCGCTGCGCGAGGCGCACGAAGAAATCGGCCTGCTACCGAGTTTCGTGGAATTCGCGGGTTACCTGCCCGATCACCATGTGATCACGGGCTTTCGAGTGACGCCGGTAGTCGGCTTCGTGAGTCCCGACTACCAGCTGCGGATCGCGGAGGCAGAAGTCCACGATGTATTCGAAGTACCGTTGGACTTCATACTGGATGCCACCAATCACAAATCCCGCCAGCGTCAGGTGGCGGGCTTGACCATTGATGTGCACGACATTCCCTATGGCGATCGCAATATCTGGGGCGCCACCGCCGGCATGCTCATGACCCTGCGCCGTATGCTGCAAACGCGCGGTGGCCAGTCACGATGAGCGCCGATCCCGCGGCCGCGGGCCGCATGCGCGAGCTGCTTGCCATCATGTCGCGCCTGCGTGCCGCCGATGGGTGTCCCTGGGACAAGGAACAATCTTTTGCCAGCATTGCGCCGTACACCATCGAGGAAGCCTATGAAGTGGCGGATGCAGCCGAGCGCGGCGACATGCAGCATCTGAAGGACGAATTGGGCGATTTGTTGTTTCAAGTTGTATTCCATTCGCAGCTGGCGAGCGAGGCAAATCATTTCGATTTTGAAGCGGTCGCGGGAGCCATCTGCGACAAGCTGGTGCGCCGCCACCCGCACGTGTTTGGAAATGGCGGACCGACGACTCCCGCCGAACAGAGCGTCCTGTGGGAGGAGATCAAGGCGCAAGAGCGCGGCGCTGCCGGCGGCTCGCAATCCGGGCACCTGGACGGCGTGCCCCAGGCTCTGCCGGCGCTGATGCGCGCCTACAAGCTCAGCAAACGTGCCGCCCGCGTGGGCTTCGATTTCGAACATTCCAGCCAGAGCGCGGATAAGGTGGCGGAGGAACTGGCGGAGGTGCGCGACGCCGCCGGCGCTGCCGCAACCTTCGAGGAAGTGGGCGATCTATTGTTCGCCGCGGCAAATTTGGCGCGCAAGCTCGATGTTGATGCCGAGGCGGCATTGCGTTCGGCGAATGCCAAGTTCGAGCGGCGATTTCGCGCCATGGAATCCTTGGCGGCGCGGCGCGGCGAAGTATTCGCGCAATTGACGCTCGAGGCGCAAGAAAGACTCTGGGCAGAGGTCAAGCGTGGCGAGTGAGCGGCGAGCGGCTGCCGCCGTTCGCGGCGCGGTCCCGCTCGTCTTCAAGCACGATGCCGAGTTGCCGATCTCGGCGCGACGCGAGGCTATCATGGAGGCGCTGCGGCGCAGCCAGGTATTAATCGTCGCCGGCGACACCGGATCCGGTAAAAGCACGCAATTGCCGCAGTATTGCCTGGAGCTGGGGCTGGGCATCGATGCGCTGATTGCGCACACCCAGCCGCGACGCTTGGCGGCGCGCGCATTGGCCGCGCGCATTGCTGAGGAAGTCGGACAGCCGGTGGGGCGCAGCGTAGGTTTTCGCGTGCGTTTCGCCGATCAGGTATCTGAAGCCACGCGCCTGGTGCTGATGACCGACGGACTGCTGCTGGCTGAGCTGACCTCCGATCCACAGCTGCGCCGATACGACACCATCATCGTCGACGAGGCACACGAACGAACGCTGAACGTTGACCTGCTGATGGGGGTGCTGAAGGGGCTCTTGCCGCGGCGTCCGGATCTTAAAGTGATCGTGACCTCGGCCACCCTGGACGTCGAGCGCATCTCGCGCTTCTTCAACGACGCGCCAATTCTCACCGTGAGCGGCCGCAGCCATCCCATCGAGGTTCGCTATCGCGAAACGCAAGACGATGCGGAAGATCCGGATCTGCCCATCGCCGTGCTCGAGGCGTGTCTGGAGATCGCGACTGAACCGGGTCAGATCGGCAGCGGCGATATTCTGGTATTTCTGCCCGGCGAGCGTGAGATACGCGATGTGGGAGAGCTGCTGCAGCGCGAATTGCCCAAGGACGTGGAGGTGCTGGAACTATATTCGCGTCTCTCGTGGGAGCAGCAGAGCAAAATATTTCAACGTGGCTCGCGCCAGCGCATCGTCCTGGCAACCAATGTGGCTGAGACGTCGATCACCGTGCCGGGAATTCGCTCGGTCATCGATTCGGGGCTGGCGCGGATCAGCCGCTACAGCCCACGCAACCGGCTACAGCGCCTCCCCATCGAGTCCATATCGCGGGCCAGCGCCGATCAGCGCAAGGGCCGCTGCGGGCGCCTGGCGCCGGGGCTGTGTCTGCGGCTCTACCCGTCGGTGGACTTCGAGGCGCGCGAGGCCTTCACCGAGCCGGAAGTTCTGCGCACCAATTTGGCGGCGCTGCTGCTGCGTCTCGCGGCTGACGGCTTGGGAGCGGCGGAGAATTTTCCCTTCATCGATGCGCCTGATTCGCGCGCGCTCAGCGATGGTTACCGTGTGCTGCAGGAGCTCGAAGCGCTCGATGCCGAACGGCGCATCACTCGCCGGGGCCGCGCCATGGCACGGCTGCCTCTCGATCCCCGGCTGGCGCGCGCCCTGCTCGAGAGCAAGCGGTTTCGGGCCGAGAGTGAAGTGCTCGCCATCGTCGCGGGCCTGAGCGTGCCCGATGTGCGCATCTCGGCAGCGGGGAATCCGGCTGTGCCTGGTTCGAGCGATGTTACGGCGCTCAACGCGACTTTCGAGGACAATAAATCCGAATTCTCGGCGGTGTTCAAGGTGTGGAAGGCCTACCGCAAGGCGCGCGAGGGACCGCGCCGTGAATTGCGGCGCTGGTGCAAGGAGCGGCAGTTTTCTCTTCTGCGGCTGTCAGAATGGGACGATGTTTACTCCCAGGTGGCCGAGCGGGCCGCGGATATTGGTATTGTTGCCCAAAGCCAGGCGGCGAGCTACACCGGAGTGCACCGTTCGCTGCTCGCGGGCTTTTGCACCACGGTCGGTCTGCGGGGCGATGAGGGTGCGTATCTCGGCACTCGCGGAGTGCAATTCCATATCTTTCCCGGATCCTCGTTGGCGCGGCGGCGGCCGCGCTGGATCATGGCGGCGAATATCGTCGAGACATCAAGGGTATTCGCCCGACGCGTCGCAGAGATCGAGCCGCAATGGATCGAGGCGGCGGCCGCGCACCTGCTCAAGCGCGAGTATCTCGAGCCCGATTGGGACGAGGGCCGGGAGGAAGTCGTGGCGCGCGAACGCGTCGGCTTCCTCGGCTTGATACTCAGCGCCAATCGCATGGTCAATTACGGGCCGATCGCGCCGGAAGAATCGCGCCGCATTTTCGCCCGCGAGGGTTTGGTCTATCGGCGGCTGCAGCGCAGACCGGAGTGGCTCCTCGCAAACGACGCCGCCATCCGCGCTGCACAGCAGCTGGAGGAGCGCTTGCGGACCCGCGACCTGCTGCACAATGCCGAGGCCTTCGTCGATTTCTACGACCGCGTGCTGCCGCGCCAGGTATCGAGCGCCGCCACCCTGGAATACTTCACCCGGCATCTGTCGGACGCGGATAAGCAATCCCTGCGCCTGGGACCGGAGCAGATATTCGCGCGCCTGCCCGACCCCGATTCGCTGGCGCAGTTTCCCGAAGTAGCCCGCATCGATGCCCTGTCCATCCCGGTCGAATACCGCTTTACGCCGGGGGAGTCCGGCGACGGCGCCAACCTGCACATACCGCTGCTGGCGCTGCCCGGACTGAGCCGCGCGGCGGTCGATGCCGCCGTGCCGGGACATGCCGAGCCACGTATCGAGGCCCTGCTTAGATCGCTGCCCAAGGAGGCGCGCCGCAATCTGATTCCGATCGGCGACACGGCGGCGCAGTTTCTGGCCCGCATGCAGTCCGGGACGGGCGGGGCCGCGGACCTCGCCAACCTCCGTACCTGGTTGCAGGAAGAGCGTGGCATTGCCGATGCTTTGCTGCGATTTGATTTGTCAGCTGTGCCGGCGCACCTGATGCCGCAGCTTGCCGTGACCAGCGAGGGTCGGGACATTGCACAGCGCAAAACCTTGGTGGAATTGCGGCGCGCCAGCGCTGCCGAGGCGCGTGCCGAGCTTGATCGGCGCGCACGTGCCGCGTATGCGCTGACCGGAGCTTGGGACAAATTCGAGATCGACGAACTGCCGGAGTCCGTGCCGCTGGCGCTCGAGCAAGGGACGGTCAGGGTGTATCCGACGCTGCAGCGTGTCGGTGTCGCGCTGGAGGTGCGCTACGAATGGTCGGCCGCCGAGGCTGCCCGCAGTTGGCGGCGCGGCGCGGCGCAATTGGCGGGCAATATGCTCAAAGCTCAGGCGCGCGATCTCGCCAAACAGCTGGCGGGCAACTCGGCGCTGCTGCTCGCCGCGAGCCCCTATGTGCAGAGCCGCGAGTTCAGCGAGGCGCTGGTGCAATTGGCGTTTCGCAGCGCCTGCTTCGATGATGCCGCGGCGCCGCGCAGCCGCGAAATGTTCAACCGCAAAGTCGATCTCGGCAGAGCGCGCTTGCATCCCTGCCTGGAGGAAATCATGGCCGCCGCCATGATCTGGTTCACCCAAGCACGCGCCGTGCGTCGCGCGCTCGACGATCCTCGCACGGCATTGATGGCCGATGTCGTCGCGGAAAGCAACGAGCATTTGCGCAGCTTGTTGAGCGGCGACACGCTGCAATCCCTGGAAGTGGATTGGCTGCGCCAATTGCCGCGCTATTTGAAGGCCGAAGAGCGGCGCTGGCAGCGCAATGCCGCGCGCGGTTCGGAGCCTGCGACCATTGCCCGGGAGCTTCGCGAGTGGTCGGCGCGCCATCGCTATTTGGCGGGCCAGGTTGGCGCGGAGATGCGCTGGATTGCGCAACTCGACGATTTGAAGAATTGGATCGAAGAATACCGGGTGTCCCTGTACGCCCAGGAACTTAAAACCTTGGGTCCGATCTCGGCGGCTCGTTTACAGCAACGTGCCGCCGAGATTGAAGCCTGGATTGCGCGCTAAATGGCGCGCCTCAGACGTTGAAGCGAATTCCCTGAGCGAGCGGCAACTGCGAACTCCAGTTGATGGTATTCGTCTGGCGTCGCATGTACGCCTTCCAGGAATCCGAACCCGCCTCGCGTCCGCCGCCCGTGTCCTTCTCGCCGCCGAATGCGCCGCCGATTTCAGCGCCGGAGGTGCCCAGATTGACGTTGGCGATGCCGCAATCACTGCCGTCGGCGGCCAGGAAGCGTTCGGCGATCTGCAGCCGGTCGGTGAAGACCGCTGAGGACAGGCCATACGGAACCGAGTTCTGTATGGCGACGGCTTCCTCGAGTGTGTCATACGAAATCAGGTAGAGAATGGGCGCAAATGTCTCGGTGCGCACCACGTCCATGCCGGCATTGGCGCGAATGATGGTGGGCTCGACAAAATTGCCCTCGCGCGGCAGTACCTTGCCGCCGCACAGCAGCTGGCCGCCTTCGGCCTGTGCCGTGTCGATGGCCGCCGAATAGCGGGATACCGACCCCGCATCGATCAGCGGTCCCATGAGCGTGTCGGCCGCCAAGGGGTCCCCGATCCGTACCTGCCCGTAGGCCGCGACCAGGCGTCGTTCGAGTTCGGCAGCGCGTGAGCGATGCACCAGCACGCGGCGCGTGGTGGTGCAGCGTTGTCCGGCCGTGCCGACCGCGCCGAACACGATGCCCGGCACCGCCAGATCGAGATTGGCGCTCTCATCGACGATGATGGCGTTGTTGCCGCCAAGTTCCAGCAGGCTCTTGCCGAGCCTCTCGGCCACTTTCACGCCGATTTGCCGGCCCACATGCGTCGAGCCCGTAAAGGAGACCAGGGCCACGCGGCGGTCTTCCACGAAACGCATCGCCAGCTCGGTGCCGGCGTCGATGAAGATCTGAAAGATCGCGGGCAATGCATGGCGTTCCAACACGCGGTTGCAGATGTGCTGCACGGCGAGCGAACATAGCGCGGTCTTGGGCGAGGGCTTCCACACCGTCGCATTGCCGCTGATGGCCGCCAAAAAGGCATTCCAGGACCACACCGCCACCGGAAAATTGAAGGCGGAAATGACGCCCACCACGCCGAGCGGATGCCATTGTTCATACATGCGGTGCTGAGGCCGTTCGGAGTGCATGGTGAGGCCGTACAGCATGCGCGACTGGCCCACCGCGAAATCGGCGATATCGATCATTTCCTGCACTTCGCCGTCGCCTTCCGCCTTGATCTTGCCGTTCTCCATGGAGATTAAGCTGCCCAGAGCATCCTTGTACTTGCGCAGTTCCTCGCCCATGAGCCGTACGGCCTCACCGCGTTTCGGCGCCGGCACCTGCCGCCAAGCGGTTGCCGCCGCGGCAGCGGCAGCCATCACATGGTCGTAGTCCGCGGCCGTGGCGCCGCGAACCTGCGCCAGCCGCTGGCCGGTGGAGGGATTGATCGAATCAATCAGGGGGCCGCCGGTTTGCTGACTCCACCCATGGCTGCCGGACCACGTTCCCGGGTTGATCTCGTGAAGCCCCAGGGCCTGCAATACGTTGCTTGTTGGCATAATGAAATTCCAAGTGTTTTGCGACTGATCGGGCAGGCGCCGCCACCCGGCGGCCGCCCCTTAGTTGGGCGCGCATTTTGACTTGGGTTGGGCGACAACGCTAGCATCCCGCCATGTCGAAAAGCCCCGTCTTGACAAATTGGCACCCTGCCAGCTGGCAGAGCCGTCGTGTGACCCAGCAACCCGCCTACGCCGATCCGGTGGCGTTGGAGCGCGCCGTCGGCGCACTGAGCCGCTTGCCGCCGCTGGTGGTTTCCTGGGAAGTGGAGGCTCTGCGCGCGAAACTCGCCCAGGCGCAGCGCGGCGAGCAGTTTTTACTGCAGGGCGGCGACTGCGCCGAGAGTTTCGCGGATTGCGAATCCGACAACATCGCCAAACGTCTGAAGATTCTGCTGCAGATGAGCTTGGTGCTGCTGCAGGGGTTGAAGAAGCCCATCATTCGAGTCGGCCGCTTTGCCGGGCAATATGCAAAGCCGCGATCCGCGGACACGGAAACGCGCGACGGCGTGACCCTGCCGTGCTACCGCGGCGATAATGTCAATCGTCCGGGATTCTCCGCCGCCGAGCGCGAGCCAGATCCGGAGCTGCTGCTGCGAGGCTATGAACGGGCCTCACTGACCTTGAATTTCGTGCGCGCCTTGATCGACGGCGGCTTTGCCGATCTGCATCATCCGGAATACTGGGATCTGAGTTTTCTGCGCCACGCGGCGCTGCGCGACGGGTATCAGAAAATTGTCGACTCCATCGCCGAATCGCTGGATTTCTTTGAGTCAATGAGCGGTCAGCGCGTGCACGCAGCCACGCGCGGCGATTTCTATACCAGCCACGAAGGGCTGCATTTACTGTCCGAGCAGGCGCAGACACGCTACATAGAGCGCCAGAAGCACTGGTACAACTTGTCCACGCATATGCCTTGGATCGGCATGCGCACCGCCCACATCGACGGCGCGCACATCGAATATTTCCGCGGCATCTCCAATCCCATCGGCGTGAAAGTCGGAGCGGCGATGAGTGGCGAATGGCTGCAAGAATTGGTTCAAGTGCTGAATCCGCAGAACGAGGCGGGCCGCTTGACCTTGGTGCACCGTTTCGGCGTGAAGGACATCGAGCAGAAGTTGCCTGCGATGATCAAGGCTGTGCGCGCCACCGGCTCCCAGGTGCTGTGGGTTTGCGATCCCATGCATGGCAACACAGAGACGACGGCGGGGGGCGTGAAGACCCGCCGCTTCGACAATATTCTCGGTGAGGTCGAGGCGGCGTTCCGCATTCACGAAGAGCAGGGCTCCATGCTGGGTGGGGTCCACATTGAGCTCACCGGCGAGGACGTCACCGAATGCATCGGCGGCGCGCGTGGACTGGCGGAGGCCGATCTGGCGCGCGCCTATAAGTCGCAAGTCGACCCGCGACTAAACGCCGAACAGGCATTGGAATTGGCCATGCTGATCGCCCGACGGGCCGGGACCAGCAGGCGCCTCGGCAAAACCCCCAAACTCTGATGGACGGAGCCGCCGCCGAGGCTTTGGCTCGGTGTGGATATCTTATATATTTTATTTAAAAACAATAAGATAGAATATTAAATTAGATTTCACTTAACTGTACGGCAGCGTTTTTGCAAAGCCGACTTGCCTCGATGCGTGCAGATGCTATTCTGACTCGCGAACCTTTCCCGCCCCTTGAGATTGAGTGTCGCTAGGCTCCAGCAGCTAAGACGACCAGCAAATAAATAGTGACGCATTGCGCGGAATTTTTAGCGCCGCAGTGGGTCTGACGGGTTCCGGCCCATAAGTTCTGGGCAAAGGTTGGGTTGCGCTCGGGTTAGTCCAAAGCCGCGCGTGATCGATGGCGGGCTACGCGGAGTTTCCGCGTAGCCCGTTTTTTATTGCGCCCATTGAGAACCGCGACCGCCTGCCTGATGAACTCTACTTTCGATATCGATTGCCGGCGCTGTGCGCGATTGGCGGTGTTTCTCGATGCCGTGCATCTCAAGGAGCCCGGCTACTTTTGCAGACCCGTACCCGCTTTCGGTGATCCGCAGGCAAGATTGCTCATCGTTGGATTGGCTCCCGGCATGCATGGCGCGAATCGCACCGGCAGACCATTTACCGGCGACCATGCCGGGATACTGCTGTACGCCACACTGCACAAGTTCGGTTTCGCATCCGGGCCGATTTCCACCGCCGCGGATGACGGCCTGAAGCTGCTGGATGCACGCATCACCAATGCGGTTAAATGTCTACCCCCGGAAAACAAGCCATTACCTATGGAAATCAAGGCTTGCAATGATTTTCTTCGTGTAGAGCTTGAGCGGAGTCCCAAGGTCCGGGTTATTCTCGCGCTGGGCACAGTGGCGCACGCCGCGACCCTGCGTGCCTGCGGTTTAGGCCCGGCAGCGCACCGCTTCGCGCACGCGGCGGAGCATCCGTTGAGCGCAGACCGAGTGTTGCTGGATTCTTATCATTGCAGCCGCTACAACACCCAGACCCGGCGGCTTACCACCCCCATGTTCGAGAGCGTCTTCGGTAGGGCGAGTGAGCTCGTTCGACGCTAAGTCCTTCGTCGATAGCCTGCCGGCTCGGCCGGGCGTCTACCGGATGCTGGATGCGGACGGTGAGATTCTTTATGTCGGCAAGGCCCGCAATCTCAAGAGCCGGGTCGGTTCCTACTTTCAAGCGAGCAATGTGCACCCGAAGGTTCAGGCGCTGGTGGTCAAAACCGCCGCCATGGAAGTCACCATCACGAACTCGGACACCGAGGCGCTGCTGCTCGAGTTCAACCTCATCAAAAAACACCGGCCGCGCTTCAATGTGGTGTTGCGCGACGACAAGAGTTTTCCCTATCTACATTTTGAGACGGCTCACGAGTTTCCGCGGCTAACCTTTTATCGCGGCTCGCGCAAGGAGCCGGGACGATTCTTCGGCCCTTACCCCTCCGCCGGCGCGGTGCGTGAAACTCTGCAGCAATTGCAGAAATTGTTTCGGCTGCGAAATTGCGACGACACGTATTTTTCGAACCGGTCGAGGCCCTGCTTGCAATACCAGATCCAGCGCTGCACGGCCCCGTGCGTGGGGCTGATTTCCAAGGAGGACTACGCGCGCGACGTGGGGGCCGCAATCAAAGTGCTGGAGGGGCGCAATGACGAAGTGAATCAGGATCTGGCGGGTCGCATGGAGGCAGCCGCCGAGCGTCTGCAATTCGAAGAGGCCGCGCGGCTTCGCGACCAATTGGCGAAGCTCAAAGCCGTACAGGCGCAGCAAATTGTCACGGCCGACGCCGATCATGATGCCGACGTGATTGCCATCGTGGCCGGCAACGGCGAGTTTTGCGTGGCCCTGATGTTCATTCGCGCCGGCCGCAGCCTCGGCAGTACCACATTTTTTCCCAAGGCGCCGTTTGCGGAACTGCCCGAAGTTCTTGCGGCATTCGTCGCTCAGTACTATTTGGAGCGCGAGTCGCCGCCGGAAATCATCGTCGAGTCGGAATTCGACGAACGGGCTCTGCTCGAGGCGACGCTTGCCGAACGCTCCGGGCACAAGGTCCGCATCGCCTTCTCGGTGCGCGGCATTCGCGCCCGCTGGCTGGAGATGATGCATAACAACGCCGAGCAGGCGCTTGCCATGCGCCGCCTGGCGCGCGCCAGCATCGAGTCCAGCCTGGAGGATTTGCGCGAGGCCTTCGACCTGGAGGAGACCCCGAATCGCATTGAATGCTTCGACATCAGCCATACGGGAGGCACAGACACGGTGGCCTCCTGCGTGGTGTTCGGCGAGGAGGGCCCGCTGAAGGCCGATTATCGTCGCTTCAACATCAGCGGCATTCAGCCCGGTGATGACTACGCCGCCATGTATCAAGCCCTCACCCGCCGCTATAAACGGGTGCGCGACGGGGAGATTGTCGCGCCGGATGTGCTGCTGATCGATGGCGGCAAGGGGCAGCTTGCAGAGGCCCGCAAGGTGCTCGATGAGCTCGGAATCGTCGGCATCACCTTGATCGGCGTCGCCAAGGGTGCCGACCGGCGACCCGGCCAGGAGCAGCTTTTCTTGTTGGGCCGGGACACGCCCACTATACTGGCTGCGGACTCGCGCGCATTGCACCTGATTCAGCGCGTCCGTGACGAAGCACACCGCTTCGCCATCACGGGCCATCGGCGCAAGCGGGCGAAGCGTCATAGCCAGTCGATACTTGAAACCATTCCGGGTTTGGGACCCGTCAAACGACGCGAGTTGCTGAAACAGTTCGGTGGCTTGCAGGGGATCTTGCGTGCAGGCATCGATGATTTCGTGCAAATCCGCGGTCTGGGGCGAGACCTCGCCGAGGTAATTTATGAGCACCTCCACCCCGGGCGCTGATGGTCCTTCGTATTGGAATGTGCCGAACACTCTGACGTGGCTGCGCATTTTAATGATCCCCGCGATTCTGGCGCTGTTTTACCTGCTGCCCTTTCCATACGCCGATCCGGCAGCCTGCGCAGCGTTCGCTCTCGCCGGCATCACCGACAGCTTGGATGGCTATTACGCGCGCAAATTGGGGCAAACCTCGCGTCTCGGCGCGTTCTTGGATCCGGTCGCCGATAAGCTCATCGTGGCTGCCGCATTGGTACTCATCGTCAGTAAGGATCCACGCTGGTTTGTGGTCATTGCCGCCGTGGTCATCATCGGCCGGGAAATTGCGGTGTCGGCACTGCGGGAATGGATGGCCGAGATCGGCGCCCGCGGTCGCATCAAGGTGACGATCTTGGCCAAGTACAAGACCATCATGCAAATCGTCGGTCTGTCCTTCTTGTTGTTTAGGCAGGATCTGCTGGGATTGCCAATTTATAAGCTTGGATTGGCGCTGACGGCGGTCGCGGCGGTGCTCACCCTGTGGTCCATGGTCCAGTACTTGCGTCTGGCATGGCCGGAATTGCGCGGCAGCTCAAGTCTCTAGCCGCGATGGGCTAGGGAGCCCTTATTTGGTGCCGATGGCCTGACGCAAGTAAGCCGGAATTGCGGGCCGGTTCAAGGCTTTAGCATTATTTTGCGCCGCGTTGTCCTTGACTCCGGGCGGTACGGCCCTACAATTGCGCGTCTGTTTAGGGCGGGAATAGCTCAGTTGGTAGAGCGCAACCTTGCCAAGGTTGAGGTCGCGAGTTCGAGTCTCGTTTCCCGCTCCAGTTCCTGAACGGCGCCCCAGATTCAGCGGGGTTCGCCATTTTTGACCTAGGCTAGGTGGCAGAGTGGTCATGCAGCGGCCTGCAAAGCCGCGTACAGCGGTTCGATTCCGCTCCTAGCCTCCAGCCAACAGTGTTCCTCGATCGGATGGCCGACGACTAAGCCGCCGGGCACTCGGATCGGGCCTGCATCGGTGTGCGCAATTACACCCATGCCAGTAGTTAACCGACGTCTTCGCGGACTCTGTTTACCTCTCGATCGAGTTCACGTGAGAGACCCCGCACGCTGCTCGGTCCCAGTCTCTGCAACCGCTCGACCCAGCCAACGGCGGCGTGCATCCGGCGCGCAAAAAGGGGAATAGGGGCCCCATTCGCGGTAAAATGACGCCGACTAGGCGATTGATACCGAGTGGGGTGCCGCGCCGAACCGCATTTGGAGTAGCCGATGTCGGAAGATGGATCGAAGCTGATCAACGTTCGCGCCGCGAACACGAACGATGCGGTTGACTTGCGCCGCATTGGCGCGCACCCGGATCATTGGTACCCCGTCGCGTGGTCCGAGGAATTGAAAATACGCAAGGCGCTTGGCCGCCGCTTCGCTGAATTGCCCATTGTGCTGTATCGGGGTGAGAGCGGACAGGTGTTTGCACTCGAAGACCGCTGCGCCCACAGGCAGGTACCCTTGCATCTCGGCGTTGTCAGCGGCGATGAGATCAAGTGCCATTATCACGGTTGGTCCTACAATCGCACCGGTAAGTGCGTGAACGTGCCTTACCTTGGGACGGACCGGCTTCCCACCGGCGTCAAAAGCTATCCCGCGCGCGAAGTGGACGGGCTGATCTTTATTTTCCCCGGTGATGCGGCCTTGTCTGACAGCCGCCTGCCATCGGGATTGGGCTCCTCGCAGCGCAAGGACTACAAGACTCGGCGGCTGAATCGCGAAGTGGCCTGCCACTACACGTTCATGCACGAGAATTTGTTCGATATGAATCATCAGTTCATGCATCGCAAGCAGATGGGTTCCATCAGGGCGAGGTGCCTTGGGCGGCAGCATGGCGAGAATTGGGCTCAGGTTGAATACAGCTTCAGCCGCACCGAGGGAAAATCCTCCGTGGGCGAGCAGGTCATCGTGGACCTGATGCGCAAGCGCGGCGAGGCAAAGAAGGATTTCTCGGATCACATGAGAATACGCACCGACTACCCGAGCCAAAGCCTCAAGGTCTGGGTGGGCCGTGATATCCAACAATCGGATGATCCGGTGCTGGATGTGTGGCTGGGCTATACGCCGCTGGACGCCGCACAACGCACCAATCGTACCTATGGCTACCTGTCGGTGAAGAAGCCGAAAATGCCGGGGCTCATTCACGCGGTGTGGCCCTTCGTGACCTGGTTTACCGAGAATATTTTTCGCGAAGACAAGGAAATAGTGGAACACGAGCAGAGCGCCTATGACGCTCAAGGCGCGGATTGGAACAACGAGGTGTTTCCGCCCATACGCGATCTTCGCAGCGTACTAGCCCGCTGCGGGAAGCCCATCAATTAAATCCGATTCATGGCAACCTCCAAATCAACATCGAAGTCCGGATCCGTGGCCGAGCGCCCGTGGGATGCGCGCCTCGCACGCCGCCTGGTGGCGCCACTCACGGACAGCTGGGTCACACCCAATCATCTGACCACGGTTCGTTTGGCCGTGGGGATGGCCGCGGCGGCGGCATTCATTCCCGGCACCTACGGCTGGTCGAACCTGGCGGCGCTGCTGCTGATCCTGTCGAATTTTCTGGATCATACGGACGGCGAATTGGCGCGCATGAGCGGCAAGACCAGCCGCCTAGGGCATGTGTACGACCTCGCCAGCGACGCCGTCGTGACAATTTTGCTGTTTGTCGCCATCGGCATCGGCGTCGGCGCGACTGCCCGGGCACCACTGCAAATCGCACCGGCGGTGCTGGGTTTGATTGCCGGCTGCGCGATCGCGCTCATCTTCTTTTTGCGCATGCGCATCGAGGACATGGCCGGTAAGACAGCGAGCCGGCAGGCCTCGGTGGGCGGATTCGAGACCGAAGATGTGTTGTATCTATTGCCGCTGGTGACGCTCAGTAATTCCGTCATGCCGTTTCTGGTTGCAGCGGCATTGTGCGCGCCGCTGTTTGCGATCTGGGTGATCATCGATTACCGCCGTGTCCTGTGGCGCCAGGCAACGCAGGTCGCGGTCTGAATGGCCGCGATTCATTCAGGGAGCGATCCGCTCCCGCGTGAAATTGCGTCCAACGCCGATCGTGCAACTGCGGCGCGTCTGCGGCAATTCGACATGCGCGCATTGCGCCGCGAATACGTCGAGCAGGGCGCCTTCGTGTATCAGCCGGATTTCTTGGCGCCCGAGATCACGGCTCAATTGGTAGCCGATGTCGCGGCCGTCACGCCGTCGGTGAACCGCAATTATCTTCCGGGTCATAAGCAAGGCGGGAGTGTCAGCCGCCACACCATCGATCGGTTGGCGCCTGCCATCGGGGAGTTGTATCGCTCGCCGGCATTGATCGCCTGGTTGGGGGAGTTGGCGGGCGAGCGCCTGCAGTTCTCTCCGAGCGATGATCCACACGCCTATGCGCTCTATTTCTATACCCGGCCCGGGGACCACATCGGCTGGCACTACGACACCTCTTACTATGTCGGGCGCCGCTACACCGTGTTACTGGGCGTCATCGATGAGTCGTCATGCCGGCTCGATTATGAACTGCATACGCGTGAGACAGGCGCCACCGCGAAGCCCGGATCGGTGCAGATTCCGCCGGGCGGGTTGGTGTTTTTCGACGGCGACAAATTGCGCCATCGCATTTCGCCGCTGGCCGAGAATGAAATGCGCGTGTCGCTGACTTTTGAATATGTGACTGATCCTTCCATGCGTCCGTGGCGGCGGTTCATGTCCAATATGAAGGACGCGGTCGCGTATTTTGGTTTTCGTCAGGTATTTCGCCGACGCGGACGCGCATGACTCGAGCGGCGACCTGGGCTCTGTCGGCGGGCGTACTCCTGTTCATCGGCGTGCTCGCCTCCCAGGGTTTGCCGGCCATCGTGGCCACACTGGCGCTGGCGGGCTGGGGATTACTGCTGGTCGCCCTTTTCCACTTGATTCCTCTGGTGCTCGACGCGATTGCGATACGCGTGTTGTTCAATGAGGGCGAAGGCACCTTGAAGGACGCGTTGTTGGCGCGTTGGGCGGGGGAGTCGGCCAATAGCCTGATGCCCGCAGGGCAGATCGGCGGGCCTGTCCTGATGGCCCGCCATCTGGCGCAACGCGGCTTGCCGATGCAGGACGCTGCCGCCGCCATTACCGTGAGCACGACGTTGCAGACCTTTGCGCAAATCGCCTTCGCGCTGCTCGGGGTGATCTTGCTCGGTGCGCAGGCGACGCAAATTTCGCAGCACTCGGTGCGCATGTCGGCATTGATTGCCAGCGGGCTGCTGGCCCTGCAGGTGGGCGGTTTCTATTGGCTGCAGCGACGCGGATTCTTCAGCAAGCTGATGCGCGCCGCCACGCGATTTTCCGGCAAGCGTGACTGGTCGCAATGGATGAGCCAGGCCGAGGCAATCGATATGGCCGTGCAGCGCGCCTATGCTCGGGGCGGACCGGTCGCCGCCAGCTTTCTGCTCAGCTCGGTGGGCTGGCTGGTGGGGACGGGCGAGGTGTACCTGATACTGCAGATGATTCATCACCCCGCCGGTTGGATGGACTCACTATTGCTCGAGAGCCTGGGTCAGGCCATTCGTGGCGCAGCTTTCGCAATTCCCGGCGCGCTTGGCGTCCAGGAGGGCGGCTATTTATTACTCGCGCCCATGGTCGGCTTGCCTCCGGACGCGGCATTGGCCCTGTCCCTGGCCAAGCGTACCCGTGAGCTCCTGCTGGGCTTGCCCGGACTGTTGTACCTGTACCTTTCTTCGCGCGCCGCCGCCGCCGCCGTGTAAAATTCCGGAACCCTTGGTATTGAAAGGAAATTAATGCGCGCCATTATTCTGGCAGCCGGCCGCGGACTGCGCTTGCAGCAAGCCGACGATAGGCAGATGCCCAAGTGTTTGCTGCAGTTCGGCGGCATGAGCCTGCTCGAGCGGCATTTGCGCATGCTCAAAAACGCCGGCATCGACGAGGTGGTATTGGCGCTCGGCTATCGTCATGAACGAGTCGAGGCCGAACTCGACCGGTTGAACTGGCAGCCGCGTCCGGAGATCGTTCTTAATCCGCAGTTCGAGCTGGGCAGCGTTCTGACCGTCCACACGGTCGCGGATGCCATGACCCGCGGTGGCGACGTGCTGTTGATGGATGCAGACGTGTTGTACGACGAACGCATCACTTCGGCTCTGGTGGCAGGGGCGGGGCCGGTCAACCGTGTGCTGATCGACCGTGATTTCGAAGCCGGCGAAGAGCCCGTCAAGCTCTGCATCAGCGGTGGCGTACCCATCGAACTGCGCAAGAAGCTCGAGCCGGAATTGCGTTACGACACCATCGGCGAGTCGGTGGGCTTTTTCCGTTTCGATCAGGCCGCCGCGCGCCGCCTGGCCGAACTGGTGGCGCAGTACGTCGCGAGCGATCGTGCAAACCTGCCGCACGAAGAGGCCGTGCGCGATCTGCTGCGCGAGCGCAGTCAAATCTTCGACGTGGCCGACGTGACCGGTGCACCGTGGATTGAAATTGATTTCCCCATCGATGTCGTGCGCGCCGCGCACGAAGTCCTGCCGCAACTTGAGCCGCTGTCGGCACCCAAACAATGAATGCAGCACCGTCGCGCAGCGTGGGCCGCTCGGCGCGTTCGTGGCTGCTTGTTGCACTGCTGGCATCCGGCGCCCGGGCGGCCGCGTACGACGACGGCCCGGCCCAGGCGCCCGCACCCGGACCCATCGCGCCGCCGCCTTCGTCGGAACCCACGGGATTGGCCAGATGGTTCAATCCCTCGACCGCGCCTTTCATTCCGGTGCCTGAAATTGCCGTCGATCCGGACAGCGGCACGACGCTGGGGGTCATTCCGACTTGGATACAGGCCGATGAGAATCATCAGATCCGCCGCATCATCGCCCCCGATATCATTTACAACCCCAATTTCGGTATCGGCGCGCACGGCCGCGTATACGGCTATACGTCGGGCGACGAGCAATGGTCGGTCGAGGCGGGCATCAAGCAGCGCGTCGAGCGCGAGCTCGATGCCGAATATGAATTCGGTCGGCAGCGCCAGGGACGCTGGTCTTTCAATACCACACTGATCTACGACATCAACGGTACGCCGCGTTTCTACGGATACCGCAATAATTCGCGCAAAAGCAACGAGACGAACTACACCAACCATCAAGAACGCGCGCAAATGCAGGTGGGTCTGAATTTAAATCACGCTTGGCAGCTGCTCTATACGGCGCGCTATCAAGTGGTGGACGTAAGGCCCGGAACCCTGGACAAGATCCCTTCGATCGAAACTCGCTTCGGCAATGCGCGACTCGGGACAAACAAGCTGTTGCTGAACCGCCTGTCCCTGGTCTACGACACGCGCGATGATTTAACCGTGCCGAGCCGCGGAATGGAGTTGATCGCCTATGGCGGAGCGGCGAGCCGCCACGGTTTGCTGAATGAATCCCTTTATAGTGAGGCCGGGGCAGACGGGCGCATATTTTGGCCGGTCGCAGCGGACACCGTCCTCGTGGGTCATATGGCGATACACTATTTGCCGAGTACTCACCACGTGCCGTTTTGGGCGCTCAGCAATATCGGCGGCGGAGATAGCGTGGTTGGCGGAGAA
Organism: Gammaproteobacteria bacterium; assembly: GCA_025358295.1. Classification (GTDB taxonomy): domain Bacteria; phylum Pseudomonadota; class Gammaproteobacteria; order Steroidobacterales; family Steroidobacteraceae; genus Bog-1198. The sequence continues at coordinate 44,765 of JANYJY010000044.1, forward strand.
CAGACTTTACGGGGCTTCGGCGCCGGTCGTTTCTATGATCGGAACTCGTTCTCCAGCAGCGTCGAAATGCGCCGCAAGATCCTGACCTTCGACGCTACCTCGAGTCTGGTCGATGTGGAATTCACGCCCTTCATAGACGTCGGCCGGGTGTTCGCGCACTCGGGTGCTTTCCCCTTTAAGCAGCTGCACTACGTCGGCGGCGTGGGATTTCGCGGCATTGCCCGGCCCTTCGTGGTCGGATACGTAGACATCGGCTACGGCAGCGAAGGCGTTGCGGCATTCACGGGACTCAACTATCCCTTTTGAGGGCATGACGTGGAGTTTCGGCTTTAGTTTGTGCAGAAATGTCGAATGCGCTCGGTGGGATGGCGCAGATAATTGTCCAAATAGTAGCCGATGAGCGTCCGTGCGTAGCTCACGTCCTTGGAGTCGGTGAGCATGGGTGCATCGCCTATCCACCCTTCGATACAGCGGCTGTTGGCTGCATCGCCCGCGGCGCACTCCAGCAAATTGGAAAATGCACGGCGATAGGCTGCGAATGCCGCGGGTTGCATTGGTGCTCCATGTCCGGGCACCAGCCAAGTGAAGCGTTGTTTCGCGAGATGCGCCAATGAGTCGCGCCAGCGCGAAGGACAGGCACTTTCGAAAAAGGGCGCCGGCAGCGTGACCAAGTCCCCCGCCAGCAGCACGCGGGTCGCTGGATCGAAAACCCAAATGTCGCCGGCCGTTACGGCACGTGATTCAAGGTGCAATTGCAAGGATCGTCCGGCAATGGTCGATGGCGCGGATTTGGCAACCACATCGGTCGGCCCGAGCGCGGCGCCGGCGTCGATCAGCTCGATCTCCGTGCGCATGGAGGCTTGCGCCGCAGGATTGTTGGCCGGCCGAGCGATTTCGGCCTCCAATTGAGCGCGATAGTCGGCGAGAAATCCACGGCGCGCGGCATCAATGGCCGAGCTGGCGTAGACGTGGATGTCTGGAAACGCCGCACGCAGGCGTGGATTACCGCCGACGTGATCCAAGTGCCAGTGCGAATTGATGATGGCCGCAATGGGCCGAGACTGCTCCCGGGCGAATTTCAGTATTTGTTCGGCATGCTCCTTGTACCGGCCGGTATCGAAGACGATCAAGCCTTTCGGCGACGAAATGACGATACTGTTGCCATCGGGTTGACGATTCGGGGTCGCTTCGCCCGGGATAAGATAGGTGTCGGGCGCAATCAGCGAGGCGGCTGGGCAAGCGCCGCCGAACAGAGCCGCCAGTACTAAACTTCTTGCTGAGAGCGAAAGTAGTGAAGTCATTGGCCGGCTTGCGCGAGCGCCGTTCGCAGCGCCGCGTCATCCTGCGTGGCATTGCCTTCCATCCGGCGCATGATGCGGCCGGATGCATCGGCGATGAGTACGGTTGGAACATCGTTAACTCGAAACATGCGAAAAGTTACGCCTGAGGAATCCAAGGTGAGCGGAATCGCCACCTTGTACTGAGTTCGATACTCGCGTAAATCGTCCGAATTCGCCCACAGGCCGGATGCCACTCCGATCCATCTCACCCGTGGATCGCCGGCCAGGGCGTTGACCTGCTCGCGGGCACTGCGGCAATCGGCGGATACCTCGGGGCGCGTCGTGGCCAAGTACGACTCGCACCATGGCGACAAGAAAACCAGAGCCGTCAATGTCCGCGCCCCGGCATCCGGCTGCAATTCGAAGCGCTGCCCGTCCAAGGTTCGCAACGACCTCTTCGGCAGGCGATCGCCTATAACTATGGGCCGCGAGTCGGCGATCGCGGGGGCCTTCGCGGCAGGGCCGCGCGCGCTGGGGTTTCTCGCCGCCAGCAAGGCGTCATCGAGTTCCTTATCCGCCAGGTGACCGACATACTGTATGCGGCCGTCTCGTCCGATGATGACGTGAGTAGGAGTGACCCTGAGGCGGAAGGCCGCTCCGATACTGCCGTCGTCGAAGACGATGGGCATCTTGATTCCGAGCTTGGTCTGATAGGCCCGCACTGCTGCCACGGAATCGTTGAAGCCGACGTCGACGGCGATGACCGCCATATCCGCTCCCGCCGTCTCGTAAGCATGCTCGAAATGCGGCATCTGTTGCCGGCAGGGCACGCACCAAGTCGCCCAGAACTTCAAGTACACAGCTTTCTTACCGTACAAGCCGGCGAGGTCGATGGGTTCGCCATCGATCGTCTTGAGCATCAGCCGGGGCGCGGGTGTGCCCATGATCGCGCGGCCGGCGGATTGTGCACGCTGTTGACCCGAGACTTCCGCCAGCGCCGGCGTGCCGCAGAGCGCCGAGCAGACTAGCGCCAGACAGCCGATTGTCCTGAGGGTTCTCATTTGAGGTCTGCGGGCGTGACGCCGCGCGTGACGGGTGCGTTCTGAGCCTTCAGTATGAATACGAGAATCTTTGCCGGCATCGTCTTGCTGGCGTTGGCCGAGATCGTGTGTATGTCGGTCGGGTTCTCATAGAACGTTTCGCCTTGGCGCAGGGTAACTGCGGGACTGCCGGCGACCTGCATCGTGAGTTCGCCTTGCAGCACGTACACGAACACCTGGGCGTCGTGCCGGTGGGGCAACGATGCGCCGCCGGGTGGATACTCCACAGTCAGCATCAGCAATTCCTTGTCGGGGGCTCCCGCTAAAGCCTTGTCCATCAATTGCTTGACGACTGCGTTCGGTGGTGCGGCGGGTGCGTCCGCTGCATGGGAGCCGGCTTGACATAGTGCAAGAGCGGCGATCGCTGCGCTGCGTAAATGAATGTGGGACAAAGTTATCTCCCCCAAAGAATTGTAGCGCTATAACACCCATCAGTGCGGTCAGGCGAATGCCTAAATCACGGCCGTCTTGCGTCTGATCAATGCCAGCCTGTAGATTGTATATCCGGCATGCAGCCAACCTCCAGGAAACCCGCTCGTGAATACGATAATCACCAAGGACGGAACAGAGATCTATTACAAGGATTGGGGTAGCGGGCAACCCGTCGTCTTCAGCCATGGCTGGCCCCTGTCCGCGGACGCATTCGAGGACCAGATGTTCTTTCTCGCCGCGCGAGGGTTCCGATGCATTGCGCATGATCGCCGCGGTCATGGACGCTCGGGCCAACCGTGGCAGGGCAATGACTTGGATACCTACGCCGATGATCTGGCCGAGCTGGTCACGGCGCTTGATTTGAAGAACGCCGTGCACGTGGGGCATTCCACGGGCGGGGGCGAGGTTGCGCGCTACATCGGTAGGCATGGCACCCGTCGGGTGGCTAAGGCGGTACTGATCGGCGCCATTCCTCCGCTCATGCTCAAAACGGCCGCGAACCCCGGTGGTCTGCCCATTGAGGTATTCGACGGGCTGCGTGCTGCCGTCGTTGGGGATCGCTCGGCGTTCTGGAAGGAACTGAGCCTGGCTTTCTATGGCTACAACCGACCCGGCGCCAAGATCTCCGTGGGCGTGCGCGAATCATTCTGGCTGCAGAGCATGATGGCCGGATTTCCGGCGTCGTACTTTTGCATCAAGGCTTTTTCCGAAACCGATCTGACCGAGGACCTGAAAAAATTCGATGTGCCCACGTTGGTGTTGCATGGGGACGATGATCAAATCGTGCCCATCGGTGCCTCCGCCATGTTGTCGTCGAAGATCATCAAGAACGCGAAATTGAAGGTCGTCACGGGAGCGCCGCACGGAATGTGCACCACGCACAAACAGCTGGTCAATGAAGAACTTCTGGCGTTTCTCAAGGCGTGAATACCGAACGGCGAGTTGGGCGTCCCCGATTGCGTGCTGCAGGCTCGATGATCGTCACTAGGATTCGTTCCCCTGCAGTGGTGCGCACTGAGCGCGCGACCGTCCTGTTCGCCGATTTGCGCGGCTACACGGGCATGGCAGAGCGGCTTCCCGCCGTCAGCGTCGTGCCTCTCCTCGATGAATTTTTCCGGGTGCTCGCCGTCGCCACTGAGACGCATGGCGGCAAAGTATTCCACATGGCCGGCGACGGCATGATGGCCGGATTCGGACTGAATACGGAGGATGCCGGCGGTGCCCGCGAAGCCCTTGCCGCCGGTCACGCCATTTTGCAAGGCTTTGCGCCCATTGCGGCGCGCTGGCGCAGCGATCTTGCGATCGATGCGGGAGTCGGGGTCGGATTGCACCTGGGAGATGTCGCCGTGGGCGTGCTTGGCCCGCCTCGCCACCGCGCCACTACGCTGGTGGGCGACACGGTCAATGTGGCTGCGCGACTCTGCAGCCGTGCCCGCGCCGGCGAAGTATTGTTTTCCTGCACGGTGGCCACGGCGCTGGACGGCGCGGCGGGAAATGCCAGCCCCCTTATGGGGTCGGCGCCGTTTCTGCAATTACCGCAATTCGAATTGCGTGGGCGTCGCGGACCCATCGATATTTGGTGTGTGCCGGCACTGGAGCGAGTCGCGCTCTAGGCAGTGGATTGGCTGGAGGTTCGCCCGCAATGTAAGCAGCCGCCGAAGCTGCTAGACTTTCCGTCTTTAGGCCCTCGTGGCGGAATCGGTAGACGCAACGGACTTAAAATCCGTTGGGCGAAAGCCCATCCCGGTTCGAGTCCGGGCGAGGGCACCACCGCACGTCTTGCGCCTATATCCTCGCCGGAGCCCGACGTCTTGTTTCGCTACTTCGAAAGACTCGTTGCGCCTTATCCCAGTTCCACGCCGCCGGCGTTGCCCCAGGGATTCTTCGCTTTTCTCTGGGCGTGTGCCCGGGGGGTTCGCCGCTACATCGCCGCTATGACCTTGTTCACCGCTGTGATCGGTGTGTTCGAGGCCATGCTTTTCGGGGCTCTGGGCCGGATCGTCGACTGGCTGGCCAAGGTCGAGCCGTCACGGTTGTGGGCCGAGCAGCGCGGGCATCTATTACTGCTGGTCGGGGTGCTTGCCGGCAGCACCGCTTTGATCGCGCTGCAAAGTCTGTTCAAGCAGCAGACCCTGGCCGGAAACTTCACCATGCGGTTGCGCTGGAATTTCCATCGCAACATGCTCGCCCAAAGCTTGAGCTTCTATCACGATGAATTTGCCGGCCGTGTCGCCGCCAAGCTCATGCAGACCGCGCTCGCGGTCCGCGATACCTGGATGATACTCACCGATATCATGGTGTTTATCGTGATTTATTTCGTCACGATTGCGTTGGTGGTCGGTAATTTCAATCTGTGGCTGCTGGCGCCTTTTCTGGGCTGGTTGGGCATTTATAGCCTCGCCATGCTGTACTTCGTGCCGCGTTTGGGCGCTGTCGCCATGGCGCAGGCCGATGCGCGCTCGATGATGACGGGCCGCATCACGGATGCCTATACCAATATCACGACGGTCAAGCTGTTCTCGCACACGCATCGCGAAGCCAGCTATGTGCAAACCGCCATGGCGGAATTCTTAGGGACGGTGTATCGCCAGATGCGCATGGTCACCAGCTTCGAGGTGGTCAACCACGCGCTCAGCATGGGGTTGGTCGCCAGCACCGCCGGCGTCACCTTGTGGCTGTGGACCGAAGGCCGGGTGGGAGTCGGTGCGTTGGCGGCGTCTACCGCGATGGCGCTGCGGCTCAACGGCATTTCGCATTGGGTGATGTGGGAGATGGCCTCGCTGTTCGAGCAAATCGGCACAGTGCAGGACGGTATCGGCACCCTGGCGCGTGCTCCCACCGTGGTGGATCGTCCGGATGCCGAGCCGCTTCGCGTCACCCGCGGCGACATACGTTTCGAGGAAGTCAGTTTCGCCTATGGCGCGGCGCCAGGCGCGGCGCGACCGGTGATCGACAATCTGAATCTTTACATTCGCCCTGGCGAGAAAATCGGCTTGGTCGGGCGCTCCGGCGCGGGCAAGAGCACCATCGTCAATTTATTGCTGCGCTTCTACGACATTCCGCAGGGGCGGGTGCTGATCGATGGCCAGGACATCGCGCTGGCGACTCAGGACAGTCTGCGTGCGCAAATTGGGATGGTGACCCAGGACACTTCGTTGTTGCATCGATCGGTCAGCGACAATATTCGCTACGGGCGGCCGGAGGCCGGCGAGGCTGACATGGTGGCGGCGGCAAAGCGCGCCGAAGCGCACGAATTCATCGTCACATTGAGCGATGCCGCCGGGCGCGTGGGTTATGACGCCCATGTGGGCGAGCGGGGTGTGAAGTTGAGCGGCGGCCAGCGGCAACGCATCGCCATTGCCCGGGTGATGCTCAAGGATGCACCCATACTGCTGCTCGATGAGGCCACCAGTGCGCTCGACAGCGAAGTGGAGGCAGCCATTCAGCAGAGTCTCAATCGTCTCATGGACGGCAAAACCGTCGTGGCTATTGCGCATCGTCTCTCGACCATCGCCGCCATGGACCGGCTCATCGTGCTCGACAAGGGCCAGGTGGTCGAGGAGGGCAGTCACTATGCCCTGTTGGCGCAAAACGGCCTTTATGCGCGGTTGTGGGCGCACCAAAGCGGCGGATTCTTGGGCGAAGAGGCGGATGAGTCGAACCCGATTCGGCGTCAAATCTCGGCCGCCACCTTCAGTCCTTCGTAGACCGCCTCTTCGGCCGTGCGCGGAGACGCCGCATCGCCGATGAGGTGCGTCTCTATTTGCAGGTCTTCCAGCGCGCTCGAGAGTTCATCCACCGGGGTATGTCCGGTGCATAAGACCAGCGTATCGACCTTATCAATGACGACTGCTTCGCCGCTGCTGACATGCTGCAGGAAGACGCTGTCGGAATCGCTGCCGTACAGCCGCATGTAGGTGAGCACTTTGACCCCGAGTTTGTGCAAAGTGGCCACGGCTTGATCTCGCACATAGAACGGCAGGGTTTCTCCCGCGGCAACGCCACTGACCGCAAGCCGTACGCTCCTTCCTTGCAGTGCCAGATGTTCGGCGATGCCGATTCCGATCCAGTCCGCGCGCCAGTCAATGACCACGATGGATTGACCCAGCGTGGCTTCGCCGCGCAGCACAGCCCATGCGTCCACGATTTGCAACGCTCCTTCTTGGGGAAATTCCGGCCGGTACGGCACGGCGCCGGTGGCGAGCAGCACTACCTCCGGCGTCGCGGCGGTGATGATTGCTCGATCGACGCGCGTATTCTTGTGGACCCGCACGCCGGCCAGCTCCATTTCGCGTTGCAGATTGGTGATGATGCCGCCGAACTCCGCCCGCCCGGGCAGCATTTGCGCCAGCAGCGCCTGACCGCCCAGTCGCCGTTCGGCTTCGTACAAAGCGACCTCATGGCCTCGCTCGGCTGCGATTGCGGCGGCCTTCATTCCGGCAGGTCCTCCGCCGACGATCATCACTCGCTTGCGCCGTGAGGCCGCTGGCAGGGTGCCGAAGCGCAGTTCCCGCCCGCTCACCGGGTTTTGTATGCAAGAGATCGGAAAGCCCTTGTGGAAGTGCCCGATGCAGGCTTGATTACAAGCGATGCAGGCCCGAATGTCCTCGAGCGCGCCGCGTGCCGTCTTGTTCGGCATTTCGGGATCGCAGATCAGCGCGCGGGTCATGCCGCAGACATCGGCATGGCCTGCCGCAATCACGGCGTCCGCCACTTGAGGCTGATTGATGCGTCCGGTCACAAAAACCGGAATTCGCGACTGGCGTTTGATGCGGGCGGCGTAGGGCACTACGTAGGCCGTCTTGAAGGCCATCGGCGGCGCGATATGAATGGCCCCGCCCAGGCTGGCCGACGTCCCCACGGTGATGTGCACGTAGTCGATGCTATCGTCAAGTCGCGTCACCGCATCGAGAGTCTCCTCCGCGGTGAGTCCTTGCTCGTCTGCTTCCGAGCCCGAGATACGAAGTCCCACCACGAACCCGTCGGTCACCTTGGAGCGGATATTAGCGATGATCTCGCGCAGAAATTTTAGGCGCCTCTGCATGTCGCCGCCGTATGCATCGTCACGCAGGTTGACACGAGGATTGAGAAACTGTGCCGGCAGGTAGCCGTGACTCGCGACGATTTCAACGCCGTCGATACCCGCCGACTGCATACGCCGCGCGGCGTCGCCGTAGCCGTGCACGATCGCGTCTATCAAGGGTTGCTTGAGGGCGCGCGGCATGACGTGGAATCGTTCGTTCGGCACCGAAGAGGGCGCATAGGCTACGCTCAGCAGACCGCCGTCCGCCTCGGCAATTTCGCGTCCCGGGTGAAATAGCTGCGCGAACAGCGCTGTGCCGTGGCGATGCACGGCCTCGGCGACGCTGCGATAGCCGGCGATCGAACTGTCGGCCGTCGCCATCAGCACATGATTGGTGTAGCGGGCCGTTTCATGAACGCCGGATACCTGCAGGACGATCAGTCCGACTCCACCGCGGGCCCGCGCTTCTTGATAAGCCACGAGCGGCGCGTTGACCGTGCCATCCACCGGCAGTGTCGTGTCATGTCCGCTGGACATGATGCGATTCTTGAGCGTACAGCCGCGGATGCGCAGCGGTTCAAATAAATGGGTGAATGCGGTCATGCTCGAATTGTAATCGAATTTTGCGCCTCGCCTCGCAGCGCGTTTTCGACTACCATGAGCCACACCTAGCGGCATCATGAATTCAGCAATTTTTCGCAAATGGCTGCCGGAACGGTGGCTGAATCACTTCGCGCTTGCGCCCAGCGATCTGCTGCGCGATGCAACGTATCGAAGGCTGTGGACCTCGATTTTGATTTCGTCCTTCGGCGGCCAGGTAACCTTGCTCGCGCTGCCGCTGACCGCCGCCGTGCTGCTGCACGCCTCTCCGACCCAAATGGGTTTGCTGACGGCGATGGAAATAATACCGTTTGCGCTGTTTTCCCTGCCGACGGGTGTGTGGCTCGATCGAGTCCGAAAATTGCCGGTGTACGTGGTGGGTGAATTGTCGATCGCGCTGGCCGTGGCGACGGTGCCCGCGGCGTGGTGGTTTGGCTGGCTGTCGATGCGCTGGCTGTACATCGTCGCTTTTTTGATCGGCGCCGTGAACACCACCGCCGGCAGCGCGGCGCAAATCGTCTTGACCCAGATTGTGCCGCGCGAGCGCCTGGTGGAGGCGCATGCCAAGAACGCGCTGGCGACATCGGCCGCGGAAGTCACCGGGCCGGGCGCTGCCGGCGCATTGATCAAATTGACTGGCGCCCCGGTTGCGCTGCTGGCGGATGCCTTATTGTTGCTGATCTCGGCGGCGATACTGCGCGGCGTGCCGGTCAAGGAAAATCCCATTCGCCGCGGTGCCCCTTTCTGGGCTGCCATGCGCGAGGGGGTAAACTTCGTGCGCAGCAATCCCCTGTTGGTGACCATGGCGAGCTGTGTCGGCGCTTGGCAGATGTGCAATCAGGCGGCGATGGTGGTGCAAATCCTGTTCGCCACGCGCCAGCTTGGTTTATCGGAACGAGGCGTGGGCTTAAGCTATGTGACCCTCGGTGTGGGCACCGTTCTGGCCAGCGCCAACGGCTATCGAGTAGTGCGCCGCTTCGGCCCCGGACCGACACTGGTGCTGGGATTCGCCATCTCCGGTGCCGGTTGGCTATTGCTGAGCCTTGCGCCTCTCAACGCGCTCGGCGTCGCCGCCTATGCGCTGATGTTGATGATGTTCGGCATGGGAGCGGTGTTTATATTCATCAACTTTCTGTCGCTGCGCCAGTCGGTCACGCCGGGGCCGATGTTGGGACGTATGACCAGCACCATGCGTTGGCTGATACTGATTCCGGCGGGGCCGGGCGCCCTGCTCGGCGGCTGGCTGGGCGAGCACCTGGGCCTGCGCTTCGCAATGGGTTTCGCCGGGGCGGCCGCACTAATACTGGCGATGATTGCCTGGCGTCTGCCGGTGATCCGCAGCGTCACGACATTACCGACTCTTAAGGCTGAGGCCGTTACTCCCTATTCTTCAGACTGATCAATGGCTTATACGGCGCGATCCGTCACGGCCAGGCGGCTCGGTCCGACAGAACCTGCAGTGCCGTCAACCCGCGATATGTGCACTGCGTTTGAGTAGTAAGTTCGACCCGGGGGTCGGACATCATCTCAAGAAGGAGTGTGAAATGAAGTCTTCTCGAAAAGCATTGCTGCTGGGGATGATGATGGCCGCGGGCGCGCTTGCCGCCCCCGGCCTTGCCTCAGCCGGAATCCTGATCGATATCGATGTGGCGCCGCCGCCCATTCGCGTCGAGACCATGCCCCCGCCTCGGGTCGGGTATGTATGGGCTCCCGGTTACTGGGAGTGGCGGGATCATGCGCACTTATGGGTCGCCGGCCGTTACATTGTCGAGCGGCGCGGCTATCGCTGGGTTCCCGATCATTGGGAGCAGCGCGGCCCGCATTGGCACCATGAACGCGGACACTGGGAGCGTTAAGCGGCATTCATAGGTCGGCTTATTTCTGCGGCGGTGGGCGGCGTGGCCATCGCGCCCCTGCCGCCGCTGCTGCGATAGAATAGGTGGCCTATGAACTCCAGCGGAAATCTTTGCGTCGGACTAGTCTCAGACACTCACGGACTGCTGCGACCTGAGGCGCGCGCCTTCCTGGTCGGTTGCGACTATGTCGTGCATGGCGGCGATGTCGGCGAGCCTAAGATTCTCGAGGAACTGGCGGCCATGGCGCCGCTGATCGCGGTCAGGGGCAATAACGACACGGGGCCTTGGGCGCGACATCTGCGTGAGACGGAGTTAATCCGTGTCGGCAACGTCTTCGTCTACGTCATTCACAATATCGAGGATCTCGATCTGGACCCCGGTGCCGCAGGAGTAAGCGTCGTGGTGTCAGGACATTCGCATCAGCCGCTGGTCGAGACGCGCGATGGAATTCTATACGTCAATCCGGGCAGCTGCGGGCCGCGACGGTTCAAGCTGCCGATTTCGGTCGGCGAGCTAGTTGTGTCGGGCAGCGCAGTCGAGGCGCGCACTATCGAATTGATCTGAGGCATTCATGCTGCAACTTCGCCCAACATGTGAGTGCTGCGACATCGCACTGCCGGCAGATTCAAGCGACGCTCGAATCTGTTCGTTCGAGTGCACGTTCTGCGCGACCTGCGCGGACCAGGTATTGCAGGGCCGCTGCCCCAACTGCGGCGGAGAATTACTGCCGCGGCCCAGGCGTCCGCCCAGCAAATTGGCGTCCTACCCAGCATCAACCGAGCGTATTCACAAGCCGGGAGGCTGCAATTAAGGACTCTTAAGTTCCTGGCCCCGTTCCGTCGTGAGCACGCGGTAGATCAATGCCCCGAGCGCCCCGCCCAGCAAGGGCGCGGCCCAGAACAACCAGAGCTGAGTAAGCGCCCAGCCCTGAACAAACACCGCCGGTCCGGTGCTCCTGGCAGGATTCACCGATGTGTTGGTCACGGGGATGCTGATCAAATGAATGAGGGTGAGCGCCAGCCCGATTGCCAGGGGCGCGAAGCCGGCCGGCGCCCGCTTGTCGGTAGCGCCCATGATCACGAACAGGAATATGGCGGTCATTACCACTTCGCAGACGAAGGCGGCAGGCATGGCGTAGTGGCCGGGCGAATGGTCGCCGAAGCCATTGGCGGCCAGGCCTCCCGCCAGCGGGTCTGTACCGTTACCGCCCGCGATGAACACTAGAACATGTGCCGCGGCGATGGCGCCCAGCACCTGCACAATCCAGTAGGGCAATAATTCCTTGGCTGGGTGCCGGCCCCCCACGACGAGGCCCAAGGTGACCGCCGGGTTCAAATGGCAACCGGAAACATGACTGATGGCAAAGGCCATGGTGACCACGGTCAGCCCGAATGCCAATGACACCCCCAACAGTCCAATCCCCACGTGGGGAAATGCCGCGGCCAGGACCGCGCTGCCGCAGCCCCCGAGAACCAACCAAAATGTGCCGATGAACTCGGCTCCAAGCTTGCGCATGAGGGGCACGTTTAACTCCTTATTTTTCTAGATCGTTCTCATGTCGAGTCGTTAACGGGTGCGTCCAGCAACGAAAATAGCAGAATTACAGCCCGAAGTTAAACCTAAACACCAGATGGCAGCACTCACTGTGCATACCGCGCTTTGCGCGCGCGACGCTTGGGTCTGTGTAGGGGTCCGGGGACGGCGGTTAGACGCCACCGAGGGAGCGACGATGCTTTCAGTCCTGGTTTGCCATTCGTATTACTTGCGCCTCGACCAAAAGCAAGTAATACGCGCAAAGCCGTATCCGCCGCTTGCCACATTACAGGTGGTTGCGATGCTGCGTGAGGCCGGGCATCGCGTGACGTTCTTCGATGCGATGCTGGCGGACGGGATCGAAGAATACGAGCGCTGGCTGCAGACCGGCCCGCCCCAGCTTGTGTTGTTCTACGAGGACAATTTCAACTTTCTGAGCAAAATGTGCTTGAGCGCCATGCGCCGCGCTGCTTGCGAAATGATGACGACCGCACGACGCGCGGGTGCCCGGGTGATTGCGGCCGGTCCCGACGTCACTGACGCCCCCGCGCCCTACCTCAAAGCCGGCGCGGATCTGGCATTGGTCGGCGAAGGACTGGCTACTTTGTTTGAAGTGCTGCCGCGGCTTGACTCGAACCCGAATGCCGACAATGCAGATCTCGTTCGAGGGCTCAGCGGCATCGTCTCGCTTAACGGCGGCAAGGTGGTGACCAATAGCGGAGTGAGGGCCGTAGCTATCGCCACTGATATCGGCTTGGCAGCGTGGGATCTGGTGGACATGGATCGTTATCGTGCGATGTGGCTGAAGGCGCACGGCTATTTCAGTTTGAACATGGCTGCCTCGCGCGGCTGTCCCTTCCGCTGTGCGTGGTGCGCGAAACCCATTTGGGGCAATCAATATCTGCAGAGAAATGCGTCCGAAGTCGCGTCGGAAATGTCGTATCTGAAGCGTACCTACAATCCCGACCACATTTGGTTTGCGGACGACATTTTCGGATTTCGCGTCGACTGGGTCAGCGAGTTCGCGGCTTCGGTGCGGGCTGCGGGGGCGCAGATTCCTTTCACCATACAGACGCGCGCGGACTTGGTCAGCGAGCACATGGCTGAAGCGCTGCAGGGGGCCGGATGCCGGGAGGCATGGATCGGTGCGGAGAGCGGCAGCCAACGAATATTGGACGCAATGAACAAAGGCACCACGGTGACCGAAATCCGGGTCGCGCGAGATCGGCTCAAGTCCGTCGGCATTCGCGTTGGATTCTTCATCCAGCTGGGATACATGGGTGAACAGCTCACGGACATTCTCGCGACGCGCGATCTGCTCGACGCCGCACAGCCGGACGAGATCGGCGTCAGCGTCTCATACCCCTTGCCGGGCACCAAATTTTACGATCTGGTCAAGGCGCAACTGCGCGATAAGACTCACTGGCATGAGAGCAATGATCTTGAAATGATGTTTCAGGGAACTTACACATCCGATTTCTATCGCGTCGTCAGAAACCTCCTGCATGATCAGGTGGCGCCTCGGGCGGTCGATTTGCCGGGGGACTTCGACGCACGGGAGCGCGAGCGAAGTGCGCTCGATCAACGCTGGCGGGAATTGCTCAGCCGGGAGCAGCAGTTTCGATCGCTACCTCGGCAGTCGGCGGCAGCGGGATAGCGAGGTAGGATACATGACCACATTTTGTCCCGAGACTCTGGGGCCAAAACGCCTCGAGGCGACGCTACGCAAGATTACCGAAGGTCTGGCTGAAGAACTAGCATGCCCGACGCGCTGTGCACCCGACTGGTCTGACTTAGATTGGACCGTTGCGCGCGCCGTGGCCGCCATGCACGGTGTCTCGTCCGTGTTGTCGCGCACTCTGCAATGGCAGGGTCCCGTTGGCTGGATGCAATTTCTGACGGAGCAGCGTGATCATACGAGCAGGCGGCATGCGCGCATTGCGACGATGCTCGAGCTCATCGATCAGCGAATGCGCGAGGCGGGCATCGCCGCGACCGCACTGAAAGGCGTCGCGCTGCATACGCTGGGTATATACGCGGCGGGTGACCGGCCCATGGCCGACATAGATTTGCTGGTGCGGCCGTCGGATGCGGAGAAGGCCGTTCGGGTGATCGAATCGTTGAGTTTCCATCAAGTCTATGCCACTTGGAAAGAAGCGGTGTTCATGCCGATTGTCCGGTGCGCTCCGGCCGTATGGGGGGAGCACTCGGACAACGACATGAAAATCGAGCTGCACACCCGCATCTGTGAAAAGCTTCCGTGGCGCATCACCGATGTGTCTGAACTGATATTCGCCCCGCGGCCGCGACCCGGCTTGAATGTCTATCCTTCAATTGCGGCATTGATGACTCATCTGCTGTTACACGCCGCCGGCTCGATGAAGTCCCAAGGATTGAGGCTGATGCAGCTCAACGATGTCGCACAACTTTCCTCACGGATGTCGCAAAGCGATTGGGATGAAGTTTTGGCGCACAATTCGCCTGCAGCGCCGCTATGGTGGGCGTTTCCGCCACTTAGATTGCTGTCACGCTACTACTCATCCAGCGTTCCGGCCGACGTCCTTGCCGCGCTGGCCGCTGAATGCCCGACGGTGCTTGCGAGGGTTGCCGGGCAAAAGTGCTTGTACGACGTGTCGTACAGCTACCTTTGGGTCGATGCGTTTCCCGGCATTGAGTGGGCGAGGTCGATCGGCGAGGTGTTGGAATACGTCGTAAATCGCGTGCGACCCAGCGCGGCGCAGATGGCGCTGCGAGAGCAGTACAGCAAAGACCAATCTGGTGCGAATCAAGATCAATGGATTCGCCTTTCGCAGACGCGGCGTATTCTGCGGTGGGTAACCTCGCGGCCGACTCGGGTCATCGCCACCCATGCGGTGTATGCGGCGCTCGCCCAGGCACGATGACTAAGCCAGCCACTGTGAGTTCGGCATCGCTCACGGGCCTGCTTGGCGATACACCGTTGCGAGATTACTCGCGCAAGTTGAGTCGATTCAATGCGTTCGCCGAACCCGAACTGCGGCGCATGATCGCGAGCCTAGGCCTGAGTCCTGGAATGAGGATACTGGATGCGGGATGCGGCACGGGAGAGAGTCTACCGTGGCTGCTCGAGGAGGTTGAACCTTCCGGACAGGTGGTTGGCATTGATCTGGCGGCGGCCCATGTGGACGTGGCTCGCCGGTACTCATCCGCGAACATTGAAGTCCTTCAGGGAGATCTATTGACGGCGCCTCTGGCAACGGCGAGCTTCGACCTCATCTGGTGCATCAATACCATCAACCATTTGCGCGATCCGGTTCGCGGCGTGCGTCGACTCCAGGGTCTGTTGCGAAACGGTGGGCGCATCGCGCTCGGGCAAAGTTCGCTGCTGCCGGACATGTATTTTGCCTGGGACTCGCGTCTCGAGCGGGTGACCAATGAGGCGGTGCGTCAGTACTACAGGGCGCGCTACGATCTGGCGGAGCAAGATCTCGCGTCCGTCCGCGCCGTTGTTGGTACGCTGCGAAGCGCCCGTCTGCGCAATGTCAGCGTGCGCACGGTGGTGATCGAGCGGCTGTTCCCGTTGGATGCGGCGGCAGAATGCTATCTCCTCGAGACAATTTTCCGCGATACCTGGGGAGAGCGTCTTCGTCCTTATTTATCGGACGGTGATTTCGCCGAACTCATTCACGTGTGCGATCCGCGAGATTCGAGGTACGCATTGCGTCGCCCGGATTTCCATGTCCTGCAGAGCTTCACATTGGTGGTGGGCGAACTCTAGCGCCGGTGTGGGCCGGTACGAAGCAACGTTTGCAATGATTCGACGGCTTCGATCGGATGTCGCCCGCGACGCAGCTCGAAAGCATCGAGAGCAGCAACACGCTTGGCAAAGGACGACCATTCGGGTTGATTGGCCGCATAGGATTGCTCAGCCAGCAATTTCGCCCGGAGTTCGGCTCTGGGCATCCGCCGCAGAAGCGGAGTCCCGGCAGCATTCTGCGCCGACAGGAATGCGATCGCGACGATTTTTAAAGGAGCGGGGGCGAGTCGGTAGGCGCCTTGCCGCAAATTGACCTCGAACTTCTTCACCCCACTGCGCCGCCGAATAACCGGGGATTTCCGGATTATCGCGGCATCACGGGTTCGCCCGAGCCAGCGCAGCGAGTCGGCGCGGACGTGGAGGAAGTTGGCACAGCCGGTCGCAAGCATTGTGTCGGGTTCGACAAAAACGCTGTCCTCCGCCAAGAAGTCCCAATCCTTCGCCAGGCATTGCAAAGCCACCGTGGACTTCCCGGATCCGCTCGGTCCCACCAGCAAGACTCCGCGACCTGCGTGGCCGACGCATGCAGCGTGCAGCGGCACCAACTTTTGGGCGCGCGCAGCTAGCGTGAACACCGCGAATTCGATCAATTCGTAACGAGTGTGATAGCCATAGCGCATCATCTGCGGGGACACGACCACGAGCGCCGACCGTTCGTTGGCGGATATCACCACGAAATTCGATGCGGCCGTCGCGCCGCCGATCAAGCCCGTCGCGCTCAACATGGCTAGCGGCGGGGGTTCAGTGCGACTGCCGGAATGGGCGTCCGGCGTCAGCAGCAGCTTGACTCGAAAACTCGGCACCGCGCCGGGCAGTCGATGCGCGGGCAGGCCTGAGTATGCGGCATCCACCTGCCGGAGCAGGCGTCGACTATTGCTTTCGAAATGAAATCGCCCACCCAATACTTGCACGCGTGTCTCAAAGGGCTGCGCACAGTGCTCTCCAAAGGGATCGGACAATAGATCAGGTACCATAGTGTGCTGCTGAGTGGTCATTTAATGACGTCAGCATATCGAGAACGGGACCCATACGGCGACAGAAATTTCCACTCGCTATTTAGAACCATGAATAGACCTCGACGTTCGTCCTCACCATCGCAGGCGGCAGCACCGCTGCAATTGCGCGATACGCAGGACGCGTTCGACAGCGTTGCATCGGATTACGATGGACCCCGCGGCAACAATGATCTCATCCAAGACATGCGCGGCGAGATGTGGCGCTGGTTGGATGCCACGTTCGCCACGGACAGCCGCCTGATCGACTTGGGGTGTGGCACCGGTCTCGACGCCGTGCGTATGGCGCAGCGTGGCCATCGCGTCACTGCAACGGATTGGTCGCGTCAGATGGTGCAGAGGACCCGCGAGCGGGCCCAGCAGGAGCGACTGTCGGATCGAGTTGAAGCACTCGAGATTGGCGCTCACGAGATGCACTGGTTGGCTGGACCGGGTTCGTACGACGGGGCATATTCTGACTTGGGACCGCTCAACTGTGTGCCTGATCTTGCAGACGTTTCCCGAGAATGCGCCCGCCTTGTGAAGCCGGGTGGCGCCCTCGTCTTTACCGTAATTGGCCGAATTTGCCCGTGGGAGATCGCGCACTATCTGCGCCGCGGGCGGTGGGCCAGGGCGATGTTGCGTTTTGCCCGTAGCGTGGTGCCCGTGAGCATGAACAACCACACCATCTGGACGCGCTACTATGGTCCGCGGGAGTTTTATCGAGCCTTCGAGCAACACTTCACGCTCGAACATTATCGTGGACTTTGCGTATTTGCGCCGCCGCCGTATTTGACCTGGGTGCGCGACGGGCACATGAAGTGGCACAAGCGGCTTTGGAGCTTGGACCGGCGCGTGTCCGGTTGGCCGCTGATTCGGGGGATGGGGGACCATTTTTTAATGGTGATGAAGAGGCGATGAAGATCCTGAAACGATTTGCAGCCAAGGCCGTGGATCGTTCAATGGGCGGATAGCAGAGCTGACCGAGCAACTTTTGTCGGTTCTTGAGGTACTAACCAAGTTAGTAAAGGATCTCCCGGCTTCCGGTCGTTGGGTCGATCATTTTCTGCAATATGAGCAAATCTAGCCTTACCCAATTGTTGGATCATTGCCTATCGGCGTGGGTGCGCTGGTGATCAGGGCCGTGCACCAAAGGGCTGCACGGACGGTCAAGCGACTCTATTGGCGCGCGCGTGCCGCGGCCCGGCCTGTGCCGGCTCCGAAACTTGTGGCGCTCACGGCAACTCGCAATGAAGACTGGGTGCTCGGACTGTCGCTTCGCGTCAGTTTGTCCTACTGCAACGCGGTGGTTGTCACTGATCATGGCTCGACAGATCGAACTGCGCAAATCATTCGCGATGCGCAGGCTGAATTTCCCAATTGCCCGATCGATGTGCGTCGGGTGGAGCATACGGAATGGAGGGAAGCGGACGTTCGGCAGGAGATGCTGGAGCGTGGTCGGCGCCTCGGCGGCACGCATTTCGTCATCGTCGATGCGGACGAGGTGCCCACGGGAAATTTACTGCCGCAATTGCGCGCCTTAGCACTCGGCGCTGACGTGGGCTGCTGCGCGGCCCTGCCCATGATCGCGACCTATCATTCACCCACTGTGTACCGTTGGGATGGGCTTTGGGGCGAGCGAAGCGCCATTCCCTGGGCATTCGGCGATTCCGGGGAATTGTGCTGGAAGTTTTCAAGTGCCTATCAATGGCACCGGCGAGCTCCCTTCAATGCGATTGACAAGGGGCTCTTGGTTTCCGGTAAGGAACGGGGCGGTTTATTTCATTTGCAGTTCGTCAATAAGAGCCGACTGCAGAGCAAAGCTGCCTGGTACAAGATGATGGAGACGGTCACCTATCCGGGAAAACGAACCGCCGCAGACCTCAACCAGATGTACGATTGGGCCTTGCGCGAGGAGTCGGCGAGGCTCGATGTCGTGCCGCAGGAGTGGTGGGCACCGTATCAGCAGCGAGGCTGGCTGCAATTCTTCCGGCCCGATGCGCCGGCCTGGCAACTTGGCGAGGCAATTAGACTTGCGGCACAGCACGGCCACGAGCGTTTCTCCGGTCTCGAACTCCACGGAATTGTCTAGGAATCAATCATGTTTCTCGCCAAAGAACTGCGCGGCCAGAATTTGAGCTATCGGGCGAATGAGTACT
>JANYJY010000068.1 GCA_025358295.1 Gammaproteobacteria bacterium
CACGTCGTCCGGATCGAAACCGTAGCGCGACGGCAGACACTGGTAAACAAGCGTCTTGGACGAAGCCCGCTCTTCGGTGGTCATGCCGCCATCGCCGGTGGTGGTCGAGGTGCCCACCTCGGTCGCTGCGCGGCCGAGCGCATCCTTCACTCGCGCCGACAGCGCGCCGAAACTCATGCCGGCGACGGTAATGGGAATCGCGAGCTCGATCGGACGGCTGGCGAAGCGTGTACCGAGCAGCGTCTTGGTAGCACAGCGCTCCCGATAGCCTTCGAGCGGGTAGCGCGACAGCGAGGCGGCGAGAAACAACAAGTCGTCGAAATTCGGTACGCGGCGCTTGGCGCCCAAGCCTCGAATTTCGTATAGGCCGCTTGCCGCCGCGCGCTGAATGTAGTCGATGGTCGATCGATCGAAGCCGGCCGATTCCTCGAGCTGAGGGCCCGTCATGTCAGTACTCCTGATTGGCATCGGCGTGCCAGTGATAGAGACTCTTCGCCGAGGCCACGCGCTTGAATTCCGCGGGGTCGTGCGCGAGGCCGGATTGCGCCAGCAGGCTTTTGACGGCAGCCCGGTCAGTGTCGGTCATGGACTCGAATCGGGCGTCCGCCCCGAGCGAACGCACCTTGCCGCGCACGTAGATGACGGCCTCATATAATGAGTCGCCAAGCGCGTCCTCGGCATCGCCGCAGATCACGATGCGGCCGGCCTGCGCCATGAACGCGGAGAAGCTGCCGACGCTGCCTCCCACTACGATGTCCGCACCCTTGAGGGAGATTCCGCAGCGCAGGGAGGCATCGCCATCGATGACAAGTAAGCCGCCGTGTGCGGACGCGCCCGCGGCCGTGGAGGCGAAGCCGCGGATGTGCACGCGCCCCGACATCATATTCTCGGCGGCGCCGGGACCCGCATTGCCGTGCACGGTAACTGCGGCGTGCTTGTTCATTCCCGCGACGTAGTAGCCGACGTGGCCATGAATCTGCACATCGAAGTGAGCATCGAGTCCGCAGGCAATCGAGTGCGCGCCGGCGGGGTTTCTGACCTCAATTTGCGCCACGCCCGCGTCGACCGCATGTTTATGCAGAAACAAATTCAAATCTCGCAGGCTGTCCCGCGAAAGATCGAACTCGCGCGTTTTGGGCACCGGCCTCAAATTCGCCATGAATAGATTTCCTCGGGCTTGGGCTCGAACAATATCGCATCCGAAATCTGCGGCAGGTGTGCCAGCGAACGAAATTCCGAGGCGATGGCAACATAGTCGTCGGTCTCGGCCACCACGGCCGGCTTGCAGGCGAAGGCGTCGCGCACGATGAGCAACTCTCTGTCCGTACCCATCAAAAAGGTAAAGAATCCGTCCAATTCACTGAAGCCGCGCTGCACCGCGGTTTTCAGGTCATCGCCTTCGCGCAGCCGCCACTCGAAGAAGCGGCATGCCGCTTCGGTATCGTTGTCGGTCTCGAATTCGATACCGAGCGGCTCCAGGCGCTTGCGCACCAAGTGCGGATTGGACAGCGAGCCATTGTGCACCAGACAGAAATCGCGGCCGGCGGTAAACGGATGCGCATGCGCCGGGGTCACTGCGGATTCCGTTGCCATGCGCGTGTGACCCACCAGGTGCGAACCGCGCAACGCCTTGAAACGGTAGCGCTCGGCGATGTCCGCGGGCGCGCCCACATCCTTGTACAGATCGATCGACTGACCCACCGAAAGCACCGCGATCATCGGCGCATGGCGGCCAAGCCACGCCACCAGCAGATCCGGATCGGCCGAACTGACCAGCACCGCGTGATTGCCCTGCACCGAAATCTCATGCGCATGCGCAAAGGCGGCGGCAATCTCCCTGAGCAGTTCCGGCCAATCCACCGCATGCTCGCCGCTGTACAAGCTGAGCTTATGATGATGATCCGAGACCGGCTCGGTATAAACGGCCAGCCCCGCGGAATCCGGGCCGCGTTCGGTCATCCCCACCAACATGGGCACCATCAGCGCGCCGAGTTGATCTCGCAACGCAGGATTCTTGACCAGAAGACCGACGATTCCACACATGCGGCTGCTCCCAAAATCAGTCTAGAAAAATTCCAAATAGCGGTGCGACTCCCAATCGGACACATGCCGCGAGTATTCGGTCCATTCCATGCGCTTCAGTCGAATGAACTCGTTCGCCAGGTCCACCCCCAATCCGTCGCAGATCACCTTGTCTTGCTCCAAGGCGTCGATGGCTTCGTGCAGGGACTGTGGCAAGAGCTTGATGCCCTTCTCCGCCAATTCCTCCAGCGACAACTGATACAGATTGATGTTGTGGGCCGGGCCCGGATCGATTTTGCGATCGATTCCGTCGAGGCCGGCGGCAATCAGCGCGGCCGAGACGAGATAGGGATTGCATCCCGAGTCCGGCAAGCGAATTTCAAGACGTCCATGGGGAATGCGCACGCATGCCGTGCGGTTGTTGTCTCCGTAGGCAATGTAGGCGGGAGCCCAAGTGGCGCCGGACAAGGCACGGCCCACCACCAGCCGCTTGTAGGAATTCACAGTGGGTGCGGCCACCGCGCACAGTGCGCGCGCATGGTGAAGCACGCCTCCCAGGAAATGATAGGCCATGATCGACAGCCCCATGCCAGACTTGTCCTTCTTGTCGTAGAAGGCGTTCTTCTGTTTCGCCGTCCCGATCGACACATGGAAATGCGCGCCGCTGCCGGCACGGTTGGCGAACGGCTTCGGCATGAAGGTCGCCGTCATGCCGTGCTTGTGCGCAATCTCGCTTGCCGCCATTTTGACGAAGGTGAAGTTGTCGGCCGACTTCAGCGCATCGGCGTAGGTGAAATTGACTTCAAACTGGCCATTGCCGTCCTCGTGATCGATTTGGTAGACATCGATGCCGACCGCACGCAGGGCGCCCACCATTTCATCCAATACCTCGCGGCTGCGGAACAATCCCTTGTAGTCGTAGCAGGGTTTGTCAAGGTTATCGGTGGCATCTACGGGACCCAAGCTGCCGTCCCCCCGGCGTGACAACAGCATGAATTCGGGTTCGATACCCGTGTACATGGTGAAGCCGCGCTTGGTGAGGCGCGCGATCTGCGCCTGCAGCGCCACCCGCGAGCAGTAGGCGTAGGGTTTCTTGTTGACCACGCCATTGCAAATAAGGCGCGCATACCCCGGCATCCACGGAATATCCTGCAATGTCGACAGGTCGCCGACCGCCATGTAATCCGGGCCCTCGGGACCCATGCCGAAACCCCACAGCGCAAAGCCCGCGAAGCCCGCGCCGTCGGTGAGCACCATTTGCAGATGTTCGACCGGGACCGCCTTGGCCTTGGCGGCGCCGTGGATGTCCACGAACTGCGCCAAAACATAGCGCGTCTTGTGCTTTTCAAAAAACTTCTTCGCCTGTTGCTGATTCATCCGCAAGCTCCCGTGTATCTGCCGCCGCATTCAATGACCACCGCGCCCAAGGACTCGCCCAAGTACGGACCAAAAGTCGGATCGCACCAGATCCGGTATTGACGCTCGGCCGCGGCGCCCTGCGGTACCACCAGCACCGACACCCCGATCATGAGCGTCATGATCAATGGCCGCGCTTCCAGCGACAAGGCCGAGAAATTCACGTTGCATACTTGTGCGAGCACATCGTGCACGCGCGCGCCGCCCAGACTCAAGGCGAAATCCTCGCGCAGCACCGGGTACACGCCCGGTGGATTCTCGTCCAAGTCCGGCGCGATATCCTTGAGCTTCATGCCGGCCGCACCATCCTCGAGAAAAAACTCCGTGGCACCGAGGCGGGCAACGAGCAGCGCATCGCTCCCGGGATTTTCGCCGCACAGCATCCAGGTGTTGGGCTCCGGCGGCGACGCTATCCCGTTCGCGATCAACCATTGCGCGGCTCGCGGGCCCTTGAGACCGATCCGATCGCGGCGTTGGCGCGATTCCAGAACAAGAGCGCTCACGATCTGAAATCCACGCGTTGCCGAAGATTCTTCGGATCGTAAAAAGGCGCGGCGACAACCCTTGCGGCCAGCATAGCGCCGTCGTCGACGCGAATCCGGATATCGCGCCCGATCTCAGCCAGTGCCGGCGACAACATGGCGAGTCCAATGGATCTGTTCAACGTCCGCGAGTGAGTCACGCTGGTGACACGGCCGGCGATGGCGTCCTGCTCGATGACCAAATGGCATTCCTTGGGCAGGGGCGTCGCCGCCGCGAGTTCGATGCCCATCAATTTCTGCCGAGGCCCGCGCGCCTGCAGTATCCGCAAGCTGCGTTGCCCGACGAAGAAAGGCTTCTTCATGGCCACCGCCCACATGGCATTCGCCTCATATGGATCGGTCAAGCCGTCGGTGTCCTGCCCCACGATGAAATGGCCTTTTTCCAGGCGCAGTACCCGTTGCGCCTCCACCCCGAAGGGGCGCAGCCCCTTGGGTTTGCCCGACGCGCACAGTGCCTGCCATACCTCGACGGCATTGCCGGCGGCCATATGAATCTCATAACCCAATTCGCCCACAAAGCCGACGCGCATCAAACGCACCGCGGTGCCGGCAACCTTCCCGGACCTCACTGCCAAGTATGGAAACGCCTCGTCTCGCAGGTCGATGTCCGTCAATCCCTGCAAGATTTCCCGGCTGAAGGGGCCCGCGAAATTGAAGGCCGCGCGGTGACCGGTGACATTCATCAGCGCGCAATCGAGACCCCACAAGGCATTGAGCCGCAGCAATTCGCGGAACACGGTGGCCGAGCCGCCGGTCGTGGTGGTGAAATAGAACAGCTGCTCGCCGAGTCGCGCGATGACGCCATCGTCGATGATGACGCCCGACTCGTCCAACATCAGTCCATACCGGGTCATGCCGACTTTGAGGTCGGAATACCGCCCGGCGTACACGCGGTCCAGCAGTTCGGCCGCATCGGGTCCGTGCACCTCTATCTTCCCGAGCGTCCCCACGTCGATGATGCCGACAGCGCCGCGCACGGCGTGTACTTCGGCGTCGATGCTCTCAGCCCGGGATTCACCGGACACAGCATAGTATTCGGGGCGGCGCCAATTGCCCGCCGCCATCCACACGGCGCCCCATGCAGCATGCTGGGCGTCAACGGGCGTGCGCCGTTCCGGGTAAAAACTGCGTCCGGCCAGCAGCTTCATCGGCACGGGGTGATACATGGGCCTGGACGTAGTCAGGCCGAGCGCTTCGACGCCGATGCCGCGATAGCGCGCGAGTATGCGCAGCGCGTTCATATTGGAGTGCTTGCCCTGCGAAGGGCCCATGCCCACCGTGCTATACCGCTTGAGCAGCTCGCTGGAATCGAATCCCTCCTGGGCTGCGTTTTCCAGGTCCTTGACCTGCAGATCCTCGTCGAAGTCGACGAAATTCTTGCCTCGCGGATGATCGATGATGGGAAAGGGATGCGAAGGACAGCGCTTGCTGCGCGCGATGACGGCGCTGCTCGGCGCGCCGAATCCGGCATGGGCCGCCGCCTGCGATCCCGCGCGCCGCCCATCGGCGAGCCGTGCATCGATGTCGTACACCCCGTTCAGGCGGCCGGCCGCAAAAATCCCGGACGGCAATTCCTGCGGCACGAACTGCTGCAGTGCATCGAGGAATCGCGTGCTGCCTCCGGCCTGAAGGAAAAGCTGTGCGGCCGCGGCCCAGCCCACACTCATCAAGATCGCATCGCACTCGAGTCGTCGCGTGGCGCCGGCATCGATCTGACCGGCGACGTTTAGGGGCGCGACCAACAGAGCCGCGACGGCGCCGTCGGGGCCGCAAATTGCTTCATAAGGCGCGTGGGCCGGCAGTACAGAGATGCCTGCTGCCGCACAGGCCGTCACGGCCGCATGGTCATCCGGGGCCGCACGCAGTTCGACGATGGCGGCGATCGGCACGCCGCGCGCATGAAACTCGAGGCAATGCAGATACGCCTCCAGATTGGCCGCTATGAACACGACCCGACGCCCAGGCGCGACTCCGTAGTGCGCCAGCAATCGTGCCGCGCCTGCAGCCAACATGACGCCTGGCAGATCGTTGTTGCGAAAGACGGCAGGCTGCGCAATGACGCCGGTGGCGAACACCACGGCCTTGGCGCGCATCTTCGTCATATGCGTGGCTGAGGCCAGGGCGACCCAATGATCGGCGTAGTAACCCGCCGCGACGGTGGCGGGGAAATGTGTAATGGCGTTCGACGCGTGCACGGCATCGAGCAGCGCTGCTGGGGCGCCATTGCCCGCCGGCGTGAGGGATTCATCCACCAGAGCCACCTGCGCGCCGTTCTCGGCCGCCGCCAGCGCGGCAGACAATCCACTTGGACCGGCCCCGATTACCAACACATCGCAAAATCCATAGCGTTTGGGTGTCGCCTCGCGTGCGGCGCCCAAATTCACCTCGCCCAAACCCGTGAGCGCGCGAAACATGCGCTCCCATACTGCGAACAACCGCTTGGAGTGAAATGCCTTGTAGTAGAAGCCCACCGGCAAGAGTCGCGCGAAGCGGTCCAGCACTCGAGCCTTGTCGTGAGCCAGACCGCCGAAGGTATTGATGGCCGACACCCGCATGCCTTCTCGCAGCAAGGTCACATCGCCGCGCACATTGGGCACGCCATCGACCTGCAACAGGGTGTTGCTGTCGTGATTTGCGAACGACAGGATGCCGCGCGGGCGGTGGTATTTAAAACTGCGCGCCAGATAAGCGACTCCGGCGGCGGCCAGCGCCGAGGACAGGGTATCGCCCGCATAGCCTTGATAATTCCGCCCTTCGAAACTGAAATTAAGCACCTGCCTGCGATCCAGGCACTCACCGGGCTGAACGTCGAGACGATGCATCATGCCGAGGCTCCCCCGGCGGGCAGCGGAGTCAGCCCGCATCGCACCGCCTCGGCCGGATACGTGGCGACTACCACGTCGCGCGTCGTATCGCGCAACACGGCGAACCAGAATCCCGAGGCGATATGGCACCACCATTCGTACTTGGCGCCCGGCGAACCCGAACGATTGAATACATAGGCGCTCCACTCGGCATCGCTGCAGGTATCGGGATTCGGGCTGGTGCGAATCTCGCCGCCGTAGGCGAACTCCGATACGGGGCGCGGTCCGTTCAACGGGCATACCATGACTTTCATCAGTGACCCACCGACGCCGCGCCCTTTTCACCGGTCAGCCGGTAATCGGCAAATCGCTTAAAGGTAAAGCCCTCGATCAGGGGATGGTTTCGGCCGGTCGCCACGGTGTGGCTCATGGTCTTACCGCAGACCGGCGTCGCCTTGAAGCCCCAGGTGCCCCAGCCTGCGTCCAAAAAGAACCCCTCGACGGGCGTCACGCCCATGATGGGCGCGAAATCCGGTGTCATGTCCGCGAGCCCTGCCCATTGGCGATTCACTTTGACCTCGCTCAGAAACGGAAACATGTCCAGCATGTGCGAGGTAAGACCTTCGACGAAATCCAAGGTCGGACGAGTGGAGTGCAATTCGTAGGGATCAAGCGATGCACCCATCACCAGCTCCCCTCGAGCGGTCTGCGACACATACACGTGCAGCGATCCGGACACGATGATGGGATCGAGCCAGGGCTTTACAGGCTCGGAAACCATGGCCTGCAGGGGATGCACATAAATCGGCGTATGCAAATCCACCATATCGAGAATACGCGGCGTGAACCCCGCGACGGCGCACAGAACCTTGGGGGTGGCTATGGAGCCGCGAGAGGTATCGACACCCACGACCCGGCCGCCCTGCACCCGTATCCCGGTGACCTCGGTCTGCTGATGAATTTCCACGCCGCGGCGATCTGCGCCGCGCCCGTATCCCCATGCCACCGCGTCGTGACGCGCAATGGCGCCCGGTTCGTGAAACAAGGCGCCGAGAATCGGCGCGTGGCCACCGCAGGACATGTCGATGGTCGGGATACCCTGCTTGACGAAGGCCGCATCCACTGCCTCGGAACGCACGCCGTAGTGCTTGTTGACCTCGGCCCGCCAGCGCATGGTGCGCATCGCCGAATCGGTGTGGGCCAAGGTGTAGTGGCCGCGCTTCGAATAGAACAGATTCAAGTCGAAGTCGACCGCGAGATCCTGCCAAAGGCGCAGACTCTCGTCGTAGAATTTCACCCCTTCCGACGTGAGATAGTTCGAGCGAATAATGGTGGTATTGCGTCCCGTATTGCCGCCGCCGAGATATCCCTTCTCGAGCACCGCCACATTGCGAATACCGTGATCGCGTGCCAAATAATATGCGGCAGCCAAGCCATGCCCGCCCGCCCCGATAATGACCACGTCATAACTCGTCCGCATCGAGTCGTGGTGCGTAAACATGCGAGCTTCGGGGTGCTTACGCGACAGGCCGAAACGAAGTAGGCGATAGGGCATGCGGACTTAGTGAAATGCGCGGGCGCGACACCGGTTTAACACGGGGGTTAGCATATCTGAATATAACCTGAAATTTAACTGTGGAGCAAATCATTTGCGTGTTGTGCAATGCCTGTTCGCGCCCGGACGCCGCCCTGTGCCGCGAGCAGCAGGCGCTCCGTGATACTGTTCGCGGCGGATGTTCGCTAAGATTTGGACCGCCCCTGTAGGAGAAGAAAACTTGTTCAAATACCACTTATTAGCGCGTGCCTGTGCGTGCCGCGCCGTCGCGGTATCGGGAGCGGCATTGGTAATGTTGCTGGGACTGGCCGCAGCGCCGGCGTCGGCTGCAAGCCCTGCGCACGCACCCGGCGATGTCGATGCGGCGCGGCTGCAAGCCGCCGACTCGGAACCGAACAACTGGTTCACGGGCGGGCGCGACAAGAACGGCACTTATTATTCGCCGCTGGCGGATATCGACGCAAAAAACATCAACAAGCTGGGCTTTGCCTGGCAATACGATTTGGGCATGCCCATGCGAGGTCAGGAAGCGACCCCCATCGTGATCGATGGAGTCATGTACACCTCGGGAACCTGGGGTTACGTGTATGCAGTGGACGCAGCGACCGGCAAGGAACTGTGGCGCTACGATCCGAAGCCCGATTACTTCCGTGGCAGACATCCCTGCTGCGACCTGGTCAACCGCGGAGTCGCGGTCTGGAAGGGCAAGGTGTACGTGGCCTCGATCGACGGACGGCTGCATGCGCTGAACGCCGTGACCGGCAAGAAAATCTGGGACGCCGACACCATTACCGATCACAAGCTGCCCTACTCCAGCACCGGCGCGCCGCAAATCGCAGGCGCGGTGGTGGTCATCGGCAACAGCGGCGCGGACATGGGTCATACCGCAGTGCGCGGCTATGTCGCGGCTTACGACTTGGAGACGGGCGCCTTCAAATGGCGCTTCTATACCGTACCGCCCGCGGTCGGACAGCCCTACGAAAATCCCGAACTGGCCCAGGCGGATAAAACATGGGATTCGCACCGTAAACCGGAATACAACGGCGGCGGCACGGCCTGGGATGGATTCGCCTACGACCCGGACTTGAATTTGGTCTATTTCGGCACAGCCAACGCAGCGCCCTACGATCTGCGCCAGCTGGGGCCCGCGCGGCTGGACAGCTTGTTTACCGCCTCCATCATTGCGCTGGATGCGACGACCGGCCGCATGGCCTGGCATTATCAGACGACACCGCGCGACAGCTGGGACTACGACTCGGTACAGAAACTGATTCTGGCGGACATGCCCAGCGACGACAAAACACGGCCCGTCATCATGCAGGCGACGAAGAACGGCTTCTTCTATGTGCTCGACCGCAAGACCGGGGAGCTGCTCTCCGCCAAGAACTATGCCTTCGTGAACTGGGCCTCGCATGTCGACATGAAGACCGGCCGGCCGGTCCTCACCAAGAATGCCGATTGGTATTCGTCGCCGAAGAATGTGTATCCCTCGTGGTCGGGAGCACACACCTGGAACCCCATGTCCTATAGTGCGCAAACCCACTTGGTTTACATCCCTGTCATTGATCTATCCGCGATCTGGGTCGACATGTTGCACAACGGCGGCACGGTGAAATATCTCGACGGGTTCTTCACGGTGAACGGCATTTATCCCGACGACACCTACGACGCGGATGCGATCCGGCGCCTGTATGGACCGCTGCCGGATTTACAATCGCTGAAGTCGACCCGAAAGGTCAAGCTGGTGCGCGAGCTGTTGCGCGCCTGGGATCCCGTGGCACAGAAAATCGTGTGGGAACACGAGACTTCGTCGGGCATCCGCGGCTACGACGGTGGCGTGATGTCGACCGCCGGAAACCTGGTATTTCAGGGGCGCGGCAGCGGCGAACTCTGGGTTTACGCGGCCGATACGGGCAAGGTATTGAAGGTCATCAAGACGGGCAGTCACATCATGGCCGCGCCGATGACCTACGCCATCGGCGGCGAGCAATTCGTGGCCGTCCAGGCAGGCTACGGCGGCACCGCCATTACGGTGGGTCCGATACCGCCAAGCAGCGCGGCGCTCAAATATCAAAACGTCAACCGCATCATGGCTTTCAAGCTAGGCGGTGGTGCCGTGCCGACGCCGGCGCCGCGAGTCGAAGCGCCCTTTGAGAAGCCACCGACTCAGAGCGCCGATCAGGCGCAGATTGCGGCAGGCGAAATCAAATTCATCGAGGAATGTTCGCGCTGCCATACGTTCGGGCCGAGCAGCACTCCGGACCTGCGCAAGCTCAACGCTGGGCTGCACGCGGCTTTTAAAGATATCGTGTTGAAAGGAGTGTTGGCGCCCGCGGGCATGGAACGTTTCGACGATATCCTGAGCGACCAAGATGTGGACAATATCCATGCGTACTTGATCGACCAGAGTTGGGCTGCGTATCGGCAGCAGGAGAAAGCGGCCGGGCACCCCTGAAGCGGCGGAGCGCGCGAAACCATGTCGGTCCGTCTCGCTACGCCGGACGATGCGGAGCAAATCGCGCCGCTGGTGGAGCGGTATTGGCAATTCGAGTCCATCGCCGGATTTGATCGGCTGCGCATCACGGCGCTGCTGGCGAGTTTGCTGTCGGAGCCGCAGCGCGGCGCGTGCTGGGTGATCGAGGCGCAAGGCCGGCTTTGCGGCTACTTGCTGGCCGTGTTCATGTTTAGCCTCGAGCATGGGGGACTGATGGCGGAAATCGACGAGCTATTCGTTACCGACGAGATGCGTTCGACGGGAGCCGGCGCGCGCCTCCTGGCACAGGCCGAGCGCGATCTCGCGGAGCGAGGTTTGGTCCGATTGCAATTGCAACTCGGGACCGGCAACCATCGCGGACGGCTTTTCTACGTTCGACATGGGTTTTCCGCACGCGCCGGCTATGAGTTGCTCGATAAGCCCCTGGGCAACAACTAAAATGCTGCAACCCGGACTGATGATGGATCGGCCTTTGTTGGTATCGGCCATTCTGGAACACGCCGCCGCTCAGTTCGGCGCAGCGCAGATCGTGTCGCGCGAGACTCATGGCCCGGTGTTTCGCTACACCTATGCCGAGTGCGCCGCGCGCGCGCGGCGCCTGGCTAACGCTCTGCACGGTTTGGGTTTGGCGACCGGCAGCGCGGTGGGATCGATTGCCTGGAACAATCATCGCCATCTGGAGGCCTACTATGCTGTCTCGGGCAGCGGCATGGTGATGCACACCATCAATCCGCGGCTGCATCCGGAACAGTTGATCTATGTCATCAACCACGCCGACGACCGCGTGCTGTTGTTCGACGCCACGTTTGCACCGCTGATAGCCGGGATTGCCGCCCTGTGTCCCGGGGTTGAGGCATGGATTTGTCTCAGCGATTCGGCGCACATGCCCGAGGTCCGAGGAATCGGCAACCTGCTCTGCTACGAGGAGCTTCTTTCCCCGAGCAGCGAACAATTCGAATGGCCCGAGTTCGACGAACGCACCGCTGCCGCTCTGTGCTACACCTCCGGCACGACGGGCGACCCCAAGGGATCGCTCTATTCGCATCGCTCCTTGGTGCTCAACGCCATCACCATCTGCATGCCCGGAATTCTCGGGCTGTCCCAACGGGAGGTCCTGCTGCCCATCGTCCCCATGTTCCATGTCAACGCCTGGTGCAGCCCTTATGCCGCATTAATTGCGGGCGCCAAGCTGGTATTGCCCGGACCGCGACTGGACGGCGCTGGATTGCACGACATGATGGAAACCGAGAGCGTGACGGTCAGCGCTGGCGTACCGACAGTATGGTTTGGGCTCGTGCAGTATCTGGAGCAGCAGCAGATAAAGCTGTCGAGCGTGCGGGTCATTATCTCCGGGGGATCCGCCATGCCGTACGCCCTGGCAGCCACTCTGAGCGATCGCTACGGCATCGAGGTGCGGCACGGCTGGGGAATGACCGAGACCACGGCAGTGGCCACCTTAAACGCTTTGGATGCCGAGCAGATGAAACTGCCCGCAGAGGAGCGGCATGCGATCGTGACCAAGCAGGGAAGAAGCGTGTTCGGCGTGGACATCAAGGTTGTCGATGATCGCGGCGACACATTGCCGCGCGACGGTAAGTCGCAGGGCGAACTCATGGTCCGTGGCCACTGGATCGTGAGCGGCTATTTCAAGTGCGCGACCTCGCCGCTTAGTGCCGGATGGTTTCCCACCGGCGACATCGCCAGCATCGATGCTCACGGCGTGATGCAGATCAAGGATCGCGTCAAGGATTTGATCAAGACTGGCGGCGAATGGGTCAGTTCCATCGACTTGGAAAATGTCGCCGTCGCTCATCCCGCGGTGGCGTTCGCGGCCGTGATCGGCGTAAAGCACCCGAAGTGGCAGGAGAGACCCCTGCTGTTCATCGTGCGCAAGCAAGGCCGGACTCTGCAGCGAGAAGAAATCGTCGAATTTCTATCCACGCGCGTTGCCCGCCTATGCGTTCCGGACGAGGTGATTTTTTTGGACTCGCTGCCGGTGGGAGGAACAGGCAAAGTGCAGAAGGCTGTACTGAGAGAGCAATACGGAGACGTATTCAAATGAGGCGCAGGAGCGTGACTGTCATGACCAAATATATTGCGGTATGCATTTTTGTCGGCTGGGCCGCAGCGCCATTGTGCACTGCATACGCGGCGGACAATCCGGCCGCCCCTGCGGCCGAAACGGTGAAGGCGGACGCCAAAACCGTCGCCGCAGTCGTCAAACGCGACGCCAAATCCGTGTCGGCGGCCGCCAAGAGCGGCGCTCGCCAAGTCGCGGTCGCGGCCAGGGATTTCGGCCACGAAATTGCAACCGCGGCCAAACACGCCGCAAAAAAGGTCAAAACAGCCGTGAAACCCGAAAAATCGGGGCAAGCCGCCGATTAAAGCTGAGTGCCACGTTTCCGGCACACATGAGCAGAACTGGAGATTGCTCAAGTTTTAATCGTTTGTCGCCAGAAGCGCGCCCGCCTATGGTGACTACCATGCGCATGCCACCGGAGTTCTCGATGAAAATATTGCCGCTTTCTCTTGTGGCTGTTCTGGCAGTAAGTGCCGTCGCCGGCGCCGCCGCTCTTCCTGCGGAACGCTCGGTCTCATTGACCCAGGACCCGCTCATCATGCGGCTCAACAAGGATGAGTTCCGTATTGCATTCGGCATCAATGGCGAGCGCTGCGGCACCAATGGCTGCAACGGCATGATCCGCTACCGGGTCGACTGGAAGACCGCGGATGGCACAAAGCGTTCCGAGACCAAGCACGTCAACTACACCGTGTCGCCGCTTGCGAATCGCACCATCGCGGTGGACCGACAATACTTCGATACCGCTGAAGGGCAGCATACGACCGAAGTCGTCAAGGTCAGCATCGACACCATTACCTGCCGCGATGGAGTGGGCGACAGCATCGAACGCCTGTAGCTCGCGCTAGGGTTCGGGGATCAACTGCAGCTGATCTCGATAGTGATTACCGCGCGCCGCATAGTTCGCGGCATTCAATAAAAGATTGCGCCGCTCCTGGTCGGTAAGTTCGCGCACGACCTTCGCGGGCGCTCCCACTATAAGCGTTCCGTCCGGGAACACCTTGCGCTCGGTGATGATTGCACCGGCACCGACCAAACAACCCTTGCCGATGACGGCCGCATTCAACACCACCGCCTGGATGCCGATCAGCGAGCCCTCGCCGATGGTGCAACCGTGCAGCATGGCCTGATGTCCGATCGATACATTCTCTCCCACCATCAGCGGGAATCCCGGATCCGTGTGCATGACGCTCCCATCCTGCACATTGCTGTTGGCGCCGATGCTGATCACTTCGTTGTCGCCCCGCAAAATCGCGCCGAACCAGACATTGCTATGGTCGCCCAGGACCACATTGCCGATGATGGAAACACCGGGTGCGACATACGCGCTGGGCGCAATGGTGGGCGACAAACTGCCCAGCCTATACAAAGCCATAATTACTCCTGCGCTCGTGGCATACCATTTTTGGCAAGGGTAGAGACCATACCCCACAACCGGGGCGGTCCATAGCCTGCTGCTATCATCGATGCCGATGATGAATGACATTCCACCGAACCCCGACGGTCCGCGGCAAGGCTGGCTTGCAGCCTTGGCTCACCTGTGGCTGTTACGGCCGGTCGACTCTGCACCGGCCGGCACTCCCCTGCGCGCCACTCTCATCATGGCGGCAGCCTGGCTCGCAGCCTGGACCGCCATCAACCGATGGCAGTCGCAACCGGAGCCGTTATTTACCGCCGCCGGCATTCCTCTGCTCGCCTGGTACGCATTGGCCGTTCTCGCGTTGGCGGAACTGCTGCGTCGTCGGGCGCGGCCGACCGCGGCGTATGGGTCCATGCTGGCGCTGGCGATGGGAGCGGTACCGGTACCGCTGGTCTTTGCGGGCATGGCGGTGCCTTACCTCGGCGACTGGTTACTGGGCGCAACCGGCATCGTAGCGGCCTATGTGCTGCTGTACTTGGCACGTGGCCTGCGCGCAACCACCGGTGAAACGCAGCGCTCAACGGCCTGCGCCGGGCTGGCTTTCGTCGCCCTATTCGTCTGGCTTACGAACGCGCTGGATGTCATCCCGGACGTGTGGAACCCGCGCGAAACACAAACCGCGCAGAGCGGTGATGATCTTGTGGATGGGGAAGAAATCCTGTTCGAGCAGGCCGCCCGTATCGATGCGGCGCTGGGGACTGTGAGCCGCCCGGCCGCGCCAAATCCTCAAGCCTTCTTCCTGGGCTTTGCCGGGGTGGGCGATGAGAAGGTGTTCGCTCAAGAAATTCAATTGGCATCGAGAGTACTCGGAGAGCGCTACGGCATCGGCACCCGCAGTGTGTCGTTGATTAACGATGAGCGAGACTTGCAGCGCGCGCCGCTGGCAACCGTATCGGGCCTGAAATACGCGCTGCACGGCCTGGCCTCCCGCATGGATCTTGACCGAGACGTGCTGTTCCTGGCGATCTCCTCGCACGGCACGGAAGATCCGGCAATTGCAGTCGCGAACTCGCAGCTGCCACTCAATGATCTGACCGATGAGGATCTCGCCGAGGCCCTGCACGAATCAGGAATCAAATGGCGGGTGATCATCATTTCGGCCTGCTACGCCGGGGGATTCATTGAATCCTTGAGCGACTCACACACCATTGTCATCACGGCCGCCGCCGCTGATCGCACCTCGTTCGGCTGCTCCAACGACCGCGATCTGACCTACTTCGGCGAAGCCTTCTATCGCGACGCGCTGCCCGATGCCGCCTCATTGCGCCAGGCATTCGACGCCGCCAAATCGGCCATCGACGCGCGCGAGCGCCGCGAACACGTCACGCCATCCAAGCCGCAGGCCTATTTCGGTGCGGAAATTCAGGCGAAGCTCGACGCCATCAGCCCCCATTGACGACCAATCTGACGCAATTGGGTTTCTTGCTGTTCGTCGCCTCGCTGGTGGCCATCCTGACCCGGCGTCTGCGGCTTCCCTATACCGTGGGGCTGGTGCTCGCCGGCATGGGCCTGTATCTACTGCATATCAAGATGCATCTGCACCTCACCAAGGACCTGATTTTCTCGGTTTTCCTGCCGCCGCTGATTTTCGAAGCGGCGCTGTGCATCAACTGGAAGGAATTCAAGCAAGACCTGCCGGTGGTGGCGCTGCTGGCGACCCTCGGCGTGGTGATCGCCGCCGGCGTCACCGCCGCGGGCATGCATTACGCATTGAGTTGGGACTGGGGCAGCGCGCTGGTCTTCGGTGCATTGATTGCCGCCACCGATCCGGTCTCGGTCATTGCCACGTTCAAGGAGGCCGGAGTGCATGGCCGCTTGCGCCTGCTCATCGAGGCAGAGAGCTTGTTGAACGACGGCACGGCGGCCGTCGCCTTCGTGGCAGTGCTGGGCGTGCTGGCCGGGCAGCATCAAAGCGTTGCATCGATCGGCGCCTCGCTGGCTCTGACCATAGGCGGCGGCGGCGCCATCGGCGCCGTGATCGCCCTTGGCTTCATGGCATTGGCCGGACGGGCCGAGGATCGCCTGGTGGAAATCACCCTGACCACGCTGACGGCCTATGGCTCGTTCTTCGTGGCCGAGCACTTTCACTGTTCCGGCGTGCTCGCCGCGCTGACCGCCGGGTTGATCGTCGGAAATTTTCGATCCGCCGGCGCCATTTCAGACAACGGCCGCCAATCCCTGGATGCGTTCTGGGAATATGCGGCCTTCCTGAGCAATTCACTGATATTCATCTTGATCGGCATTCAAGAAGCGCAGCAGCATTTCAATGGCTTGTGGACACCGGTGGCAATCGCGATTGCGCTGGTAACCCTGGGAAGGGCAACCTCCATCTATCCGCTGTGTGCGATGTTCGCGGGCAGTTCCTTCACAATCGATGCGCGCCACCAGCACATTTTGTTTTGGGGCGGTTTACGCGGTGCATTAGCGCTGGCGCTCGCCCTTGCCATACCCGAGGATCTGCCTCAACACGACGCCATCGTTACCCTCACGTTCGCGGTCGTCGCGTTTTCCGTGTTCGCGCAGGGACTGACTATCACTCCGCTGCTGCGGCGCCTGGGACAGATCGACCCGCGCTGATCGCCTAGGTATTTTGGTCGTCGTACATGATGATGGAGAGCATCCGTATCGGCACTTTGTCCAAAGTCTCCGGACCATGCGGCACATCGCCGCGGAAGCTCAAGGAATCGCCCGCCGCGAGCGGATAGCTATGGCTGCCATGCCTATAAGTCAGAGAACCGGCTAGGATATAGATGAATTCCGTGCCCGGGTGCTGAAAGCCCGGAAAGACTTCGCTCTTGTCCGTCAGCGTCACAAGAAAGGGCTCGAAGGATTTTCGCGGACCCCGCTGAGCGGCCAGCAGGTGGTAGGTATGGCCGCGACGAGTGCCACGTCGAACCACTTCGAGCCCCTGGCCGGCAGGCACCCTTTGCGCTCCTTCCTCGTCGCCACCCACTTGCTGCAGCAGCAGTGCGGGCCGTACGCCGAGCGCGCCCGCCAAGGCAACCAGCGTCTCCAAACTCGGCGTGACATGCCCTGTTTCCAACCGGCTGAGCATTCCGGCGCTGATACCGGCGGAGGTCGCCACATCGGTCAGCGTTAAGTCCTGGCTCTCCCGCACCCGACGCGCGACGGCACCGAGTTGCCGCCCCACATTGCCGGCATTGCCCGATGCGATCGTGACAATGGCATCCGCCTTCGGCTTTTTGGGTACACGTGCCACGCGAGGCCCCTTCTATGTCCTGTGAATGGGCAAGGACCACAGCTTCCATGCGCCTACCAGTCAATTTACACTGCACGCAATAAGTTTGCACTACAGTAACTGACATGCTATTTATTTCCGATGCTCGCGCACTCACCATATTGCTCGTCGCGCACTCCCGATTGGCGTGCCGATCATCTGGCAAGCGCCGCTCGAACGAGAATATGATACGAGTTCCTCGCCTCGCGGGGCGAGTCCTTCCCAAATAAACACCGCTATAAAGCCAGAGGACTAAGAGCATGGCGCGCGACCCCAAACACGACATTCTGTTCCAGCCGATCAAAATCGGTCCGAAGACACTGCGCAATCGGTTCTATCAAGTGCCGCATTGTATCGGCGCCGGCTCCGACAAGCCGGGATTCCAGGCGGCGCATCGATCATTGAAAGCCGAGGGTGGCTGGGCGGGAATCAACACCGAGTACTGTTCGATTCACCCTGAATCCGACGACACGCATCGTCTGTCGGCGCGCATCTGGGATGCCGGGGACGTGCGCAATTTGCGCGCCATGACCGACCACATCCATCATTTCGGCTCGCTTGCTGGAGTCGAGCTTTGGTACGGGGCGTCCCATGCGCCATGCATGGAATCGCGAGCGACGCCGCGCGGACCCAGCCAGTACGCCTCGGAATTCGAAACGCTCACCTATTGCAAGGAAATGGATCTGGACGACATCGCCATGGTCCAGCAGTACTACGTCGATGCCGCGCTGCGCTCTCGCGACGCCGGCTTCGATATCGTCTACGTCTATGGCGCCCATTCCTACCTGCCTGTGCAGTTCCTTTCGCCCTACTACAACAAGCGCAAGGACAAATACGGCGGCTCGCTGGAAAATCGGGCGCGTTTCTGGCTCGAAACCCTGGAAAAGGTGCGTCGGGCCGTCGGCAACGACACCGCCATCGCGACTCGTTTTGCCGTCGATACTCTGTATGGGGATTCGGGCATCGAGGTCGAGAACGACGGCATGAAGTTCATCGCATTGGCCGACCCTCTGGTGGATTTATGGGATGTGGACGTCGGTGACATTGCCGAGTGGGGCGAGGACGCAGGTCCATCCCGGTTCTACCAGCAGGGACACCAAGTGCCGTGGACGCGATTCGTCAAGCAAGTGGCCAAGAAACCGGTGCTCGGCGTAGGCCGCTTCACCGATCCTGAGAAAATGACGGAGATCGTCACCAAGGGCATCGCCGACATCATCGGTGCCGCGCGGCCGTCCATCTCAGATCCCTGGCTGCCGAAGAAGATCGATGAAGGGCGTTACGACGACATCCGCGTCTGCATCGGTTGCAATGTGTGCATTTCACGCTGGGAAATCGGCGGTCCGCCGATGATCTGCACCCAGAATGCCACGGCAGGCGAGGAATATCGTCGCGGCTGGCATCCGGAAAAATTCCCCAAGCGCGGCTCTGATGACTCCGTCTTGGTGGTCGGCGCCGGCCCTTCCGGCTCCGAGTGCGCTCGCGTACTGATGGAGCGCGGTTACACCGTGCATCTTTACGACACGGCGGCCAAGATCGGCGGTCATTTGAATTCCGTGGTCACGCTGCCGGGACTGGGTGAGTGGGGCTATCACCGCGATTACCGCGAACTGCAGATCAACAAGTTGGTCAAGAAGAACAAGCAGAGCCAGGTTGCACTCGGGCAGAAGCCCATGACGGCCGAGGAAGCTCTGACCTACGGCGCCGAGAAAATCGTCATCGCGACAGGTTCTTCTTGGAATACCGACGGCACGAATTGCCTGAGCCACGACCCGATCCCGGGGGCGGATGCCTCGAAGCCCGACCAACTCACCCCCGAACAGGTACTCGAGGGCAAAAAAGCCATCGGCAAGCGCGTCGTCATCCTGAATGCCGACACTTATTTCATGGCGCCCAGCCTGGCGGAGAAGCTGGCCGTTGCCGGGCACGATGTTACCGTCGTCACCGGCGTGCATTTGGCCAATTACATGCACTTCACGCTCGAGTATCCGAACATGATGCGGCGCATGCATGAGCTGCACATCAAGGAGATTCACAACGCCTTCAGCTCGCGCATCGAAAAGGGACGCCTGGAGGTGTACGACATTTTCGGCGACGGTTCCAAACGCACCTACCGCGGTCGCGGCCAGTTGCCGCGCGAGGCCAACAAGAGCCAGCGCTGGGTGGAATTCGACTCGCTCGTGTTGGTCACGGGCCGGCACTCCAACAACAGCCTGCACGCCGAACTCAAAGCTCGCAGCAGCGAGTGGGAAAAGAACGGCGTAAAGGACGTGTACCTGATCGGCGATGCCGAAGCGCCGCGCCTGATTGCCGACGCCACGTTCACCGGTCACCGACTGGCGCGCGAAATCGAAGAAGCCAAGGCGCAACAGCCGCTGCCGTATAAACGCGAAGTGGCGGTCTGGGGAACCTCGTACGTGCCCGGCGGGAAATTCGAGCTCGAGTACAAGACCTGACCGTGAGCCGCACCGACGCCGTCACTCGGATTCTTTTCGAGGCGTTCACAGCGGCCGAGGTGCGGCTTTTCTACTTGCTGGGCTATGCCGCGATCGCGGTATTCCTCTACGGCGCCTACGTGCAGATACGCAAGTATCGGCGCGGCGCCGCCCTGAAGCTCGAGGGCAGCATCCCAGCGCGCTTGGGCGCGATGTTCTCCTCGGTATTGAGCCATCGCACCATCGATCGCCGCGATCCGGCGGCGGGCGGCGCGCATCGCCTGATTTTCTATGGATTCCTGCTGCTGTTTGCCGGCACCGCCACCATCACCCTCGAATACGACATTCTCGAACCCTTGTTCGGCATTCGATTCTGGCACGGTGAATTCTACTTGGTGTTCTCCTTGGTGCTGGACGTCGCCGGCGTCGCATTGATCGCGGGCCTGATGTTCATGATGTACAGGCGCGGCTGGATGCATTTGCCCAAGCTGGATTACGCGCGGCCGGATCGGGTCCCCGGCGATCCTGATTTCAACCGGCCGCAATACCGCCGCGAAGATTGGGCCTTCCTCTGGATCCTGGTGATCATTGCCTGCACGGGATACGTGCTGGAAGCCGCCCGATTGGTCTGGCTGCACGCGCGGGCGGACATCTGGGATACTCGCTGGTGGTCGCCGGTCGGCGCCCTGCTCGCGCAGGGCATGCGCGCCATGGGACTGGGCGCGGATGGAGCGGGTCTGCTGCGACATGGTCTTTGGTGGTTTCACGGACTCATTGCGCTCGTGCTGATCGCGCTGATTCCGTACACCAAGGTGAAGCACATTTTCACCGCGGCGGCCTCATTGATGGTTCGCGATCCGCTCGCTGCGCAGCGCTTGCCGCGCGTCCCCGAGTCGCAGGAACAAGCCGGCGCGGCCAAGATCACCGATTTCAACTGGAAGCAGCTGCTGAACCTGGATGCCTGCACCAAGTGCGGCCGCTGTCACGAGGCCTGTCCCGCGCGCGCGGTCGGCGCGCCCTTGTCGCCGCGCGATGTGATATTGAGCCTGCGCGAATTTGCGCACGCCACCCTGGAATCAGGCGCCATCCCGGCGGCTGCCGAACTCGACATCCACGGCAAGGCGCCAGGGCAGGTAGCCATGGAAACGCTGTGGTCCTGCCGCACCTGCATGGCCTGCGTCGAAATCTGTCCAGTTGCCGTGGAACACGTGCCCATCATCGTGCAAATGCGCCGCAAGCTGGTCGAAGAGGGTGCCATGGATCCGCTGCTGACCAAGACCTTGCAGACCATTCACAAGACCGGTAATTCCTTCGGCGAATCCAAACGCAAACGCGGTGCTTGGAGCAAGGGTCTGCCTTTCCCCGTCAAGGATGCGCGCAAGGAACCCGTGGATGTGTTGTGGTTCGTCGGCGACTATGCGTCTTTCGAGCCGCGCAATCAGAAGGTATCGCAGGTCTTTGCCTCGCTGCTGCAGGAAGCCGGCGTCGATTTCGGGATTCTTTACGACGGCGAGTCGAATGCCGGAAACGACGTTCGGCGCGTGGGCGAAGAAGGGCTCTACGAAGTGCTGGCGACCGCCAATGTGAATGCCCTGTCCGGCGCCAATTTCAAATCCGTGGTGACCACCGATCCTCATTCCTTCAACACGATTCGCAATGAGTATCCGGACTTCGGCGGCAAATACGAAATCGAACACTACACGACTCTGGCCAAGCGACTGTTCGCCGAAGGGCGACTCAAGGTCACCAATCCGCTGAAATACCGCGTGACCTTTCATGATCCGTGTCACCTCGGCCGCTTCAACAAGGGCTATGACGCACCCCGGGAATTATTGGCCCTGCTCGGCTGCGAACTCATCGAGATGGGACGCTGCAAGGCGAACTCGTTTTGTTGTGGCGCCGGAGGCGGCAGGATCTGGGTACCGGATCCCGTGGGCGCCGAGAAGCCCGCGCAGAATCGAATGAAAGAGGCGGCGGCAATAGCGGGCCTTGAGGTCTACGTCGTCAGCTGCCCCAAGGACCTCACCATGTTCGAGGATGCACTTAAAACCACCGGCAATGAAGGAAAATTCGTGGTCAAAGAACTCATAGAACTCATTCGCGAAGCCATTCCCGCGCGCAGCACCGAGGAATTGCCCGCATGAAAATTCTCGTGGCCGTCAAACAAGTCGCGGCGCTCGACGAAGATTTTTCGATTCGCGACGACGGGCGCGGCGTCGACCCGGATTTCCTCATCCGCGACTTGAACGAATGGGACGATTTCTCCCTGGAAGAAGCCGTCAAGATCAAGGAAGCCGCGACAGAGCCGGTGGAGGTCGTGGTCGTGTCGGTGGGTTCCGATGAGGTGGACGAGTCGCTGCGCAAGTGTCTGGCCAAGGGCGCGGACCGCGCGATCCGGGTCTGGGATTCGGCCATCGAAGGCTCCGATTCCATTGCCGTTGCGCGAGTGCTGGCGGCGACGGTCCAGCGCGAAGCGCCGGACATGCTGTTTGCCGGCGTCCAATCCTCCGATCAATCATTCGCCTCGACGGGGATCGCCACCGCTGGATTTCTCGGCTGGCCGCATGCGGCGGTCGTCAGCAACCTGACTCTTGCCGCGGGGACGAAGTCGGCGGTTTTTCGGCGCGAATTGGAAGGCGGGCTTCTGCATGAAGTGGAGATTCAATGCCCCGCCGTGCTGACCATCCAGCTCGGCATCAACACGCCGCGCTATGCGTCCCTACGCAGCATCAAACAGGCGTCGGCAAAACCCATCGAAGTGTTGTCCCTCGCGGACATCGCTTTGGGGGCAGCGGACGTAGGCGAAGCCGGATCCCTGTCTCGAGTACGCCGTATGTATGTGCCGGATATGGGCCGCGCGCAGCTCATTGAAGGAAGCGCGGCACAGCAGGCGGCGCGGCTTGCCGAAATCATTCGCGAATTCAAGGGAGCCGCAGCATGAGCGGGATTCTGGTCATCGCGGAGCAGCGGCGCGGGGAACTGCGTCCCGTTTCGTTGGAACTGCTGGCGGCGGCCCAAGGCCTGCGGCGCGCGGGCGATGAGGTGGCGGTCGCCATCCTGGCCGAGTCGCCGGACATCTTCGTGGGGTCTTTGAGACTCGCCGGAGCCGATGAGATCGTGACCATCAAGACCGGAGCGCGCGAGTTCGATCCGGACACATTCGAGTCCGCGATCGGTGCGTTGATCGCCCAACGAAGCCCTGACGTGGTGTTGGTCGCCCACAGCGTCGACTCATTCGGTTACGCGGCAGCGCTTGCCGCCCGCCATGGATGGGGATTCGCCACGGATGTGTTCATTGCGCAGCGTATCGACGGCGAACTGGTCGCCACGCGCGGCGGCTACGGTCAGAAGGTAAGCGTGGAAGTGGACTTCCCCGGTCGCAGCACTGTAGTGCTGGCGATTCGCGGCAACGTCTTCAAACCGCCGGAACAACCCGCGGAGCCGCGGATCACCGTATTCGACGCGCCGGCGGTTCAGAGCCGTGCCGTTGGCCGGAACTTCATTGAGTTGAGCGCCGGCGACGACGTCGACATGACGGCGGCCGAGTTCATTCTCACGATTGGACGCGGCATCGGCGAAGAGGCCAAGGTGCCGCAATTTCGCGAGCTGGCGGATGCCGTCGGCGCAACCCTGGGTTGTTCGCGGCCCATCGCCGACGCGGGCTGGCTGCCGAAGAGCCGCCAGGTCGGGCAATCCGGCAAGACCGCAAGCGCCTGTAAGCTGTATGTGGCCATGGGCGTCTCCGGCGCGATTCAACACCTTGCCGGCATGAAGCATGTCAGCACCATCGTTGCCGTCAATACCGACGCTGAGGCATCGATTTTTAGCGTGGCCAAGTACGGCATCGTGGGAGACATCTTCGAGATCGCCGAGGAATTGCGCCGTTTGTTCTAGAAAGGGAGACGTATGAGTTCTACTGCGGAAACAATCGCGACGCAGGCCGGCGCCAAGGGTGCCGGTTTGGAACGCGGCATCGATTGGACCGGCGCTTTTTGGGTGGCGAGCGGCGTGCCGCCACTGGTGCTGTTCTCCATCGGCGCCGTGGCGGCGACGGTGGGCAAGCTGTCTTGGGTGATCTGGATGGCATCGATTGCCATGGGATTCCTGCAATCCTTCACCTATGCGGAAATCGCCGGCCTGTTTCCCAACAAGGCGGGCGGCACATCGATCTACGGCGCAATCGCCTGGGTGCGTTACGGCAAACTCGTCGCGCCGATTTCTGTGTGGTGCAATTGGTTCGCCTGGTCGCCGGTTCAAGCGACAGGTTCCGCACTCGCCGCCGGGTATATATTGAGCGGGCTGTTCGCGCCGGACGCGGTCATCAACACCTGGCACATCACCCTGCTCGATCTGGGCAATTTGAAGACGGGTTTGAGCCTGCGCATCAATGCCATCTTCGTGTTGGGCGCGGTCATTCTATTGGCGGTCAAATTCATTCAGGACGGCGGTATTCTGCGTTCGGCGAACACCACCAAAATACTGGGAATTTCGGCGATGATCCCCCTGCTTCTGATCGGCATCGTACCGATCCTGACCGGCGACATCGCCAGGGCGAATTTCTTTCCGCTCGCCCCCTTGGCGCACGATGCCTTGGGAAATGTCGCCGACGGTGCCTGGAACATGGCCGGCGTCACCGTGTTTGCAGCGGGCATGTTCCTCGCGGCCTGGTCCACCTACGGCTTCGAAACCGCGGTGTGCTACACAGGCGAATTCAAGAATCCCAAGACCGACACCTTCAAGGCGATCTTCTATTCAGGACTGCTCTGCCTGGTCGTGTACACCCTGGTGCCGTTCGCCTTCCAAGGCTTTCTCGGCTTGGGCAGTTTGGTTCACCCGGCGATTATCGATGCGGCCGGCAACGTAACCACGCCGGCGCAGTACGGCGGCATCCTCGCCCCGGAAATCAACAGCGGCATGGGCGTCGCGGCCGTGATGGCGAAAATGGTGCATGCTGGACCTCTGATCGGCGCGATCGTGGTCATCATGTTGATTCTCGCACTGGTGCTGTCTCTCATGACTTCCATGGCGGGTTCCTCGCGCACTTTGTATCAAGCCTCGCTCGATGGCTGGCTGCCGAAATATCTGGCCAAAGTGAACGCCCATGGTGCGCCAACGAACGCCATGTTCACCAATCTCGGATTCAATCTCGTGCTGCTGCTGCTGTCCGATTCAGTATTCGTCATCGGCGCCGCCAATATCGGCTATTTGATTTTCAATTTCTTGAACCTCAATGCGGGCTGGATTCACCGCCTGGACCGGCCCAGACAGGAGAGGCCCTGGCGCGCGCCGACCTGGATCCTCGGCGCGGGCGCAGTGCTGTCCTTCGTCAATCTCGCCTTCATGGGATTCGGCGCCAATGTATACGGCTCGGGGACGCTGATGACGGGTCTGATTTTTGCCGCGTTGATCGTCCCGGTTTTCGTCTACCGTCACTACATTCAGGACAAGGGTTCGTTCCCGCAGGAAATGGCCGAGGATCTGGAGACGGTGGACGGCGAGAAAATCGTCAAGCGCGCGGGAATCTGGCCCTACATCGTGCTGGTACTGGGCATCGTCGTGGTTTATGTCACGCATAGGCTCGCGGTGTACTAAATGCTGGTTACCGGGATCAAGAGCAAGCCTGTCTACGCGCCGCTGCAAGTCGACACGCGCGGCCGCTATCACCTGATGCTGGGCATGGGTGTCGGGGGCGCTCCGCTGCTGCGTGTGATCACCGACATGCGTGCCATTGCAGCACAGTCTCTGCTTAGCACCCGGGTGCTGTTTCTGCCGGACAGCGCCGCGACCGGCGTAGCGGCGCACGCCGTGCAATTCGAGACGGCCGGCGTCGCCGACGTGCAGGCATTCTCGGGAACACCGCAGCTGCTGGATCGATTCAGAACCCTCTTGTCGC
Organism: Gammaproteobacteria bacterium; assembly: GCA_025358295.1. Taxonomy (GTDB): domain Bacteria; phylum Pseudomonadota; class Gammaproteobacteria; order Steroidobacterales; family Steroidobacteraceae; genus Bog-1198. The sequence continues at coordinate 25,897 of JANYJY010000068.1, forward strand.
AATCCCTGATGGGTACCCGGCTCTACGTCGCGGGCCCGGAGAGCTTCATCGGACTCGCCATGAAGATCGCGCTCGAATTCAATTTGAACAAAGACGAGATTCGCGCCGAAGAATGCGGCACCTTGGCGCGGCGAGTCTACTGCATTCATTGCCGGGCCACCACCGAGAATGTGCGGACGAACATTGTCCGCTGCGTCGGCTGCGATCGCTGGCTGCTGGTTCGCGACCACTACTCGCGCCGCCTGGCCGCCTACATGGGCGTCATGGCAGATGCAGAAGCGCCGGGCGAATTACCTCCGATCAAGGAGGTATTCCTATGAATGACGCGCAGACCATCACCGTCCAGGTCGTCGGTATAGAACAGGTAACGCCGCTGATCAAGCATTTCAAGCTCGCACCGGTGGCCGGCGGCAGCCTGCCCGTATTTTCCGGCGGCTCGCACATCATCGTCGTCATGCAACGCACAGACCGCGTCCACAAGAATCCGTACTCCTTGCTCAGCTCGCCGTCGCAATTGGACGCGTATGAAATCGGCGTGAGGCGAATGGAAGAATCACGCGGCGGATCACATTTCATGCACGATGCGGTAAAGGTCGGCAGCCGCCTGGAAATTGCCCATCCGGTGAACCTGTTCGCCCTCGACAAGATCGCCCGCAAGCATGTGCTGATTGCCGGTGGCATCGGCATCACGCCCTTTCTTGCCCAACTCGAGGACTTGCACGACGGTAGCGTTCCCTACGAGCTGCATTATTCGGTGCGTTCAGCCGAACACGCGGCTTTTCTCGAGCGCCTGCGCCGCCGCGAGGGCGACAAAATCCATATGTACTACGACGATGCCGGTCTGACGATCCCATACCAGGAATTGCTGGCCGCTCAACCACTCGGTACCCATGTGTACGTTTGCGGCCCGGCCGGTATGATCAAGCATGTGATTGGCACCGCTCAGACCTGGGGGTGGCCGGACAGCCACATTCACTGGGAGCAATTCAGCGCGCCCCCCGTCGGCGACGCGTTTGAAGTGTTTCTGGCGCGGTCGAAGGTCAGCGTGCACGTTCCGCCGGATCAGAGCTTGCTGGAGAGCATCGAGGCCGCGGGTGTGGAAGTACCCTATCTGTGCCGCGGTGGGGTCTGCGGCTTTTGCCACACGAAGGTGCTCGAGCTCGACGGCGAATTGGTGCACAACGACCACTTTTTGTCCGAGGCGGAAAAGGCCAAGGGCAAGAGCATCATGCCGTGCGTATCGCGGGCCCAGGGCAAGCGCCTGGTCCTGGACTTGTGAGCGCCAGGAGCCGTCGATGAACACCGTATTCAAGAACGAAACTTTCCGCGACGATTTCACTTACCGCAACACCCCGCAGGCCATCCAGCGCTTCCCTCTGCCGTTTCCCGAAGACAGTTATATGTATTCGGTGAACATCGAGCCGCACCTTCCCGGACCGCGCGGGTCGGTCACGGAGTTTGCCTTCGACGTCGATGAGCACTATGTGGCGGAATGCCGCGAGCGCGCCATCGTGCTGGCCACCGAGCCGCTGCGCTACCAGGCCCTGCCCCACATGCTGAGCTCGCAATGGGATTGCCTGGAATTGATCATGGACTCCCTCGCCCGGGATTATCCGGCGCATTTTTCATTGTCCAAGCAAGGCAATCGATGGCACTGGGTCAATCGGCCATTGCAGATCGATCAACAATTCACTTTCGGCGATACCTCGACCCTGCCGCGGCAGCCGCTTGACTACATCACACGCCAGGCGCAAGGCGACTTCGTGGTCATGGACCAGCGTGAAGGGGATTTGTGGACCGAGGCCGGCATGGTGACCACGCAGGCGGACTGGTCCTTGGATTTCGACGTCGGCATGACCTTCAAGGAATGGCATGGTCCGGTGCCGCTCGCACACGAGCTGCAGGTTTTTGACAGGGCGCTCAAATTTCTGCTCAACCTCCGATTGGGCCAGCCCGTGCGGCGTCTGAATTGGACCATGACCGTCAACCCGCGCCTTGACACCTCGCCTGAAAATTATCCCCACTGGGGCACCGACCGCGCCTCGGTGACCCCGCAAAACGCCGGTGATCGAGTCCATCTGCGTGTTGAACTGCAGGGACTGTGGCGACTGCCGCGCAGCAACGCCATCGTCTTCGGCATTCGCTGTTACTTGATCAGCTTGCGCGAACTGTCGACCGTGCCGAAGTGGGCGCGGCGCGTGCATCGCGTCCTGAAAGAACTTCACCCCGCGCTGGTGGATTACAAGGGCTTGACGCGCTATCGCGACGCGGCCGTCGCATGGCTGGCGCCTTTCGACGACGGCTCTCCCACCACGCCGGGCACGGCACCCGAATAATTGATCAACTCTGGAGACAAACATGGCACTTAGCTGGCGTACCTCGGTCCTGGCCGATCGGCATCGGGCACTCGGATCGAAGCTCGAGGATTGGAACGGCATGGGCACCGCCTGGACCTACGCCAAAGATGTGGCCCAGGATCACGTGGCCATTCGTACCAAAGCCGGATTGATGGACGTGTCCGGTCTGAAGAAGCTGTACCTGGTCGGTCCGCACGCCTCCGCCATATTGAATTACGCGACCACGCGAGACGTCAGCAAAATCTACCCTGGTAAATCAGCCTATGCCTGCATGCTGAGCGACGCAGGCCATTTCATCGAGGACTGTATTCTGTACCGCATGGGTCCGAATTCCTGGATGGTGGTGCACGGCAGCGGCGCCGGTCACGAGACCTTGACCAAGTACGTGGTCGGCCGCAATGCCGCCATTATCGTCGACGATGATCTGCACGATCTTTCCCTGCAAGGGCCCGTGGCGGTGGATTTCCTCGCCAAGCATGTCCCCGGAATTCGCGACCTGAAATATTTTCACCACACCCCGGCGACTCTGTTCGGCCGCGCGGTAACAATTTCGCGTACCGGCTATACGGGCGAACGCGGTTACGAAATCTTCTGCAAGGGCGATGACGCCGGCCTCATCTGGGATTCCATTCTGAGCGAAGGCAAGTCCTTCGGCATCATTCCCGCCTGTTTCACGACACTGGATTACCTGCGCGTCGAGAGCTCTCTGTTGTTCTATCCCTACGACATGTCCCAGATGTATCCCTTCGACAAGGATCCTCCGGGCGACAGCCTTTGGGAACTCGGTCTCGACTTCACCGTGAGCCCGGGGAAGAACGATTTCAATGGCGCGGATGCGCATGGCCGGCTCAAGGGCAAGGAGCGCTTCAAGATATTCGGCCTGCTGGTGGACGGACAGGCGCCGGCCGACATGGGTGACCTGGTGTACTCCGGCGACAAAAAAGTCGGCGTCGTGACCTGCGCCATGGTGTCGACCTTGACGGGTAAATCCATGGCCATCGCGCGCCTCGATGTCCCCGTAGCGGTTCACGGCACGAAATTGTCGATTCGCGGTAAGAACGTCAATGGTCCCGCAACGGCGCACACTCTGCCCTTCGACGATACCGACAAGAAAAAGCGGACGGCGGTAGGCTGACATGCAAACCCAGCTCTTGATCGACGGACAACTCGTTGCCGGTGCAGGTCCGATCGAGCGCATAGTGGACCCGGCGATCGGCAAAACCATCGCGCAAGTCGCGGAAGCCGATGTCGCGCAAGTGAATGCAGCGGTGGCCGCTGCGGAAAAGGCAGCGGCCGGCTGGGCCCAAACCGTGCCCAAAGACCGCGCCACGATGTTGCTGCGTCTCGCCGATCGCATCGAAGCGCAAGGCCCCGCGTACGCCAAGCTAGAGTCCGACAATACCGGTAAGCCGCTCACCGCGGCGCTCAACGACGAGATCCCGGCGATTGCCGACGTGTTCCGCTTCTTTGCCGGCGCCGCGCGCGTGCAACACGGCGCTCTGGCGGGCGAATACATCCCTGGCTATACCAGTATGATCCGGCGCGATCCGGTCGGCGTGATCGCCTCGATCGCGCCATGGAACTATCCGTTGATGATGGCGGCCTGGAAGCTGGCTCCCGCGCTGGCGGCAGGCAATACCGTGGTGCTGAAGCCCTCCGAGCAGACGCCCCTGACGGTGTTGAAACTAGCCGAATTGCTGATCGAGATTTTCCCCAAGGGCGTCGTCAATATCGTCTGCGGCCGCGGCGACAGCGTCGGCGCGCCCCTGGTGTCGCATCCCCGGGTTCGCATGGTTTCCCTCACCGGCGATGTCTCCACGGGACAGAAAATTCTCACCGCGGCCGCGGGCAACCTTAAGCGCACTCATTTGGAACTCGGCGGCAAGGCGCCGGTCATCGTCTTCGACGATGCCGATCTGGATGCCGTGGTCGCGGGAGTGCGGACTTTCGGCTTCTACAATGCCGGCCAGGACTGCACGGCGGCCTGCCGCCTGTATGCCGGCGCCAAAATTTACGATCGCTTGGTGGCCGACCTGAGCGATGCCGTGCGCTCGCTGAAGGTGGGCACTCAATCCGAGGCCGGAGTGGAAATGGGCCCGCTGATCTCCGCAGAGCAACTCGCCCGGGTGGCGGGCTTTGTCGAGCGGGCGGCCGCCACCAAGCACGTGCAGATCACCACCGGCGGCAAGGTGCGCGCGGGCGATGGGTTCTTTTTCGAGCCGACGCTGGTGGCCGGAACCCAGCAGAGCGACGAAATAGTGCAGCGCGAAGTGTTCGGGCCGGTGGTTACGGTCACTCGCTTCACGGACGCCGACGATGCGGTCGCCTGGGCGAACGACTCAGAGTATGGGCTGGCCTCCTCGGTCTGGACCCAGGACGTGGGCAAGGCCATGAGCGTGGCGGCGCGGCTGCAATACGGCTGCACCTGGATCAACACACATTTTATGCTGGTCAGCGAAATGCCGCATGGCGGCTTCAAGCGCTCCGGGTACGGCAAGGATCTATCGGCGTATGCGCTCGAGGACTACACCGTGCCGCGGCACGTAATGGTGAAGTTATAGGGCGGACGCGTCGTATAATCCCCGCCATGAAAACACTCACACTGGTTTTGCTCGTCCTCGCGGCATTCCCCGTCGCTGCCCAGGCGCCGGGCGACGTTTCCGCGCACAGCGCAATGGCATATCCCGGCGAGAGCCTGGGCGCGGTGTCTTTCTCGGTCTCCTGCTCACCCGCAGTGCGTGCGTCCTTCAGCCGCGGCGTCGCACTGCTACACGACTTTTGGTACGAAGAGGCTCGTCCGCAATTCGAGCGCATCGCGAAGCGGGATCCGACGTGCGCCATGGCGCATTGGGGCGTCGCCATGAGCCTGTTTCACCAGATCTGGGACCGTCCGGACGAGCACGCGGTCGCTCTGGGATGGAAGGAGATGCAGGCGGCGCAGGCGCATCGGGCAAAAACCGCGCGCGAACGGGAGTATGTTGCGGCGCTCAGCGGTTTCTTCAGGCCGGACAAACGAGAATATCAGTCCCGCATAGACGAGTACGCCGCGGCCATGGCGACGCTTTACAGTCACTATCCGCGCGACGTCGACGCCGGCACCTTCTACGCCTTATCACTGTTGGCAGCCGTCGCTCCGGATGACGCCAGCCTGACTCACGAACGCCAGGCGCTGGCCGTTCTTAATCCGCTGTTCGCGACTCATCCCGACCATCCGGGAGTCGTGCACTACATCATCCACACCTGCGATACGCCCTCGTTGGCGCCGCAAGGCCTCGTCGCCGCCCGGCACTATGGAAAAATCGCGCCCTCAGGCCCGCATGCCGTCCATATGCCGGGACATATTTTTGCGCGCCTCGGCCTGTGGCAGGAAGACATCGATTCCAACGCAGCCTCCGTGGCGGCCTCCCGCGCAGCCGAAGTCCACCATGAAAACGGGGCCATGGATCAGTTTCACTCCGACGACTTCCTCTTGTACGCCTATTTGCAAAGCGCCCAGGATTCGCATGCCAAGCAGGTTCTCGCCGCGTCGGCGACGGCCCTCAGCCACTTCGAATCGATGCCGGAGATGGGGGAGCACTACATGACGGGAATGTTCCCCTATTACCGCGCCAAGCTGCCGATTTTTTACGCGCTGGAGATGCGCGATTGGCAATCCGCGGCCGCGCTCAAGCCGGTTGCCGGCGGTCCGCCCGAAACCCGAACGCTGACCTATTGGGCGCGCACCATTGCCACAGGACATTTACGCCAGGCAGAGGACTCACGCGCCAATCTGGCGCAATACGATGCCCTGATGGAGCAAGTGAAAAATGGCCGGCATGCCTATTTCGCGGACTCGACCGGATCGCGGGTCGAACGTGGCGAGATGCAGGCCTGGGTTGCTTACGCAGCGGGCGATTCGGTCGACGCACTGAAGCATATGCGCGAGGCGGCGGACCTCCAGGACAAGGTCGGCCAAGGGGAAGTGGATATCCCGGCGCGCGAAATGCTCGGCGATATGCTGCTGGATTTAAAGCAACCGGCAACGGCTCTGGTCGAATACAAACAATCCCTCGTATTGAGCCCCAACCGATTCAATGGACTGTTCGGCGCCGGCATGGCTGCCGAGGCCGCCGGTGACTCGTCTCAGGCAAGGAACTATTACACTGCCTTGCTCGAATCGACGGACAATGGATCCCAATCGGTGCGGCCCGAGTTTGCCCATGTGAATCAATTCCTGTCAGCGTCAGCGGCGAGCCGGACTTCCATGGACGGCAGCGGGCAACAAGCCGGCCAGCATTAGCAGCGCCGCACCGCTCAGCAACACCGGCAAGCCTCGTTCGGGCCAAAGATCCATGGCGATACCACCTGCGCTCGGCCCGATCACGCCGCCCAGGCAGTACACCATGACGAATAGGGTATTGGCGCTGGGCAGATCGTCCAATGCGAATTCTTCGCCGAGCAAAGCAACTCCCTGGCTGTAGAACGCATACAGGGTGCCGCCCCAAATGAATAGCAGCGGCCACAGCAAGAGCGGAGAGCGCAGGGAGGATTGCAGGAGCAGGGGCCCTATACAACTGGTCGCCGCGCAAAAGCCCAGCAAGGTCTTGCGCCCATAACGATCGGCGAGCAAGCCGATCGGCACTTGCAGAACCACATTGCCGGCCATGAATACCGCGACCAGGAGAAGTGCCGCCTTCTCGGTGAGTCCGGAGCGGATTCCGAACAGCGGCAAGAGCGTCAAATCCGCCGACTCGACCAAACCGGCAACGAGCGCAGCCAGCATGACAATCGGCGCTGTTCGCAGCACCCCCGACAATCCTCGCAGCGGCTTGAAATCCTGTGTTGCACTCGTCACGCCGCGCAAGACTGCCAGTGGCAGCAGGGTCAGGATCAGGCAGGCGGCGCCGATGGCAAAGGGTTTGGCGCCCTCGGTCCCTGTAAATTCGAGAAGCACCGGACCTGCGACGATGCCGACGGAAAACACCGTGCCGTAAACCCCCATGACCGTGCCGCGGGATTCGGGGCCGCTGACGCTGTTCATCCAAATCTCGCTCGAGATCCAGACCAAGCCCAACGCGCATCCGGCAATGAACCTCAGGAGCAACCAAATCGGCGCGCTGGGCCATGCCGGCATGAGCAGCAGGATGGCGGCTGCAAACACGATGCCGCCCACGATGCAGCGCTTCAGACCGAGTCGCACGATGGCGCGGGGATAAAAGGGACCGCACAGGATCACCGCGATCAAACTTGCTGCGGTCACCGCACCGACGGCAAAGCTCGAATAGCCAAATCGGCTCATGGACAAGGCAATCAGCGGCGGCTGGAAGCCGAAGATTAGGCCGACGCCCAAGCAGCTGGAGAATACTGCCCCAAGAACCATCCGGCGCGAGGGGCCCGGCATGGAGGCATCAGGCGTCATTCACGATCGCCTCGGACTGCAACATTTCCAGGACATCAAAAGCCACTTTCCGCGTACCTCTTGCGCAATAAACTTGCGTGCCAGTAAACCCTATGTTACGTATTGTGCATAGGGATCGCTCGGAGATCATCAACAAGATTGACGGGATGAATTGGTCGGGTTACCGGTTACGTGTTTCGTCGCAGCCAGCGTCGTACGGCCGCTTTTATTGCTATTTTCAGGGAGATACGGTGATGAAAAAAGTGTTGTGTGCAGATGACACAAGCCTGGGTATCCGCGCGACGGCGCTATCCGCGATGCTCTGCGCGCTGTCGCTGGGGATGCCTGCCACGGCGGCACCCAGTGCCGGTCCGGGCGATAACTCGGGGTTGGAAGAAATCGTCGTCACTGCCGAAAAGCGCGACTCGACGGTGCAGGCAACCGCCATCAGCATCACGGCCTTGAGCGCCGGCGACCTTTCCGAAGAGAACATCACTACCGTCGAAGACTTGGTCGGCAAGGTGCCCGGCATTTCGCTGCGCACCGCGGGTCCCGGCCAGACAGAATATGAAATGCGCGGCCTATCCTCGGGCGGTGGAACCGCGGCGACGGTTGGCTTCTACATCGACGAGACGCCGCTGTCGGCATCCGCGGTGGCGCTCAATGGCCGCACCGTCATCGATCCCGATCTGTTCGACCTGAACCATGTGGAAACCCTGCGCGGCCCACAGGGTACTTTATATGGCTCAGGCTCCATGGGCGGCACCATCAAGCTGGTTACCAATCAACCCAAACTCGGCGCATTCGAAGGCGCGACGGACACGTCGGTTTCCCAAACGACTCACGGTGGTACCAACGGCAGCGGCAGCCTGATGCTGAACCTGCCGCTGGGTGACATAGCGGCCCTTCGCACCGTGATGACCGCAAAATACGTCAGCGGCTTCATCGATCGCATCATCGCGCCGCCTGGGCAGTTTCCTTCACCCACCGTACAAGCCGGAACCCCTGGCGCGCCGACACTGTGCGCCTACTACTGTCAGCGCGGCGACGTCGTCGATGCGCCCGTGCAAAAAGTGGTCAAGGGCGCCAACCAGGAACGATTCATTTCCGCCCGCGCCATTTTGCTCGTCAAGCCCTCCGAGCCGCTGTCGATCACCACGACCCTGATGTACCAGCGTATCGATGCGGATGGCTACAACAACTTCCAGGATCCGCCTGGCGGCCTGGTCTTGTACCAACCCTACGATCAAAAAGAGCCCTACTACGACGCCTTCAAGATGGCGAGCCTGAAAGTCGACTACAACTTCGGCCCGGCGACGCTGACTTCCGCGACCAGTTATTGGAAGCGCAATGTCATGCAGTCGACGGACTCGACCGAGGCCCTGCAAAACATCAATAACCTGACCCACTTGGTGAATGGCGCCTACGTACCGAATTTCATTCAGAACCTGTACGTTGAAGAAGATCCGACCACGCAATTTGCCGAGGAGTTGCGTCTGACGTCCAACGGCGATGGGAAAGTTCAATGGGTCGGCGGCCTTTACTACGCCAAGCTCGACTCCGGATATATCACCCACAATCAGGCGCCGGGATTCGCGACCGCGTTGACTTGCGGCTACGCCTCGTTTCCCGTGGCCGGCTACTGTCCCGCGAGCGCCGTGGCCCCGGCCAACAGCGTTCTACGCTACCCGGATCCCTCGCTGCCGCAGTACCCGAGCGCGCAGGCGGCCAACCCCGATGGGGTGGTATTCAACGACAACAATCCCAACGTCCTGAAGCAGAGCGCGATTTTCGGCGAGGGCAGCTACAAGTTCACCGACGCGCTCAAGCTGACCGCCGGCATTCGATTCTTCCACTTCTCCATCGACAATCATGCCGATCAGGCCGGCTTGGGAACCGCATCGGTTAACGGCGACCACACGATTTTGGACCAGAGCGCCAACGGCAATGCGGTTCTACCCAAGCTCAACTTGGCGTACGAGCCGACACCGGAATTGACGGTGTACGGCACCATCGCCAAGGGCTCGCGCCCCGGTGGCTTCAATCTGCCGATTCCCCTGCCGAGCGCAGCAGTGCTCAAAATCAATCCGTTCGCCTATAACTGCGCGGCCGGGGCGGTCACAGTCACCTCGCAACCCAACTACTCGCCCGACTCGGTGTTGAGCTTTGAAGTCGGCGAGAAGGCCAAGTTCGCCGATCGCAGGTTCATGGTCAACGCGGACTTCTACTACATCAAATGGACCAACATCCAACAGGTGATTTCGCTCACTTGCGGCTATCCGTACAACACCAACGCCGGCAATGCGAAATCCTACGGGCCCGAGCTCGAGGCGTCGGCCATGATCATCCCCGGGCTCGTATTGGATTTTGCCGGTACCTATAACAAGGCCGTCATCAGCGACCCGACGGCCGCCGCCGTTGCGGCCGGCATCACCCCGGGAACCCGCGTCCTCAGCGTGCCGAAATACACGGCCACCTTCGGATTGAGCTACCAGACTGCGATCAACGACAAGCTGAACGGCATGTTCAATGTCTCGAGTTCTTTGGTGGGCGACGTGCGGGACCAGGCCGCCTATCCGCAAACTCTACCGTCATACAATCTCGTCGATGCGCGTGCAGGGCTCGGCGCCGGCTCATGGACGGCGGCGCTCTTTGCCACCAACCTCACCAACAAGGAGGCGAAGCTGACCATCAACAACACCGTGTTCGCCTGGCAGACCTATGCCATCACCCGGGTCTCCACCAACCAGCCGCGCACCATCGGCTTGGATTTTCAGTACAAGTTCTGAGCGTCGCGCGGGACTTGCTTTGGGAACTCATCGGGGGGCGTAAGCCCCCCGATTTTCGTGAGATGATAGGGACGCTCGCGCAAACAAGCGTCCACTTAAGGGCAGAGGGAGAAATCGGTGACCGATAATTCCGCCGTGAGCGTTGATCAAGACGCTGAGCAATTGAAGGCCTTGGGTTACGTGTCTCACTTCGATCGCACCATGACGAAGTGGGAGAATTTTTCCCTGGGGTTTACCTATCTCTCGCCGGTGGTGGGCGTATACAGTCTGTTCGCTTTCGCGCTGGCTGCCGGCGGTCCGCCGATGTTCTGGTGGTACCTGCTGGTCGGTATAGGCCAGATGTTCGTCTGTCTGGTGTTCTGCGAAGTCGTCTCCCAATTTCCGATTTCCGGCGGCCTGTATCCCTGGGCACGGCGCCTAGTCGGCAAGCGCTGGGCGTGGATGGCCGGTTGGGTATACGGTTGGGCGCTGCTCGTCTCGATAGCTGCCGTTGCGACCGGCGGAGCGCCTTTCGTTGCGCAACTGCTGGGCTTTGCGGTCACGCCGGCAAACACGACCTGCATTGCGCTGGCGATGATTGCCTTTGCGACAGTTTGCAACGTCAGCGGCACCCGCTTGCTCTCGCGCGTAGCGATGTTCGGGTTTGTTTGCGAATTGATCGGGGCCATTATCGTCGGTGGTTACTTGCTGCTGTTCGCACGCCACCATCCGTTCAGCGTGCTGTTCGACACGGTCGGGATTCGCAGATCAGGCAGCTATCTGCCCGCGTTCCTCGCGTCGGCGCTGGCGGCCATGTTTTGTTATTACGGCTTCGAGGCTTGCGGCGATGTCGCGGAAGAAACTCCGGACGCCAGCCGGATGATCCCCAAGGCCATGCGCATGACCATTTACGTGGGTGGGGCGGCGGCCATGCTGGTGTGCCTTGCACTCATTCTCGCCGTGCCCGACATGAACGCCATCATCTCGGGCAAGGATACGGACCCGGTGGCCACCATTCTGCGCACGGCGATGGGCGAGGTCGGGTTTCGCGCCGTGCTTGCCGTCGTTCTCGTGTCGTTCATCTCATGCGCTCTGAGCATGCAGGCCGCTGCGAGTCGCCTGCTGTTTGCTTACGCGCGCGACGAGATGATCGTCGGCAGCAAGCTGTTGAGCCGCATATCACCGCGCACGCATGTGCCGGTCGCCGCATTGCTGGTGGCGGGCCTGATCCCGGCGTTGATCGCGACCTGCGGCCTATGGCTGCAAAATGCGGTCGCCACCATCATTAGTTTTGCCTCCGTCGGCATCTACATGGCGTTCCAAATGCTGGTGCTTGGTGCGTTGATTGCCAGAGCAAAGGGCTGGATACCCACAGGTCCCTTCAAGCTGGAACGATGGGGATGGCCCGTGAACATCATCGCCTTCGCTTACGGCGTGAGCGCGATTTTCGACATGATGTGGCCGCGCAACCCACACGATCCCTGGTACAGCAACTACGGAATGATTGTAACCGCGCTTGGGGTGGTCGCGCTCGGAACCATCTACATGCTGATGGCGAAACCCTATGAGCATGGCAAAGCACCAGCGGGCGATGCGCATCGATTGGCCACGGCGGCCATGAAGGCCTAGGGATAGGGTCCCGCCGTGGCATCATTTCCGCCGTCTACGCTCAAGTTCGTGCCGGTCACGTAGCTCGCGTCGTCGGATGCCAGAAAATGCACGCAGCGCGCGACTTCGGAGGGATGAGCCAGCCGCCGCATCGGAATTCCGGCGGCAAGGCCGCGCAGGTTTTCGGCCAGGTCGCCGCCGCGCTTGGCAAGAATTTCATCCACCATTCGCGTATGGATCTCGCCGGGGCATACCGAATTGATGCGGATATTGTCGCCCGCATGATCGAGCGCCATGCAACGGGTGATCTGCACGACCGCACCCTTGCTGGCGCAATACGCCACATGATTGGCCTCACCATTGAGGCCCCATTCCGAAGCAATGTTCACGATTGCGCCCTTGCCCGCTATTTTCATGTGACGGACCGCGGCACGGCACAGATAGAACACCGCATTGACGTTCACCGCCATGGTATCCAGCCATTGTTCGTTGCTGGTATCGAGCGCGTTCGCCGTATAGAGAATGCCGGCATTGTTAACCAATACATCCAGACGTCCTAGGCGCTCGATCGTGTCGCCGACAAGCCGTTCGCAGGCGCCCGGGGCGCGCAAATCCACGGCGGCGAACTCGGCGTGGCCACCCGCCCCCCGGATCGACTCGACCACGGCGCGGCCTCGCGCCTCGTTGCGTCCCGAGACCATGACGACGGCGCCGGATTCGGCGAAAGCACGCGCGCAAGCCGCGCCGATTCCGGTGGTCGATCCTGTGACCAGCACGACTCTTCCTGCAAAGATCATCGATGTCTCCCCCTCGAGGCGCTGCCGCCGTTTCGCGATTATAAGAGGAATCAGCCATGTCCCGAGACCCAAAGCACGACGTACTGTTCGAGTCGGTGAACATCGGTCCGAAGAAAATCCGCAATCGCTTCTGGCAGACTTCACACTGTGCCGGACCGGGGGCCGAAAGACCGGGCGCGCAGGCGCATCTGCGCGGCATGAAAGCCGAGGGTGGCTGGGGCGCGGTCTTCACCGAATACTGTTCCATTCATCCTGAATCCGACGAATATCCCTATACTTCGGCGCGTATTTGGGATGAAGGCGACGTCCTCAACCTGGGTTACATGTGCGAGTTGGCCCACAAGTTCGACAGCCTCGCGGGAATCCAGCTCTGGTACAGCGGCGGCAACGCGCCGTCCCTCGAGTCGCGCGAATTCGGCCGTGCTCCCAGCCAATGGCTGTCGCCGATATTCGCCACGCGTTCGGTCTACGGCTGCGAAATGGATGAGCTCGACATCCGAACCGTGATCAACATGTACATCGAAGCGGGCAAGCGCGCCGAGCAGGCTGGATTCGATTTGCTGGAGGTCTCCGCCGGCGATGACACTTTGCCCATGCAATTTCTCGAGCCGCGTTTCAATCGGCGCACCGACCGCTACGGCGGCAGCTTCGAAAATCGGTCGCGCTTTTTTATCGAACTATTGCATGCGCTGAAGCGCTCGCTCGGGGCTACCTGCGGCATCACGGCGCGATTCGAGATGGACACTCTGCACGGGCCCGAGGGCGTCGAAGCCCGTGAGGATGGCGTCCGAATGCTCGAGTTGTTCCGCCAGGAGGGCGTGGTCGATGCAGTGGCGTTGAAGATCGGCGATTACGCTGAATGGGGCGAGGACGCGGCCGTATCGCGGTTTCGAAAATCCGGCTGGATGACACCGTTCATCAAACAAGGCAAATCGATTCTGGGACCCGGCATTCCGGTGATAGGCAACGGCCGTCTCACCAGTCCCGACGATATGGTGGCGTTGGTGCGCGCGGGCATCCTGGACATCATCGGCGCCGCCCGCCCATCCATCGCGGATCCCTTCTTGCCCACCAAGATCTCCGAGGGCCGAGTGGAGGATATTCGCGAATGCATCGGCTGCAATATCTGCGTGTCGAAGTTCCAGCAGGGCGGCCAGATCATGTGCACACAGAACGTGACCGTCGGCGAGGAATATCGCCGCGGCTGGCATCCGGAGAAATTCACAAAGACCACCCGACCCTGCTCGGTGCTGGTGGTGGGCGGCGGTCCCGCGGGCATGGAATGCGCGCGCATACTGGGCGAACGCGGTTATGTGGTCCACCTGCGTGAAGCCGAGAAGGAACTGGGCGGCCATTGGAAGACCGTTGCGACTCTGCCGCGACTGAACGAATGGGCCCGGGTGATCACCTACCGGCAGACCCAGCTCTCCAAGATGAAGAAAAACGTCGAGGTGCATCTCGGCGTGGGCAGAATGACGGCCGACGCTGTCCTTAACTATGGGGCCGACCGCGTCGTCATTGCAACCGGCGCACACTGGAACGGCGATGGCCGGGGAGCGAATTTCGGCCCGATTCCCGGCGCCGACGATTCGCTGCCGCACGTATTGACTCCATTCCAGATCACGGCCGGAAAGCCCGTGCCGGGCAAGCGGGTGCTGGTGCTCGACGGCGACGGCCATTTCATGGGCATCACGCTCGCCGAACACATGGCCAATCAGGGGAAGGAAGTCATCTACGTCTGCGATGCCTCCGATATTGCCGAATATGGGGTCTTTACCATGGAGTCCTTCAACAACAAGCGCATGCTGTTCGAGAAGGGCGTGAGGGTTTACACCAGCCACTGGCTCGACAAAATCGAGCCCGGCAGGGTGCGGCTGAGCTATCTCTACAAGTACGGCCCGGACCTGACGGACCCCACCCCCGGCGCCATACCCCGCAAGGACAATGGCGGTGAATTCGACCTGGAAGTCGATGCCGTCATCCTGGTGACTGCACGCTCCTCGGACGATCGCTTATGGCGCGCGTTAAAAGCGCGCAAGGACGAATGGGCATCGAACGACATTCAAGATGTATTTCGCACCGGCGACTGCAAGGCCCCGGCCCAGCTCAACCAAGCCCTGTGGGATGCGCATCGGCTGGCGCGCGAATTCGACAGCCCTCACCCGGCGTATCCCTTGCCGTGGATACGCGAGAGACAGCTTTGGGGTTCTGCCACTGTCCCAAAACTCGGCGATCCGCGAGTCAATGTGGAAGCAGGGTAATATGGCGTCACAACTACCAAGGGATATCCGATGACCCAGCTGAATACGACCGCGCAGGACTCTCCTAAGAACGAACTCAGCCGCTCGCTAAAGGGCCGTCACCTGACCATGATTTCAATTGGTGGGATCATCGGTGCGGGGTTATTCGTCAGCAGCAGCACCTCCATTATCGCGGGCGGCCCGGCAAGCTTCATCAGCTATGCGATTTGCGGCATGCTTATTCTTCTCGTGATGCGCATGCTGGGAGAAATGACCACTTCGCTTCCGCACGTCCGATCGTTCACCGAGTTCGCCCGTGCCGGGCTCGGCGAGGGAGCAGGCTTTGTGATCGGCTGGTTGTATTGGTACTTCTGGGTTCTGGTCGTACCGGTAGAAGCGATTGCGGGCGCCAAGATCCTGCAACATTGGTTTCCCACGTTCTCGCCGCTGGAAATCGGCGTGGCGCTGATGTCCGTCATGACATGCGTCAATCTCATGTCGGCGCGTTCGTACGCGGAATTCGAATTCTGGTTTGCGTCCATCAAGGTCGCCGCCATCATCGCGTTCATCGCGATTGCAGCCTCGTATGCTTTCGGCTGGACCTCGCCGCATGGTGCGACCTTCGGCAATCTCGTCGACCATGGCGGCTTCACGCCGCACGGGTGGATCGCGGTGCTCGCGGCCGTGCCCACCGTTTTCTTTGCGATGACCGGCGCGGAAATTACCACCATCGCCGCCGCAGAGTCCGCGCAGCCCGGTCGTGCGGTCGCCAGAATGAGCACCACGGTGATCCTGCGCATCCTGGTTTTCTACGTCATCTCGCTGTTCCTGATCGTTTCCGTGACCCCGTGGAACATGGTGCGTTCCGGTGAATCACCGTTCACGCTGGCCTTGAATACCATGCATGTGCCGTGGGCGGGCAACATCATGAGCGTCATCATTCTCACCGCCGTCCTGTCATGCCTGAACTCGGCGTTCTACGTCAGCTCACGCGTGATGTTCCTGCTTGCCGATCGCGGCGATGCCCCGCAGGCGTTGGTGAAGTTGAACGCCCGCCGCGTGCCGGTGGGCTCGGTTTTGGTCGGCGCGGTCGCGGGCTTTCTCGGGATCATTGCGGCCACCGAAGCGCCCCAAGTCGTGTTCGATTTTCTGGTCAGTTCCTCGGGCGCCGTCATCGTGTTCGTCTACATGACCATCTGCGTCGCGCAAATTGCCTTGCGCCGTAAGCGAGAACGCGAAGGCCTGCCGGCGCCCGCGGTCCGCATGTGGCTGTTTCCTTATTTGAGCATCGCCGCAATCGCCGCCATGGCCGGCGTCCTGATCGCCATGGCATTCACGCCGGGACTGCAGAGAGATTTCTACGTCAGCTGCGTCACCCTGGTGGTGGCGGTGCTCGCCTACTTCATCGTCAACCGGCTGCGCCGGCCGCGCCGGGTGTCGCCGACAGCGACCTAATGTAAAATTGTCAAGCGAGAAAACTTTCACCGTCGGATATAAAGCATACGCCCCGACCGGCATCGACTTAGGCACGATGAAACCCAGCTTAGATGTCTCGAACGGTTTTCTGAGCTGACGGTTTAGGTGAATCTCGCGCCGGCAAGCCAGCCAACTCCCCCGCTGGCGCGATATCCCGGCGGCGTGGGTACCTTATAAGGCCCACGCCGTTTTTTATTTCCCGTTCATTTACCGGCTCATTCCCCGCCCTAGGCGCCATTCGGCGATTACGATCGCACTCAGTCCCGGTCGTTGCAAGGTGGCGTGGTGCCGTCGCGGCACAGGGCCGGGCCCTCGCTGCCTTTCTTGGCTGCAGGGCCATCCTCATGCGCTATGCCTGTGTCGGCGCATCCTGAGATGAGATAGGCGGCAATCAGCAGGCTTAATACTGTCTTCATAACAATATTATGAACTCATAATCGAATTAGAAGAAAGGGCACGAATCCGTATATAACTGTAGGGATGCGTCCGACCTTCGTCCCATAGCCCATGATTGCGCTCCTCGAGGCCAAAGCGGCGGGATTGTGGTCACGCTCGCAAATCCGCCACAATGCGCTTGCCGGCTTGGTCGTGGGCATTGTCGCCTTGCCGCTCGCGATGGCTTTTGCGATCGCCTCCGGCGCCAGACCTGAACAGGGGCTGTACACGGCCATTGTCGCCGCGTTGTTGACGTCCATTTTTGGCGGCACACGCGTGCAAATCTCAGGGCCGACGGGCGCCTTCATTGCCGTACTGTCGATCATCACCGCACAACACGGCATCGCCGGCCTGCAAATAGCCACGCTCATGGCCGGCGTGATTCTCCTGGTATTCGGATTCGCACGCCTCGGCGCCGTCATCAAGTACATCCCGAATCCCGTCATTGTCGGCTTCACGGCCGGCATCGCCGTCATCATCTTCGTCGGGCAATGGAAGGACTTCCTGGGTCTGACCCCCGCCCCATCGGGCCTGCGCTTTCATCAGAAGTTATGGGCTTTGATCGAAGCTTGGCCTACCATCAATCCGGCTACCTCCGGTCTGGCGCTCCTGTCGCTTGCCATCCTGACCTTCGGCGCCCGCTATTTGCGGCGCATTCCTGCACCCCTGGTCGCGCTCATCGTGGTCACCGTCGTGCAGACAATGTTTCAATTCAAAGGAGTCGCGACCATCGGTTCCGCCTTCGGAGGAATCCCCCGTACTTTGCCGGCATTCTCCTTGCCGTTCTTGGATCCGGCCCGGGTTCTCTCACTGGTGGGACCGGCATTCACCATCGCCTTATTGGGATCGATCGAGTCGCTCTTGTCGGCCGTCGTGGCGGACGGCATGGCCGGCACTCGCCACGACTCCAATCAAGAACTCATCGGTCAAGGCATAGCCAACATAGTCGCTCCCCTGTTCGGCGGATTCGCCGCCACCGGCGCGATCGCGCGTACGGCAACCAATATCCGCAACGGCGCCACCAGTCCGCTCGCCGGCATCACGCATTCCGTTTTTCTGATTTTGGTAATTGTGCTGTTTGCGCCGCTGGCCTCGGCCATACCGCTGTGCTGCCTGGCAGCCGTGCTATTCGTCGTCGCCTGGAACATGAGCGAATTGCCGCATGTGGTGCGATTATTACGCGGCGCGCCGAAAGTCGACGTCGGCATCCTGCTGCTGACGTTTTTCTTGACGGTATTCGTCGATCTGGTCGTCGCCGTCAATGTGGGCGTCATTCTGGCGGCGCTTTTCTTCATGCGGCGAATGGCCGACTCGGTCAGCGTCGAACAGCAGGTAAACGCCCCGTCGGGCGTGGCGTCCCAGCCGGGCGAGTCGCCCTTGCCCGCCACCAACGGCATCGTCATTTTCAACATCGACGGCCCGGTGTTCTTCGGCGCCGCCGAGAAACTCGAACGCACCCTGGTGCACATTCAACGTCCCGCGACGACGCTCATCCTGCGCCTCGGCAGTGTCCCCTTCATGGACGCGACCGGCATCTTTGCGCTTGAAGAGATCGTCAAGGATTTCAAGCGCCACGGCGCGACGGTGCTGCTGGTCGAGGTACGCCCCAATGTGCGTTACAAGCTGGAGCGCGGCGGCCTCATTGAGCATTTGGGGCCCGAAAATGTCATCGATACTCTCGAGCAGGCGCTGTTGCGGGCAAAGGAATTGCAAGCGGCAGCCCAAGCCTAGATATCGAATTCGATCTAATACGGCGCCTGTCGCCCGGCCTGCATGCTCAAAATTGCGCGCGCTCAACGCTCGAATTTCGTCGAAAGAATGATGGATGATGTGGTGCGTTCCACCCCGTCCAGTGCGCCGATGCGATCGATGACCTGGTCCATTTCGGCAACCGAGGCAGTGGCGGCAACGGCGATCAGGTCCACCTCCCCGCTCACGGAATGCAGCACACGCACCTGACCGATGGCGCGCAGCGCCGCGGTGACTGCGCGGGCCTCCTTCGGACCCACTTTGATCATGACATGGGCGCGCACCGCCCCCAGCCCATGTTCCGGCGCCAGTAGCACGCCGTAGCCGACGATGACGCCCTGCTTTTCCAAGCGCTCGATGCGGCTTTGAACACTGGTGCGCGAGCGGCCTACCAGCCGCGCAAGTTGCGCGGTCGACGCGCGGCCGTTTTCCCGCAGCGCCAGAAGCAACCTTTCATCTATGGCATCCATTGCATTTCGCCGTTTTTTCCCTGCATAACGACGTAATTATACCTTAAATACGTCTAAATCCACCCTACCATTCGCAGGGTATCCCACCGACAATGCCGCAATACTTTGGAGGCTCAATGAAAGACATCGTTATCGTCGGCGCGGGCAAGATCGGATCCATGATTGCGGAAATGCTGGGGGGATCCGGCGATTATGGCGTGACGGTGGTTGACCGCTCACAGCAACAACTGGACCGGCTCGAGACCTCCGCCGTGATCACGAAGGTCGCCACCGACATCACTCAAGGCGACAGCTTGCGCAAGATACTGACGGGCAAGTTTGCCGTGCTCAGCGCTGCGCCCTATCACGCAACGCGCCTGATCGCCGAGGCGGCGAAATCCGCCGGCGCGCACTACCTGGATTTGACCGAGGATGTCGCCAGCACTCGCGCGGTAAAGCAGTTCGCGGAAGGCGCGCGCACCGCGTTCATTCCGCAATGCGGATTGGCGCCCGGCTTCATCACCATCGTGGCCAGCGACCTCGCTTCGCGCTTCGATCAACTGCAGGATGTACGCATGCGGGTCGGCGCCTTGCCGAAATTTCCGTCCAATGCGCTCAACTACAATTTGACCTGGAGCACGGACGGGGTCATCAATGAGTACTGCGAGCCCTGCGAAGCCATCGTCAACGGCCAGCTGCGTGAAACCCAGCCTCTCGAGGAGCTGGAAGAGTTCTCTCTCGACGGAATTTTATACGAGGCGTTCAACACCTCGGGCGGTCTCGGCACTCTGTGCGAGACCCTTGCGGGCAAAGTGCGCAATCTAAACTACCGCACCATCCGCTATCCGGGCCACGCAGCGATCATGAAGGCATTGCTGAACGATCTTCGACTGCGTGACCGCCGTGAGTTGTTGAAGGACATCCTCGAGAATGCGGTGCCTGTCACCCTGCAAGACGTGGTCATCGTGTTCGTGACCGTGAGCGGCCTGCGCGGTGGTCAGCTCATGCAAGAGACCTATGCAAACAAGATCTATGCCGCCCCCCTCGGCGGCCGTGTTCGCAGCGCCATTCAGATCACGACGGCGGGCGGCATCTGCGCCGTGCTCGACATGCTGAGTGCGGGCAAGCTGCCGCAGTCCGGCCTGATCCGTCAGGAAGACATCAAGCTGCCAGACTTTCTCGCGAATCGCTTCGGCCGATTCTATGCGATGCCCGCACCGGTGGCTGCCGCCGCCTGACCGACAAAGGCTGCGACGTCGGCGAGGGTGGGCGCGCGGCCGCGGGCCGGCAAGCTCATTGCAGCCACGGTATCGGCATGGGCGAGCTTTGAATACAGACGCAGCGTCACGGGCACTCCGCGGGCGCGCATCGCGCTGGCGAAATTGCGCGAGTTCTTCGGCCACACCGTGTCGTCCTTCAAGCCGTGCACCAACAGCATGGGCGGCGCATCGGCGCGAACGAAATTGATGGGCTGGGAGTCCGGGTAGATCGGCGGCGGCCCAAACATATCCTGAACATCCGCCTCGAGCAGCGGCAAAAAGTCATACGGCCCCGACAAGCCGATTACGCCGGCTATGCGCGGCTTGGGGCGTGCGACGGCCGTGAAATACCGCGGGTCGAGCGCAACCAAAGCGGCGATGTGGGCGCCCGCCGAGTGGCCCATCAAGTGCAGGCGGCCCGGATCCGCGCCGAACTCGCCGCCGTGTTGTGCGGCCCACAAGGTCGCTTCAGCGGCATCCTGCATGAACCCGGGCATTTTGACGTCGGGGTAGTGCCGATAATTCGGCAGCACGGCGATGCAGCCCAACTCCGTCAGGGCCGCGCCCACAAACCGATAGTCGGCCTTGTCGCCGAAACTCCAACGCCCGCCATGCCAAAAAACAATCAGCGGCCGCGGCTGCGACCCGGCTCGAACGGGCACGTACACATCCAAACGCCGGTGCGGGTCGGAACCATAGGAAATATCGGCATGACGCTTGTAGGAACCAAAAGCGGCGGGGACATTCGCGGCAGTGAATGCGAGGCGCCCGCAGGCTGTCGTCAGCAGGGCCGTCAACCCCGCAAGCACGGTGCGGCGTGCCACGCGAGCCGGCTTATCGGCAGGCATACGTGACCTCATCGGTGACGCGCAGGAGACCGTGGTGAATCAGCCAATTGCGTGCATCCTCGGCGTCCTTGGAAAACCAGCTCGCGGCACTACCCAACCTGAAGCTGTAACCCCACTCACCCATGTCGCGGCACATGCGCTCCCGGCTCACGTTCGGCAGCATCTGCGCCAGCAGTACCTGGAGATAGCACACCGCGCATTCCTCCGCATCGTCCCCGCCCGCATCCGTGTCCAATCCGGCACGCCGCTCGGGCGTCATGCAAATGAAATGCGCGCTCTCGTGCAGCACCGAATGCAGGGGGGTGTCGAGCCGCGCGAAGATCGTGGCGCCGATAAGACCGGCCTCGCGTTCGCCCCAGTAAGAGCCGGAAATGACCTCCTCGCGCGCCACCAAATGCAGCTCCAGTCCATAGCGATCCAAAAGCATTTCAAGGCTCAGTCGATCGATGGCGTTTACCAGCAACACCGCGGCCGCGCCGCCTACTTCAAACTGGTGAGGCGGCGCATCGCAATCGTCACGAGATCGCGCGCCATTTGCTGCCGCAGAATATCCGCCTCGTGCTCCTTCGCCAGCAGCACGTCCTCCTCGAAGCTGTAGTCCTTGGACAGACTGATGGTCTGCGCCGCCATCAATTCCTTGTCCGTGCCCTGCACTTCGAAGGTAACCGTGTACGTGAGTTCGTACTCGGTGGGAATATTGAGCGCGGACACCGACAGGGTCCGCTGCTCGACCAGATCCTTGGTTACATCGATGGTCGCCGTGGAGTTCGCGCGCACGGTCTGCAGCGTTGCTCCGGCACTTTTGAGCTGGCGCTCGAATTCGCGCGAGAAATCCGTGTACGGATCTTTGAGTGATAGATACGGACGCGCCAGAACGCCCGGCAGGGGGTCGCCCCCCGCCAGACGGAACCCGCAGGCGGATAACGCCAGAACCGCGCCGAGTACCGCCAACGCCGCCCAAACCGGGCCGCCGGCGCCCCGGTTGGCAACGTGAGTCCCGCGGCAGTGAGTCATGCAAGCCATGCTGCGATTACACCACGATGTTGACGAGCTTACCCGGCACGATGATGACCTTGCGCACCGGCGCGGCCGCGATAAATTTCTGCACGTTGGGGTCGGCGAGCGCCGCCGCCCGTACGGTGTCCTCGTCGGCCCCGACGGCGACCGAGATATGTGCACGCAGCTTGCCGTTGACCTGTACCACCATGGCGATTTCCGATGTCTGCAGCGCAGCGAGATCCACCGTCATCCAGGGCTCGTCGATCAGAGCCCGCTGATGTCCCAGGGCCCGCCACAAAGCATGCGTCACATGGGGAATGATGGGTGAGAGTCCGAGTACCGCTATTTCCAATGCCTCCTGAATGACACTGCGATCCTGAGGCGAGCGTTGCGGAAACTTCGCCAGTGCGTTGAGCAGCTCCATTGCCGCCGCTATCGCCGTATTGAAGGTGCGGCGGCGCCCGATATCGTCGGTGATCTTCGACAGCGTTTGATGCGCCTGTCTGCGAATCGCCCTGTGCTCGTCGTTCAAGATAGATTTATCGAGCGGCACGCAGGCGCCTGGGGCCACATGGTCATGCACGGCCTTCCACAGCCGTTTGATGAACCGAAACGCGCCCTGCACTCCCTCGTCGGACCACTCCAGAGTTTGCTCCGGCGGCGCGGCGAACATGGTGAACAAGCGCGCCGTGTCCGCGCCGAACTCATCCACGAGTGCTTGCGGATCTACGCCGTTGTTCTTCGACTTGGACATGGTGACTACACCGCCCGACTCGACTTCCAGACCGTCGGAGCGCAGCACCGCAATGCGGCGCTGCGCCGTCGGATCCAAGGTCACTTCGACATCCGCGGGATTGAAATACTCCACGCGGCCGGTATCCGGCTTGCGGAAGAACACTTCATTCAGCACCATGCCCTGCGTGAACAAATTGGCGAAAGGTTCCTTGAACTCGACCGCCCCCAACTCCTGCACGACACGGGTCCAGAAGCGCGAGTACAGCAGGTGCAATATGGCGTGCTCGATCCCGCCGATGTATTGATCTACGGGAGCCCAATACCGAACCCGTGCATCCAGCATGGCCTTGTCGTTGTCGGGGCAGGCGAAGCGTAGAAAGTACCAGGAGGAGTCCACGAAGGTATCCATGGTATCGGTCTCGCGCCGTGCCTTGGCCCCGCACCGGGGGCAGGAAACCGCCAGGAACGCTTCGTCCTTGAGCAGCGGATTGCCGCTGCCGTCGGGCACCAGATCCACCGGCAGCACAACCGGCAATTGCTCGTCGGGCACGGGCACCGTTCCGCAGGCTGCGCAATGAATTACCGGGATCGGGCAGCCCCAGTAGCGCTGTCTGGAAATCCCCCAATCCCGCAGACGCCAGGTAGTTTGTTTCTCGCCGAGATTGAGGCGCTGCAAATCCGCCGCGATGGCCTCGATGGCCGCTTGAAACTCCAAACCATCGTACGTTCCGGAATTGATGCACCGGCCGTGCCCTGCATACCAAGGCGCCCATGCATGCAGAGAATATTCGCGGCCCGGGACGTCGATGACCGGCTTGATCGGCAAATGATATTTTTTCGCGAACTCGAAATCCCTCTCATCGTGCGCAGGCACGCCCATGACCGCGCCGTCGCCGTAACTCATGAGCACGTAATTTCCCACCCACACGGGCAGGGCCACGCCACTGATGGGATGCCGCACCGTCAATCCGGTCGGCATGCCCTTTTTCTCTTGGGTCGCGAGTTCCGATTCGATCGCCGGCCCGCGCTTGCATTCTTCGATGAACGCGGCCAGCTTCTCGTTGTGGCGCGCCGCGTGGGCAGCCAGCGGATGTTCCGCCGCCACCGCGCAGAACGTCACGCCCATGAGCGTGTCCGCCCGCGTCGTAAAGGCATGCAGCACGCCCTCGCCCAGCCCCTCGATGCGGTATGGAAATCCCAGCCGCACACCCACGCTCTTGCCGATCCAATTGGCCTGCATGGCGCGCACCCGCTCGGGCCAGCCCTGCATTTGGCTCAGGGCATCGAGCAGATCTTCGGCATAGGCCGTGATCTTGAGGTAGTACATGGGAATTTCGCGTTTCTCGACCGGCGCGCCGGTGCGCCAGCCGCGACCGTCGATCACCTGTTCATTGGCGAGCACGGTCTTATCGACGGGATCCCAATTGACCACCCCAGTCTTCTGGTAGGCAATCCCCTTTTCCAACATGCGCAGGAACAGCCACTGATTCCAACGGTAGTACTCAGGACGGCAGGTGGTCAGCTCCCGGCTCCAATCCAAGGCAAAGCCCAGCGATTTGAGCTGCGCCTTCATGTAGGCGATATTGTCGAAGGTCCACTTCGCCGGCGGCACGCCGTTCGCCATGGCCGCGTTCTCGGCGGGCAAACCGAAAGCGTCCCAGCCCATGGGCTGCAGGACATTTCTACCGTTCATGCGCATGAAGCGCGACAGCACGTCCCCGATGGTGTAGTTGCGTACATGCCCCATATGCAAGCGCCCGCTTGGATAGGGGAACATGGACAGGCAATAATACTTTTCGCGCGCAGCGTCTTCCTTGGCTTCAAAGCAGCGCTGGTCGTTCCAAAATCGCTGGGCGTCCGCTTCAACGGCGGCAGGTTCGTATCTTTCTTGCATGATTGGGCCTCAGAATACCCGACCGCCTCTTGGCCGTGAACTCAATTGACCCCGAATTAAGCATGCTTAAGCTCGATTTCTACCGCCTCTTCGGCCTCGCCACCTTAAGCGGCTGCCTGTGGTTTCTAGCCGTCACACCCTTCGATCTGTCCGCTCTCGCCTGGTTCGCAGCAGTGCCGATGCTGCTCGCCATAGATCGGGCACCGACCTTCAAACAGGCGCTCTTCCTGGGCTGGTGGGCCGGCATTGTCGAAACCGCGGGAGGCTTTTACTGGCTGTCCGACGTGACCCAGCGCTTTGCTGGATTCAGCTGGTGGGCCGCAGGGCTGGTCCTGCTGTTGTTTTGCGCCGCCCGCGGGCTCATATTCTTGTTGTTTACCGCCATTGTCTGCGGCATTCGCCGCCGGCGACGCGCGGCAATGACCGTGCTCGCGCCCATCGTCATGGTCGCCTGCGAACTTCTGGTGCCGCAGCTATTTCCCTGCGGTCAGTGGATATCCCAGGCCTGGAATCCCCTGGTCATTCAGATCGCCGAATTTACCGGCCCATTCGGCGTTACGGCCCTTCTCATGCTGGTCAACGGTGCGATTTATGACTGGGTCAGCGATGGCCGCGTCGCCTGCAATCGCGTGGTAATCGCCGCTGTTCTGGTGGCGACCGCGCTCATTTTCGGAGCCGTGCGCATGCGCCAGGTGGACAGCCTCATGGCGGGCGCGCCGCGGCTCAAGATCGGCCTGGTGCAGCCGAATTTCGCATACCCGGTGGATGGAGAATTCTCTCGCGACGAAGCCCTGCGCCAGCTCACTGCCCTGCAGTCAGCGTCTCACCGCCTGGAGGCGGCCGGCGCGCAACTCATTGTCTGGAGCGAGGGGAGCTATCCCGTGACTCTGCCGCGGGACTTCAGCGCCGACTTCGCACCCGATTATCTGGGAATGATTCGACGCGGTTTCGGCGTGCCGGTGGTGATAGGCGCCGAGATGTACGACACGGCTCACGAAGATGCATTCAATTCGGCCATTCTTCTCGACAGCAGCGGAAAGGTGGGCGGGCGCTACGACAAGGTCAGGCTGCTTGCGTTCGGCGAATACATTCCGGGCATCGAGACCTTTCCATGGCTGAGAAACCTGTTGCCGGCCGGCACCGGACGATTCACCGCGGGCAATGGACCCAGCCTCATGTCGCTCGAATTACCCGGCGGCAAAACCTGGAAACTCGGTCCGGTGATTTGCTACGAGGATATCTTGCAGGGCTTCGTGCGCGGCGTCGGGCGGCTGGAGCCCAACCTTCTGGTCAATTTGACCAGCGACTCTTGGTTCGGCGCGGACACAGAACCGTGGGAGCATCTGGCACTGTCGGTGTTTGCCGGCGTCGAGCTTCGCGTGAGCATGGTGCGCGCCGTTAATTCCGGCATATCTGCGTTCATCGATGCAAACGGCCGGGTCGTGCAGAAGACCTATCCCAACGATCCGTACCGCAACCCGCGCGCCGAAGATGGAGTGCTGGTGGACGCACCCATGATGCCCGGAACTCGAACCGCGTACGCCGCCGCGGGTAATCTGTTCGCCTATCTATGCATTGCGGCGACGCTGATCTACCTCGTGCTTGCCGCGAAAACGAAGGGCGGACGGTAGGCCCGTCCGCCCAGTCAGCCGGATGTCGCGCCGGTCAGCGGCTGCCGGTGGGTTCCCAGGTCAAGCGCCGCGGTACGCCGCCCGCGGCGCTCATGACGTAAACGGGAATGTTCTCGCCCACATAGACGAGTGCATCGCCGAGTTCTATAGTCCGGCATTGAGGTTAGGAAGTCGCAATCGCCTACCTGGGGGAGGTTCTTCATGATCAGCCTGCGGATCAATGACGAGACAAGGAATGTCGATGCACCGCTCGACATGCCCCTGCTGTGGGTGCTACGCGATATCCTGGGGCTGACCGGCACCAAGTTCGGGTGTGGAATCGCCCAATGCGGCGCTTGCACCGTTCACGTGGATGGTGCGCCGGTGCGCTCCTGCCTCTTGCCGGTAGGCGCGATCGGGCAACGAGCTGTCACCACCGTCGAAGCCATCGGCGCCACCGCAGCCGGAGCCAAGATTCAAAAGGCGTGGCTGGATCTGGAAGTGATTCAGTGCGGCTACTGTCAGTCCGGACAAATCATGTCGGCGACGGCGCTCCTCAACGCCACTCCGCATCCGGAAGATTCAGACATCGATGCCGCCATGGCGGGGAATATTTGCCGCTGCGGAACCTATGTGCGCATACGCGCGGCAATCAAGCAGGCTGCACAAGCCTGAATACCGCCGGGAGAATATAGCCATGCACGGACTGAAGGACGCGTTGACCAGGCGTGACTTCCTGCAAGCGGGACTAGCCGTCGGGGGTGTTTTGGTGGTCGGTTTCCATGTGCCTGTGGCCGTCGGCGCACAAGCCGACAAGGCGCCGTTCGCGCCGAATGCCTTTATTCGTATCGATACCCACGGCGCCGTCACGCTCATCATGCCGCAGGTCGAGATGGGTCAGGGCATTTATACCTCCGTCGCCATGATCCTGGCGGAAGAGCTCGACGCGAACTTCGATCGAGTGACTCTCGAAGCCGCACCACCGAATGACAAGCTGTACGCCAACCCCATATTCGGCATTCAGGTCACCGGTAATTCGAATTCGGTCCGTTCATTCTGGTTGCCGCTGCGTAAAGCGGCGGCGGGCGCGCGCGCCATTCTCGTTCAAGCAGCCTCGCAGCAATGGAAAGTGGAGCCGTCCAGCGTGCGCACAGAGAACGGCGAGGCAATTCACGACGCCAGCGGCCGTCGCCTTGCCTATGCGGCATTGATCGGACGCGCACAGAGCCTGACCGCACCGAAAGACGTCCCGCTGAAGGCCGTGAGCGATTTCAAACTGATTGGCAAGCCGCTTAAGCGCTTCGACACGCCCGACAAAGTGAATGGCAAGGTCGTCTACGGAATAGATGTCATGCCACCGGGCGTGAAATTCGCCACGCTCGCCGCCTGCCCCGTATTCGGCGGCACTGTGGGGCGGGTCGATGATGCCAAGGCGAAAAGCCTTCCTGGCGTGCGTCAGATTGTCGTCCAGCAGAACTTTGTCGCCGTCGTGGCCGATCACATGTGGGCGGCGAAGCAGGGATTGGCCGCGCTCGACATCACCTGGAACGAAGGCCCGCACGCAGCAGTATCCGACGACGACGTCTGGAAGCAACTACGCGCGGCAAGCGACAAGGAAGGCGCGGTGGCCAGATCAGACGGAGACATCGCCAAGGGTCTGGCCGAGGGCGACAAAATGGAAGCTGCCTACGAGTTGCCCTTCCTGGCTCACGCCACCATGGAGCCGATGAACTGCACCGTGCACATAACGCCGACGAGCTGTGAGGTCTGGGTCGGCTCCCAGGTCCTGTCCCGGGCGCAGTCCACCGCGGCGAAAGTGAGCGGACTACCCCTCGACATGGTCACCGTGCACAACCATCTGATCGGCGGCGGCTTCGGCCGCAGGCTCGAGACGGATATGGTCGCAAGTGCCGTGCAAATAGCCATGCAGGTCGACGGTCCGGTCAAAGTGGTCTGGACTCGAGAAGAAGACATTCAGCACGATGTGTATCGGCCGGTGTATCGCGATACGTTTTCCGCCACCGTGTCGAATGGGCGCATCATGGGATGGAAGCATCGCATCGCGGGCTCCTCGGTCATCGCTCGCTGGCTGCCGCCTGCTTTTCAAAAGGGAATCGACATCGACGCCATCGACAGCGGCGCCGATATTCCCTATGACATCCCCAATCTGCGTGTGGAATACGTGCGCGATGAGCCGCCGGGTGTGCCCACCGGATTCTGGCGCGGCGTGGGCCCGAACAATAATGTGTTCGCGATTGAAAGCTTCATGGACGAATTGGCCAAGAAATCCAACAAGGATCCGGTGGCTTTTCGGCGCGATCTGCTGGGCAAGTCGCCCCGCCTCAAGGCCGCAATGGAACTTGCAGCAGAGAAATCCGGATGGGGGAAACCCCTGCCTGCCCGCACCGGCCGGGGCATAGCCCTGCAGGTCTCCTTCGGCAGCTTCATTGCGACCGTGGCCGAAGCCGAGGTCGGTGTCGATGGCGAGGTCCGGATTCACCGCATCGTCTGCGCCGTAGACACCGGAATCGCCGTCAATCCGGACACCGTCGTTGCACAGATTCAGGGAGGCCTGATTTTCGGGCTGACGGCGGCCCTATACGGTAAAATCACCATTGCCCGTGGCAGAGTTCAGCAAAGCAATTTCAACGACTATCGAATGCTGCGAATCAATGAAATTCCGTTGATCGAGGTGTACTTGATCAAAAGTGGCGAAGCGCCGGGCGGCATCGGCGAAACAGCCGTCACCGCCGCACCGCCCGCTCTCGGCAACGCTTTGTTCGCCGCGACCGGCATTCGCCTGCGCAAGCTGCCCATTGACCGAGAAATACTGTCCGGGAAGAAACCATCATGACCGATTCCTCCAACATTCATCCTATCCGGCGTTACACCCTGATCGGCGGCGCAGCCGTCCTCGCCGTTGTGCTCGTGGGCTATCTGTGGGTGGTGGTGCTTGCACCCCACCCCATGGATTTTGCGGGCGGTCCTCGTGTGACACTGAGCGACTATCACGCCCAGGATCCGACCGGCGTCCCCGTCGAACTCAAGAACGCGAGCCTTATCGAGCGCGGCGAGTACCTGGCGCGCGCCGCCGACTGCGCCGCCTGTCACACCGCCGAAGGCGGGACGCCTTTCGCGGGCGGGCGGGCATTCGTGCTTCCCTTTGGGACCTTGTATTCGACCAACATCACGCCGGACAAGGAAACGGGCATCGGCAATTACAGCGACGCGAATTTTCTCGATGCGATCCATAAGGGCATTGGACCCGGCAACACGAAACTGTATCCGGCAATGCCGTTTGCCAGTTACACCTATATGACCGATGCCGATGCGGGCGCCATCAAGGCCTACCTCTTTAGCCTCAGCCCCGTGCATGCACCGGCGCCGCAGAACACGCTGAACTTCCCCTTCAATCAACGCGCACTCATGGGCGTTTGGGCGATGCTGTTCAATCCGGACAAGCGGTTTGAACCGCGCACCGAACGCGATCCGCAGTGGAATCGCGGCGCCTATCTCGTTGAGGCCATGGCGCATTGCGGCGAATGCCATACACCGCGCAATTTAATGCAGGCGCTCGACAATCGGCAGAAATTCTCAGGTGCGGTGCAAGCCGGCTGGCGCGCCTACAACATTACATCGGATCCCAAGAGCGGCGTGGGTGAGTGGAGCGAGTCCGATCTCGCGCACTACTTGGCAATCGGCCATGCCGAAGGGCGCGGCACGGCGACCGGGCCCATGGGCGAAGCGGTCGACAACAGCCTTCAATATCTGACGCCGAGCGACATCTCCGCCATGGTGGTGTATCTGCGCTCGGTCAAGGCAATTGCGGCATCCGATCTGCCTGCACTGAAGTCATCCGCCGCGCCCGCATCGCATGCGGAAGGCGTCGCGGCCAATGCCGATTCGCGGGGCAAGGCCGTGTATGCCGGCGCCTGCGCGGGTTGTCACGATTGGACGGGCGTCAGTCCGGTGATTCCATATGCGACCCTCACCGGGGTGAGATCCGTGAACGATCCTTCCGCCACCAATGTGGTGCAGGTCATCCTGTCGGGCGCACATCGGCACGCCGCCGATACGCGCGCCATCATGCCGTCCTTCGGCAGCGCCTATTCCGACCTGGAAATCGCCAGCCTCGCCAATTACGTCACCGCGCGGTTCGGCGCGCAGCCGTCGGCGGTAACGGCGCAGAACATCGCGACTCTGCGAGCCCAAAATTAGAAGGACTTGAACACCCTGCCGTCCTTCATCACGAAGGCCACGGTCTTTAGAACATTGACATCCGCCAGCGGATCTCCCGCGACGGCAACCACGTCCGCATAGGCTCCGGGCGCGATCACCCCGATCTCGCCGCGCTTGCCGAGCAAGTCGGCCGCGCGCGACGTGGCGGATTGAATGGCTTGCATTGGCGTCATGCCGAATTGCACTTCGCGCGAAAACTCTGCTGCTATCGGGTCGGACCACTTGAATCCGCCCACATCCGTACCGAATGCCATTTTGACCCCCGCGCGCAGCGCCTTGCTGAATGACACGCCATGCAGCGCCACACGTTTTCGATCGCGCTTGCCGGATTCCGTATCCGCGGGATCCCAATCGGTGTAGTACACCTCGAGTGTGGGGACATACCAAGTGCCTTGCCGCAGCATTTGCGCAATCTGCGCGTCGCTGATCTGGAGGCCGTGCTCGATCGAATCGCAGCCGCCGTCGAGCGCGCGCTGCAGGCCCGGTCCGTTGTACGCGTGGCAGGCAACCTTGCGCCCCCAGCCGTGCGTCTCATCGACGATGGCCTTCAGTTCCTCGACGGTGAGCGTCGGCTGCGAAACAAGCTCGCCCTGCGCATCGAGCCAGGAGCGATGAGTCATGTACACCTTGATCCAGTCGGCGCCCTTGTCCAATTGCTCGCGCGCGGCCTTGCGCGCCTCGATGGGCCCGTCGATCAACTGCGCACCCTTGGGCACACTGATCTCCGGCGCATAGCCCTCGAGCGGATATCCGCCCGTGGATGAAATGGACAATGTGGATACCGACATTCTCGGGCCGGGGATGATCCCTTCATTGATCGCCTGTTTGATCCCGACATCTCCGTAACCGGCGCCCTCGGTCTCCATGTCGCGAATGCTGGTAAATCCCTGCTCGAGCGCGCGCTGCGCCGCCACCACAGCACGCGCAACGCGATAGGAAGCGGGATATTTAAGCAATTGCACATCGTAACCGCCGGCTGCCGGATCTTCGCCCTGTAAAAATAAATGCGTGTGCGTGTCAATGAGTCCCGGCAGAACCGTGGCCTCGCCCAGGTCGATGACCTGCGCTGCGGGCGGCAATGACGTCGAATTGGCTGGGCGCACCTCGACGATGCGATTGCCGCGAATCACGATCTCCATGTTGTGCTGCGGCTTGTCGCTCATGCCGTCGATGAGTGAGCGGGCTCGTACGACCACATCATGACCGCCGGCGGATCCCGTGGAACTTCCCCTCGCGGTTTGCGCAAGCATCGCGTGCGCGCAAAACATCAACCCCAATGCAGAGCAAATGGGTCGCATCATTGAGACTCCTCAACCAAATTGAAAGCCGGAGATCTGTTTGCCGCCGATGGACTCGCCGAAAGCGCGAACTCCGCGCTCGCCCTCGGCGGCGCCCGCGGCGACCATTAGCGGAATGAGATGTTCTTCGCGCGGATGGGAAGCGGCCCCGCCCGGCGCTTCGCGCCACTTGACCAACAGTTGATCGCGCGTCGCCGGATCTTGAACGGCCTCGCCCAGCCAGGCATCGAAGTCCGCCGCGGCGGCGGCGCCTCGTCCGGAGAACATGTCCGCCAGGTTGTGGTAGCTCATGCC
Organism: Gammaproteobacteria bacterium; assembly: GCA_025358295.1. Lineage (GTDB taxonomy): Bacteria > Pseudomonadota > Gammaproteobacteria > Steroidobacterales > Steroidobacteraceae > Bog-1198. The sequence continues at coordinate 58,329 of JANYJY010000068.1, forward strand.
GCTGCCGACGATCAACACACCCTGATCACGCAGCGGTGCCAAGGCATGACCCAACGCAAGATGTAATGCGGGATCCAGGCTTGCTTGCAGCGACAACTGCAATATGGGCACATCCGCGTTGGGATAAATCAGCAGAAACGGCACGAACACGCCGTGATCAAGGCCCCGCCTTGATTCCACATCGGTTTTGAAACCGGCGCCGTCGAGTAATTTGCGCACCCGTTCGGCGAGATCGGGCGCGCCGGTGGCGGGATACTTCAGCCGGTAGGTGTGCTCCGGGAAGCCGTAATAGTCGAACAGCAATCCCGGCTTGATCGCGACATTGAATGTCGGGAGCGGGTTTTCCCAGTGGCCTGAAATGACCAACACCGCCTTGGGCCTGACGCCCAGCGAGGCGTCGATACCACGAAGATACCCGGCCAGCCCATCCCACATATGCGGGAATGCCGCCGGCGGATCGATAAAAAAGCACGGCCCGCCGCCATGCGGGATGTACAGAGTCGGCAGTCGTTTAACGTTGTTCACGGGGGATTTTACCGGCGGACTCGAGCCTAGCCGGGGGAACTGCGAACGTCAAATACGCGCCGGTGCGATCAGCGCGTCCGGCGCGGCGTCAGACGTTGACGCTGATGGTGGACCCCGCGAGAGTGGGCCGGCGTAAATCATTGGACTGCGCGTGCTGCGACACATTGTTCAAATAATTCTGCAGTAGTCGGCCCGCGGACGGCGTGGAGGCCGAACTCGTCCCGGCATCGGGCGCCGCTCCACTGGCAGGGACGGCGGCGCTCGCCGTGACGGCCGGTGACGATGTCGTCGACGCGTTGGGCGCGCCGATTTGCACGCCGATCACCTGCCCCAGCGTTTGCAACAGGCTGCCGAACAAATTGCGCACCGTGTTCGACGGAATCAGCGTCGCCGTGTCGCTGCGGGAGTCATCCGCAGATCCCACGTGGGCGCCCTTTTTGTGGCTGTGCGGATGGATATTGACGGCGGGAAGGGCCGCCGACGCAGAGTTCGATATTGCGATTGCCGACATCAATGTGCCCTCTGTAAAAGCCTCGTGGGGTGGTTCGCGCACTTGCATTCGTGGATAGAGCATCGAGCGGCAACGATTTGCCGCTTGCGGCAGCAACTTTGGCCGAAGATTGCCGCCCGCAATGCCGGTCGGCCGCTTCGCATCTCGCCCGGATTGAACGAACACCGCATTGCTTGGCCCGTGTGCACTTGAGTTCTCTATCCTTAGCAGCAAGCATTGCTGCTCTCCTATAGTGGCAAGCAGGTTTTGTGCCAACGCGGCAGTGGTCCACCAGTCGTTCAAATGAGATGATGGCAAAAGAACAACACTCGCCGCCTCTTTTCAGGGAAACTGTATGACCACCGCGCCCGAACTCAGGGTAGGATCTGATGCGGGCGCAGCCGCCGCAACATCTCGGTCGCTGGTGTTTCGGCAAGCCATCACGGTACTGCTGATGTTCGGGGGCTATGCCGCCCTGTATTTTTGCAGGGCCGACCTATCGGTGGCCACGCCGCTCCTGGTGGAGGAACTGGGCAAGCACGGCGTCAGTCATGCGGACGCCATCGTTCGCATGGGGGGCATTACCTCCATCGGGGTGCTGGCCTACGCGGTGGGCAAGCTGTTTCTGACCGGATTGGGCGATTTCTGGGGAGGCCGGATCAGCTTTCTCATCGGCTTGGCTGGAGCGACCGCCTTCACGATAATGTTCGCCTCCGGGCTCAGCGTGCCGCTGTTCACCACTGCCTGGATAGGCAATCGACTCACCCAGTCCCTTGCATGGGCCGGACTGATCAAGGTCTCCTCGAAGTGGTTCAACTTCTCATCGTACGGAATGATCATAGGCATACTCAGCATCAGCTACCTCGTCGGCGATGCTGTGGCACGGCAATGCATGGGAATGTTGATCGATCATGGCTATGGATGGCGTACCTTGTTCTTTTTTGCGGCTGCCGTCGCAGCGCTGTTCTTGGTCGTGAATTTCCTTTTCTTGCGGGAGTCACGCGCCGACGCGGGTTACACCGAGGCAAAGCCCAACCCGCTCAATCTGTTTGCGGCGTCGGAATCTCCGCCGCAAAGTATTGGCGCACTATTGCTGCCGCTGCTGCGCAGCCGCGCGTTCCTGCTGGTTTGCCTCCTATCCCTGGGCTGCACCATCATTCGCGAGACTTTCAACGCTTGGACACCGCAGTATTTGAGCGACTACGTTGGTTACAGTAAGGGGGAAGCCGCACGTATGAGCGCGATTTTCCCGGGTGTCGGCGCCGTGTCGGTGCTGGTGACCGGCTGGCTCAGCGACCGGCTCGGGGTCAATGGGCGCGCGTTGATCATGTTCCTGGGATTGAGCGCGGCTGCCGCGGCCCTGCTGGTGTTGATGACCATGCGTTCCGGCTCATCCGGCTCGATGCTGCCGATCATCACCATTGGCGCCGTGGCATTCTGCCTGCTCGGCCCCTATTCATATCTCGGCGGCGCGTTCGCGCTCGACTTCGGCGGCAAGCAGGCGGGCGCAGCCTCCTCGGGAATCATCGACGGGATCGGCTATCTCGGTGGAGCGGCGGCGGGATATATTGTCGCCGAGATCTCCATATCCTTCGGCTGGAAGGGCGTGTTCGTGGGATTGGCAGGGGTCAGCGCTGTGGCCGCGCTCGGGGCCGGATGCCTGTACATCTTGAATGCGCGAGCAGCCGCGCGTGGAACGCATCTGCCATGAGTGAGTCCGCCTCGGTAAAACACTTAAGAACATCACCCGATACCCTCGGCATCGAATGGTCCGACGGCACCTCGAGCGAATTCGCCAGTCTCTGGCTGCGTGACAATCTAAGCGAAGACCGCGATGCACACAGCGGCCAGCGATTGATCGACATCGCGGATCTGCCGCAGGATCCGAAGATTCAGTCCGCCGTGACCCTGAATGGCGCGATTCGGATCGAATGGGAGGCCGAATCGCGCGCCGCATCGTTTGATATCCGCTGGCTGCGTGCAAATTCCGAGACTCGCGCCGGCCGCCCCGCGGAGCGCAGACCCAAGTTCTGGCTCGAGGGCGCAAGTCTCGACGCCGCGTGCGACTTTGCCTGGGCAAGATTTTCCGACGCGAAAACAGATCGGCCGCTGCGCGCCCGGTGGCTATCGCGGCTGTTGCGGGACGGCATCGCATTCCTAAGCGAAGTGCCTGCCGCCGATGCGGGAATTCTCGAGGCGGCAGCGCTCACGGGAAGGGTCTCTGAGACCAACTACGGCATGGTATTTGATGTGAGGTCGGTCGCGCAGCCAGAGAATCTGGCTTATTCCGACCTTGGCCTTGGCTTGCACACGGACAATCCCTATCGCGAGCCGGTCCCCGGGTTTCAGGTGCTGCACGTACTGATAGCGTCGCCCGACGGCGGAGAGAGCATTTTCGGCGACGGCTTGGCCATTGCAGAACACTTGCGCACCACGTCTCCCGAAGCGTTTGCCGTCCTGACGAGGACGGCCGTGCCATTCTTATACCGCTCCAAAGATGCCGAGCTTTACGCCGAGAGGCCGCTGATCCAGTTGACTTGCGACGGTGAAGTCAGCGCGGTGCATTACAACAGCCGATCGATCGCGCCGCTGCATCTTGCCGCCCGCGAAGCACATCCGTTCTACTCCGCTTACCGGCGCTTTGCCGCATTGCTGCGCGATCCGCGGTTTCATTTGAAATTCAGGTTGCGGGACGGGGACCTCGTGGTCTTCGACAACCAGCGCACCCTGCATGGCCGCACTGCATTTTCATCCGCGAAATTCCCGCGGCATTTGCGCGGCTGCTACCTGACCCGCGACAGCGTGTACTCCGAAGCCGCTATGTTGCGGCGTGAATTCCCCACGGATCTATCCACATGACACCGACCGACGAAATTCTCGCGATTTTTCACGCACGCGGCGCCGGCGAATATTTCGGCGAGCAAGTATCGATGACCGAACATGGCCTGCAGGCCGCTTACTTCGCGCAAATTGCCGGTTCGACGCCGGCACTGGTCATTGCCGCTCTGCTGCATGACATCGGGCACCTGGTCGAAGAGGTTCCGAGCGACATTGCCGATTGGACGTTCGATGCGCATCACGAACGGGTCGGCAGCCAGTGGCTGGCCAAGCGATTCGGCCCCGAAATCTCCGACCCGGTGCGGCTGCACGTCCCCGCCAAGCGCTATTTGTTGGCAACGGATGCCGGCTATTTTGCGAAGTTGAGCCCGGCGTCGGTGATCACATTGAAACTGCAAGGCGGCCCGATGAACGCACAAGAAGTACTGAGCTTCGAGACCGAACCATTTTACAAAGATGCCGTGCGAGTCCGCCAATGGGATGATCAAGGCAAGGTTCAGGGACTGAAGACTCCCTCCGTCGGCGACTATCGAGAGCTGATCGAGGCATTGAGCGCGCCGGGCGACTGACTGCCGCTCGGCAGCCGGTGCAGTCAGTCGCCCCTGCTTTCCCTGGGGTGGGTTAGGTTCTCTCAACCGTCATTCCCGTGCTCTTGACGGGCTACGAGAATGTATAACCCGATCATTACGGCGACATGGCGGCGATATTGTCTTTTGATAACCCTCCATCCTTAGTCCACGACGCGGATTTTCTGCAGCGCTGTCAAATACTCGAGCACCATCTCCAGGGGCACCGGACCATATTCCGCTACTAGTTCATCGGTGATCTGCTGCACGTCGCGCGATCCGTCGGCGAAGTTCAGCGCCTCGTAGGCGTACTCCTCCCCGCCGCCCCAGTTGCCGTCGTAACTCAACAATTTAGGCATGGCAATGCCGGCCGCCTTGGCATGATCGGCAAAATAGTCGTATCCGAACACGACCAGCTGCCCGCGTGGCTGCGCGCGACGGCGGTACTTGTGCGCATGCTCTACTTGGGCAGATACGGCAGAGCGCATTGCGGCCGGCCGAGCGCCGGCGTTGAACGAATCGAGCGAGGCGAGCACTCCGCGTTCGTACTCCTCTCGCGGCCCCTCGGGCGCCTGTCGCTCCATGTCCGAGACCTCGCGCATTAAACGGCCGATTGCAACAGCCCTCTGCGTTGCAACCACATCGTGAGACGAGAAGTTCGCGAGAAAATAGCCCGCGGCCGCGCCGATGAAGGCCGCACGCTTGAGCTTGGTCGGATCGATATTGGCCGCCGAGTCGAAATTGGTGTGGATATAGCGATCGGGCCAGTCGTTCAGATAAATGGCCGGGATGGCGAACGATGAATCCTGATAGACGTCGTGGTCGCTGCCCATGGTGTACGCCGAGTACATCGCACGCTGGGGCTCCCTGCCGCCCTCCGGCGCGAGCAGCGGATGTTCGGCCGAGTCCGTCGCCGCGAATTGATACGACTCCTCGTTTACCCACGCTGCGAACGCCCAAGCAACGTCATGTACGAACGACGGCAAGCTCCTCGGCCCGCGCGTCACATGAAATACCGCCTTAGTTTCCGGACCACCCCCGACCATGTCCATGTGCACCACGGCCTTGATACGTTTGGCAAATTCCGGCCTGGCATTCAGCAAAGTCACGGTACCTTCGACTTCCGGCGGCCAGATGAATCGGATACTGCGAGCCGGCCGCGCGAGCCGGCCGTCGCCGATCATTTTTTGCAGGGTCCGCGCCGCTTCGAGGATGGTGACGCAGCCGCTCGCATTATCATTGGCCCCCGGACGTTGATGATCCAGGTGGCAAGAAAATGCTATTTCCTGGTCCTTGAGCTGCGGATCGGATCCCGGAATGCGTGCGGTGACAATTTCATAGAATCCGGGGTGCTGGCCGGCTCGCACCACGGCGTGCAGGCGAATCGTCTCCCGATGTCTCAATCGCTCCTGCAAGACCCGTGCGGTTCGCAGCGAAACCATGAATGCGAAGGTTTTGTTCGTCGTGAATGAATCCAGATGCCCCCATCGGATCAGATTGTCATTCTCGCCCGACCAGGCGGTTTTCTGATTCTGGGCATAGCTGAGGATTCCCGCGGCGCCGTACTTTCCGACCGCCAGATCCTGAACTTCGCCGGGCTGTGCAGCGACCAGCACGATCCTGCCCTTGACGTCTTTGCCGGCGTAATCGCCGTCGAGCAGTCCGTCGCCCACATCGACCAGGTCGGTCGTCACGTCGGCCGACTCGCTGTCCTCCGCCAGCACGATTGGTTCTGCGGCGTAACTGGCGATAGGGGATGTCGCGCCGTCCTTGATCTCCGCGAGTTCCCCCACGTCAGCGTCCCACGCCTGGCGGGAGCGCTGCGTCCCATAGTTGATTTTTCCGTCGGCGGGAAACTGCAGGGTCTGTACATCGCTCAAGCCGTAGGCGCGGGCGCGCTCCGCGACCAACTCCGCGGCGGAATGGAAGCCTTGCGAACCCCGCTGCCGATGAAAGCGCGCGAGGCCCTCGAGATTTCTTTTCGCCGTTTCCCCGCTCAGCTCATCCGCGAGCGCGCTCACCACCGGCGCGGGCAGCAGCGGCGGTGGGTTCGCCGCGGCGAAAACGCCGCCGCCGGCAAGAGAAATGCATAGAAAAACGCTGGTTCGCACGACGGCTATTCTCCTTGGGCAGTTCGAATGTGCGTGATTCTCCCGGCCGTATTCTTTGCGCTCTTGGAGAACAAAACAACACGCCACGGCAATGCCGTTAACTCTGCATTTCAGAGTACTTGACGAAGCACAGTTTGGTCACTTAAGCTGCTTTAATGCAAAGGCCAACCTCAGCCTTCTCCGCTCGTTCCGAAGCCCCGGCGGCTATCGAAAGCCGGGCGCTGGGCACCCTCGCCTACATCCGCGCGTCCATCGATTCGTCCGGTTCGCTGCATGTACCGGGCATGGCCGGCATAGTTATGGGAATCATCGGCATTCTCGCCGCTATCCTCGTATCCCTGCCTCCCTGGGCACCGCACTGGCTCGAGATATGGCCGGCCGCTGCCGTCATTGCCCTGTGCTTCGGCGGCGCCTTGGTGGCGCGTCAAATTGCACCGCATAGCCATACTCGTTATCTGGGTCCCGCTAGGAAATTTCTGCTCTGCTTGTGTCCGGCGCTGTTGGCCGGCGCCGTCCTGACATTGGTACTCGTGTCCGCCGACATGACCATCCTTATTCCGGGAGTGTGGCTGCTGCTCTACGGCTGTGCGGTGCTCTCCGCAAGCACGGTCACGACCGCCGGGATCACACGCCAGGTATGCGCCATGGGAACGCTATTTGTCGCCTTAGGGTCGGTGACATTCGCGCTGCCGGCGGCGGCGCATACCGCGATGCTCGGCCTCGGCTTCGGCGTCCTGCATATCATCTTCGGCATATTGATCGGGCGCTCGACTCGTGCCGTCTAGATCCGGCGCCGCCAAGCGCAGCGATGCGCACCCGGCGACGCCCGGCCGGGCGCCGTCGAAACCGGCCGCGGTTCCGCGCGCGCCCCGCGGCAGCGAGGACGCGGGATTCGATCGCCTCATCTATGAACGTGTGCGCTTGGGAATCATGAGCGCCTTAGCCATGAATGAACATCTCGCGTTCAACGAACTCAAGAGTTTGTTCGATGTCAGCGACGGCAACTTGAGCGCCCATGCGCGCAAGCTCGAAGAAGCCGGCTATGTGGTTTGTACAAAGTCGTTCGCGGCACGCAGACCGAGATCGGAATACCGCATTACGCAGGTTGGGAAAAAAGCCCTGCTGCGTTATCTCGAACACATCGAGGCGGTCATCAAGGCGACACGGCGGGCCTGATCCGGTGCACGTTGCCATTATTATGGATGGAAACGGGCGCTGGGCCACGCAGCGCGGACTGCCCCGCACCGCGGGCCACATCGAAGGCGCGAAGGCCGTGCGCGCCGTGGTCGAAACGGCGGCGCGGGCGAACGTCGATACGCTCACCTTGTACGCATTTTCATCCGCCAACTGGTCGCGGCCGACGGCCGAGATCTCGGCTCTCATGCGGCTATTCGGCCAGTACCTGTTCACGGAGACTCGACGCTGCGTTGAGCAGTCGATACGGCTCAATGTCATCGGTCGGCGCGACCGGCTCAGTGAGAATCTATTGCGGTCCATCGAACAGAGTGAGAAATCCAGCGCGGCTGGATCCGGAATGTTGCTGCGGCTTGCGGTTGACTACTCATCCCAGCATAGTATTTTGCGGGCAGCGCAGCGCGCCGGCCGCGATGCGGACCTATCAGCCGACGCCTATCAGCGCCTGCTCAACGAGGTCGATCATTGCGCCTATTCGGTGAGCGCCGTCGATCTGCTGATTCGCACGGGAAATGAGCGCCGTCTCAGTGATTTTCTGCTGTGGGAATCGGCATTCGCCGAGCTGCATTTCAGCGATTGCCTTTGGCCGGATTTCAATGAACAGCGATTTCAATGCGCGCTCGACGACTATGGCGGGCGGCAAAGACGCTTCGGCGGATTGAGCGCCAAAACGCTCTAGGGCCCGAGCGCCCGTCCGCATACAATTACACGGGTGCAATCCACCGACTTAGCCGCAGCCATTCGAAATCACCGGCCGGGCCACGCCCTGTCCCGGGACTTTTACGCCGATCCCGCGATTTTCGAGCACGACATGGAGCGCATGTTGTTGCGCCACTGGTTCTGCGCGGGACATATCAGCAGCCTCCCGCGTAGCGGCGACTACCTGGTTGTCGATCTCGGCGAGGAATCGGTAATCATCGTTCGAAATGCTGACGGTGAGGTTCGCGCCTTGCTCAATGTCTGCCGGCACCGGGGCTCTCGCCTGCTTGCGGGTCGTGCGGGGAAGGCGCAGTCCGCTCGACTGACCTGCCCTTATCATGCGTGGAGCTACGATCTGGATGGGTATCTGTTGGTCGCGCGCCAAATGCCGGATACGTTTCAGCGCGCATCCGCCTCGTTGAAATCCCTCCCCGTGCGAGTCATGCAAGGCCTGATTTTTACGACGTTTGCAAAGAATCCTCTGGATCTGGGCGCCGCCGAGCGGGCATTGGCGAATTCGGCCGGCGTGCATGGCTGGGCGGCGGCCAAGGAGGCGCATCGAGAACTGTATTCAATCAAGGCCAATTGGAAGCTCGCGGTCGAGAACTACATGGAGTGCTACCACTGCACGCCCGCTCATCCGGAGTTCGCCAAACGCCATGTTTATGCCCGCCCGCCGGAACAAAGCGAGGCATTGGAACGGGACGGACGCACCCGCGCCGAGGCGCTGGGAATCGTGATTCCGGATATTGATCGCTATGGTCTGCGCAGCGGCGTCCACAGTGAATCCGTCGCCGTCATGCGCAGCGCGCTGCACGAGGGGGTGGCCAGCGCGACGGACGATGGCCGATCGGTCGCACGGCTGATGGGCGCGTTCCCGGCTTCCGACGGGAATTCAACCTACTTCGATATCGGGCCCGTCAGTGATTTCCTTGCCTATCCCGATCATGGCGTCATCTATCGTTTCATCCCGAGATCCGTGGACCATACCGAGATGGAAGTGATTTGGCTGGTTCATCAAGACGCCGTCGACGGGGAGGACTACGACCTCGAGAGGCTTACGTGGCTGTGGAAGACCACGAGTGCCGAGGACAAGAAGATCGTCGAGATGAATCAGGCTGGCGTCAATTCCCGGTTCTACGCCCCGGGCCCCTATTCGCTGCAAGAGTCGTACGCCGGGCAGTTCGTCGATTGGTACCTTGCGGAATTGGCCGCCCCCGCAGGCGGATAGGGTGCGGTCCACCTGCTCGCCGTACTACACTGCAAAGATCAAACCCTGAAGGAAGTCCAGAATGACATTATCGAAGATCGGAATGGCGGCGCTGCTGCTGTGTGCGTCGGTGGCCCTGGCAGACCCTCCGGCCGCCAAACCTGTGGTCACGACCAAGCCGGTCAAAGTCGCTTCCGCGGACGCCGCCGGACCCGTGTTCGCCGGCAAAACGGCCGTGAAGACGAATGGCCCGGATGGTGCCACCACCGATGTGTTGCTGCTGCGGTCCAAGGACGGCAAGGTAGAAATGGGCCTCTACGATGCGGGCCCTTCCGAACAGGATATTGAATCTTACGAAGACGATGAGTTCATGTTCTTTCTCGCGGGCGGCGTGACCCTGACCTCCGCCGACGGCACGGTGCTTCAAGCGCAAGCCGGCGAAGGTGTTGCGATGCCCAAGGGATGGAAGGGCCATTGGTCCACCAAGGGCTACAAGAAGTACTACGTGACGTACACCGGCGGCGCCAAGGCAAAATAAGCGGAACTACTCCCGCCACTAGCGTGCGGCGTCCCCCTGCCGTCGCCGCCAAACGGCCACCGCCAAGAGCAATCCGGTGCCGACGATCACGGGGTAGTTGCCGACTCTCGCGTACGGAGTCAGACCCGACATCGGCCGGACGTCGGCGCGCAGCACGGCCTGCTGGAACTGCGGCAGCCGCGCCAAAATCTCGCCATGCGGTCCGATGGCTGCCGTGATGCCGTCGTTCGCCGCCCGTACCAGATAACGACCGGCTTCGAGCGCGCGCATGCGCGAGATCTGCAGGTGCTGGTGCGGAGCGGTCGAATCGCCGTACCAGGCATTGTTGGTGACATTGATCAGCAGCGTCGCATCGCGCAGGGGTTTCAGCTGCTGACTGCCGAAGGCATCTTCATAGCAAATCGTGAGCCCGAGCTTCTGGCCGGCGGCACTCAGGCCAGGCTGATGATCGTCGCCTGGGGTAATGTCGTCGTAGGGCAGATTCATGAGGCGCAGCCACGAGCGCACGAATCCCGGCACCGGGAAATATTCCCCGAAGGGGACCAGGTGCCGCTTGTAATACCAACCGCCGCCCGATTCGCTCAACACCAATAGCCCGTTGCGGAATTGCTTGGTTGCCGGCTGATAGTCGACAAGCCCGATGGCGAAATCGGCGCCGTGAGCGTGCCCCAACTGCTGCAGAGCGTGCAGATAGTCTTGTATGGAATTCGCCAGCACCGGCAGCGCAGCCTCCGGCCAAACGATGAGACGAGCGCCCCAGGCCTGAGCGGTGAGGCTCGAGTACCGGGTCACGGTGTCGTCAAGGCTGTTCTCCTGCCACTTCTGATTCTGCGGCACGGCTCCCTGCACGGCGGCGATCGGTATGGCCGGTCCGGAGACATGGGTCCAGTCCCGGCGCTCGGCCAGCACAGAGAGAAACAACACGGCGAGGATCCCCAGCAACGCCGCCAGGCGTCGCGAGTTCGGCACGGCCGGCAGCAGCAATACATTGAGCGCTGCGGCCATCGTGACCGCAGCCCAAGTGACGCCGTACACCCCAAACAGCGGCGCCCAGCCCTTGAGCGGCGAGTCGATCAAGGCATAGCCCAGCGACAGCCACGGAAAGCCGCTCAACGCCCATCCACGCAGCCATTCAAGCAGCACCCAAAGCACCGGCAAGACCAGCCACGCCCGGGTCGCACCGGGCTTCAGCCAGAAACGGTTCGCCAGATAACACAATGCCGCGTAGTAGATCGACATCAAGCCGATCAAGGCCGCCTGCAATATGATGGTCATCCAGATCGGCACGGCACCGATCACATGCAGGCAGGTGTACAGCCAATAGGTGCCGAAGGTGAACAGACCGGCACCGAATGCGGCTCCCGTCCACGCCGCGCGCCGCGGTGGCAGGCCTCGGATCAACGCAAACAGCACAGCCGGCGCGAGCACGGCAATCGGCCAGCAAGCAAATGGTGCGAACGCAAGATTGAGGCAGGAGCCGGCCGCAAATGCCGCCGCGGGCCACCATAGAGCCCGAATCGGCAGCGCTGCGGCGGGGCCGCGCGCAGCAATGTTCAAGAAGCCGGCTCGTCCGCGGCGGGCGGCTCAATGTCTTGCGGCGTGATCACCCGCAGAAGATCGATACGTCGACGATCCGCACGCAATACGCGAAACTCCATTTCACCGACTCTGATCGTCTCGCCGCGGCGCGGTAGGCGGCCGAATTCCTGCATCAACAAGCCGCCGATGGTGTCGTATTCCTCATCGGAAAACGCAGTACCGAAGTACTGATTGAAGTCGGCAATCGGCGCGAGCGCACGCACCGTGAATTCTCTCGCTCCCTCGCGGCGAATGGTCTGATCGTCTTCGACATCATGCTCATCATCAATCTCGCCGACGATCTGTTCGATGACATCCTCGATGGTCACCAAGCCGCACACGCCGCCATATTCATCGACGACCATGGCGATGTGATTGTGACTGCGCCGGAATTCCTTGAGCAGCACGTTGAGCCGCTTGCTTTCCGGAACGAACACCACGGGGCGCATGTACTCGCGAATCTCGAAGCTCTCATCGCCCTCGGCTTGCAGGCGCAGCAGGTCCTTGGCCAGCAAGATGCCGAGAATCTGATCGCGGTCTTCGCCGATCACGGGGAAACGTGAGTGCCCCGATTCGACCACCAGTTCGACGAGCTTTTGGGGGGATTCATCGCGCTCGACGAACACCATTTGGGAGCGCGGCACCATGATGTCCCGCACCTGCATATCCGCCACGGCCAGCACACCCTCGAGCATGACCAGCGCATCGCCGTCGAACAGCTCGCGCTCGCTGGCCTCGCGCAAGTCCTCGATGAGTTCGGCGAGATCCCGCGGCTCACCGGACATCGATTGGGTAATGCGCTTTAGCCAGCGGCCTGTGCTGCCGCCTTGGGGTTGTTCTGACATGGGGAGCTTAGGATACTCGATCAGCGATACGGGTCTGAAAAGCCAAGCCGATCAAGGATTTGAATCTCGGCCGCGGCCATTTTCACGAACTCGCGGCGGGTCTCGTGGTCGAAACCGCGCAAATGCAGCACCCCGTGAACCGTCATATGCGCCCAATGCGCGGGCAGAGACTTACCTTGAATTCGGGCTTCTTGGGCGACGACGGGGCTGCAGATCACCAGCTCGCCTAGATGCTGGCGGCCGTCGGGCGCGGTGCCGACTCCGCTGAATGACAGAACATTGGTGGCCTTGTCCTTGTGGCGATATCGCGCATTCAAACTACGGCTGCGCGCCAGGCCGACGACGCGGACGGAAAGCGCGACCGGCCGGCCCGCGGGCGCCAGCGCGGCCGCCGCCCACCGGGCAAATTGCCCCCTGCTTGGCACCCACGGCCGCCGCGCCGCATAACTCACATCGAGTTCGAAACGCTGCGCCACCGCTTCAAGTCGCGTCGTCGGGATAGCTCGCCTCATAGGCTTGAACGATTCTTTGCACCAGCGGATGGCGAACCACGTCGCGCGAGCTGAACATGGTAAAGGCGATACCACGCACGCCGCGCAAAATGTCGATCACGGTACGCAAACCTGACTGCTTGGAATTCGGCAAATCCACCTGAGTGATGTCGCCCGTGACGACCGCCTTGGAACCAAAGCCGATGCGGGTAAGGAACATTTTCATCTGTTCGTTGGTGGTATTTTGGGCCTCGTCCAGAATCACGAACGCATCGTTCAGCGAGCGGCCGCGCATGAAGGCCAACGGCGCCACTTCGATCACATTCCGTTCGATCAACTTGGCCACCCGCTCGAACCCCATCATTTCGTAGAGCGCGTCATACATGGGACGCAGGTACGGATCGACCTTTTGCGATAAATCGCCCGGCAGGAACCCCAAGCGTTCGCCGGCTTCCACCGCCGGACGCACCAGCACAATGCGCCTGACCTTCTCCGATTGCAGGGCTTCGACGGCGCAGGCAACGGCGAGGTAGGTCTTGCCTGTTCCCGCCGGACCTATGCCGAAAGTCAGGTCGTGGCTACGGACATTGTTGAGGTATTCGGTTTGATTGGCGCCGCGCGCACGCACTGCGCCTCTCGAGGAATGCACTTTGAGCTCGTCTGATTCGGCCTTGGTATCGGTGTCGTTGCTGTCCATATCCAGTTCTTGCAGAGCCATGTGTACGCGTTGGGAATCCACCGGCTCGCGCTGCGCTCGTGCATACAAACCAAGCAGCACGGCCTCGGCGCGTTCGATCGCGGCGGCCGGGCCGATGATTTGAAATCGGTTGCCCCGCCGTTTGAGTTCTACGCCGAGTCTCGCCTCGATCTGGCGCAGGTGCTCGTCCAGCGGTCCGCAAAGCTCCACCAATCGTATATTGTCCGCCGGCGCCAGTAGCACGTCGCGCGTCAGCGGAACCGAACTTACGGCGCCCGACGGCGTCATGCGACCAGGCGCCCGCGCAGAGAATTCGGCATGGCTTCGGTGATAACCACGTCGGCAAAGCGATCGATGAGCTGCCTGGGGTCGTCCGCCGGTCCATCGAAATTGACCCATCGATTGTTGTCGGTGCGTCCGGCCAACTGCTCCGGATTGCGCTTGGCGGGCCGCTCGACCAGCACGCGCTGCCGGCTGCCCACCATGCGTTCGGATATGGCGCGCGCCTGCCCGTTCAAGCGCTGCTGCAACAGTTCGAGCCGGCGCTGTTTGATTTCATGCGGGACCTCGTCCGGCAGCGCCGCAGCGGGAGTGCCAGGGCGGCGACTGTAGATGAAGCTGAAGGATTGATCGAATCCCACGTCGGCAACCAGATTCATGGTCGCGATGAAATCCTCGTCCGTCTCGCCGGGAAATCCAATGATCAAATCGGTGGATATGCAGATATCCGGCCGCACCGCGCGCACTTTGCGAATCTTCTGCTTGTACTCAAGAACCGTGTGGCCGCGCTTCATCGCCGCCAGTATACGGTCGGAGCCGCTCTGCACCGGCAAATGTAGAAAATTATTGAGCTTGGGCACGCTGGCGTAGGCTTCGATCAGGCTGTCGTTGAATTCGAACGGGTGCGAGGTCGTGAATCGAATGCGCTCAACACCGTCGATGGCCGCAACAAAATGGATCAACGTCGCCAGATCCGCAAGGGTGCCATCGGCCATCGGGCCTGCGTAGGCATTCACATTTTGCCCGAGCAGAGTGATTTCGCGCACCCCTTGGCCGGCCAGGCGCTCTACCTCGTCGATCACTTGCTCGAAAGGGCGGCTGATCTCTTCGCCGCGCGTGTAGGGCACAACACAGAAACTGCAGTACTTGCTGCAGCCCTCCATAATGGAAACGAAAGCCGTGGCGCCCGTGGCGCGTGCCTGCGGTAACAGGTCGAATTTTTCTATTTCGGGAAAACTGACGTCGATTTGCGAGCGGCCGGATTCCTTCAAACCCTGCAGCATCGCGGGCAGGCGATGCAAGGTTTGCGGACCGAACACCAAATCGACAAAAGGCGCTCGTGCCGTGATGCCCTCGCCTTCCTGACTGGCGACGCAGCCGCCTACGCCGATGACTACATGCGGGCGCTGTTGCTTGAACAACCGCCATTGACCCAGCAGCGAAAACACCTTCTCCTGCGCCTTCTCCCGGACGGAACAGGTATTGACGAGCAAGACATCCGCTTCCGCCGGATTGTCGGTGCGCGTCATTCCATGGGCCGTCTCGAGCACGTCCCGCATCTTGCCGGAGTCGTACTCGTTCATCTGACAGCCGAAGGTTTTTATGTATAAAAGACCGGGCATAGGCTGGCCACAGGCTCCCGCGGAAAAGGCGCTAAGATACTAGGAACTATGGCAATACGCGAAGTTCTCAAAATGGGCGATCCGCGCCTGCTGGCGGTCGCCGAACCGATTGCCAAGTTCGGCACTCCCGAGCTGGACGCCCTGCTGGTCGATATGCGCGACACTATGCGCGATCTCGATGGGGCAGGCCTCGCTGCACCGCAAATCGGCGTGGGTCTGCGGGTCGTGATTTTCGGCTTTGAGTCGAATCCGCGCTATCCCGAGGCGGATTCCGTGCCCTACACCGTACTGATCAACCCGGTTTTAACGCCGCTGGGCGAGCAACAGGACGAGGGTTGGGAGGGATGCCTGTCGGTGCCGGGCATGCGCGGGCTGGTGCCAAGATACCGGGAATTGCGCTACACCGGTTTTGATGAGGGCGGCCGGCCGATCGATCGCACAGTGAAAGATTTTCACGCCCGTGTCGTACAACACGAAGTGGACCACCTGGACGGCGTTCTGTATCCCCGGCGCATCCGCGACCTCAGCCAATTCGGCTTCACCGACGCCATGTTCCCCGGCGAGGATATCACCGACGACTAGCGCCACACCGGGCAGCGGCTAGTCAGCGACGCCCGCCAACCGGATGGCGTCGAATAGGGGCTCAAAGCCCGCAAGGTCGGCAGACGGGTGAACCCAGCCTTTCATGGCCGCGATAGTCGTCACCCCCGGCACCGCGGCGGTGAAATCCGCCAGCGCCGATTTCGCGCGAGGCAAATGGCCAAGCTTAGCCTCCGCGGCTATCAGCGTCAGGCGTACGGAGCCGTCGATGGGATTTCTCAGTCGCTCCTCGCTCATCTGAGTTGCGGCGGTTTGGGCCAGTTCCGCGGCCTTTGCATAGTCGCCAAGCACGAAGTGAATATCGCTGACCAGCGCGGTGAGGTCCGGGTATCTGCCAGGATAGCGAAGCTCCAGAGCATCGGCGATAACCTCACCCTCCTTGGCCCTGCCGAGACGCAGCAAGCCCTTTGCCTTGGTCTGCAGCGCATCGCCATCTTCAGGATTGCGCCGCAGGACCGAGTCCGCGATTACCAGTGACTCTTACCATCGGCCGCGCAGCTGCAACAGCTGAGCTTTGTCCAAGAGCATGAGCGCGGACTCAGGATCGATGCGCAAGTACCTTTCCATCGCGGCCGCACCGATGGCCTTTTGCTCCTCGGGATTTTTCGACCACGCAT
Source organism: Gammaproteobacteria bacterium (assembly GCA_025358295.1). Lineage (GTDB taxonomy): Bacteria > Pseudomonadota > Gammaproteobacteria > Steroidobacterales > Steroidobacteraceae > Bog-1198. The sequence continues at coordinate 74,950 of JANYJY010000068.1, forward strand.
CGATGCAATCGCACAGATTGACAAAGGCCGTCGCTTCGATCGCGAACGGATCGTCGGGCGCAAGCACGAGTGCCCGCTTGAGCAGATCGGTCGCACTCATATAAGCGCCCTTGGCGTCCTTCTCGCGATGCGTCCGCCATTCCGTCACCGCGCGCAAGGTCAGGTCCCGGACATCCAGATCCTCCAAGGGCTTATCACGCGCCCGCTCGACTTCTATCTCGGTGCCGGCACGAGTCAGGTGATATATCGCTTCTTCGACATCGTCGCGCCAACGCGGCGTCAGCGCATCGGCGGCGACTGCCAGCGATCGACTGGTAAGAACGCGTTCGCTGTCGCCGTCTGCCGTCACCAGAGTCACGGTGTAGCCGGCAGCCGCACGTGCAACTGAACCACGAATCAGAAAATGCACATCGAGCGCCTTCGCCAGATTCTTCGTGCCCACTTCGTGCGCCGCGGCTTGCGCGACGCTGTCGCGCGACGCAACGTGCACATACTCCGGCCGCGCTTCGAATATCGTGACCAGCTCCTCGGCCGTCGCCTTGGCGATCTGTACCGCGTGAGGATCGTCAGCAGGCGCGTCGAATGGCATGACCGCAAAAGTCATGCGGCGGTCTTCGCTGGAGTAGGGAACGACGGCCGCGGGATGAAGCCAAGCATGCCTGCTCGCCCACAGGGTTATTCCCACTCCTGCGAGGACGACCAGGCTGAGCGCGATCCATCGTGACCGTGCACCAAAGTTGGGCATCGGGCCCACCGTAGCGCCAAGCTCCGGGGGCGTCGGCGAAGGTGGCATGTCGGCGACAGCGGCCGCTGCGGGCGGCGCCTCGGGCAGATCGAGCAGCCGCCTGACGCGTTCGGTGAACGCCGGCGGGGTCTCGCCGGCCGCGAGGCGCGTCCACTGAACTTCGCGAAAGCGCTCGGGAACTCGATCATCGCCCTCGGCGGTCTGATCGACCACCACGGGCAACAAGAAAGCCCTATCGGAGGACATCAAGTGGGAACGGTCGACCGCGAGATTCTATTCGAGGCGAAAATATCCCTCGACCCGCGCATAGGTGTTCGCTGAAATGATGGGAATGAACAGAGCGCAGGCCTTGATCTGCGTGCGAATCGCAGTGTCCCAGGCGTCGCCGCCCCGCAATTCGCTCTGGTCGAACCAGACCTCGATGCCTGCGGCACGCAGGGCCGAGCAGATTCGCGCAGCGGCATCGGCGTCCTGCTTCGCGTAGCTGAGAAATACAGCTTTATTGGGCTCGTTCATTGTTCTGGGAACCGAAAACGCCATATGCGCCGCGCTAGTATGACATTCAGCGAGCAATCGGCACGAGATGTAGAATAGCGTTTCGTGTCCCGAGGAGATGACAATGGCCACTTCGTTCGAACTCAATGGCAAGCCCACGACGCTGGATGCCGACCCCACAATGCCCCTGCTATGGGCCATCCGCGAACTCGCCGGCCTGACCGGCACCAAGTTCGGTTGCGGCATGGCGCTATGCGGTGCTTGCACGGTGCACCTGGACGGCAAGGCCACCCGCTCCTGCGTGATGCCGCTATCGGCCGTCGCCGGTCGCAAGGTCACCACCATCGAGGGCCTGGGAACTACGCCCGCGAAGGCGGTTCAAGCAGCCTGGGTCAAACTCCAAGTGCCTCAATGCGGCTACTGCCAGTCCGGGCAGATCATGTCCGCGACCGCCCTGCTGGAAAGCAATCCCGCGCCCACCGACGATGACATCGACAGCGCCATGAGCGGCAACATTTGCCGCTGCGCCACTTACTCGCGAATTCGCGCCGCCATCCACGCGGCGGCTGACTCCATCAAGGCATAAATCATGTCCACAAAACCTCTCGTCGCCGCATCCTCCACCCGCCGCGCATTTCTGAAGGGCGCCGGCTCCGCCGGGGCGATCGCGCTCACCATCGGATTCGAGTGGGGCGGCACGGCGCGCCGGGCGTTTGCCGGTTCCGTCACGCCCATCGCCGGGGCAGCGTTCGTGCCGAACGCCTTTGTGCGCATCGACACCGATAACCGCGTGACCGTGATCGCCAAACACGTCGAAATGGGTCAAGGGGCTTACACCGGCATTGCCACGGTGGTGGCCGAAGAACTCGATGCCGATTGGAGCCAAGTGCGCGTCGAAAGCGCGCCTGCCGACGTCAAGCGTTACGCCAATCTCGTCTTCGGCATGCAAGGAACCGGCGGCAGCTCGGCCATGGCGAATTCATGGAATCAGCTGCGCGAGGCCGGCGCTAAGGCGCGCGCCATGTTGCTGGCGGCCGCCGCCAAGGAATGGAAAGTACCGGTGACCGAATTGACCGTGGAGCGCGGTACCGTGTTCCACGCCGGGAAGAAGCGCCAAGCCACCTTCGGCGCATTGGTCGCAACCGCGGCTACACTTCCCGTGCCGGAATCCGCGCAGCTCAAGGACCCGAAGGATTTCAAATTAATCGGCCGTCAAGTGCCGCGCGTCGATGCGGCGGCGAAATCAGACGGCACGGCGCAGTTTACGATCGATGTGGCATTGCCCGGAATGCTGGTGGCGCTGCTGCAAAGGCCGCCGTTATTCGGCGCGACCGTCAAATCTTTCGACTCGGCCGGCGCGGCCGCGGTGCCCGGCGTAGTCAAGGTGGTTCAGGTGCCGGGCGGTGTCGCCGTGGTGGCGCGGAGCTTCTGGGCGGCCAAGCAGGGGCGCGACGCGCTAAAAATCGACTGGGACGACTCCAAGGCTGAGAAGCGCAGTTCCGCGACGCTGATGGCGGAGTACCGGCACCTGGCGGATCAGCCGGCGCCGTCCGCACGCAAGGACGGCGATGCCGTCGGTGCCATCAAAGCCGCGGCGCGCACGGTGTCGGCGAGCTATGAATTCCCGTACTTGGCACACGCACCCATGGAGCCGCTGGATGCCGTGGTCAAGCTCAACGCGGACAGCTGCGAGATCTGGGCGGGAGACCAATTCCAAACCATCGATCAGGCGAACGCGGCTCGAACCGCGGGACTGCAGCCCCAGCAAGTGAGCATCCACACGCTTTATGCCGGCGGTAGCTTCGGTCGGCGCGCCAATGTGATTTCCGATTACATCGTCGAAGCCGTATCCATTGCCAAGGCATGCGGCGCCGACGGCACCCCCATCAAACTGCAGTGGACCCGCGAAGATGATATTCACGGTGGCCTGTATCGGCCCATGTATTTCCACAAGCTCGAGGCGGGACTGAACGGCAAGGGCGAACTGACCGGGTGGCGGCACGTCGTCGTCGGTCAGTCGATCATGGCGGACACGGCATTTGCCGGCATGATCAAGAATGGGATAGACCCGACCTCGGTCGAAGGTGCCTCCACCATCGGTTACGCCATTCCGAACATCGATGTCGAGTTATCGACCACCAAGACCGGAGTGCCGGTTTTATGGTGGCGGGTGGTCGGCAGCTCGCACACGATATTTGCGGTCGAGGCCTTCATGGACGAGGTGGCGCACGCGGCCGGCCAAGATACCTTCGCCTTCCGCCGCAAGCTTCTTGACGGCCAACCGCGCATGAAGGCGGTGCTTGAGCTGGTCGCCGAAAAGGCCGGCTGGGGCATCCCCCTGCCGCCGGGCAAGGGACGCGGCATTGCTGTTGCAGAAGCATTCAATACCTTTGTCGGCCAAGTTGCCGAGGTCAGCGTGGACAAGAACGGCCAGGTGAAAGTCGATCGCGTGGTTTGCGCGGTCGATTGCGGCACGCCGATCAATCCCGACATCATCGCCGCGCAGATGGAAGGCGGTATCGGTTTCGGCCTCGGTGCAATCCTCTACGGCGAGATCACGCTGAAGGATGGACGCGTCGAGCAAAATAATTTCAATAATTATCGGGTGCTGCGCATGAACGAAATGCCAAAGGTTGAAGTGCACATAGTGCCCTCGACCGCGCCGCCCACCGGCGTCGGCGAGCCGGGCGTGGCGCCCTTGGGGCCGGCCGTCGCCAACGCGATTTTCGCGGCCAGCGGCAAACGCCACTATGTGATGCCGTTCACCAAGGCCTAGGATTGGGGCGGTAGAAATAGTGTCTATGGCTTCTTGGCAGCTCCAAGATCCGCCGCGGCTTCGGCTGCTTGCGCTTTTACGCCTTCGCGTTTTTTCGAGAGCACCTTGCCGGTACCCGCATCGATCGTGATTTCGATGATGGATTTTTTACCCGGTATTTTGATGTCGAAGCTGTAGATCAGGCATTTGCCTTCCGCCTCAAGTTCACCGCTGGCAACGGACGCATTGCTGACATTGACGGCTTTGAGCGCGGTGCTCTCCGCGTCGGCTCGGCTCACCTTAGCAAGTCCCAGAAGATCGGCCTCCGCGGTTCCCTTTTTAGGGTGAATCGAACACGGTGTACACAGCGCATTCGCGCTCAAAGAAACGGCTAACGCGACCGACCAAAAAAGATTCTTCATTGGAACACCTTTTGAATGTCTGGCAACCCAAGGCACGCTTTCGTAGACCTTTAAACTTCCTCGGTCATAGTTCAGAAGCTGTATCCGACACCGAAGTTCAATGTATTTCCCTTGGTGAAGGCCGGCGGTATCGGCGAGGGGAACTGATCGTTGCGGTAGTGTCGATAGTCGGCCTTGAGGACCACGCCCTCACCAATGAAGAAACTCGCGCCGACGGTCCAGAGGTGCTCGTCCGGCCGCGCGACACCAACTTGGGCCACGGCTAAAGACCCAAAATCCGCCGCGGTGTTGAGGATTTCGTAGCGCGCGAACGGCGTGAGCCTGAAATAGCGACCCTGCCAGTAGCGGTAGGCGACTTGTACATAGCCACCGAAGAAGAGCGCGGGAACGAGCGTTGGGTTGACGACGGAACTCGCACTAAAACTCGCGTTGAGCGCTTCTGTGCGACTGATCGTGCCACGCGCATATTCGGCGGCCAGATCCCAGCCACTGATTTCATAACGACCGTGCAGTTCCCACAACCACACCCGAGAATCGTTGCCGGGAAAGCCAGGCGTGCGCTGGCCGATATTGCCGGTAAATGCGGAAGCGCCCAGAAGATAGCCCGGCCCCCGCCAGTTCAAGGAGGCATGCACGGCTAGATCGCGCGCGGTGCCAAACTGGCCTTCCTGGTGAATCGCCTGCAACGGACCGCGCGTGGAGCCCTCAGTCGAGGTAGGGTCCCATTTGCTCAAGTTTTGGTCGGTGGTAACTCCAGTCTCCCAAGTGAGCCCGATATCGGTTCTGCCCGAGAGGCCGAGACCGACCTCGCGCCAGGTGCTCGGGATAATCTTCGTGTCGACGTCCGGTCGGAAGACGCCATAATAGGCCGTCGGCTCATGGTTTTGATTGATGAGTCCCACCGGCATCAGGTAGAGGCCGGCTACGGCGCTTAAGCCATGCTTGAAATCGTGTTGCACCCAAAGCTGCTCGACCTCCGCCTCACCGGTGTCCTTTGCGGAGGCGATGGCGTTTTCCCACTCGAACTCGCCGTAAACGCGTGTCGATTCGTCAAATTGATGGCCGACTAAGATGAC
>JANYJY010000062.1 GCA_025358295.1 Gammaproteobacteria bacterium
GAGCGCTTTTCCGAACAGGTCGGCGGCGCGAGCGGGATCGCTCTTGGCAAAGAGAGAAAAATTGCCGTATTGCACCAGAATGTCTGCGGTTTCGACCGGACGAGGTTGCCCGTCGCTTTCCGATAAATCGACTGCCTGTTGCAAGTCGGCTTCCGCTGAAATCAGGTGGCCGGCATCGGTCAAGGCACGTCCCAGATTGGCGAGCGCGACCGCAACGTGACCGTTGTCGAGCGGGCGTTCAAGGCGGCGAATCGCGACCGCTTCTTCGAACAATGGAATCGAGCGCTCGCTCAAGCCTTGGCGTCGATAGGCGAGGCCGATGCTCTCGAGAAGCTGGGCACGCACCTCCGGCTGCAGGGTTGAATTTCCCTGAATCTTCGCTGCGCCTCGATCTAATAATTCCCTCGCAGTCGGTTCTTTTCCCTGAGCATTGAAGGGATCCGCCTGGGAGAACACGTCGACCAAGAACGCCGACACCTGTTGCGCCCGGTCGCGCTCCTGCGCCGTGCCGTCGCGCGCCATTTCGATTTTATGGTTCTCCCAGTACATGGCGCCGCCGAAGAGCGCGAGGCCGAGGATCAAGGCTGCGACAGCGATTACCGGCAGCGCGTTTCGCCGCAGGAACTTGGCGGTGTTGTAGCGCCAGTCGCCCTGGCGCGCATTCACGGACCGGCCGAGCAGATGTCGATTCAGATCATCAGCCAGTGCTTCGACCGAAGGATAGCGACGATCGGGTTCCTTGCGCATGGCCATCGCGACGATGGCGTCCAAATCCCCGCTCAGGCGGGTGCGAAGTCGCTGCGGAGAGAGTCCGCGGCGATCGGAGATGCGACTGCGGTCCGCATCGTTTTCGCCGCTCAACTTGGCTACCACCATCTGGCTCGGGCGCACCGGGTCGTCCATGCAGATAGCGCGTTCCAACTGCAGCTGACTGTAGCTCAGCAGCCGGTAGGGTGAACGTCCCGTGAGCAGCTGATACAGCAGCACGCCGAGCGCATAAATGTCCGTAGCCGTGGTGATCGGACGGCCGAGAACTTGCTCCGGCGCCGCATTCTCGGGTGTCAAGATGCGCTCTTGCAGGCGCGTCACCGGCAGGGTGTGCGAAAGGCTTTCCGGGGCGAGCAGCTTTGCGATGCCAAAATCCAGCAGTTTCGGGGCACCCGCATCGGTAACGAAGATATTCGATGCCTTGATGTCCCGGTGAACGACCAGATTGCGGTGTGCGTACTGCACCGCAGTGCAGACTTGGATGAAGAGTTCGAGCCGCTCTCGAACGAACAGGGTGCGGGAGTCGCAATGCACATCGATGGATTCGCCGTCGACATGCTCCATCACCAGGTAGGGCGACCCGTCCTCCAGGTCGCCGCTATCGATCAGCCGGGCTATCGATGGATGATCGAGTGTGGCCAGGATATGCCGCTCGCTGTGCAGGCGGCTGCGCAATCGGGGATGCAGGGCCGCGTGCTGTAAAACCTTGATCGCAACGGTCTGCTGATACTTTGAATCATCGCGCTCGCCGAGATAGACGGTGCTCATGCCGCCGTGTCCGAGGATGGATACCACGCGATACGGACCTACGCGAGTGCCGATCAGGCGGTCATGGTGGTCCTCCAACAGCGATTCTGCGGCTTCGCCTATCGCGTGCAACAGCGGCTCTTCGCTCCTGGCATCCGACTTGAGCAGGGATTCCACCGACGAACGCAGTTCCAGGTCGTCACCGCAGGCGCCTGCCAAGCGCGTTGATCTTTCACTGTCGCGCGTTTCGACCAGCTCCTCGAACAGCGATTGAATCTGCTGCCAACGCGCTCTCGATATCATGGGGGTTGGGTGCCGATTTCATTGAGCAACCAGGCGCGTGCCAGCCGTATGTCGCGGTGCACGGTTGCGGCCGATATGCCGGCGGCCGTGGCGATCTGGTCATAGGTCAAGCCCCCGAAATAGTGCAACTCGATTACCTGGGCTAGCCGCGGTTCCAGCCGTTGCAGATCTTCGAGGGCATCGTCCAGGGCGACGACGTCGAAGTCAGCCGGCGGCAGCAGGTCCCCGCTGTCCTCCGCCGCGTGGTCTCGGGCGCCGGAATTGCGTTTAGCCCGGGAACGGGATTTGGCGTGGTCGACCAGTACCCGCCGCATGAGCCGCGACGCAAGAGCAAAGAAATGCCCCCGGTCTTGCAGCGCAACGTTCGCCTGAATCAAGCGGAGAAAGGCTTCGTGGACGACCGCCGTTGCCTGCAGGGTATGGCTGCCTCGTTCGGCGCGCATATAGTTTCGAGCCAGCCGCCTCAATTCGTCATAGACCAGCGGCGTCAAGCGATCCAGCGCCTGGGGGTGGCCCGATCGCCACTCGGTCAGGAGCTGGGTGAAATTGGCCGGCACTTGCATCGTCGTACTCTCACCGTCACCGGAAAAAACTGGTCGCCGAGTCGGGCTTTCCCCTAAGCATACATTGCCGCGACAATGTGAGGGGATTCTCACTCTGATGTCGCTTTACCAGGTGCAGACCGTCGTGCCTAACAGATCTGTACTGCCAAGTTTTTATGACAACACACTCGGAGAAATTACAATGAAGGTAAGTTTAATCGCTTTGGTCGCCGGCTGCGCTATGGCCAGTTCCGCTTTTGCATTGACCGACTCGCCGCCTTCCAGTCCGCCGCGCGGGACTGTGATGGACTCCCCGCCCACCAGCCCGCCGCGCACTGCTGTCTTGGACTCGCCGCCCACCAGCCCGCCTCGCGCGATCGTCTTGGACTCGCCTCCGACCAGCCCGCCGCGCGCGATCGTCATGGATTCGCCGCCCACCAGCCCGCCCCGCTGGATGTAATCGTTTAGGAGTACTTAATAATGCATCGTCGAAAAGTAATGGTTGCCGCTGTAGCGATGTTCGCCTTCGGCGTCGCCTTTGCGGCCCAACCGACATCGCTGCGCGCGGATTGGCGCGGGGGTGCCGTGCGACCGGGATCATCGTGGGTTCCCGGCACGAACACCTTGATGTCGGCCTATGAATCGTCTGTTGCGGAGCTAACGCCGCCGCGATAGTGCTCGGAGGATTCGTTTCAAGTCGGGGGTTCCGTGAATACGGAGCCCCCGTTTGGCGTGTCCGGTAGACTAGGCAGAAAGTCCAACCGGGTGCTACATGCCTGAAATCCTTGTCATCGCTCACCGTGGCGCCAGCGGAGAGCGTCCCGAACACACTTTAGAATCCTATCGTCTGGCGATAGAGGAAGGCGCCGACTACATCGAGCCCGACCTGGTCATGACCAAGGACGGAGTACTCGTCGCGAGACATGAGAACGAGATCGGAGGCACCACCGATGTCGCCATGCACCCGGAATTCGCGATGCGCCGGCGCACCCAGGTGATCGATGGCGAGACCATGACGGGCTGGTTCACCGAAGACTTCACCCTCGCCGAAATCAAGACTCTACGCGCGCGGGAGCGGCTGCCGGAATTGCGGCCTCAGAATTGCGTCTTCGACGGCCGTTTCACGATTCCCTCTTTCGTTGAAATTCTCGAATTGGCCACCGAGACCAATCGACGGCGCGGCGGCAGTGCGCGAATCGGCGTCTATCCGGAAACCAAGCACCCGGCGCATTTCACCGGTATCGGCCTGCCGCTTGAACAGGCGGTGCTCGATGCGCTGCACCGTCACGCGTATTCCGCCGACGACAGTCCGGTATTCATACAATCTTTCGATCCCCAAAACCTGCGTTTGCTGCACGGGATGACGCGATTGCCGTTACTGCAGCTATTGGAGCACGAACTCGGCGACTTGGCCGCGATCGCCCAGTACGCAGTCGGAATCGGTATTGCCAAGCATTTGGCAACCCCGGAGGGCATACGTGCCGCGCACGCGGCGAATCTCAAGGTTCACGTATGGACTTTTCGCGCTGAAAACGAGTTCCTACCCAAGGACTTGCAGGTGGGCACCTCGCCGGCGGCGCACGGCAACCTGGAGGCCGAAATTCGCCGCTTCCTGGAGCGTGGTATCGACGGTTTCTTCGTTGATTTTCCGGCAGTCGGCGTCCGTGTTCGGAACGCTTACATTTCCGCAGTCCAGCCCTTGCACCAGCCGCTGACGGACACGACTTTGCCGGGAAACAGGCTGCAAGGGCGGTAGATGTTCCCGGCGGCGCCTTGCAATTGCAGGCAGTTATCGCAATTCGATCCTGCGACGAATCCCGGGTGTGATTTGGCGTCGACCAGGGATGCGTTCTCGGTATAGGCCAGAGCGATCGCTGCGGGATCCTTGACGTCCAGCCTCGCAGGCTCGGTCCCCGAAGATCGGTTCCACGGCAATGCGGCGGCAATACCCGCCGCCACGCCTAATTTTCCTAAGACCGAGCGCCGGGTCGTGTTCATATCATGCGGTCAGAAGAACATCGACAAGTAGACCTGGTACACCGTGGCGTTGAATGCGTACTGCGGCTCAGTACCGGGTTGGAAGCCGCCGCCCGCAGGGGTGACGCTGAAATCCTTGATATCGCGGAAGTCTTTGTACTTGAATTGTATACGGCTGATATCCGCCGTAACCGTGCCGCGTTTGAATATTTTCCAGCCCTCGGGCAAAAACGCGTAGGTCACCTTCACATCGATGGTGTTGTTGGTCAATGCGGCAAGATTCTGGTCGCGCGCCACGAAATTTTGAGATTTGGCGAAGGGAAACAGATCACTGTAGAAGGTGGCGCTGTTCTGGCTGTAATGGCGAATGCGCCCTTCGAATATAAATTTATTGGCCCAGGGTTGGACATAGTCCAATTCGATGGTGTTCGCGCGGATGCCCCAGGTGTCGCTGAAGAAGCGGTATGACAAGGACACCGCCGCCCGATAGGGCAGGTAGTACTTGGTCCGGGTTTCGACCGCCGTGCTGGTATGCGTGTTGGGATAAATCTGGCTGCCCAATGAATACCCGAGCGGGACCGCGTCCCGGTAGCGAATGGAGCGGTAGGGATTGCTCAGCAGGCCCTGGTCGGTGATCACTTCCACCGTCGTTCCCGCGATCAGATTCTTGGTGATAATTTGCGAAATGCCGCCCTGGTAGCTGCGGCTCTCCGCATGTCCGAGCCAGGCCACCTTGGGCGTATTGGTGCCGCCGTTGTTTTCGCCGATTTTGTCCCGGCTGTCCGTGAATCCGAGACTCACGGTGGTCAGATCGCCGAACATGTCCTGACTCAGCGAAAAATGTGTCGTGTTCGAGATGTAATCGCGCTCGGTACTGTCGGTGTACGACAAGTTGTATTGGGTCTTATCGTGAATGTAATCGAGCGACAGGCTCTTCTGGTTGCGTTGATCCTTGATGACGCTGGCATTGCTCAACACGTCGACGGATGCGCCGCTGACCTTATCGATGAAATAGTTGGCCTCAACCGAGAATTTCTCGGAAAACTTCTTGCGGACCAGCACCGATTCGCCGGTGATGTCCATGCCGCCGCCGCGGTAGCTGCTCCAGAAGATGTCGGCACGGTCGTCGGGCAGCACGGTGCCCCGGCGACACACATCAGCGACAGCGTGGCAAGGGCGGCAAAGCGGCTCAAATGGCGGGGGCAAATCCTCATGTCGTTGACAGTCGCCCCTAGTTGCAGCCGCAGCCGCCGCCGGCGGTGCCGGTGGCGCCCCGCGATCCTTCGCGGGATTCATAGATGTGATCCACATATGCGCTGGAGATCGCGTCGCGGTCCCATGACATGATGGGATCCGCCAGTCGGTCGCGCTCGTACGGCTTGACCCAGGGCTGAATGCTGCTGCACGCCCCGAGTAGAAGTGCAGCGCTGGCCACGGCTATCTTCATCGAGGTTTGCATGGTCATTCGCGAATCAGCTGCCGAATCCGGTCTTGGTACTCGTTCTCGTCGCCGGGCCGATAGCCGCGATGGATATAGCGGATCTCACCCTTGCGATCGATGATGACGGAGCTCGGCATTTCATCGACGTGATAGGCCTTGCTGACCTGGTTTGCCGGGTCGAGCAGCACCGGAAAGCTCACCGGCTTACGTGCCAGCAGTTCCTTGACGGCCGGGCTCTCCTTGTCGACATTGACGCCGATTAGGGTAAAGCCCGCCGGCTTATATTTTTTGTACATCTGGTCCAGCAAGGGCATTTCTTGCTGGCAGGGTCCGCACCACGTTGCCCAGAAGTTCACCATGACGACCTGGCCCTTGTACTGGCTTAATGCGGCTTGCTGGCCGGACAGCGCCATGAGGGTGAAGGCTGGTGCAGGCCCGGTCGCATCGCCGCTTGCTGCAAACGCCGTCGATGCGACGACGATTGCCGCCATGGCGCAGCGCTTAATGATTTTAACGGTGGAAATCTTCATTGATCTGTCCTCCTGATCAGTAGAAAACGGTCAAGCCGAGTGTGGCTTCAATGTTGTGGACGTTTTTCGTCCGGCCGGTTAAATCTGTCTCGAACACGTGATCTCTCACATCCAAGTGCATCGCGAGCCAATCGGTAATCAGAAGGCGCTCGCCAAGCCCAAAATTAAGTGCAAACTGATCCTTGTCGGCAAATTTCACATCGCCCATGCCGACCGTCACATACAGGGCCGAATTGAACGCACGCCCGCGGCCGAGAAAGATCTCGCCCGGCAGTATGTTGTAGCCCAGGTCCAGGTCGTAATACGTGAAGCGTCTCCCAGAGTCGCTGAGCACCGTGATGGAGGGGAAGACGTCCTCGAGGCTGGTGGTGCCGCCCTTGGAGCGGCCGAAGAACCCTTCCAGGAAGATATCCTCCGAGACGTGGTATGCGGCGCGCACGCCGTAGACCGGATTGGTGCCGAAATCCTGGATGCTGAGCGCGCCGAAGTAGCCGCCCAATTCGAAGTCCTTGGCCTTGATCTTCGGCGTTTTCACGACGCGACGATTGACCTGCGGCTCGATGATCGATGGCTCCGCTTGGGGCTCCTCGGCAACGATGGGCGTCGGGCCTTTTTCGCCCCGATGGAACCAGCCGCAACCGGACAGCAGCGCCGTGGCTAGAAGAACACTGCTAAGCCGAATTTCCATTCTTGCGGTTCCTCATTCTGATTTTGGTTGGTGAATACCTTGTATGCACGCCAATCCGCGCGCCACATGAATCGCCGCGTGATGAATCCGCGCGCGCCGAGTGAAACATAGGCCATCTGATTGGTGGCCTGGAGCGGCTTGGGTGGCACCTTGTCGTCGATGTACTGGTATCCCAGGCCGAGACCTGCGGTGGGGGAAAACCAGCGCCATTCTGGAATAAAGGTGTGACGCAGCCCCAAGCTGGCGATATAGCGGTTGTCGATCGTGCCCAAGGCCTGCTGCAGGACGAATTCCACGTCGAGACTGTCGGTGAGCCCGAAATCGCCCCAGGTGGTGACCAAATTCTGATGATTGAACACGCCGTAGCCCGCGCCCAGTTCCCAACGGTGAGTGGCAAAGTCCGGATAGGGTGGTATCGGCGCCGGCTCTCCCGAGGCGAGCAGGGTAAGCGCCAGCTCCGAACGGCGCGCCCAGCCCTCTTGGCCTCGCCCCGTGCGCACTTTGAACCAATCGGTGTGGCTATAGAGCACGGTGACCACTTCGTCGCGGCCCACCACATAGACTACGGGAAAGCCTCGGCCGGGGCCGCTGTGCATCTCCAGGTACGGTGCGGCCACGACGACTTCGAGCAGTTGTTCCTTCGCGTGGACCAAACCGACATTGAACGCCTGCAACAGCAGTAGGACGAGCAGGCGTCGCATCAGCTCAATTCGCAGCCGGCGCGACGAATGGGTCGTTGTAATACTGCGCGCCAATGTCAAGCCATTCTGAAATCAATCGCAACTCCGCCGGTGTTAAGAAGCCTCTATGGTCAACCTCACCCGGTCGACCGGCATTGGGGTCCTGATAATTAGGGTCAAATATCGCCAAAGACGTCGCAGCCGATGCATTCGCACTTCCGGCCGCCATCGGCGGGGCCAGCGACACCGGCACCATGATCGTCGTCGGCAAACCCGTCACAGGATCCGGCGGTCCGGGCGCGGCCACTAGCAAGTCCACCAATATGCCATTATTTATTGTCTGCGCATTATGTGCAAACAGCAGTTGCTCGTAAGAGGTGCTGACGGAGGGATCCACGGACGAGGTGCTGTCCGTCAAATCGAGCTGGCCACCGGGAACCATCTGAACGGCGGCGTTCGCGGCATTGCTCGGCGTGTGGCACAGCACGCAGGTGTGATCGCTGGTGACCACGCCTGCGACGATCGTTTGCCGCGTGAAATTCCAGATCGGCTGGATATGGTACGAGGTCGTGCCGCCGGTGGATTTCGCATCGGGATAGTGAATCGTGCTGCGACAGAGTGGCTCCCAGGTTACGCAATGCGCGTTCGCCGGACTGGGGGTGGTCAGGTCGGAATATTTGTATCCGAATGAGGCATCCGGAGTTCGGACAGCGGGATTGGTCCATACATCGCTGTAAATCACATCGATGGACGGCAGCTCCGAGCAGGGAATGGTGGCTCCGGGGGGAGTCAGCGCGCTTGCGCAGGTGCTCCATGCCCGGGTATCCGCCATGGTATCGCCCGGATTGGCCGCCGACAGGGTCGCGACAGTATTGGGGAACGGCGAACCTGCGGCCGCCGCGCCGGCGTTCACCGAAGCGGTCAATCCCGTCCGGCCGTGGGAAGGCGTGGATTTACTGCCGGCCACGTGGCAACCATTGCAGGTCTTCGTTTCGCCCGGCATCAATTGCATCCAGCTGGTATGGCGTGCGAAGGCGTTGATGCGCCGTGCGTTCTTATCGAGGACGTCGATGGTGAACGGCACATTGGCCGGCACTTGGACCTTGACCGAGCCATCCGGCTCAACCGGCGCGTAGGCAAGAATTTCGCGCATGCCCATACCGGCGGGCCCAAAGGCCGAATTGTTGATCTTGCGCACTTTCTTGTCCGGAATCTCAACCGCCTTGACGATTCTCACGAAGCGCGCCGGGCGCTGAATGGCGGTGGCCTGCGCCGGGTCGGCCAGCGCGGCGATGTTCGGCACGGCATTGGCCGTTTGGGCGGCAACCTTGTCGACGCCGTCGAAGTCGTAAACGCTGCGAATGACGAGAAGCCCTAAGCCGCCGTTGCTGTTGTGGGCCAGATTGGCGGCGGCACCCGTCGGCACTATATCGGGAAGGAAGGCGGGAACCGGCGTGCGGGCTTGCATGATGACCGGATCGACGATGACGGTCCCGGCCTCGGCACTCAGCGTGGGGCTCAAGGTTCCCTTATCGACGTCATAGATCCAGATGGTGTACTGAGGCGGAGCCAGCGTTACGTTGGCTCCCGTCGTGTTGGCCGCCGTGCACACATGAGTGGTGTTCGGCGTGACGGTCGTATCGAGCACCAAGCAAGGAGCCCAACTTACGATCATTCTGTTGGTGCCGTCGTACAGGGGGTAAGCCGAGGCGAATCGGCCGCCCATGGATGGCATGTCCGCGTCGGTGGTAATTCCGAGAGTGGTGGTGCTGGTCTGTGCGGTCCCGGCAGAGCCCATCGGGGTCGCCGGCTGGTTGATTTCGACGAAATTCGCCGCGTCAATCGACACGATGTCGCCGCCCTGCTGGGTGCCAAGGAAGGGCCTGACGATAGAAATCAACTTGCCGTCGGCGCGCTGGCGCGGATTCAAGAACTGAATGACATTGGTGCCCGTGCCCGCGATATTGGCGCCGGTGGCATGGCTGTTCTCGCCATAGAAGAGCTCGAGGCCCGTTCCGTCCGGATTGGCGCGATACAGACTGATCTGATCGCCGTTGATGGACTCATAAC
Source organism: Gammaproteobacteria bacterium (assembly GCA_025358295.1). GTDB lineage: Bacteria > Pseudomonadota > Gammaproteobacteria > Steroidobacterales > Steroidobacteraceae > Bog-1198. Next base: position 9,747 of record JANYJY010000062.1, read on the forward strand.
GGGAAAACACGATCTGCCCATTCGCTAATACCGACGGCGCGAAATCATGATTGGTATTGAAACTGATCTGATGAATATTGGTGCCGTCGGCGTTCATTACATGCAATAAGAATATCGGCTGCTTGCGGTCGTCGGTTTGCGCCGGATATTGCGGGCGGCCTTCGTCGATCAAAATGGCCTGCGTTGCCGACTGGCGAGACGAGGCAAATACGATGCGGCCGTCCGGCAAGTAGTGAGCGCCCACGTCGTGCCCCGCGGTGGTGTTGTCGTTGGTGAGCTGAGTCACCGTCTTAGCCACTGCGTCATACTGATATATCTTCCACGTGGGCTGGGAGACATCGGTATTGGGCTTGTTGGGATTTAAAGGAAGTCGCAGCGAGAACACCAGCTTCTTGCCGTCCGGCGACACGTCGAGATCGCGAACGTCCCCCTTGCCGGTGGTGATCGATTGTGTGACGTTCGTCTCAGGTGAACCCGGGCTGGCTTGCTGGCGGATGTACAGATCGCCGCCGGTGGTGGAGGTAATCAGATCGCGCACGTCAATATCCGCCTTCGGCGTCATCGCCGGCGTCGGTCGCTTGACATAGGCCAGGGGGAAATTCAGCGTGCCGGGGTCCTGCGTCTGCACGCCCGCCAGTCCCGGCGCGTGTCCACTGACTCCGCTCGAGCAGCCGGCCACGAACAGCGCGGGCAGTAGGAGCGCTGCGAGTTTCAGCGAACCGTGACGAAGTTCACGCGCGAGGAGCTTGTTCATGATTGCGGATACCTACGGTCAATCGTCGTTCAGTGATCAGTGTGCGTGTTTGCGCGAGGTCATTGAACTTAATTAGTCTCAGAACCGCATCTTCGTTCGATGTGCGTGTTCATTCTGTTAACGCACTCACAGAAGAACTGAGCCACATCCGTTTCTCTGTACATATCAGAGCAGACCTTCGCAAATTAGGTTGCAGGATATAGGCGCACAGTAGTCAGTCGATATGTCGCGAATCACCGACGTCGTTCGGATGAGACATTACTGGATGCAATTTCGACTCGGTATATTTGCGCCACGACGAAACCACAACTCACGTGAGTGGATGTGCATATGGAGAATGGGATGGCAAAGCCAAAGACTGATGGCAGGCACGAACTGCGGCGAGGCGCGCGCGCAAGCGCTGTGGCCGGAGCGCTGGTATTATTCGGCGCAACTGCTTTCGCGGCCGGCCCGAATGCCGATCAAGCCACGCGCATGTACAACCGCATTACCGGCAGTCCCCCGACGGCCCCTCAGCTCGCCTCGATGATGGCTAAGTCTGATCCGGTGGCCGCCGCGCTGTTCGCAACCCAGGATCCCTCTTTCTATAACAACACGGTGCGCAACTTGGCTGCGCCGTGGACCAATCGCGATCAGTCAGTGTTCGTCCCGCTCAACGATTACATCGCCACCGTCGTCGGCATGGTACGCGATGATGTTCCGTTCAATACCTTGCTCAGTGCTGATCTCGTCTACATCGGCGCGGGTTCCGGCATACCTGCCTATTCGACCACGAACAACGACATGTATCAGACCATGGACACCAACGGGGTCGACTTGTCGTCGAAATCGAACTTGGTTCCCAGCCCCCAGTCGGCGCTGAGCGGAATTCCGGCGGCGGCCACGGCCGGGGTCATGACCACTCGCGCAGCGGCGAACGCTTTTTTCATGGACGGCACGAATCGCAGAATGTTCCGCTTCACCATGATGAATCATCTTTGCAACGACTTGCAGACGGTCATGGACATCACCCGGCCGCCCGATCGCATCCGCCAGGACGTAACGCGCAGCCCGGGCGGCGTCAGCACGCTCTTTTTGAATAACTGCATCGGCTGCCACAGCGGCATGGATCCGATGGCGCAGGCGTTCGCCTACTACCAGTTCAGCTACAACGTCACCACGGACCCGACCGGCGCTGCCGGCCAGCTGGTGTACACCGCCGGCCAGGTTCAGCCCAAGTACCACATTAACAACACCAACTTCCCCCAAGGGTTCAATACCCCGGACGACAGCTGGGTCAATCGCTGGCGCACCGGGCCCAACTACATCTTGGGATGGAGCAGCAGCGGTACCGGCAGCGGTAACGGTGCGAAGTCCCTGGGAGTGGAACTCGAGAGCAGCGCGACCTTCGACAGCTGCCAGGTCACCCGCGTATTCAAGAGCGTGTGCCTGCGCGCGCCGAGCACCTCGACCGACACCAGTCAGGTCGCCTCGATGATCGCCTCGTTCCAAACGCATCAATATCAATTGCGACAGCCGTTTGCTGAGGCCGCCGCTTACTGCATGGGGACTTGAGCATGAACGTTAAACGAATTACCGGCTTGCTCATTCTCGCCGTCTCGGTTGCCTTGAGCGCCTGCGGCGGCGGCGGCGCGCCGACGACGGGCACCGGCGCCACGGCGCCCACCAGCACGGCAAATGCGTATACCGGACCGGCGCCGGCAACGTCCGATGTCCAGGCTTTCTCGGTCAATTTCTGGGCGAATGTGCGCGTGCAAAACCGCTGCGGCCAATGCCACAACGCAACCAGCCCGGCTCAGATGCCGAACTTCGCGCGCAGCGACGATGTGAACCTGGCCTATGCCCAAGCCAACACCGTGGTCAACCTGTCGGCGCCCTCGACCTCCTTGATCGTCACCAAGGTGAGCGGCGGGCATAACTGCTGGCTCGCCGATCCGAGCGCCTGCGGCCAGATTCTTACCACCTGGATCAGCAACTGGGCGGGCGCCACCGGCGCGGCCTCGGCGACCCAAGTGCAACTGCAGGCTCCCCCGATTCAGACCGTCGGCCAGAGCTTGGTGTTTCCGGCCTCCTACACCGAGTACCAGAACACTATCTATACGCTCACCAGCCTGTACTGCGTGAACTGCCATTCCTCGACAGCGACCCCGGCCACCATGCAGCAGCCGTATCATGCGGACCCGTTGCTCGCCATCGCCTATCCCGCGGCGATACCGAAAATCGACCTCACGGGCTGCTATCCGATGGTGACCGGCAATGGCGCCGGCGCTTGCGGCACGAATTCACGCTTGTATCAGCGCCTGCTGACCGACACGCATAACTGTTGGAGCAATTGCGCCGCGAACGCTGCGCAAATGCTGGCGGAGATTCAGACCTTCGCCGCATCACTGTCGCCGAGCAGCATTCCCGCCAATACCGTGGTCAGCAAGTCCCTGGCGCTGGCGCAGGGTACCGTGGCGAGCGGCGCGAATCGCTTCGACGCGGACACCATCGCCAAGTATGAATTCCAGACCGGCAGCGGCTATACGGCCTATGACACCAGCGGCGTCGATCCGGCGGCCGACCTCACTATCTCGGGCAAAGTCCTGTGGGCGGGCGGCTGGGGCATCACTGTCGGCGCTGGCGGCAAGGCGCAGGCCAGCACCGCCGCCAGCGCGAAGATTTACAACCTCATTCAGGCGACGGGCGAGTTCTCCATCGAAGCCTGGGTTGCGCCCGCGCTGGTGGCGGTCGACAAGTCCTACATGGTCAGTTATTCGGGTGGCGATACCCTGCGTAACTTTACGCTCGCTCAGACCAACCAGGACTATGATTTCATGCTGCGCGGTTCGAATTCGGACTTGAACGGCATGGCGCAGTTGCAGACGCCGGACGCCGCCGCGTTGTTGCAGGCCTCCTTGCAGCATGTGGTCTTGACCTACGATCCGATCAACGGCCGCCAGATCTTCGTCAACGGCGTGAACGCGAACGTACCGGACGCGCAGAAGGGCGGCACGATCTCCAATTGGGACAACACCTTCGCCTTGGTGCTCGGCAATGAAGTGTCGGGCGATCGTTCATGGCAGGGCCTGATCAAGTTCGTCGCCATCCACAGCCGTGCGATGTCGGCGGCGCAAGTGCTGCAGAACTTCAACGCCGGCGTCGGCCAGCGCTTCTACATGCTGTTCAATGTGGCCGAGGTCACGGGCGTGGCGCAGTCCTACATCATGTTCACGGTCAGCCAGTACGACAGCTACGGCTATATGTTCTACCAGCCGACCTTCATTTCGCTGGACAAGACCGTCAAGCCCGACAACATCGTGGTCAAGGGCATGCGCATCGGCATGAACGGCAATATTCCGCAGGTCGGGCAGGCTTACATACCGCTGAACACCACAGTCACCGCGGCGGGCTATACCGCGACGGGAGAAGTGCTGTCCACGATCGGCACCGTCATCGCCCTGCAAAGCGGGCCGCTGACGGATCAGTTCTTCCTGACCTTCGATCAGCTGGGTAGTCATACCAATGTGACGGTCGAGCCTCTGCCGGCGCCACAGCCGCCGGCCTTGGGTCCGGTGGTTGCCGATATCGGCGTCCGTACCTTCGCGCAGATCAATTCCACCCTGTCGAAACTCACGGGAGTGCCGCCGACAAACGTTGCCGTCAACTCGACTTATATGGCCGTGCAGCAGCAATTGCCATCGGATCCGACGCTTGAAGGCTTCTCGTCATCGAACCAGATTGGCATTGCGCAGCTGGCCATCCAGTACTGCAATGCGGCGGTCAATTCAACGACGTTGCGGCCGCAAGTATTCGGTTCGGCACTCACGGCGACACAATTCACGACTCAACCCGGAAGGGACTCGGTAACGAGCGCGCTCGCCGCCCGAGTGCTGACCAGCGGTCCGCACAGTCCGGCCGCGTCCACAGTCACGGCAGAATTGAATATGCTGATCGGTAAGCTTTGCGGTACGAACGACTGCTCGTCCACCAGCGGAACGTACGCTGTGGCCGCTGCGGTGTGCGCGACGGCCTTCGGTAGCGCCGATATGTTGATCAATTAAGCAGGACGGAAGAGGTTTTTATGAGCAAGAAGTCAAAAGCTCTGGGTATTCACGAACCGCTGCGCCTGCAGGAGCATCCTCGGCCGCGCACGCGCCGCGAATTCCTGGCTCAGAGTTTCATCACGGGCGGCGCCACGGTGGTCGGCCCCTCCTTGCTCGCCATGCTGGCGGCGCCGCGTCCGGCGCATGCCGCGCTCGACGGCGACATTAGCGCATTGCTTCCCCCGTGCAGTATCACCACGGGCGCCGGCAAGATTCCCTTCATTTGTTTCGACCTGGCGGGCGGCGGCAACATCGCCGGATCGAATGTGCTGGTGGGCGGAGCCAAGGGACAATTGGATTTTCTCTCTGTCGCCGGCTACAACAAACTGGGATTGCCCGGCACCATGGTGCCGAACCCCAGCACCACCGGAAACTTCATCGACAGCACTTTCGGCCTGCGCTTTCACTCGGACAGTGCGCACCTGCGCGGCATCAAAACCCGAGTCAAGACCGCGTCCGCCATGACCAATACCTCGGGCACCGTCATTCCTGCTCTGTCGCAGAACGATACGAACACCAACCCGCACAATCCCATGTATGCCATCTATCAGTACGGCGCCCGCGGCGGGTTGCTCAATCTGGTCGGCTCCAACAGTTCACAGTCGGGCGGCAATTCCATGTCACCGCCGACCATGGTCCTCGCGGCCGCCATGCCCACTAAGGTATCCAGTCCCAGGGACACTCAAGGGCTGGTGAGCACGGGTCAGCTCGGTACGTTGCTGCCGCACCCGGCCGACGTAACCAGCGTACTGGAGTCGATGAAACGCGTCAGCGACGCAAAGTATGCTCAGGTGACCGCCTATGCGAATTCCGTACTGAATGGTGCCGCGTTGAATTCCGCTGCGCTTGGCACTAACGGCATCCAGGCATGCGGCTACACCAAGGCGGCCTACACCGTCGAAACGTACAACAGCCCGGGTTCCGTCGATGCAAGCCAGGATCCGCTTGTGGTGGGTCCCACTGGGATATTCAGTCAGGCCGAATTTAGTGCGAATTCAGACTTCCAGAAGACCGCTGCGATCATGAAACTGGTGATCGATGGCAACGCCGCGGCCGGCACCATTGAAATGGGTGGCTTCGACTACCACACCGGCGATCGCTCGACCGGCGAGGCGCGCGATTTGAATCTTGGAAACTGCATCGGCGCCTGCCTGGAATATGCTGCCCGTAAGGGAAAGCCGGTGATGATTTATGTATTCAGCGACGGCTCCCTGGCGAGCAGCGGCATGATCGACAGTTCGGTCGGCGGCCGCGGCAAGGGAGTGTGGACCGCCGATAATCAAAACGTCGCCGCCGCGTACTTCTTGGTTTTCAATCCCAACGGCAAGCCGACGTCAGCGCAAAACAATCCTGAGATGAGCCTGCAGCTCGGTAGCTTCAATTCCGACGGCTCCATCAACACCAATGCCAGCCCTGCGGGCAACAATGTGCTGAACTTGGTGGAAATGGTGGTGCTCAACTACATGGCGCTGCACGGCGATGCGATCGGTGGATTCCAATACACCGACGGTGCAAATAACGTCGTCGTGCCTGGATTCGCCAATCTGTATCCGGCGCCTAACTTGAATGCCAGCTTGGGATCGGGCACGGCGCTCGAGCCCTGGATCGCCTTCAACAAGATTGTGAACGGCAAGGTCGGCGGGTAAGGAGTCAGGATCCGGCCGCGAGGCCGAATCCATTCGATGCCTGTCTCAATCCGGAGACAGGCATGCCGTTTCTTCACCTGTGACGTGTCGAGCCACGACCTCTGCGGCGTGTCTCGATCAATTTTCATGAATGTGCGCCAAGTCATACAGAAATCTAGCAAAGCAGCACCCTGCCGCGTTGACACATGGGCCCGCATCTGCGATTTTGCATAAGGTGCTTTCATGGCAAACTCGCTGAAAGGCGAGGGCGCAAAGCTTCCGGTACGAGGCCCTACTTTAAGAGGGTGAGGTCTAGCACAGCGGGGTTACCAGCGTGATTGATGTATTGCCGCGTTTCGAGCGCGGCTCATTGCGAATTAGCTCAAGAATCCTGCGGTGAGGCGTCACCGCATGCGTAAGCTATTGCTCGTCGGTTGTGCGCTCCTCAGCACTGCATTGGCCGGCGCATCGATCGCGGCTGCGCCCACGTTGCTCGGCAAGGATGCGCCCGACTTCGTGCTCAAGGCGATGGATGGCAAGAACCTGCGCATGTCCGAATTTCGCGGTCAGGTGGTCTTGGTGAATTTCTGGGCCCGCTGGGCGGGCGACTCGCGGCAGGAGATGCAGGCACTCGATCGCATCAACACTACTTACAGCCGTGCCGGCTTGGTGGTGCTCGGAGTTTCGGTCGATGAGGACCTGGTGCGCGCGCGCGAATTTGCGGGTGCCATGAAAGTGTCATATCCGCTCATGTTCGACACCGGTTCAGACATCGGTCGAGATTACCTGCTGCAGAAGATGCCCATGACGGTCCTGGTGGATCGCGCGGGTGTCATTCGGTATACCAACGTCGGTTTCAAGCGCGGCGACGAGCGTGCTTATCTTGATCAAATCCGCGCATTGTTGCGCGAGTAAACGATAGGTCAGTTATGAATTTCATGCATCGAGTTGTGTCGATCAGTGCGCGCGGCGCGCTTCTGGCGTGTGCGTGGGTGACGTTTGCCGCGGCCGATGCCACGGCGGCCGGTGCCGCCAGTGCCGCAGCACCGCTTGCGGCCCCCGCCGTCACCACACCCACGGCGCAGGCCGCAGTGCCCAGCACCGCTGTGACACCCGCTGGCGCGGCGCCCGCTAGCGCGGCGCCCGCTGACTTCAAGACTCTCGACCAGGAAGTTCAGGGATTGAAAAGGGACGTGGTCGATTTGAACAAGGATTTGTTCGTGCTGGAGGAAGAACTGCTGTTCCCGGCCAACACGCAGGTTGCGCTGTACGTATCGATGGATGTCGGCACATTTTTCGCTTTGGATTCCGTAACCGTCAAAATCGACAACAAGGAAGTGAAGAACTACCTCTATACGGCGCGCGAGGCAGACGCCCTGCTCAAGGGCGGCGTGCAACAGATCTACCTGGGGAACTTAAAGGTCGGCAAGCATGAGCTGGTTGCGTTCTTCACGGGCAAGGGACCGGTGGAGCGAGATTACAAACGCGGCGCCACCCTGACTTTCGACAAGGGTGTCGGCGCCAAGTATTTGGAACTCAAGATCACGGATCGTGTAGCCAAGCATCAACCAGAGTTCGCGATCAAAGACTGGGAATGATGCGTGCGACGTGTGACTAACAGACTCCGGCCGCTTTTCCTCAGCGGGCTACTGCTGGCGTTGCCGATGGCAGCGCTGCCTAAGAACGTCAAGCCGGATCCGAACGGACTGCCTCCGCAGGATGTGAAGGATCTGCACTACGGCGACGTGCTGTTCTATTTCTATCAGGACAATTATTTCGATTCGATCACGCGTTTGTTGGCGGCCCGGCAGCTCGACCGCCTGCCGCACACCCGCGGGGAGGCGGAACTTCTTTTGGGCGGCTTGTACCTGTCGCTCGGCGAGCATGTCGAGGCCGGCAGGATATTCGAGGCCTTGCTGAAACAGAACACATCCGAAGCGGTTCGCAACAAGGCGTGGTTCTATCTGGGAAAGGTCTGGTACCAGCGTGGTTACCTGGAGGAGTCCGAGCGCGCGTTGCGGCAGGTGTCCGACAAGATCGAGCCGCGCATCAGTGCCGAGCGCTACATGCTGCTCGCGCAGCTGATGATGCGGCAGGGACGCTACGACGATGCCATCGTGGCGCTGGGCAATTGGCACGGCGCTCCCGATTGGACCGCGTACGCGCAATTTAACCTAGGGGTGGCGCTGGTACGCAGGGACCGGCTCGCCGAGGCCATCCCGTATTTGGATCGCGTGGGACGTATCGATACTCGCAGCGAGGAATTGCTCTCGCTCAAGGATAAAGCCAATTTGGCGCTGGGATTCGCACTGCTGCAAGCGCAACGAGCGGCGGAGGCCAAGCCCATCCTGCAGAGAGTGAGGCTGGAAGGTCCCTATTCGAGCAAGGCGTTGCTCGGTGTCGGCTGGGCCGATGCCGGAGTCGGGGAATTCAAGCGCGCACTGGTGCCGTGGCTCACGCTGCGCAAGCGCAATCTGCTCGACTCGGCGGTGCAAGAGTCATTTCTGACCGTGCCATACGCCTACAGTCAATTGTCGGCGACGGGTCAAGCGGCCGAATACTACAATTCCGCCATTGAATCTTTCGATGCCGAAATGAAGCGGATCGACGAATCAATCGAACAAATCCGCAGCGGTCATCTGCTTGATCGCCTTCTGAATGACGACAAGAAAAGCGCCTTGACCTGGTATTGGCAGCTGTCGAGCCTGCCCAACGCGCCCGAGTCGCGCTACTTGTACCAACTGTTGGCCAGCAATGAGTTCCAAGAGGGCCTCAAGAATTACCGCGAACTCAATTTCATGAGTCGCAATTTGGACGATTGGCGCGAGGATGTATCGGCCTACGATGACATGCTCGATACCCGGCAGGAAGCCTACCGTCAGCGGGTGCCGAAGGCCGACGCCGTCATGGCGGCGACCAATCTAGACGGCATGACGCAACAGCGCGTCGACTTTGAGTCGCGCATCAACGAAATCGAAAAATCCAACGACGTCGCAGCCTTGGGCACTCCCGAGGAGCAGCGGACTTGGGGTCGGCTGAAGCAGATCGAGGAATATCTTGCGGCGCATGCGGATGATCCGGATCTTGCGGAGATGCGTGAGAAGCACCGCTTGATGAAGGGCGTCTTGTATTGGCGGCTGTCGTCGAGCTTCAGGGCCAGGCTTTGGAACGAGCGTCGCTCGGTCAAGGAACTCGAGTCCGAACTCAAAGAGACGCAAAAGCGCGCCGTGCTGGTCAAGCAGGCGCGAGCCGGCGTACCGACCAATACGGGTGCCTACGTCAGCCGGATCGCGGCGCTGCGGGCCCGCATGGATGAGTTGCAGCAGCATTTGGCCGATGTGTCGGAGCAGCAGAACAGGTTTTTGCAGACCCTCGCTGTCCGCGAACTCGAAGGCCAGAAGCAGCGTATCTCGACCTATCAGATTCAGGCGCGCTACGAATTGGCGGCGATTTATGATCGTGCGGCGAATGACAAGCCGAAGGTCAAGCCATGAGGCAGTCCCGCGCAAATATACAGGCAGTCACCCGGCTCACGGCCATGGTGGCGATGAGTGCCGTACTGTTCGCTTCCATGGCCGGCGCGGCGAACAAGAATCCGCCGACCATCAAGGATCTCGATGCGCAGCAGGTCGAGGTGAACACCGATCCTCCGAAGAATGTCGACGCCAACAAGACCATGGACAGCTACAAGCGGTTTCTGGACCTGAACGCGGGCGATGCGGCGTTGCGTGCGGAAGCCCTGCGCCGCCTCGGCGACTTGAATCTCGAGAGTTCCGAGTCCGAGCGAATCGAACGCGAGCTGGTGACGAACGAGGGTCTGCGCGCCACCGAAGCCATCCATTTGTATTCCGCCTTGCTGAAAATCTATCCAAAATACGAGCGCAACGATTCGGTGTTGTACCAGTTGGCGCGCGCCTACGAGCTCAATGCACAGCCCGATAAGGCGCTGGCTTCCTTGGATCAGCTGGTGGCGAGTTATCCGAACAGCCGCTACATCGACGAAGCGCAGTTCCGGCGTGCCGAAATATTATTCTCCGAAAAGGCGTATCCCAAGGCACAGAGTGCCTACGAGGCCGTCACTCGAATCGGCCCCGCATCGGCTTTCTACAACCAAAGTCTCTACAAACATGGTTGGTCGCTGTTCAAGCAAGGTGAGAATGAGCGCAGCTTGGAGTCTTTCGCCGGGGTGCTCGATTCGGTGCTGGTGTCGAAGAAGAATCCCTCTGAGCTCATCGAACTTGAGACCTTGAGCCGGCCCAATCGCGAGTTGGTGGAAGATACCTTCCGTGTCATGAGCATCACGTTCTCTTATCTGGATGGCCCGAAATCCATCGAGGAGTTCGTGAAGCATCGAAAGCCGCGCCCGTATTCGTATCTTCTATATGCCCGTCTGGGCGACCTGTACATGGAGAAGGAGCGGTATACGGATGCTGCCGACAGTTATCGCGCCTTCGTTTCCCGGGATCCGAACAACGAAAAGGCACCGCTGTTGGAAATGCAGGCGATCGAGGCATATCAGAAAGGCGGCTTCCCGCAACTCGTCTTGCAAGGCAAGAAAGAGTTCGTCGAGAACTACAGTTTCGGCACGACTTACTGGCAGGGCCGGCAGGCTAAAAACGAGCCCAAGGTCGTCGCGGAGCTCAAGACCAACCTCAAGGACGTGGCGCAGCACTACCACGCCGAGGCGCAGCGCTCCAAGAACGTCTCGGACTACCAGGAAGCGGCCAAGTGGTACCGGAGCTATCTCACGTCCTTCCCTGACGACCCGGATTCGGCCGTCACCAATTTTCTGCTCGCCGATACCTTATTCGAGAGCAAGCAATATCTCGACGCCGCGAAGGAGTACGAGAGCACGGCCTATCACTACGGGGATCACGACAAGGCTGCTGCTGCGGGATATGCGGCCATCGTTGCCTATGGCAAGCACGAAGAGACTCTGAGCGGCGAGACCAAGGCCGCGGTTCATAGCCGCAGCGTGGACAGTTCGTTGAAATTCGCGCAGACCTTCCCGAACCATCCTGAAAGCGCCACGGTATTGATGCGCGCCGCTACCGATCTGTACGCGATCAAGGACTATGCGCGGGCGACTGCGGCCGCCGAGGCATTGCTGGCGCGCCAGCCTCCCGTCGACCTCACGAAACAGCGGGTCGCTTGGACGGTGATCGGCAATTCAAACTTCGAGCAGGGCGTGTTCGACAAGGCCGAAGCCGCCTATAGCCACGCACAGTCCCTGATGCCCGCCAATGACCCCGAACGGGCTGTCATCGTCGAGCGTCTGGCGGCGTCGATTTATAAACAGGGCGAGCAGAAGAGCAAATCCGGCGACAACGCAGCGGCGGTGGAAGACTTCCTGCGCGTGGCGGCGTTGGCGCCGACCTCAAAGGTACGTGCGAACGCAGATTTCGACGCCGCGGCGTTGCTTCTCAAGGATAAACAGTGGGATAGGGCGGTTGTCGTCCTTGAAGGCTTTCGCCGTAATTTCCCGCAAAGTCCCCTTCAGGTCGATGTGACGCGCAATCTTGCCGTGGCCTACACGGAATCGAATCACCCCGGCGAGGCGGCCGTGGAATTCGAGAAAATTGCGCAGAGCCCCGGCGAGTCTGCGGATGTGCAGCGCGAGGCCACCTTGCAGGCGGCGGATCTGTACGACAAGGCGGGCAACACCGCCAAGTCGCGCGCCATGCTCGAGGCATTCGTGAAACATTTTCCGCAGCCGCTGAATCCGGCGATGGAAGCGCGTAACAAATTGAGCTTGATCACGGCAAAGCTGGGTGACACCGGCGCCCGGGATTTTTGGCTGAGGGACATTATCGTGGCCGACCGGGCGGCGGGCGCGACGCGCACCGACCGCAGCAAGGCCTTGGCGGCGAAGGCGACGCTGACGCTCGCCATTCCCGTCCGCGATGAATTCAGGCGCATCAAACTCGTCGCCCCTCTCAAGAAATCGTTGGCCGAGAAGCGCAAGGCGATGGAGGCTGCTCTCAAGGCCTACGAACAGGCGGTCGACTATCAGGTGGCCGACGTTACTACTGCGGCGACTTTCGAGAGCGCCGAATTGTATCGTCAGCTGGGTAAGGACCTGATGACCTCGGAGCGGCCGAAGAAATTGTCGAAGGACGAATTGGAGCAGTACGACGTATTGCTGGAAGAGCAGGCTTTCCCGTTCGAAGAGAAGGCGATCAAACTGCACGAAGTAAACACGGCGCGAACTAAAGACGGCACCTACGATGAATGGGTGCAGAAGAGCTTTGCCGCGCTGGCACAACTCAACCCAGGCCGTTACGGCAAGGCGGAAATCGGTGAGCAGCTGGTCGAAACGATTCGTTAGCATAGGTGCGCTGGCGTTGCTGGCGGCCTGTCACAGTGCGCCGCCGAGGCCTGCGCCTGCACTCGTGCAACTGCCGGCACCCGCCAAGCCAGACGCAGCGGCGCCGACGACCGCGGCTGCATCCGGCGCGGCGGCCTCGGCCGTGCCTGCGGCCCAGCCCGGCGCGGGCGCCATCGTGGCCCCCGATGCCACGCCCCTCCCGCCACGCGCAACCCAGCAATACAACCAGGCCCTGCAGCTCATGAAATCGGGGCGCAATACCGATGCCGAATTGGAATTCAAACAGTTGCTGGCCGGCTATCCGCAATTGACGGGACCGCAAGTCAACTTGGGGCTTCTGTATTTGCACGATTCGCGCCTGCCCGAAGCCGAGGCTGCCTTCAAGTCGGTACTCGAACAAAACCCGAGCAATGTGGTGGCCGGCAATGAACTCGGAATCGTCGAGCGCAGGCTGGGAAAATTTACCGAGGCTGAAGCGGCTTATCAGCGTACGATTACGGTGGATCCCAACTACGCCCCAGCGCATCTGAACTTGGGCGTACTCTACGATTTGTATCTCGCGCAGCCGCAAAAGGCCCTCGAGGAATTCGAGCGCTACATCGTGATTGCTGGCGACAACAAACAGGTCACTGGCTGGGTCGTGGAACTGCGTAAACGTGTCGGCGCGCCGGCCCAGGCACCGGCGACCAAGAAGGAGCCCGCGTGAATACCGCAACCAGAACCCTCACGTTGATTGTATTGCACTGCACAGTATCGGGCTGGGCGCTGGCACAACAAGCTGCTGCTCCGGGAGGGCCAACATCAACTCCGGCCAAGGCCACGGCCCAATCCGAGGCAGGTGAGCCGCGTGCCGACACGTCGAGCCCGGCCCGGGCCGCAACTGCGCCCCCGGCGCCGGCCGCAGCCGCGGCCTCGAGCGGTCACCAGGCGGCTGCGCGGGCCGCCCCGGGTGCAGCGACGGCGCCGAAGGGAGGCGCCAAGATTGACCGGCTGGATTTAGGCACGGCCACGGTTACGGGCAGTCAGGAACAGCCCAAGGTGATGTACATCGTCCCTTGGAAGAGGTCGGATATCGGCGACCTGGCCGGAAAGCCGATGAACAGCTTGGTGGATGAAATTCTTGCACCCGTCGATCGGGATGTATTCAAACGTGAAGTGGTCTATTACCACGCCGTTCAAGCAGACGCGTCTCAAAATGGTGCGCCGCCTAAACCGGCGCAGCAGGGTGAGAAGTAAGTCCGCCGATTATTATGCAAAATCTGGTTGAATCTAGTTTGGGACGGATGGGCATTTTTTAGGAGCGCGCAGATGAATTTTATGAATTCGGTGGTCAATTTCTTCAAGGACGGCGGAGTGTTCCTTTACCCGCTGGCCTTGATATTCGTGGTCGGAGTGGCGATCGCCATTGAGCGATACGTCTATTTGACCCGCGAGACCTTTCGCAACCGCAGCCTGTGGGACGATCTGGTTCCCGCATTAAGCTCCGGCAATTTCAAGCAGGTCGTGGCCCTTACCCAGAATTCCAAGGCTTCGATTGCCACGATTCTGAACTACGGCGTTGCACGAGTGGCGAGCGCGAAACGACGCGACGACATCGAAAAGGCCATGGACGAGAGCCTGCTCGAAGTCATTCCGCGAATCGAGAAGCGAACTCACTATCTTTCGTCGTTGGCCAACGTCGGCCTGTTGATCGGCCTGCTCGGCACCATCACCGGCTTGATCGGGGCGTTCAGCGCCGTCGCGACGGCGAACCCCGCTGAGAAAGCCAGCCTGCTGGCCGCGGCCATTTCGGTGGCGATGAACAATACCGCCTCGGGCTTGGCGGTGGCGATCACTCTGCTCACGGCGCATATGTTTCTCGAGTCCAAGAGCACGTCGCTGATCGACAGCTTGGAAATCGCGTCGGTCAAATTCCTGAACTCCATTACGGAACGGCAGTCCGATCGCGCCGCGCATGAGCCCGCGGCTCCCGCTGCGCCTGCGGCGCGAGCTCCAGCCGCTGCCCGCGGCAACATCTAGGAACGGCCCTTTAGAATGGTGCTCCAGCCATGAAGTCAAAGTCCGCGCGACTCGTCCGACGCAATCACGCCCGCTATCACCAGGGGCGTGACGACCTGAACATTGTGCCGATGATCGACATGATGGTGATTTTGGTGTTCTTCCTGATTTTCACTGCTGTATTTTCCAAGACGAATATTTTGCAGCTGAATTTGCCCGCCAGCAGCAACGCCGCGCCGCTCGATCTGCCCAAAGGGCTCAAGCTGGAAGTGATCATTCGCCCCAATGATCTGGTGATCAACGATCGCAATTCCGGACCGCTAAAGACTCTCGCCAACACGGCGAGCGGCTACGATTTGGAGAATCTGTCGGAGTTCATGCGCCGGATCAAATCGCAGTTCCCGCAAATGACCGACGCGACGATTCTGCCGGGACCCGCGGTTCCCTACGATACCTTGGTGCAGGTGATGGACACTGTTCGCGTCTATCAACTGCCCGTGGCGCCATTCTCCAAGGCAGAACTGTTTCCCGATATTGCCATCGCGGATGCCCCGATATGACTTCCTATCGCATCAAGCGTCATCGTCAACGCAGGCACGGCGGCAGTCACTTCGTGCTGATACCTTTCATCGATATGATGACCATTCTGGTGGTATTTCTGCTCGCGCATACCGCTGACGTGGATATTCTGCCGAACACCAAAAATATATCGATTCCTCAGTCCTTGTCCGATCGCAAGCCGAGTGCGGCCGTGGTCGTCATGATCACCAAGGATGCAGTGTTCGTGGACGGCCAATTGGTCGGTTCGCTGAGCGATGTCGTCGCCAATCAGGGACCGTTTTTTGCACCCCTGAAAAACGCCTTGATGGCCCAGAACGATCGAACCTTAGGCGGTGCCGAGCATGTGGACATCGCCAAGCGCGAAGTCACCATCATGGGCGACAAGGCCACGCCGTATAGCGTACTGAAAAAGATCATGCTGACGTGCAGCGAAGCGGAGTACGGCAAGGTGTCGTTCGCCGTGGTCGAACGCGAAAGGGCGGCGACTTAAATGGCAGCCACAGCGAACCCAACCCAACGCGTTGCGACCGGACTGGCGCCGTACTATCGGCGCTACGAATTGCCATGGTCGCCGTCGGAGGAAATGGAACGGCGGTTTCGGACCATTCTTCGAAACCTGGCCATCGTTTTCGCGATCATTGCGATCATCATGCCGTTTCTACCCCGGCATAAGATCGTGGTTAACACCGATTCATTGCCCGAGAGAGTGGTGCAGCTGGTCATGGAGCCTCCGCCTCCGCCACCTCCACCGCCGCCGCCCAAGCCCGAGAAGCCGCTTGAGAAGGCCCCTGTTTCGGCGAAGCCCGTGCCGCAGCCCGTAGATCCGCGGGTCAAGGCGTCAAAGAGCGGGCTGCTCGCGAACCTGGACGACCTTGCTGCATTGCGCGATCAGGTCGATTTGGACAAGTTCGCGAAGAATCAGCCCAAGACCACGGATCCGGGCGATGTGAGTGCGGTGACTCGAAATATCATTAGCTCAAAGGCTGGGGGCACCAGCGGCGGAATCAGTGCGCCCACCAGCAGCGGACTCGCGGCGGGATCCGGTTCGCTGCGCGGCATTTATGCCACGCAGGTCAAAGACCCGAATCTCGGCGCAGGCGGACAGGCCGCAACGCGCGCCGGGGGCAGCGGCAAGGCTTCGCGTAGCGCCGATGAAATTGCGCTGGTGTTCACCAAGAACAAGGGCGCCATCGATGCCATGTATGCTCGCGCGCTGCGCGATAGTCCGGCGTTGCAAGGCAAGGTAGTGCTGGAGTTGACAATCACCCCGTCCGGCGAGATCTCCGCGGCGCGGGTCGTTTCCAGCGAGCTCAACGACAAGGAATTCGAGAGCAAATTATTGGCGCGTATCCGCTTGTTCAGATTCGATGCCAAGGATGTGGCAACCTTGACGGCCACCAAACCCATCGATTTTTTCCCAGCCGGATGAACATTCAATCCGAAATCGAGTTCTTCAGCGATCTAGGCCTGATCGACAAGGCCCGGTTCGTCGCGCGCCTGATTTTCGAAGTCGCCGAGGAAGCCAAGGTGGGCGCCGGCGACGGCAATGACGCCGTGCGCCTGCGATTCGCCAATGAAATGAATCAGAGATTGGCGCGCTTTGCATATCAGATCCTGGGCGAGGATCTCGCGCGTCCGCAGGACGATGTGGTCATTCGCATGTTGTTGGGCGCCCGCGCCGACAAGAACGCCGAGCGCATCATGCAGAATGCCTACCGGCGCGTACTCACGAGTTTCGAGAGCTTCGACACGACCGTCTTGCTCAATCCGCACTAAGAATTCGCGATCCCTCTTCTTTGCGGTTGCTCGGGCAGAGCGGCGTCGGCTTCGAACAGCTGCAGTAGCTGTTCGGCGGATTCGCGGCTGGTCTGTAGCAATTTCTTTTCGTCGTCTTTCACCGCATGCTGCTTTGCCATGGTTGCTTCATCGTGCACCCGGAACCGGCGCACGCTGTCCACCGCCTGCGCTTTCGAGAGGCCCAGCGTCTCAAGAATCCTCTCGGACATCTCCAGGCTGGAAACCAGCGTTTCGCGAATGATGTAGCGCAAGTTGAAATCCATCAATCGGAAGGCGTGCTGACGATTGCGCGCGCGCACAAATATCTTCAAGTGAGGAAAGTGCTTTTCGATCAACTCCACGGTGCGTACCGACGCTTCGACATCGTCGATCGCCAGCACGAAGATCTGGGCGTTCTCGGCGTGCGCGGCACGCAGCATCTCGAGACGTGAGGCGTCCCCGTAAAATACTTGATTGCCGAAACGGCGCAGAAAGTCGACTTGAGTCTGATTGGCCTCGAGTGCGGTAAAGGCGATCTTCCTGGCACGCAGGATTCGGCCGATGATTTGTCCGAAGCGGCCGAAGCCCGCGATGATCACCCTTGGATACAGTTCGTCCGGTGTGTCGAAGGGGCGATCCTCTGCGTCGGATTTCTTCTTGAACAGCGTGTCGTGGAGCAGCAGCAGCAGTGGACTCAATATCATCGACGTAGTCACCACCAGCACCAGAAGGTCGGCGATCTCGGAATCCATGATGCCGAGCGTTGCAGCGAGACCAAAGAGCACGAACGCGAATTCACCGCCGGATGGCAGGCTGAATGCCAGGCCGCGGCTGGCTGCGGTTGAGTGACCCGACAGCCGTCCGATAGCGCGCAGCAACGCGACCTTCACCAACATGAAACCCAAGGTCAGGCCGATGATGGTCAGCGGCTGCTCGAGCACCAGCCGCAAATTGGCCGACATCCCGACCGTGATAAAAAACAAGCCTAGCAGCAGGCCCTTGAAAGGCTCGATGTCGGCCTCGAGCTCGTGGCGAAATTCGCTGTCCGCCAGCAAGACCCCGGCGAGAAAAGCGCCCAAGGAGAGGGATAATCCCACCTGACTGACGAGCAATGCAGTCCCAATCACGACCAGCAGGCCGGCGGCCGTGAACGCTTCGGCTACCCGTGTCGCAGCCACGATGCGCAGCATGGGGCGCAGCACGTAGCGTCCGCCGATGATTACGGTGGCGAGCACGGCGACAAACTTGACCGCCAACCAGCCGCCCGGGCCCGTGGTTTTAGCCGCCGCGACGCCCAAAAGCGGCAGCAGGGCGAGCGCCGGCAAGACGGCAATGTCCTGAAACAGTAAGATA
Organism: Gammaproteobacteria bacterium; assembly: GCA_025358295.1. Classification (GTDB taxonomy): domain Bacteria; phylum Pseudomonadota; class Gammaproteobacteria; order Steroidobacterales; family Steroidobacteraceae; genus Bog-1198. Next base: position 28,227 of record JANYJY010000062.1, read on the forward strand.
CTGAAAGCGGAACGACCGTATTGAGAAGTGAGTTGTCCGCGCTCGGCTAAGAGTTGCAGCACCAGTGCCGTGGAAGACATCGAGAGACCGAAGCCGATTATCAGCGAGGTTTGCCAGGACTGCTGGAAGGCGAAGTACGCAGCCGAGCCGATTGCCATTGTGGTCACCGACACTTGCGCGAGGCCCAGACCGAAGATCGGCTTGCGCATCACCCAAAGGCGCGAGGGCTGAAGTTCGAGGCCGATGACGAACATCAGGAGTACGATGCCGAATTCCGCAATGTGCTGGGTGGCATCGACCTTGCTGATCAACCCCAAGCAGGCGGGTCCGATGACGATGCCCGCAGCCAGGTAGCCGAGGACTGAGCCCAATTTGAAGTAACGGAATATCGGGACTGCGATGACCGCTGCTGCAAGAAATATAGCGATCTGCGCCAACAAGCTCATACTATTTCTCCGTCCAATCTTGAGAGCCTAGCATTATGTATCGCCAAAGCATTCAATTTCCCATCAAGGACTCGGCACTGCGCGAGGATGTGCATGTCTTGGGCACCTTGGTCGGCGAGATGCTGCGCGACCAGGGCGGCGAGGAGTTCTTCAAACTGGTGGAAGGCGATCGCCTGGCGGCGATTCGGCAGCGCGACGGCGATGCTGAGGGCGGGATCGAACTGCAGCAGCGTACGATGGGCCGCACAGCGTCGGCGGCGACCGATTTGACGCGGGCGTTTTCGATCTGGTTTCAAGCGGTGAACACGGCCGAGAAAGTGCATCGAGTTCGCCGGCGCCGGCAATATCTCAACGACTCCAGCACTTCGCAGCCGGGCGGCATTGCGGATTGTGTCGCACGATTACAGCGGGACGGCGTGACTTTGCAGCAGGCCCTGGAATTGATTTCAGCGCTGAGCATTGAACCGGTGTTCACCGGACACCCGACTGAATCGACGCGGCGCACGATCCTGCGCAAGCAGCAGCACATCGCCCAGGATCTGCTGGATCGGCTCAATCCCGCCTCGACGGCCGCGGAGTTGGACACCTTGTGGGCCCGCGTGCGGCAGGAAGTGACCAGCATCTGGCAGACCGAAGAACATCCTCGCGAAGGCCTGACGGTGGCCGACGAGCGCGAGCACGTCCTGTTCTATTTAATCGATATTTTGTACCGCGTCGTGCCGCTGTTCTACGAGGAGATCGAGGCGGCGCTTGCCAAGGCCTATTCCGTTGCGGTGGAACAGATCGACGTGCCGAGCATCCTGCACTTTGGCTCCTGGGTCGGCGGGGATATGGACGGGAACCCCGATGTGCACGGCAAGACCATCCGCGAGACCCTGCACCGCCATCAGCAGGTAATCGTCTCGACTTATTTCACGGAGTGCGGCCAGCTCGCCGAGTCCTTGAGCCAGAGTGCGAGTCGTGTCGGCGTGAGCCCCGCGCTCGCAGCACGCATCGATTCGTACAGCGCTATACTGCCGGGCGCCCAGGCGCTGGCGCCCGCGCGCCACGATCGCATGCCCTACCGGATGTTTTTTGGGCAGATCGGCGAACGGCTCAAGTCGACCTATGAGGGACGGCCCAATGCATACCAGAGCCCGGACGAATTGCTGTCCGACGTGGGGCTCGCGGCGGACAGCCTGATCGCAAATCGCGGACGCCATGCCGGATATTTTCTGGTGCGGCGATTCCTGCGCAGAGTGCGCACTTTCGGATTTCATCTTGCGACTCTCGATGTAACCCAGCACGCACGTATGCATGATCAAGTGATTGCGCAAGGCCTCGGTCTGGCGCATTGGCCGACGCTGCCTGCGGAGGAGCGGCTGCGGCAACTGCGGGATTTGCTAGCGCGCGACCAGGGCCCCACATCCGCCTTCGATGCCGTGGGCCGGCGCAGCCTCTGGGTATTCGAAGCCATCGCGCAGGCGCGGCACAAATTCGGCGGCCGCGCCATCGGCAAATATATCGTCAGCGGCGTGCAGGGACCTGAGGATGTGTTGGCGGTGCTGTTGCTGGCCCGATGGGCAGACATCACCGACAAGCGCACCGGCGAGTCACCTCTGGATGTGGCGCCGCTGCTGGAGTGCATCGATTCTTTGGAGCGTGCCGGCGATATCCTGAGGTCTTTGCACCAAGAGCCCGCGTATAGGCGGCATCTGGCCTCACGCGGCAATCGCCAAGCCATCGTAATAGGCTACTCGGACTCGAACAAAGAAGGCGGGATCGCAGCCTCCCGCTGGGCTTTGCAGGTTGCGCAGTCCGCTTTGCTCGCAGCGGCACGGCAGTCCGACATCAAGTTGTTGATAGTTCACGGCCGCGGCGGCACGCCGGCGCGGGGTGGTGGGCGTACCGAAAATCTGGTCGAGGCCGTACCGGACGGGGCGATCCGCGGCGTTTTGCGCTTGACCGAGCAAGGTGAAGTGGTCAATCAGAGCTATGGCTTGCGTCCGATCGCGATGCGTACTCTCGAGCGCACTTTTGCATCCGTTACTTTAGCGACGGCGCATGCTGGACAGAGACCTTCGATACCACCCGAGCAAATGGCGGCGATGCAAACCATCGCCGCGCGCAGCCTTGAGGTGTATCGCGGGCTGGTCTACGACAACCCGCGGTTCTATGATTATTTTTGCGCGGCAACCCCGCTCGACGTCATCGAGCGGATGCACATCGGCTCGCGGCCGGCGGCGCGGGGCGGCGTCGGCGGCATCGGCGCCCTGCGTGCGATACCTTGGGTATTTGCGTGGACGCAAAGCCGGCATATGTTGCCGGGATGGTTCGGATTCGGCAGCGGCCTGTCGGCGGCCGTGGAGCAGCACGGCGATGAGGTCGTCGGCCGGATGGTCGCGCATTGGCCGTTCTTCGCGCACTTGCTCGATGACGTGGAAGCGATGCTGGGTCGAACCGATCTGGACATCGCAAACCACTACGATGCCCTGGCTGGGGATGCGCTGCGTGTCCAATCCGAGCCTATTCGCACCGAATACGCGCTCACCGTGGCGCACGTGTTGCGGCTGCGCGGTTCGGCTCGCCTGCTCGACAGCGATCCGACTTTGCAGCGATCGATCAAGCTGCGAAATCCCTATATTGATCCCATGCATCTGATGCAAGTGGATCTGTTGCAGCGTTGGCGCATGACCGGCCGGGAAGACCGGGCTTTGTTCGGCGCCTTGCGCGCCACGATCAGCGGTATCGTTCAGGGGCTGCAAGCCACAGGGTAGCGCCACGCAGGCAGGCGCTTCAAGTACTCAGCACTCGGGTACGTTGACGGCGAGACCGCCCTGCGAGGTTTCCTTGTAGATGGTGGACATGTCGAGTCCCGTTTGGCGCATGGTGGCGATCACCTGATCGAGCGACACCTTGTGCGAGCCGTCGCCGCGCATTGCCAGACGCGCCGCGTTGATGGCTTTTACCGACCCCATGGCATTGCGTTCGATGCAGGGAATCTGCACCAGTCCCGCGACCGGATCGCAGGTCAATCCCAGATTGTGCTCCATGCCGATTTCCGCCGCATTTTCGATCTGCTCGTTGCTGCCGTTGAGCGCGGACACCAGCCCGGCGGCCGCCATGGAACAGGCGACGCCGACTTCGCCCTGACATCCCATCTCCGCACCGGAAATCGATGCATTTTGTTTGTACAACATGCCGACGGCGGCGGCGGTGAGTAGAAAGCGAATGATGCCGTCGTCGTCCGCGCCCGGCTCAAAACGCCGATAGTAATGCAGCACCGCCGGAACGATTCCTGCCGCGCCATTGGTCGGCGCAGTGACGACCTGGCCGCCGGCGGCGTTTTCTTCATTTACTGCCAATGCAAACACATTGACCCAATCGAGCGCATGCATGGGACTCTTCGGATCACCGCTCATCAGTTGGCGATACAGCTTCGGCGCACGACGGCGCACGCCAAGTACGCCGGGCAATAGGCCTTGGGCCTCGAAGCCGCGACGTACGCAATCCTGCATTACCTGCCAGATTCGCAAAAGACTGCTACGAATCTCCGCGTCAGTGCGCCATACGCGTTCCCGTGCCAGCATGAGTTCGTGTATTTCCAATCCCTGTGTACGGCCATGTTCGAGCAGCCGCGCACCGGAATTGAACTCATAGGGAGGTTCGGCGCGTGCGACGCCGACGTTGGCCTCCGCGCCGGCTTGCACTATAAAGCCGCCGCCGATGCTGTAGTACTCCTCCCGGGCCAGAACCTGCAGCGCCGCATCGTGCGCGGTGAAGCGCATGCCGTTGGAATGACCCGCCAACACCTGATCTGTGTGAAACAGCAGATTCAGCGGCTCGTCGAAGGCGATCTCGTGTCGGCCCAACAAACGGATGCGGCCGCCGAGGCGAATTCTTTGCAGTGTCGAATCGACGCTGGACGATTCGATGGTATCGGGACTCAGTCCTTCAAGTCCCAACAGAATGGCGCGGTCAGTACAGTGTCCGCGTCCCGTCAGCGCCAGGGAGCCGTACAGCTGAGCCGACACCTGGGCCGTGCGCTCCAGCAAGCCTCGCTCCGCCAATAGCATGACGAAGCTGCGCGCCGCGTTCATCGGTCCCATGGTGTGCGAACTCGATGGGCCGATGCCGATCTTAAAGATGTCGAAAACACTTAAACTCATGCCCGGATGATACGCCGCCGCTGCGTTCGTGCTTGTCAAAACGCGACCTGGCAAGTGATAGAATGGCGGCAGGATAAAAGGGGGAATTTCATGACTCACCACCCGTTCGTTCTGTCGGCCGCGTTGACGGCCATGCTAATGCTTGCTGCAAACTCTGCCGGCGCAGGATCCGTTCCGGGCAACATTGCGGCGGCGGTCGCCGACGGCAACCGACCGGATGCCGATAAGCAACGCGACGTGAACCGCAAACCGGGCGAAGTATTGGCGTTCGTGGGGGTGAAGAGCGGTGCGCAAGTTGCTGAGTTATTGCCGGGCGGCGGCTACTTCACGCGCCTGTTCAGCAAGGCAGTCGGCAGCACGGGACATGTGTATGCCTTGGTGCCGCCGCCATTGCCCAATGCGCCTGCGGACATGCCGGATTTCGCCGCGCGGGTCAAAGCGCTTGCGGCCGACCCGAACTACACCAATGTCAGCGTGGTGGTCGAACCGTTCAGCCAGCTCAGCGTGCCCGCGCCCGTCGATTTAGTGTGGACATCGCAGAACTACCATGACCTGCATAATTTCCCCGGGCTGGATGTGGGCATCGTCAACAAGCTGATATTCGATGATCTCAAGCCGGGCGGTATCTACCTGGTGCTCGATCACACCGCGGCAGCGGGATCGCAGTCGAGGGACACCAAGATCTTACATAGGATCGACCCGGAGACCGTGAAAAGGGAGGTACTGGCGGCGGGATTCGTTTTCGTCGGCAGCAGCGATCTGTTGCACCAGCCTGAGGACAATCACACGCTCAAAGTGTTCGATCCATCCGTCCGCGGAAAGACCGATCAGTTCATATTAAAGTTTCGTAAACCTGCCAAGTAGCGGTTGGCGTCGAACTTTGGGGGGCTTTTCGCTGTCAACTGAGGCGGCAGTTTCACGTTGATTGTCTGGAACCTATGGATTGGAGTAAATGAAAGTGGCAGGTTTTTCCCCAAAATCGGTCGCCGGAGCGCGAATCGCGCTGTCGGTGGCGGCTGCGACGCTATTGGCGGCTTGTGTTGCACCGCCGCCCCGCACTTATGCGGTGCCGACGCCCCCGCCCCAAAAGGTATTCGTCTACCCTGCTAACGGCCAAAGTCCGGAACAAACCGAACGCGATCGATATGAGTGCCATGTTTGGGCCGTTCAGCAAACGGGAGTCGATCCGAGCCGCTCGAATGCAAGCGCGTATGAGCGCGTCATTGTTCAACCGGCAAATCCTCCTGGTTCAGGTACCGCTGCCGGCGTAATCGGCGGAGCCATCATCGGCGCCATTATCGGGGGTCCGCGCAATGCCGGGGCCGGAGCCATCATCGGCGGTGCAACCGGGGGAATCATCGGCTCTACGTCGGATGCCAACGCCCAGGCGCAGGTCCAGCAAACTCAAACTCAATACAATCAAAGTGCCGCCACTGGCAGGGCACGGGCGGATTCTTATCGCCGCGCAATCAGCGCCTGCTTGCAGGGACGCGGTTATTCGATCAGTTGAGCCGTTCATGATTCATAAACTACGAATCACGCTTTTGTCGATAGCACTGCTGGTGTGGGGCGGCGCGGAATGCGCGCTCGCCATGGCTGCCGATGAGCACAACCAGGGCCGCCCGCCCATGGGCAGGCCTCAGTCACCACCCCCGCCAAGCAGGCCGCAAATGCCGCCCCCACAGGCCAGGCCGCAAATGCCGCCGGGCCGGTCGACGCCGTCTCTGGGTGTGTCTCGCCCGGCTTTTGATGGCCGCGGACAGGTTTTAGATGGCCGCTACAATCACGGTCGCTACTACCCGCCGATGGGTACGACGAGACCGTATTTGCCGGATGGCTACCGACCTTACTATCACGATGGGAGCCGCTACTATTTCAGCGGCGGCATTTGGTATGCGCCGCGCGGTCCTGGATTCGTCGTCATAGCCCCGCCGCCCGGCCTGGTGATCTCGGTGCTGCCGCCTTATTACTCCACCGTTTGGTTCGGCGGTGCCCCCTACTACTACGCGGACAATGTGTATTACACCTGGCAGCCGGCGCAAAACGGCTACGCCGTCGTCAACCCACCAGACGATGCCGATGAACCATCGGCGCCGCCCGATCAAGCGTCCGAGAGCGTTGCGGACGACTTGATGATTTACCCGAAGAACGGTCAAACCAAGGAGCAGCAGGCCGCGGACCAATTCGAGTGCCATGATTGGGCCAAGGGACAAACGGGCTTCGATCCGACTTTGCCTGGCGGTGGAATCGCGGGCAATCCCGATGCCGCGCGCAGCAATTACAACCGTGCCATGTCCGCGTGCCTGCAGGGCAGGGGTTATCAGGTTAACTAGAGCATGTCGCGCAATGGCGTCGTGAGAGGAATCCTACAGGGACCGGCGCCCGGCGCCGACTGTCTGTGAACGGCGGTTCACGCACTATTGTTGTGAAAATTGGCGTTAATTCATAGTTTCCGACAGGACCAACCGTGACCAATCAGCGTCAGTGGCGAGATTTTATTACCGCACTCCAGGAATCGGTGAGCGATCAATATTCCGCGGCTTACCCCAAGATCGTTGATGTGCTGCGCGCCAGCCGCAACCGGCTGACTGAACTGGTCAATCCCCGCTGGCTGTCAGAGTCAGCCGTTGCGGATACGAATACACATTGCATTGAGTCTCGCGCAGAAACCCCACCAGCGTTAGCCCCGACGCTACCGCAAGATTGACGGCCAAGCTGGAGGGCGCGCCGATGGCGGCGAGTATGCTCACTCCGGCGCGGATGGCTTTTTGCACCAACTCGAAGCTGGCACGGCCGCTCAGCACCACGACGCGATTGCGCAGCGGCAGAGCTTCGGACATCAGGCTCATTCCCACCAGCTTGTCGAAGGCATTGTGGCGTCCCACGTCCTCGGCCACACTCAGTAGATTTCCCGAAAAATCGAAGAGCGCGGATGCATGCACGCCGCCGGTATCGACGAACTTCGACTGCGCCAACCGCATTCGGTTGGGCAGGTGGAGCAGCACGGATAATGAAACGTGGCCGGTGTCCGGAACATGCGTGGCGGCGGCGCGGGCGATCGCAGCATCGAGTCCGGTGGTGCCGCACACCCCGCAGCTCGACCCCGCGGAAAACAGGCGCGATGGAGTATTGGGTGCAATTTTCACGGAGGAGTGCAGGCGCACGTTGACCACATTCGGCCGGCGCGTGCTGGACTCGATGCCCTCGATATCGGCCGTTCCATTCACGATACCTTCGCCGTAGAGCAGGCCGGCCGCCAGGCTTTCGTCATCGCCCGGGGTGCGCATGGTCGTGCCGAAGGACATCGGTTCCGGGCCCAATGAGGGATGGTGCAGGAGGAATTCGAGCGGCGCTTCTACAGCCACCCAGTCGTCTTTCGCTACTTGCGTGTCGGCGGTGGAACGCAAAATCCGCACAGCCAGGGTGCCGCTCGACGCCCGGGGCGCGGAATCCGGGGGCCGGCTATCCGGGGGCCGGCTATCCGGAGGCCGGCCATCCGGGGGCAACACGTTATCAGCCATGGCCATTGGAGCGCCCACCTTTTGCTCAAAATACCGCCCAATGATACCGTTCCAGGTCTTGGCTAGCGCATTAAAGAGGACGGCATATGTCTAAATCAGGCGATTTGAAAGCCCGAAAAGCGGCGGCGGTACCTAACGGGGTCGGGACCCGGGGCATTTATGCCGCCAAGGCCGAGAATTCTGAAATTTGGGACGTCGACGGGCGGCGTTACATCGACTTTGCCGCCGGTATTGCCGTAGTCAACACCGGTCATCGCCATCCTCGCGTGATGGAGGCCGTGGCGCTGCAGGCGCAAGCCTTTGCCCACACCTGTTTTCACGTGGCCTCCTACGAGATCTATGTACGGTTGGCGGAACGACTGAATGCGCTTGCGCCGGGTGATTTTGCGAAAAAGACCCTGTTCTTGAATTCCGGGGCCGAAGCCGTGGAGAACGCCATCAAGATCGCTCGCTACCACACCAAGCGTTCCGCGGTGATTGCGTTCTCGGGAGGTTTCCACGGCCGCACGCTCATGACCATGGCACTCACCGGCAAGGTCATGCCGTACAAACGCGGCTTCGGCCCGTTTCCCGCCGAGGTCTATCACGCGGAGTTTCCGCAACCGTATCGCGGCATCAGCACGGAAACTGCGCTGGCCGATTTGGATCGGTTGTTTCACGGTGACGTTGATCCGAAATCCGTCGCCGCCATCATCATCGAGCCTGTGCAGGGCGAGGGTGGTTTCAACGTCGCACCCGTGGAATTCATGCGCGCCCTGCGTCGACTCTGTGATGAGCACGGCATTGTATTGATCGCAGACGAGGTGCAAGGCGGGGTCGCCCGGACGGGCAAGATGTTTTCCATCGAGCACGCGGGTGTCGTGCCTGATCTGATCACCGTGGCCAAGGGATTGGGCGGCGGGTTTCCCATTTCCGCAGTCACCGGCCGCGCCACCATCATGGATGCGGCGCATCCCGGCGGCTTGGGTGGCACCTACGGCGGCAATCCCATCAGCATCGCGGCCGCGCATGCGGTTCTGGATGTGATCGAGGCAGAGGGGCTGTGCCAACGGGCGGCGAGTGTCGGCGACAAAATGCGCACGCGATTATTGACGCTTGCCAAAGAGTTCCCGTGCATCGGCGATGTGCGCGGTTTAGGCGCGATGATCGCCTTCGAATTGGTCAAGGATCCCGTCACCAAAATACCCGACGCGGAGGGGACCGCCGCCATTCTGGCGAATGCGGAAAAGCGCGGTCTGATTCTCTTGTCCTGCGGCACGTCCGCTAATGTCGTGCGACTGCTGTCGCCGCTGACGATCCCGGATTCCGTGCTCAGTGAGGGCTTGGATATGCTAGCCGCCGCGGTGCGCGACACCTACGGCCAGGAATCGAAACGGGCGGTCGCTTAGGCGCACCGCACCGTATCGCCAGTACCCAGCATCGATGAAAGGGGCGCCGATGGCGGCGCCCCTTTCACGCTGACTTCGTCGTTTGTCTGTCGAAATCAATAACGGAAAGTGGCTGTAATTCCGAAGGTTCTCGGTCGATAGGTTATGTATCGATACGCGGGGCTCACCAATGCAGCGTTGCCATCGTAAGAGCTGGTTTGATGGTTGAAGTTCGTGAGCGTATGCGTGTCGGCCAGATTGTCTACGAAGAGGGACACACCCCAGTCGCCTATATTGGTGCCCGCCCGCAGCGAGGCGAAAGCCTGCCTCGAGCTGGCAAAGGACGCGGGATCATATTGGGTCGTGCGCGAGTCGAGAGCGGCATGCGTCCACTTGTCGCCCGCCTTGTACTCGTAATCTCCGCGTATGAATGAATCATGCGAAAACGCGTCGAACTTGTATTCCAGGCCAACTGCCAGCGAGTAGGGGGGAATGGAGAAGCCGGTACCGATTCCATTGGGTCCCGCGATGGCATCGCCGCTGGACACCAGTGGCGGACCGGTGTGGGCTGCGCCGGTCGGATAGGAGTCCTTGGTATAGCGCGCATCGGTGTATCCGAAGCTCGAATCGATGGTCAGTGCATCGGTCACCTGGAAATCGGCCTGCACGTCGAAGCCTTTCGAGACAGCGTCGCCCAAGTTGTCTGTAAATTGAATCTGGCAGATCGGCGGCACCACATTGCCCTGGATGCTGTTCCACTTGACGTAGTAGATGCTGCTTGCCAGGCGGACGCGATTGTTGAAATTGTTCTTTGCACCCACCTCGAAGCTCTGCACCGTATCGGATTTATAGGTTGCCGGTGCGTGAGTAATTTTGAGATTTAGGAAGTCCTGGGTGCACCCGAGGGTCGTATTCACAAAGGTCGGGTCGTACGGGATGGACGGGTTGCCGCCGCCGCTACGAAAGCCCTTGGCGTAGGTAAAGTAGTACATGTCACTCGGGTCGGCCTGCCATTGCAGGCTCAACTTGGGCGTGACCGGCTTCTCGCTGCTGGCATTTGAGCCTGGCCGCGGCCCGCTGTTCTGCGGCCCATCCGACAGGCTCGAGATAGAGAACGAGGTCTTCGAGACGCGCAGGCCGCCGGTCAGTTTCAACGTATCCGTCAGATTAAAGTTCACTTCCCCAAAGCCGGCGATCTGTCGGTCGTGGCTCGTTAGGCGGTTGAAGTAAGAGTCCCCCATCGGCAGAACCGAACTGCCATCCGGGTTCAGGGGCGTGCCGAAGTAGGCGGCAATGGGCATCCCGATAAGCTGATTGAAGAAGGCATCCGCCATGGGATCGTGGATTTCCTCGAGGCTGTACTGGCGATTGAGCGAGTAGAAGACCCCCGCTGTCCACGACAGCCGGGCCGTCGGATCGTTCGATTGCAGCCGAATTTCTTGAGTGATGTTTTCTTGCTGATTGGTGACGGAAGCGGGCGCACGGTAATTCTGCAGTCCCGGAGGGAGATGCACTCCCGACCCGTCGAGCACGGGGAAGAACGCGGCTCCCGGGTAGGTGTTACCGTTCGCGGGATTGAATATCGTTTGATAATACCCGAGGTTGTACAGCGTGCCGTCGTAACCGCTCACTTCGTCGCGGTGGAAGTACGCGGTAGTCGAAATCAGTTTTACCGGCCCCAAGTCCGCTTGGATGTTGAGCGACGGCAGATAGAACTTGTCGGGCTCTGAGCGCGCCGTGGGATTCGCGCTGAAGTACCGATCCTTGTTGGGATTCGATATGTTCGGCCAGTAAATCGTGACATCATTTCGCTTGCGATCCTGATAGAAAACGCTCGGCGCAATGCTGAGCGCCTCGGTAGGCTGCCATAGGGCGGCTACACGTAGCACGATGGTTTCATCGTGATTTGCGTTCTTGTCCACCGGCTGAAGTGTGGTCGGATCGACGCGATCGATCCAGCCGCCGTCGCGCCGGTACCAGGCGCTGGCGCGCATACCGAACTTGCCGTCGACGATCGGGCCGCCTGCCGCGACGCCGGCTTCATAGCTTAGGTCTCCGCCTTGGGTGTAGGAAGTCTCTGTTTTGGCGTACACGCTGGTCTTGGTGAGGCTGGGCGCCGTCGTGATGTAGCGGACGGTGCCGCCTTCTGAGCCGGCTCCGAACAGCGTTCCCTGCGGTCCGCGAAGCACCTCGATTCGCTCGAGGTCGAAGACCTTCAGCAGCGCATCGTCGGAATTGAATCCCAGCTCGCGCACCTGAATGGGAACATCATCGATGTAGATTCCGGTGGTTCCCGACCCGCCGCTGGAAGAGATGCCGCGAATCGCGATTGCGTTCGACTGGCTGGCGTCGAAGGTCACGCCGGGAGTGAATCGGGCTACGTCCCCAATGTCCTTGATGCCCTTGACGTCCAGCGTTTCCTTGGTGAATGCACTGACGCTGATGGGCACCCGGCTGAGACTTTCCTCGTGGCGCGTCGCTGTGACCACGATCTCCTCGAGTCCACCCGCGGTTGTGGCAGGTTCGGTGATCGCGGCATCGTTGGCGGAGGCCAGGCACGCAAGGCCAGCGCTGAAACCAACTATAAGGGTGCGTAAAAACAACACTCGCCGAGAAATGCGCCATGTGTGCCGCTTGGATGGAGTGGTTTGCATGGCGCCCTCATTGATTAGTTATATGATCAGATAACTCTCGAGCGACAGTAGCACCGCTCAAAATCTCGCGCAACCTTGGGATGTCGGGCTGCTCGGTCCGTACCTCCGATAGTATTGCGGCATGCTCACGCTCGTAAATCCTAATCTTGCGGTCGATCCCGCGGCTGTTTGGGTGGCCAAAGACGAAGTCGTCACCGTGGAGTTTGCCGGCGCGGCGGGGGCCCTCGAGAGCGCAGTCGGCCTGAATCGGTACTCGAAGGGCGATGCGCTGCTCACAGGATCGACGGGAGATCGCTGGTGCGTGTCGCGCGATCGCTTCGATGCCAAATACCGGCCGGAGCCTTCGACCGAACAAGGAGATGCGGGGCAGTATCGCAACCACCCGGTGCGCCTACGAGCCAGGCGCATGAGCACCCCGTTTACCATCGAGCGCTCGGCGGGTGGCGATGTATTGCAGGGAAACTCAGGCGACTGGCTGATGCAATACGCGCCGGGCGACTATGGAGTCGTCGCCGCGGCGCGTTTCGACCGAGTGTACCGGGTGCTTAGTTCCGGTAGGTAAACGTCAAGCCCACGGTGCGTGGGCGGAAGGTGTATTGCCGCTGCAGACGGCTCTCACCATCGCCCGGATCGATGCTCCAGTTGTAGTTCGTGACCGTGTGGGTATCGGTGAGGTTATCGACGAAGGCCGCAATTTGCAGGGCGCCGAAATTCATGCCGGCGCGCGCCGAGGCGAAATTCGTCGATGCCAAGGTGTAGTTTGCAGAATCGTACTGCTGGGTGTTTCCACCGAGCGCCGGATCTCCATCTTGTGAGGGCGATTTCCATTTGGAGCGTCCCTGATACTCGTCGTCAACGCGAACGAAGGTGTCGCGATTGAACAGCGAAAACTTGTACTCCAGGCCGATGGTGGCGGTGAACGGCGAACCAGGTTGGGCACTCTGGCCGGTTATCGCGTCTCCCTTGGCGACGACCGGAGGATTCTCTGCCGGGGTCAGACGTGAGTCCTTGGTGTAGCGAGCGTCCGTGTAGCCGGTGGCGAGCTCCACCGTAAAGGAGTCGGTGACTGCCCACTCGGCCTGAATGTCCAAGCCCTTGGCGACGGCGGTGCCGAGATTCGCGATGAATGAAATCTGGCACACCGGCGGCACCACCGTCTGCTGAATATTATTCCAGCGGATGTAGTACACGCTGCTCGCAATCTTGATGCGATTGTCGATATTGTTTTTCGCGCCGACTTCGAAACTATTGACGTTATCGGAATCAAAGGTCAGAGGCGCGCCGGGGATACCCAAGGTTTTGAAGTCGCCGGCGCAAGCTGCGTAAGGCACCGGATTGTTGCCGCCGCCCGGCCGAAAGCCCTTTGCATACGTGAAGTAGTACAGATTGCGCGGGTCCATCTGGTACGAGAAACTCGCCTTCGGGGTAAAGGAGTTTTCATTCTTGTCCGCGCCCACCGAAACCGGAACATCAAACAATTGCGGGCCGCCGGTCAATGAGGTGAACGAGTACTTGGATTTCGAGTAACGCGCACCCAAGGTTGCCTTCAATTCATCTGTGAAGCTGAAAGTTCCCTCGCCATAGATGGCGAATTGCCGATCTTTCGCATTGGTGAGCAAGAAATACGAATCGTTCGGATAGCGCGGGTCGAAAGGCACCGGGTTGCCGTTCGCGTCCGCAAAGAGATCCTGGTACTGCATGCCGGTGACCAAGGTTGTCAACTGATTCAGCAGTGGGTCGTGAATCTGTTCCAGGTACTGTTGGCGACTCGTGCTGAAGAACAGGCCCGTGGTCCAGGTCAGGCGCGAGGTCGGATCGTTCGACTGCAGGCGGATTTCCTGAGTGACGTTCTGCTGGCTGTTGTTGACGGAGGCGGGCGAACGATAATCCGTGGCGCCGGCCGGCAGATGCACGCCGGTGCCGTCCAGCATCAGCGGATTCTGCAAGCTGAAGCCCGGGCCGAAGAAGGTCTGATAGAACCCTAAGTTGTACAGTGTGCCGTCGTAGCCGGTTTCTTCCTTGCGGTGGTAGTACGAGGTGTCCGAAATCAGTTTCGCGAAGCCTAAGTCGCCCTCGACTTTCAATGACATCAGGTAAAAGCGGTCCGGGTCCGAGCGCTGCGTCGGATCGGCATTGACGAAGCGATTGTTGCCCGGGTTCGAATACAGCGGCCAGTAGCTCTCCACGTCGTTGCGATAGCGATCCTGATAATAGTAAGTGGGCGTGACCGTAATCTTGTCGGTCGGCGCCCACACGGCGGCGAGACGCACCAGCATGGTCTGATCGTAGTTGGCGTTCTTTTTCTCGGTGCCGAGAGTCACGGGATTGATGCGGTCGACGTAGCCGCCGTCCTTGCGGTACCAGACGGTGGCGCGCACGCCCAGTGTGCCATCGATGAGGGGCGTACCGCCGGCAACGCCAAGTTCGTAGCTGGGGTCGCCGCCTTGGGTGTAGGACACTTCCGAGCGGCCGTAGATGCTGCTCTTGGTCAGGCTGGGTTGGGTTGTGATGTAGCGGACCGTGCCGCCCTCGGAGCCCGCGCCGAACAGAGTGCCCTGGGGCCCACGCAGCACCTCGATGCGCTCGATATCGAAGGACTTCGGCAAAGTATCGTCTGGATTGAACGCCAGCGCACGCATTTGAACGGGCGTGTCATCGATATAGATGCCGGTGGTTCCGGCGCCGCCCGTCGAGGCGATGCCGCGAATCGAAATATTGTTGGTACCCGAATTATCGATATTGACGCCGGGCGTGAACCGTGCCACGTCCTGGAAGTCCTTGACTCCGCGGATGTCCATCGCTTCCTCGGTCAAGGCCGTGACACTGATGGGGACCTTGCTCAGGCTTTCTTCGTGGCGAGTCGCCGTGACGACGATTTCGGTCAATGGTCCGGTCGTTTCCTCGGCGGCAGCGGCTGCGGCTTCGGCGGCTTGAAGCAGCGTCGGGAACGAGACGGCGAGGGCCAGGCATAGAGCGGCCGCGGGCTTCCTCCATTCGTGGGTCTTGCGCAACTCTTGAATTTTCCCGCGTCCCAGCATGATGCATCCCCATTTTCTTTGTTTGAACGAAGTACGCTCGTCCAGCGCGCCAATTCCCGTGACACGGCACCTTAACGGCCCCCAGGCAGAAAGGCAATTCGACCGTTGCCTTGACGCAACGACCAGCCTCGCGGCAGCTCTATTGCGCGATTCCGATACGGTTATGGGATCATGGGGGGATATGAGTACGAACTCCGACCGTCCCCGGGCAAAATCGCTCAATCCCTTACGCGCGCTGCTGCCCTTCTTAAGGCCCTATCGGAGCATGATTCTGGCGGCTTTGGGCTCCCTGCTGGTGGCCACGGTCGCCATGTTGGCGCTGCCTCTGGCGCTGCGGCAGCTCATTGACCACGTCGTGGCCGCCAAGGACTCCGGCGCCCTCAACGGCTACCTCATTGGATTTCTAGCGGCATCCGTCATATTCGGCGTATTTGCCGCCCTACGCTTCTACCTGGTGACCTGGCTCGGCGAGCGGGTGGTGGCGGATCTGCGCGCGGCCGTCTATGCGCGGGTCGTGCGCATGGACCCGATGTTCTACGAGACCACCCGAGTCGGTGAAGTGCTGTCTCGCTTGACCACCGACACCACCTTGGTGCAGGCCATTTCCGGCGTCAATTTGTCGATCATATTGCGCTCAAGCCTGAGCATGCTCGGCGGCCTCGTGATGCTCGGACTGACCAGTCCCAAGCTCATGGGCATCATGTTGGTGTTGATTCCCGTCGTGGTCGCACCGCTCATCGTCATCGGCCGGCGTGTGCGCAGCTTGTCCCGCGCGTCGCAGGATCGCATCGCCGACACCAGCGGGCTTGCCGGCGAGACGTTGAATGCGATCCAGACCGTCCAGGCGTTCACCCTGGAGGAGTTGCAGAGTCAAAAATATCGC
Organism: Gammaproteobacteria bacterium; assembly: GCA_025358295.1. Classification (GTDB taxonomy): domain Bacteria; phylum Pseudomonadota; class Gammaproteobacteria; order Steroidobacterales; family Steroidobacteraceae; genus Bog-1198. The sequence continues at coordinate 44,284 of JANYJY010000062.1, forward strand.
CGGGCTGTGGAAGACAGTTTCGTCACCGCCATCCGCCGCACGCGAGTGCGTGCGGCGCTGACGGCATTCGGGATTACGCTCGTGTTTGCCGGCATCACGGTTGTTCTGTGGCTGGGCGTGCGTCAAGTTCTCGCCGGCACCATGACTGGTGGGCAGCTGTTTCAATTCCTGCTGTATGCCGGCTTCGTCGGTAGTTCCGCCGCCGCGCTGACGGAAATGTGGGGTGAGATGCAGCGCGCCGCAGGTGCCATGGAACGCCTGAGCGAATTGTTGGTTGCGCGGCCCGTCATCGGCGCTCCGTTGCGGCCGGCAGAGCTTCCGGCACGAGTCGCCGGCGGGATCCGCTTCGACAATGTCACTTTTCATTATCCGTCGCGGCCCGAAACCGCCGCGCTCGGCAACTTCAGTCTGGACGTGGCGCCGGGGGAAACGCTGGCCTTTGTAGGGCCGTCGGGCGCCGGCAAGACCACTGCCTTCCAATTATTGCTGCGATTTTACGATCCCGACTCCGGCCGGGTATTGATCGACGATGTGCGGCTTGCGGATTTGCGGCCGGAGGACATTCGCGCGCAGATTGGCCTGGTGCCCCAGGAGACCGTGCTATTCGGCGCCAGCGCACGCGAGAATATTCGCTACGGACGGCCGGGGGCCAGCGACGCCGAGATCGAAGCCGCTGCGGTGGCTGCGGCAGCGGACGGCTTCCTGCGCAAGTTGCCGCAGGGGTATGACACTTTCCTCGGCGAGCGCGGCACGCGGCTCTCGGGTGGGCAGCGGCAACGGATCGCATTGGCTCGGGCTATTCTCAAGGACCCGCCCATATTGTTGCTGGACGAGGCCACCAGTGCGTTGGACGCGGAATCCGAACGGCTGGTGCAGGAAGCGCTCGAGAAGCTCATGCGCGGACGCACGACCATCATCATTGCGCATCGACTGGCGACCGTACTGAAGGCGGACCGCATCGTGGTGATGGACCACGGACACAAGATCGCCGTCGGCACCCACGCCGAGCTGCTCGTCAACAGCCCGCTGTATGCACGGCTTGCGTCGCTGCAATTCACGGCCGACTTGAGCGAGCCGGCCGAGGGGGCCATGCACCAGTAGCGCAGCGGCGCTACTTCAGCAGACCCTCTTCCTTGAGTGCCTGCTGCACCTTGGGCCGCTGGGCAATGCGTGAATGATAGGCCGTGAGCACGGGCCACTTGCTCAAATCGATGCCCACATGCCCTGTCCAGCTGAGGACCGTGAACAGGTAGGCATCGGCCACCGTGAAAGTGCTGCCCAGCAAGTAGTTTTTGTTGCCCAAAAATCCCACCAGCCAATCGAATTTCTTGCCGAGCCCGGCAATCGCAGCGGCTTTTATTTCAGCCGAGGCCTCTCGATTGAACAGGGGGGCGAATCCCTTGTGCACCTCAGAGGTGATGTAGTTCAGTATTTCCATGAGCTGGTAGCGCTCGAAAGTCCCGGCGCGCGGCGCCAATCCGGACTCGGGCTTTTGGTCGGCCAGGTATTGAACGATGGCCGGCCCCTCAGTCAGCCGCTTGCCGTCATCGAGCTGTAGCGTGGGAACCGCCCCCTTGGAATTGACGGTGAGATAGTCGACTCCCTCGGAGGTCTTTTTAGTCGCAAAGTCGACTTTGTCCAGAGTGTAGGTCAGACCCGCTTCCAACAGCACGATGTGGGGCGAAAGCGAGCAGGCGCCGGGACTGTAGTAGAGCTTCATATTGAATTCCTGGGGTAAGTCGACTGAATGATCGTAATGGGGTTGGCGGATTATACGCGAGTCATGGCGGTAGGATAATTCGCCGCGCACCCAGAAACCTTGCGGCATAGGGCGGTTCCGCGAGCGAATCGATGCGCACGTAGCCGCCCTTCGATGGTGCATGAATGAAGCGCTCGCCGTCGAGGGCGATGCCTACATGCAGTTCTTTGCGCGCCAAATGCAGGAATACGAGGTCGCCCGGACGCAGGTCGGCGCGCGCGATCGGCTTGCTGGCGGCGCGTTGCTCCTGGGCGGTGCGCGGCACACGGATGCCGGCGCTGTTGGCCGCATAGACAACCAACCCGCTGCAGTCGAAACCACCGGGAGCAGCGCCGCCGAAACGATACGGTTGGCCCAGCATGGACCTGGCGCCGTCGACCATGAGTTGTCGAGAATCCGGCGGCGCTCGGTCGGGACGGGGAGTGGTGCCCGCGCATGCAGCTAGCGCAAGCGACACGGCGGCGACGAGAAGAGCTCTGATCAACTCAACGTCGTGGCCAATGCCGCGCCGACGATACCAGCTTCCGAACGCAGCGTTCCAATGCACAGGCGCGCCTCGCAGTGCAGCTTGTCCATGAATTTATCGGGTTCCTCGGTGATGCCGCCGCACAGGACAATGAGGTCCGGCCACAGTAAGGCGTGCATCTCCTGCAACACCAGGTTGAGTTGTTCCGCCCACTCATCCCAGTTCAAATTCTGATCTATTTTTGCCCGCCCGGAGGCGCGTTTCTCAGCCTCGCGTCCCGCCACCTGCAAGTGGCCGAACTCGGTATTCGGAACCAGCTTGCCGTCGACGAACAAGGCGGTACCTATTCCTGTGCCGAGGGTCAGCAAGAGGACGGTGCCCGGCACATCGCGAGCGGCGCCATAGCGCAGTTCGGCGGCGCCCGCGGCGTCGGCATCGTTAATGGCGATCACCGGCCGTCGCAGATGCTCTGCAGCCAGTGCGGACAAGGACTTTCCGATCCACGCCTTGTTCAGGTTCGCCGCCGTGCGCACCGTGCCATGGCGTAGCACGCTGGGAAACGCGAGTCCCACGGCATGATCGCCCGGCACCCTCGATACCACGGTCTTGAGCGCCGTAAGCAAGGTCTCGGTCGAGTCCTGCGCGGGAGTCGGCGTGCTGAAACGCTCGCCGACGAATGCCCCGGTGTTCAAATCCACCAGCGCGCATTTGATGGAGGATCCGCCGACGTCTATGCCGATGGCCAACCGGGACGCAGTCAATTTATGTCTCGCATTGTGAGGTTCGCCCGCCGTCCCTTGGATAACAACCCTATAATATCCCTCAATATGAACTCGATTGATACCCAGTTTGTGACACGCCGGAACGTAGCCCTGCAGCCCGGCACATTATTAGCAGCGCTATTGGATCGGCTGACGCGGACTCTCGGCAAAAGCCCGGAATTTGCCACGGCTCGGGACATCTACGATGCGCTGTCGCTCGCGGTTCGCGAGGAGTTGACACTACGCTGGCTGGCCAGTCAGCGGCGGGTGGCGAACGCGCGGGTGAAGCGCGTGTGCTATTTTTCGGTCGAATATCTTCCGGGCCGCTCCTTGTTGAATGCGTTGTCGAGTTTGGAGGGAGGCCTGCTTCAGGAGGCGCGAACGGCGCTGCGCGAGCTGGGTCATGACCTCGACGACATCGCGGCGCAAGAGGTCGACCCCGGCTTGGGCAACGGCGGCCTTGGCCGTTTGGCGGCCTGCTTCCTGGATTCTCTGGCCACCCTACAGTACCCGGCCGTCGGTTACGGCATTCGCTATGACTATGGCATTTTCACGCAGGTCATCGGTGCGGACGGCGGGCAGCGCGAGGTCGCCAGCAGCTGGCTGCGGTTGCGCAATGTCTGGGAGACTCCCCGCAGCAACGTGCGATTCACCGTGCGATTCGGCGGACGGCTCAAGGGTCCCGAAAACGCCGAGGTCGGCGATGCGCAACGCTGGGTCGACACCACCGACATACATGCCATCGGATTCGATCAGCTGATTCCGGGAAACCGGGGACCTACGGTCAATCATTTGCGGCTCTGGTCGGGCCGAGCGATTACTCCGTTTCACATCGATGCCTTCAATGCGGGCCACTACGCCGCGGCCGTTCAAGAACAGGTGGAGGCGAAGAACTTATCGCGCGTCCTGTATCCGGACGATTCGACGCCGCAGGGCAAGGAGCTGCGGCTGAAGCAGCAATATTTTTTCGTCAGCGCCAGCCTGCAAGATATTCTGGCTACGCATTTGAGCGAAGGCCGGTCGCTGGTATCCATGCCGGAGTCGATTGCAATTCAATTGAACGACACTCATCCGACCGTGGCCATTCCTGAGCTCATGCGGCTGCTGCTCGATGAGCATGGCCTGTCGTGGTCGGAGAGCTGGCAGATCACGACCAGCGTATTCTCTTACACCAACCATACTTTGCTGCCGGAGGCGCTCGAGACCTGGCCGGTGGCCATGTTCGAGAGCCTGCTGCCGCGGCACCTGCAAATCATTTACTTGATAAATCGCGATTTTCTGCAATCGGTGGAGGCGCAATTTCCCGGCGATCAGGACCGCCGCCGGCGTCTGTCGATCATCGATGACGATGGCGGCAGGCGCGTCCGCATGGCGCATTTGGCGGTCATCGGCTGCCACCGGGTCAACGGCGTCGCTCGGCTTCATTCGGAACTCATGCGCAAGCAGGTGTTCTCCGGATTTGCGGAACTGTATCCGGAGCGATTCATCAATGTGACCAATGGTATTGCGGTGCGCCGCTGGCTGAAGCAATCGAATCCCGGTCTATCCTCGCTGCTGACGGAGCGATTGGGTTCGGCTTGGGAAAACGATCTGGAGGAACTCGGTCGGCTGATCGGCGCCGCCGACGACCCGGATTTCCGCCGCCAGTTTCGCGGCATCAAGCGCACCAATAAGCAACGGCTCGCCGATGAGGTCATGCGCCGCACCGGCGTGGAACTCAGCGTCAATTCGCTGTTCGACGTTCAGGTAAAGAGAATCCACGAGTACAAGCGCCAACTCCTGAATCTCTTGTACGTGGTCACGCGTTACCGGCAAATCCGCGACAATCCCCGTGCCGCTATCGTGCCGCGCAGCGTGATTTTCGCCGGCAAGGCCGCGCCCGGATACGCGATGGCCAAGGCCATCGTCAAGCTCATCAACAACGTTGCGCGCACCATCGACGCGGATCCTGCCGTGCGCGACAAGCTGCGCGTCGTGTTTCTGCCGGATTATGACGTCTCGCTCGCGCAAAAGATCATGCCTGCGGCGGATCTGTCCCAGCAGATTTCCACCGCCGGCATGGAGGCCTCCGGAACAGGTAATATGAAGCTCGCGCTGAACGGAGCACTGACCATCGGCACATTGGATGGAGCCAATATCGAGATTTGCGAGCATGTGGGCGCGGAGAACGTGTTCATTTTCGGCCTGACCGCGGAGCAGGTGGCGGCGCGGCGCGGCGGCGGTTACCAACCCTGGCGTGAACTCGAATCCAATCCCGACCTGAAGAGCACATTGAACCTCATCGAATCCGGATTCTTTTCACCCGGCCGCCCCGATGACGCCAAGCCCGTCGTCGATCGGTTGCTGAGCGACGGGGAGCCGTTCTTGGTCCTGGCGGATTTCGCAGCCTACGCCCGGGCGCAGGCGGAGGTGGACGCTCTATACTCCCAAGAGGACGAGTGGAGCCGTAAAGCCGTCATTAATTGCCTCAATATGGGTTATTTTTCCAGTGATCGCAGCATTCGCGAGTACGCGGACCGCATTTGGGCCGTCAAGCCCGTGATGTGAGGGTACACAACGAGTTGTCCGAATCAGGCTTATCCGACTTCGATCTATATTTGTTCGGTGAGGGCAAGCATGAGCGCATCTACGACAAGCTCGGTGCGCATGCTTATACGAATGGGTCGATCGCCGGCACCCGATTTGCCGTCTGGGCGCCCAACGCCGAACGAGTCAGCGTCGTCGGCGACTTCAACCGGTGGGATGGCCGCGAGCATGTGATGAGCGGCCGCGCTGCCTCGGGAATTTGGGAATTGGCGATTGCCGGAATCGGCGCTGGCACAGCCTACAAATACGAAATTCTCGATCGCGCGGGCCGTCTTTTCCTAAAATCGGACCCGTACGGCTTTGCCATGCAGCTACGACCCGACAATTGTTCGGTCGTTGCCAGCCTCGACGGTTACGCGTGGCAGGACTCCGAGTGGCTGAAACAGCGCGAACACATCGATCCGTTGCGGCGGCCGTTCAATGCCTACGAAGTGCACCTGGGCTCATGGAAGCGTCCGTGGGATCAGCGGGTGCCGCCCTTCATGAGTTGGCTCGAAGCGGTGGACCAGTTGATTCCCTACATCGTCGATATGGGTTACACACACGCGGAATTGATGGGAGTCGCCGAACATCCGCTCGACGCGTCGTGGGGATATCAAGTGGTCGGCTATTACGCTGCCACAGCGCGTTACGGCAGCCCGCAGGACTTCATGTTTTTCGTCGATCGCTGCCACCAGGCGGGAATCGGCGTGATTTTGGACTGGGTGCCGGCGCACTTCCCGCGCGACGATCATGGTTTGTCGCAATTCGACGGCAGTGCGCTGTACGAACATTCGGATTCCCGGCTCGGCGAGCACATGGATTGGGGCACCAAGATATTCAATTACGGGCGCCATGAGGTGCGCAATTTCCTGGTCGCCAATGCCCTGTTTTGGGCTGACCGCTATCATGTCGATGGTCTGCGCGTCGATGCGGTGGCATCCATGCTGTATCTTGACTATAGCCGCAAGCCCGGCGAATGGCTGCCCAATCGCGACGGCGGTCGAGAGAACCTCGAGGCCATGGATTTTCTGCGTCAGATGAATAACGCGGTGCACCGGCTTTTTCCTGGCGTATTGACCATTGCCGAGGAATCGACCTCATTTGCAGGCGTGACACAGCCGCCCGAGCACGGCGGGCTGGGATTCAACTTCAAATGGAATATGGGTTGGATGAACGACACCTTAAAGTACGCCGCCCTCAACCCGATATATCGGCGCTATAACCATCAATTAATCACCTTCTCATTTGTGTACGCCTGGTCGGAGAACTTCATATTGCCGATTTCCCACGACGAGGTCGTGCACGGCAAGCGCTCCCTGCTGGCAAAGATGCCGGGCGACGACTGGCAGAAGCGCGCGAATTTCCGCCTCTTGCTTGCGTACATGAGCGCCCATCCCGGCAAGAAGCTCTTGTTCATGGGATCGGAATTCGGGCAGTGGCTGGAATGGCGGGACTACGAACAGTTGGAGTGGGCGCAGTCGGCAGTCGCCGAGCACATGCAGTTGCGCGACTGTGTGCGGGATCTGAATTATTTGTACCGCGCGGCGGCGCAGTTTTACGGCAGCGATTGCGATCCAAATGGATTCCGCTGGGTGGATCTGCACAATGCCGAAGAGAGCGTCTGGGCATTCTCGCGGCATGCGGTCGGCCATGACGGCGGCGCGCCGATCACTTGTGTATTCAATGCCACACCCATACCGAGGGAGAGATACGCCGTCGGAGTGGCTGCGCCGGGGCGCTATCGGAAGATATTCGACTCGGACGAGGCACGCTTCGGCGGTGCGGGCTTCAACCAGCAAGTGCAAGTGAGCGCGGCGGCCGGAGGCGCTCACGGTTATCCGCACGCTTTGCATTTGAATCTGCCGCCTCTCGGCGCGCTGTTTTTCAGCGGACCGGTCTAGTGAAGCTGATTCAGACGGGCTCACCGCGTCCATTGGGCGCGACGTGGACCAAGCGTGGGGTCAATTTCGCCTTATTTTCGAGCAACGCCAGCCGCGTGGAGGTCGGTCTCTTCGATGCTGAAAGCGGCGTTGAGACCGTGCGATACGACCTCCCGGGGCGAACCGGAGATGTTTGGCATGGCTTGTTGTCGCCGCGGCGCGCCGGACCCGGGTCCCACTATGCGTTTTACGTGCACGGACCCAACGAACCGCAGAATGGGCACCGCTTCGACGCCAACGTTGCCTTGATCGACCCGTACGCGCGCGAACTATCGAGCACAGGGCCGCTGCGTGCGCGCGTCACCGATTCCGGCTTCGATTGGGGCGGCGACCGGCCGCCCGCCACACCGTGGCGGGATACGCTCCTCTATGAGCTGCATGTGAAGGGCTTTACGCGGCTGCATCCGGGCGTCCCAACCGAGTGGCGCGGCAAGTATCTGGGGTTGACCGTGCCGGCGGTCATCGAGCATATGAAGTCCATCGGCGTGACGGCGGCGGAGCTGCTGCCGTGCCAGTCTTTCGTCACCGAACAATTCCTGCGCGATCGAAGTTTGAACAACTACTGGGGTTACAACTCGGTTGCTTGGTTCGCGCCCGCGAACGAGTACGCGTTGCACGATGCGGTCGTCGAATTCAAAACAATGGTAAAGGCATTGCACGCGTCGGGCATCGAAGTGATCTTGGACGTAGTTTTCAACCACACCGCTGAGGGCAACGAGCAGGGTCCAACGCTGTCGTTGCGTGGCATCGACAACTCGGTCTATTACCGCCTGATGGCGCAGGACAAACGCTTCTACGAGAATGTCACGGGTTGCGGCAATACCGTCAACTGCCAGCATGGCCAGGTTCGGGCTCTGATCATCGACTGCCTGAAGTACTGGGTCGAGGATATGCACGTAGATGGCTTCCGCTTCGATTTGGCGACGGTGTTGGCACGGGAAGAAAACGGCTTCAACGAGCACTGTGCACTCTTCAAGGCCATACGCGCAGAGCCGTCCTTGGCCTACGTCAAATTGATCGCCGAACCCTGGGATGTGGGCTGGGGCGGCTATCAGCTCGGCCGATTTCCATCGGGCTGGGGAGAATGGAACGATCGCTACCGCGATACGATTCGCTCGTTCTGGCGGCGCGATCCGGGGAAAATCGGCGAGTTCGCGGAGCGCTTCGCTGGTTCGAGCGACATATTCAGGCACAACGGCCGCAGGCCGACTGCCGGCATTAATTTTCTCACGGCGCATGACGGCTTCACGTTGTGCGACTTGGTTTCCTACAACGAGAGGCACAACGACGCCAATCTCGAGGGCAACAGCGATGGGCACAATGAGAATCTAAGTTGGAATTGCGGAGCGGAAGGTCCCACCGATGATGCCGTCGTCAACAAACTGCGGAGCCGGCAGATGCGCAATCTGCTGGCAACTCTGTTCTTCTCGCAAGGAGTCCCCATGCTGCAGGCGGGCGATGAATTCGCGCGGACGCAACGTGGCAACAACAACGCCTACTGCCAGGACAATGAAATATCCTGGATCGACTGGCAATTGCGCAGCGTCAACCTGGATCTGCTGCGGTACGTGCAAACGCTTGCCCAGCTGCGCAGGCGCCATATCGAGTTTCGTCGCGACACTTTCCTCAAGGGCGCGGCGTCGCGCGCCCATGTCAAGGATGTAACGTGGTTGAACGTGAACGGTATCGAAATGAAGCAAGCTGAGTGGCAGGACGGGAATCTGCGCACATTGGGAATTTGGTTCGGCAAGCAGAGCAATTTGGAGGGACGGTTGCTGTTGCTGCTGAATGCCAGTGATGCCGCGCAGACGTTTTTACTGCCGGCCGCTCCGGCCGAGGAGCCGTGGATTCGCCAATTCGACACCGCGCTGAATACTCATGAGCCGGTAAGCTTGGGGCGTGCGCGCGACTATTGGCTCGACGCGGCAAGTTTCGCTTTATTGGAGTGTTGAGTTGGTGGACACGACAGTGATCGAGAGGTTGGCGCGGTTGCGGGGCATCGGCGATGCCTACCATGACTACAAGGGGGAGCTCAGGCAATTCAGTCTCGAGACGAAGGCAGGCCTGCTGCGGGCCATGGGATGCCCCGTGGACAACCCGGCCGCGCTGGCTGAGGAATTGCACCGGACCGAGGCGGCTCGTTGGCGCAGTTTCCTGCCGCCGGTGGCGACCGCGACCGGCAAGCGACTGGGGCTCGACGTCAATATCACGGCGCGCGAATTCGGATCCGCGCTGTTATGGTCGGTGCGATTCGAGGATGGTTCGAGGCGGGACGGGATGATTTCGACCGCCGATTGCCGGGAGATTTGGCGGGGAGAAGTCGAGGGGTCATGGATCACGCGCCGGCATTTCCAACTGCCCATAGATTTGCCGCCGGGCTATCACGAACTGGAGGCACGAATCGCCGGCGCGGCGTCGGAACGCTGCCGACTGATCGTCTCGCCTCCGCACTGTTACGAACCTCCGGCGATTGCCGCCGGACGGCGGCTGTGGGGCATTGCCGTGCAGCTTTATACGCTGCGGTCAAAGCGTAATTGGGGCATTGGGGATTTCAATGATCTTCGATCGTTGATTCGGTGGGCGGCGGCGCATGGTGCCGGCTTCATCGGCTTGAATCCGCTGCACGCGCTTGCACCTGCCGACCCGCATCGCTGCAGTCCCTACAGCGCGTCCAGCCGCCATTTTCTCAATGTTCTCTACATTGCACTGCCGCTGGTGCCTGAATTCAAGGATTGCGTCGCGATCCGTGAACGAATGGTCGATGCCTCGATGGATGCGCGCCTGCACGGATTGCGTGATCGCGATCTCGTCGATTACAGCGGCGTGGCGGCGCTCAAAATGGAGATGCTCGCCCTGTTGTACGGCGATTTTCGCGACCGGCACCTGGCGTCGGCTACGGAACGCGCGCGGAATTTCCGCGCGTTCATTGCGTCCGGTGGCGAGCCGCTGCAAATGCATGCGCGTTTCGATGCTCTCGACCGGCATTTACGCTCGACGCGGGGAGTCGAGTCCGGATGGCTGTCCTGGCCGGAAGAATTTCGCGATGTGAACGGCAGCGCCGTCGCGCGCTTTGCGGCAGAGCATGCCGCCGAGGTGGAGTTTTACGCCTATCTGCAATGGCTCGCTTACGAACAACTGCGCGGCGCGCAGGCGTTGGCACGCCAGTTGGGCATGCCCATCGGCCTTTACGGCGACTATGCCGTGGGCGCCAATCCTGCCGGCTCTGAAACCTGGTCCGATCAAGCCGGGTATCGGATGGGCGCGGAGATCGGTGCGCCGCCGGATCCCTTGGCGCTCAAGGGACAGGGCTGGGGCATACCCCCGCAGGATCCGACTTCGATGCAGGCTCGGGGACTGAATGGGTTCGTGCAGCTGATCCAAAACAATATGCGTTGTTACGGCGCGCTGCGCTTGGATCATGTGATGGCGCTGTTCCGCCAATGGTGGGTGGCCGCAGGACTCTCGCCCACCGAAGGTGCTTACGTTCACTATCCTCTTGAGCAGTTGCTCACGGTGTTGTCACTGGAGAGCGCGCGCAGCACCTGTCTGGTCGTCGGCGAAGATCTCGGTGTAGTGCCCGATGAGATGCGCAGAGCCATGCCTGAGTTCGGCCTGTATCACTACAAAGTTTTGCTGTTCGAGAAAGTAGACGGCCGTTTCCGCCGCCCGGATGAGTACGTGCAGCGCGCATTGGCGACGGCCACGACTCATGACATGCCGACTTTGCGCAGCTACTGGGAAGGACGCGATATCGAGTTGCGGCGCGGATTGAATCTCTATCCGAGCGGCGAGATCGAAAGCGACATCATCCGAGAGCGGCAGCGCGACCGGGAGTTGCTATTGGGCGCGCTGCAGGAGCACGGACTCAATCCTGCGCAGCCCTCGACGCCGTTCGAACCGTTCACAGCCGAGCTCGCGCAAGCCTTGCACTTGTACCTCGCGCGTTCGGCGACCTTGCTGGTCGCCCTGCAGATCGAGGATTTATTGGGCATGAGCGACCCGGTGAACGTGCCGGGAACGAATCGGGAATATCCGAATTGGCAACGCAAGGTGTCCGCCGACATCGAGGACATCGCGGCGCGCGCGGACTTGTCTGCGTGCCTCGACGGCGTCAATCGGGCACGCGGTTAAATCGTCTTCGCTAGGCCGGCGCTAGCGGTGCATCGTTCAAGACGCGCTGCACCCGCGCCGCCCAAGCCCAGATGCATCCGCCGATCACGACGGCGACGGGCACTATCTTCACGGCCTCGGCCAAGGAAAAACGATCGGACAATGTGCCTATGAGAGGCGGCGAGAGTGCGTCGCCGAGCAGATGAATCACGAAAACCTCGAGTGCGATGGCCGTTGCTCTTTCTCCGGCGGAAACGAGGTTGACGATCGCGGCATTGATCGGGCCGGTTGATAAGAACAGGCACAACTGCGCCGTAACCATGCTCGCGAGGTACAAGGAGTGTGAGTTTGTGGTCAGGGCGATCCAAACAAAGGGAGCCGCTACCAGGGTTGAGGCGGCGGACAGCCACAGATAGGCCTGTCGCGAATATTTGGCGCAGTAGTCACCCAACCAGCCACCGGCGAAGGTGCCGACGAAGCCTGTGATAACGACGATGGCGCCGAAACTCACCGTCGCCTCGCTGCGCGGTATGCCACGGGCTCGTTCGAGAAATGCGGGCATCCAGTAGGCAAGACCGCCCAGTGCAAATGTGTACGCGGCATATCCTAGAACCGTGAGCACATACGGCTTGTTGCGCGCCAGCCGTTGGTAGGCTGCCCAGGTATCTTTTCGGATGCTGGACAGGGCGGACGTGATCACCGGTGCTTTGGCGCCCGCGACTTGCGCATCCTGCGCGCCTCGCGGCGGATCGCGCAGCAACAAACACAGGGTGGCAAGCAGCACACCGGGAATGCCGGCAACAAAAAATGCGTAGCGCCAGCCGTAGTGCTTGTCGACCAATCCACCGACGACGTAACCGAGTGCGGAACCGACCGGGATTGCGCAGAAAAAAATGGCCATCACCCGGGCGCGCAGCCGCGCCGGAAAATAGTCGGACAGCAGGCTCGGTGCTATCGTGACATAGGCCGCTTCACCGACGCCCACGCAAGCCCGCGCCGCCAGGAGCGACAGGAAGCCGCCCGCCAACCCAGACAGGGCAGTGGCAAAACTCCAGCAGGCGACACCCAGGGCAATCAGCCGAGGTCGCGATTTTCGATCGCCCAATGCGCCGAATATCGGCGCCGTCAGCGTGTACACGACCAAGAATCCGGACATGAGATAGCCTAGATTCGCGTCCGTAAGGCCAAGGCCGGCATGTTTCAGGCTTTCGATCAGCGCGGCCAGGATGTAGCGATCCAAGTAGCTGAACAGATTGATGAATGACAGGACCGCTAGCCCAAAGCTCGCGGACTGCACCCATGACTTTTGTGATTGATCTGCCACGCATCGGTATAGTAGCAATGCAAGTTTGCGTTTTGGTTTAAATCGTTGGTGGTTCTATGTTCATGCTCCGCAAGTCAGGGATGCTAGGCGCGGCGGCGATCCTATGCACGGTGCTGTGGTTCGCACTGTTGGCGGGTCGACCCTTGTTCGACCCGGATGAAGGCCGGTACGCTGAGATACCCCGGGAAATGCTCGATGGCGGAGACTGGGTGATCCCGCACCTCAACGCACTTGTCTACCTGGAAAAGCCGCCGCTGCAGTACTGGCTCACCGCCATGGTGTTTCGCAGCTTCGGACAGAATGAATTCACCGCACGACTGTGCACGGGCATGGCCGGCTTTCTGACGTTGCTGACGGTATACCTGATCGGTCGGAGGTTGTGGGGGAGCGCGGCGGGCCTCAGAGCTCTGCTATATGCCGCTGCATCGGTATTGTTCGTACTGCTTGGTCATCAACTCACGCTCGACATGCTGCTGAGCTTTTTCTTGACGGCGGCTTTGGCCTGCTTTTTGATGGCGCAGGCATGGCGCGATGCGCCTGGCAATTGGCGTATATGGATGTTGGGTTGCTGGACCGCGATCGCGCTCGCTGTGCTCACCAAGGGATTGATAGGCGTGCTGATTCCGGCAACCACCGTCGGCGCATATGTACTATGGCAGCGGGACTGGGTGGTGCTGCGCCGCCTGAATTTCCGCTGGGGTCTGCCGCTGTTCGCGGTGATTGCCGTACCTTGGTTTGCGCTGGCCGCCCGGGCCAACGCACAGTTCCTGAGATTCTTCTTCATCCGCGAGCATTTTCAGCGGTTTCTTACGCCGATTGAGCACCGCACCGAGCCGTGGTGGTTCTTCGCGCCGGTGCTCGTGATTGGAATCATGCCCTGGCTGCCGCAGGCCACGCGCGCGCTGATCTCGCCCTGCGCCGAGCCGGTGCCGCGCGGGCAATTCGATACCGCGCGTGTGCTTTGGATTTGGTGCGTATTCGTCCTGATTTTCTTTTCTTTCTCCGACTCCAAATTGGTCCCGTATATTCTACCGTCGATCCCCGCGCTCGCTCTGCTCTGCGCCGCGCGCAAGACGATCGATAGCCGTGCGGGCCTGCTGGCAGGATCGTTACTGTCTCTGGCGTTTTGTGCGGGCGTGCTGGCGTATACCGGTGGTGCGTGGAGCTCGGAGGAATCGCGCCAATTGTTGCCCCTGATCCGGCCCATGCTGTATTGGACCTGCGCCGCGCTGACGCTGGGCGCCTGTCTTTGCGCGGCGTATGTGCTGCAGGGGAGGCCGCTTGCTGCGCTGGCGGGCTTATGTGGGTGCTGGTTTTTGGTCTCTGGGACCGTTCTTGTTGCGGCGAATGCCGGGCAGGCGTTGTTCAGCGCCAAGGACCTTGCCATGACACTGCGCGCGCAGTCCGCCACCGCGGAGGGCATTGCCTTCGAGCCGATTTTTGCGGTGCAATCGTATCGGCAGTCGCTCGTTTTCTATCTGAAGCGGCCCGTCACCTTGGTCGATTACAGGGACGAATTCGACTTTGGGCTGACCCTCGATCCGGTGCGTGGCATCGCGACGCTGCCGCAATTCTCCGCCGCGTGGTTGAAATTACGCGGCGGCCTGGCCGTCATGTCACCGCGAACCCGAGACCGGCTGGCCGCTCTCGGCTTGCCGATGCGCGAGACCTCGCGTTTCCCGGATCGAGTGATCGTCAGCCGGCACTAAGCTCACACCGCGGCCAAGCAACCGCGTTTATCGGTTCGCGTTTCGGTGCAGGCAGGGTAATATCAAAAGCACGACTTCATCGCCGGGAGAATCAATTGGCCAAGCCGAATTATCGTCATGTGAAGAAACAAAAGGAGGCCGTCAGAAAAGCCCGCCAAGATGCGAAACAGCAGCGGCGGTCCCAAGTACCGGAGGCGTCTGATACGCCGGAGGCCTCCGACACGCCGGAGGCTCCTGCGCCCGTCAAACCCGCTTAATGACATGAAGGATTATGTATCTCCGTGGATGGATGAGGACCTGTCCATCTTTCGCGACGCCGTGGCGCGATTCCTCGAGGCCGAAATGGTGCCGAACGAGGCGCAGTGGAGGAAACAACAGAACGTAGGCAAGGAAATCTGGCGCAAAGCGGGCGCCATGGGTCTGCTGTGCACGGATATTTCGACCGAGTATGGCGGCGTTGGCGGCGACTTCCGGCACGAAGTAGTGCTGTACGAAGAGCTTGCACGACGCGGCCTCAGCGGCTTCGGCCAGGGCGTGCACAGTATTTGCGCGCATTATCTGGTCAATCACGGCACCGAGGAACAGAAACATCGCTTCCTGCCGCGCATGGCGAGGGGCGAGCTGATCGGCGCAATCGGCATGACGGAGCCCGGTGCAGGATCGGACCTGCAGGGTCTTAGGACCCGCGCGATTCGTGAGGGCGGCGATTACCTCATCAACGGCTCGAAGATATTCATTACCAACGGCTATCTCGCCGATTTGATTGCCGTGGTCGTCAAGACCGAGCCCGGCGCCGGCGCCAAAGGCACCTCCATCCTCATGGTGGAAACGGCAAACCTGCAGGGTTTTCGAGTCGGCCGAATTCTCGACAAGATGGGCATGAAATCGCAGGATACGGCGGAGTTATTCTTTGAGGACGTGCGCGTGCCGACCGCGAATCTGCTGGGCGGCGCGGAGGGTCAGGGCTTCTACCAGCTCATGGGGGACTTGCCTTACGAGCGCGCCATCATCGCCGTGGCGGCGGTAGGCGCCATGGAAGGCGCGGTGGCCGAAACCATCAAGTACGTCAAGGAGCGCAAGGCCTTCGGCAAGAGCATCGCGGAATTTCAGAATACAAAATTCAAGCTGGCGGAGGCCGCCACCAAGACGCAGGTGGCGCGCGTATTCGTCGATACCTGCATTTCCAGAATCGTAGCCGGAACTCTCGATACGGTAACCGCGTCCATGGCAAAGTACTGGGTCACGGATGCCCAGCAGGAAGTGATTGATGAATGCGTTCAATTGCACGGCGGCTACGGGTACATGAACGAGTATCTGGTATGTCGCATGTTTGCCGATGCGCGAGTGCAGCGAATCTACGGCGGCACCAATGAAATCATGAAGGAACTGATTTCCCGGGCTCTCTAGGCCGCCATGTCGGCGGGTGGCGACGTTGCGCGGCGGAACCGGGGCCGACTTGACAGATCTTTGCCTATTGACGGCTTCATTTGTGCTGCGTTTCGCTGAACAATGGCTGGCCTAGAGGGTGGAAGCTGCCGATGAAACTGTTTCACTTGAATCCCATTGTGGCCGTGCGCGGCGCATTCGGCCGCCCGCTCGCAGTGCCCTTGTGCACCGCGCTGCTGGCGCTGGCGGCCTGCAGCGGCTCGGCCGTAGTGACGATGACGAGCACCTCATCGCAAGATCACTTCCTCGCCTATCGAGTCGGGTTGGTGGCGGTGCAGCTGCAGGCCTCGAGCGGCCAGTCAGGCTTGGCGCTGCTGCCGGCACGCACCACGGTTGATTTTACGACGCTCGAGAATTTGAGCGAAGTGCTGGGCGCCGCAGCCGTCTCGAAGGGCAGCTACCAAAGCGCGCTCGTGACCCTGGATTTCAGCTCGGCCCGGATCGTCTATGACGACGGCAGCGTTGACGGCGTGACGCTGACCCCCGTCGGCGCAAGCGGCCAAGCATTGGGTCAAGTCCAGCTCATCGTGACCATCGATCCGAGTCATTCCTTCAACATTGCGTCGAGGGGGATATCGCGCCTTGCCCTGGACTTCGATATGGCTGCATCCAATATCGTGAATCTCAGCGCCAAAACCGTAACGGTCACACCCTTTATTGGTGCGAGTGCGTTGCCCATCGATGACAAGACCGTGCGTATCCGCGGGCCGCTCGAAAGCATCGCCAACGGCAAGGCCACCACCGGTGCCAGTGCCGCATTTACCATGGGCGCCATGCCGTTCAACGGCACGGCACGGGGCGAGGGCCGGTTGACCGTCGATGCCACCGACGCGACCAGCTTCGAGGTCAATGGCACCGCGGCGATCGGTAGTGTCGGCCTGGGGCAGCTTGCCACTGTCAGCACGGGCACATTGGCTGTTGCGTACGGTGCCTTCAGCACCACCGGCGCAACGACGGCTACCACGTCGAGCAATGTGTCGTTTGTCGCCTCGCAGATATTGGCCGGCAGCAGTGTCCAGGGGGCGGGATTGGACCGTGTGTCGGGAGTCGTCACTGCGCGCAGCGGGAATACTCTCGGTATCGAAGACGCGACTTTGATCGGTGCCGACGGCAGCGAGACCTTTCTCGGTGGCACCACCATCGTGACTGTGAGTCCGAACACGTTGGTTACCGTATTCGGAAAAAGCGGCTCCCAATCCTATAGCCCGCAGCAGGTGTCGGCCGGATCTATGATGGACGCCTTCGGCTTGCTCAGCGGCCAATCCGCCGATAGTGCGGCGCTCGACGCCAGTGCGGGTCGTTTGCGTCTCGAGAAGACCAGCGCATCCGGGCTGGTCAGCGGGCAGAGCTCGGGCGCCTTGAGTCTGAGCCTGACCTATCTCGGCGGGCGGCGCGTGGCGGCATTCGATTTCGTCGGCACGGGCGCAGCGCCCAACCAATACGTTGTAAACACCGGTGCCTTGGATTTGGCGAATTCCACGCCAGCGTCGCCTGTCATGGTTACTGGCCTGACGAACTCGTTCGGTGCCGCCTCACCGAATTTCACGGCCGACAGCTTGCGCGATCCGACGACCATCGATGCAGAATTGATTATCGATTGGGCGGCGGGGACGACAGCGCCCTTCACGCGCCTGGACAGTTCGGCCGTCGAAGTTGATGCCCGCAACAGGGGAATTGGCTCGCGGCATCATATCCAGATCGGGGCGCAGGACATCGACATCGTCGGGCTGTCTTCGGATCCGTTGATTGTCCCGGATTCGGCGTCGGCGAATACCCTGTTCAGCATCGGTCATTCCGCGGGTTTGAAGATGGAAAGCTTCAATTCCTACGCGGCATTCGTCACTCAGGCCCAGGCGGAAATGAGCGGCGCGGTTACAGTGACGGGAGTGACGGCCGTTGGACAATACGCGGCATCCACCTTTACATTGACCGCAAGAAACATCACTCTTTTCTTGAACGATTGAAGACTAGGCCGAAGTGCAGGGTTGCTTTGCCGGACGCAAGGATTACACGCCGCGATTTCATGAAGACGGCATCGCTGCTCGTAGCGCCTGCGGCTGCGTCCTTCGCGGGCAACGCGCCCGCAACGCGCTTGGCGCCGGCGACGCAAACTGCGACGGCCCCCTATGGCTACGCCTTTGTGGGTACTTACACGCCGAACGGCGGCGGGATCTACCTATTCCGCATGGACCGTGCTTCCGGTGCCCTGACTCAATTGCAGGTGTTCGACGACATTAGAAATCCGACCTGGCTGGCCATTAATCCGGCACATACCAACCTTTACGCGGTCAGCGAGATCGACAACTACCAGGGCACGCGCAGCGGCGCGGTGGTTTCGTACGCAATCGATACCGGCAGTTTACGGATCAGGCGTCTGGGTGCGGTCAGTTCCGCCGGCGCCTTGCCTGCTCATATCAGTGTGCACCCATCCGGCCGATTCGTGTTCGTCGCCAACTACGGCGGCGGCAACGTTGCCGTCTTCCCGGTACGTCCGGACGGCTCTCTGGGCGAGCCCACGGATGTAAGGCCCAGCGTGGGCCCGCGCCATCGAGCGCGCGCGGTCGATGATCCGCCGGGTCAATTTGCCGTGAGCGACCACGATGGTCCCCATGTGCACATGGTCGAGTCGGATCCGAGCGGACAGTTCGTCATTGCAAACGATGCAGGCCTGGACCTCACCTTGGTGTGGCGTTTCGATGCGCAGGGTGGGAGGCTGCTGCCCGCGGAGGTGCCGGTGGTGGCAGCGGCGTCCGGAGCAGCACCACGCCACTTCGTGTTCCATCCGAACGGCCGAATTCTCTACAATTTGCACGAGCACGACGCCAAAATTGCCGTGTACGACTACGATGCCGCCAAAGGCGGTCTCAAGCCCAAACAACTGGTGTCGGCGCTGCCGCCGAAGTTCGAGGGCAGCAATTTGTCGTCCGAGATAGTGATTGCGGCAGATGGCCGCTTCCTCTATGTATCGAACCGCCTGCACAGCGCGATCGCGGCTTTCGCGGTGGCGAATGACGGTCAGCTGCGGATGATTAATGAGTTTTGGGCGCACGCCGACTCGCCGCGTTGCCTTACATTGGCCCCCGGCGGTGAGTTTCTTTATTCGTGCAATCAGAGGAGCGACTCCGTCACCTCGTTTCGCATCAACTCATCATCCGGCGCGCTGCAGTTTACGGGCCGTTACGAACCCGTGGGAAGTCCCGCTTTCATGCTCATGCTGAAAGCGCCGTAAAACCCTATCCCCCTGTACCTCGGCGCATGCGCGGATCTATACTGAAAGCCGATGCGTTCGCGCTAACCGGTTGAAGTCTATGCAAATCGCGATGATTGGCTTGGGTCGCATGGGCGCCAATATGGCGCAACGCCTGATGCGAGGCGGACATAAAGTAGTCGGCTATGATCCGGCCGACGCAGCGCGTGCGGCTCTCGAGCAAAAGGGCGCCGAATCAGCAGCTTCGCTCGAACAATTGGTCGCCAAGCTCAAGGCGCCCCGCGTTATTTGGCTGATGGTTCCGGCTGGTGCGATCACCGACAGCACCATCACCGGTCTCGTGCCGCTTCTCGCCGCGGGCGACACCATTATCGATGGCGGCAATTCGAATTACCTCGACACTCAACGTCGCGCGGCATCCATGACGCAGCGTCAGATCCAATATGTGGATTCCGGCACCAGCGGCGGTGTGTGGGGGCTTGCCGAGGGCTACAGCCTGATGATCGGCGGCGATGTGGCAGTGGTCGAAAGTCTGCGTCCGATCTTCGAGACGCTTGCGCCGGCGCCAAATCAGGGGTGGGGCCGAGTGGGTCCTGTCGGTTCCGGTCACTACACCAAGATGATTCATAACGGCATTGAGTACGGGATGATGCAAGCCTACGCCGAGGGCTTTGCCATTCTCCAGCATAAAAGCGAGTTCAATCTCGATTTGCATCAAGTCGCCGAGATTTGGCGCTACGGCAGCGTCGTGCGTTCCTGGTTGTTGGACCTGACCTCGGATGCGCTGCAGAAAAATCCAACGATGAAGGGGATAGCTCCCTACGTGGCCGACTCGGGCGAAGGTCGTTGGACGGTGGCCGAGGCCATCGAACTCGGTGTGCCGGCGCCGGTCATCACCTTATCGTTGCTCGAGCGGCTGCGATCGCGCGACAAGGATTCGTTCACGGACAAGTTGCTGGCGGCCATGCGCAATCAATTCGGCGGTCACGCCATCAAAGAAGAGTAGTTCCCGGGCATTACACGTTGGGAAGCGCTGCCTTGTGCTGGCTGACGGCATCGCCGTCGTTTTTTTTCAGGTCGGTGAATACGATGGTGGAGGCGATGGTCAGTGCGCCGAGCACCCATAGCGCTTGGTGAATGCCATGGATCATTTCCGGCGCCGTGGCATGCAAGCGATCACGAATGAATACCGCCGCGGTGAGCGACGCGGTAGCCACACCGAAGCTCACTGCCATCTGCTGGACGGTGCTTGCGATCGTGCTCGCGCCGCTGGCTTCGCGCTCATTCACGTCCGCATAGGCCAGCGAATTCATACTGGTGTATTGCAGCGAGGTAAGGAACCCGTATGTGAAAGCCATCAGCACGATCAGCCAGATCGCCGTGCCGGCATCGATGGTCGAGAACAAAAAAATGATCAAGCCAACGGCGGTGGTATTGGCGATCAACACACGTCGGAACCCGAATTTTCTCAGAATATGCGGCATGGTGAGCTTCAACGACATGGCCGCCACCGCCTGCGGAATCATGAGCAATCCGGATTGGATCGGTGAGAATCCAAGTCCAACCTGGTACAGAAGGGGGAGTAGGAAGGGAATACCGCCTATCCCTAAGCGTGTGAAAAGGTTGCCGGTCACCGCAACTCGAAAGCTGCGAATACGCAACAAGCCCAGGCGCAGCAGTGGATGTGCAGCTCCCAGTGTGTGCAGTCCGTAGGCTACTAATAGCGCGGCGGACATGGCTAATAAACCCAGTATTTCGGCGCTTCTCAACGAGGTTTCGCCGAATACTTCCAGCACATAGGACAGCAGTGAAATCGCGGAACTGAATAATACCAAACCGATAATGTCGAGCGGATGGTTGCGTTGCTCGCGATAATTAGGCAGATGCCGGTAAACCATGTACAACCCGAACAACCCGATCGGGATGTTGACGAAGAAGATAATGCTCCAATGAAAATAGGCGATGATCAGGCCGCCGAGAATGGGTCCCAGCATGGGGCCGATCAGCCCGGGCATCGTGACCAAGCTCATCGCGCCGATGAGTTCAGCCTTGGCAAAGCTGCGGACCATGGTGAGCCGGCCCACGGGGATCATCATTGCACCGCCGCAGCCCTGCAGTACGCGGCTGGCGACCAGCATGTGAATATCCGTCGAGAGCCCGCACAGAAACGAGCCCAGCGTAAAGATGCCGATCGCGGAGCCAAATACGCGTCGTGTGCCGAAACGATTGGCCATCCATCCGCTGACAGGGATGAACACGGCGAGACTCAAGGTGTAGCTTGCCAGCACGGCCTTCATGCTGAGCGGCGGCACCTTCAGCGCCATGGCAATAGCGGGGACGGCGGTATTCAGGATCGTCGTGTCCAGCGATTCCATGAAAAAACCGACCGCCACCAACCAAGGCAGCAGCCGCTTTGCCGTGGCCGTCAAAGTAGTGTTTTCACGCGCCTGCAAGACGGTGGCGAGACTTCAGGCGCCAGCGAGCGCCGCATCGACGATGCGCTGCGCCTCGGCAAGCAGCCGGTCTAGATGGGCGGCGTCGTGGAAGCTTTCCGCGTAAATCTTGTAGATATTCTCGGTCCCCGACGGGCGCGCGGCGAACCAACCGCCGCTCGATGTAACTTTCACCCCGCCGATGGGTGCGTTATTGCCGGGTGCCCGCGTCAGAATTTGCTCGATCGGCGCGCCGGCGAGTTCCTTGCTCAGAACTTGCGTTGCGTCGAGCTTGCTCAGCATTTTTTTCTGCTGCACGCTCGCAGCGGCATCGACGCGATTGGAGTACACCGCTCCCAAGTCCTGGGTCAAGGTACGGTAGGCCTCGCCCGGATCGCGTCCGGTGCGCGCGGTGATTTCCGCCGACAGAAGTGCCGGCACCAGGCCGTCCTTGTCCGTGGTCCAGACGCTGCCGTCCAGCCGGCTGAAGGAGGCGCCGGCGCTTTCCTCGCCGCCGAATCCCAGGCTGCCGTCCATCAGTCCGGCCGCGAACCATTTGAATCCCACCGGAACTTCGTATAAAGCCCGGCCGAGCCTGCGGCTGACCCTATCAATCATGGCGCTGCTCACGACGGTCTTGCCGACGGCGGCATCTACCCGCCAGCGTGTGCGATGGCGAAATAAATAGTCGATGGCCACGGACATATAATGATTCGACGGCATCAGTCCGCTGCCGGCGGTGACGATACCGTGGCGATCGTGGTCGGTATCGCAGGCAAAGGCTATATCGAATCGGTCCTTGAGACCGATGAGGCGTTGCATGGCATACGTCGATGAGGGATCCATGCGGATCTTTCCGTCCCAGTCGAGAGTCATGAAACGAAATGTGGGGTCGACTTCCTCGTTGACCACCGTGAGATTGAGGCGATAGTGCTCGGCGATGCGCGACCAATAGTGGACGCCCGCGCCGCCGAGCGGATCTACGCCCATGCGCACGCTCGAGCCTCGTATGGCGTCCATGTCCAGCACGGCGCCGAGGTCGCCTATATAGTTTTGTAGGTAGTCGTGGGTGTGGGTGGTCGCGGCGGCCCGCGCCGCGGCGACGGCAATTCTCTTGATCGCTCCGGCTCCCGAACCCAGCAATTCATTGGCGCGTGTCTCGATCCATGTCGTCACGTCGGAGTCCGCGGGACCGCCATTGGTGGGGTTGTACTTGAATCCGCCGTTGTCCGGCGGATTGTGGGACGGCGTAATGACGATGCCGTCCGCGAGCCCGGTCTCACGGCCGCGATTGTAGCTCAGGATGGCATGCGAGACGGCCGGTGTGGGCGTGTATTCATCGCCGGCCGAGAGCATGAGCTCGACCTGATTGGCGCCGAGCACTTCGACCGCGCTGGCAAAGGCCGGCGCGGAGAGTGCGTGAGTGTCGCAACCGATGAATAACGGCCCGGTGATTCCTTGCTGCCGCCGGTACTCGCAGATGGCCTGGCTGATGGCGAGCACATGATATTCGTTGAAACTCAGGTCGAAGGAATTGCCGCGATGACCGGAGGTGCCGAAGGCGACCCTCTGCGCGGCGATGCCGCTGTCCGGACGCTCAGTGTAATAGGCCGTAACGAGCCGCGGCACATCGACCAGCACGGAGGCGGGCGCGGCGTGGCCGGCGAGAGGGCTTATTTGCGGGCTCAAGATGTGGCCAGCGATGCGCTCTTGTCAGCGATGCGCTTCATGAGTTCGCCCCAGGATTTGACGAATGACTCCGCGCCTTCCAATTGCAATCGGGCGGCGAGCGCCGCGACATCGATTCCGGCGTCGGCAAAGCGCGCCAGCACCTGTTCGGCATCGCCACCGTCCTTGGCCATCGTGGATGTCACGCTGCCGCTGATGGCGAAGGCCAGCAATGTCTTCTCCGGCATAGTGTCGATGGTGTCGGGCGCCGCTAAGGCTTCGACGTACAGTCCCGGCGGTGCCTTGGGGTCCTTGGTGCCCGTGCTCGCCCAGAGCATGCGTTGCTTGCGCGCGCCGGCGGCTTCCAGATCGCGCCAGCGCTTGCCGGCCAGCAAATCCATGTGCGCTCGGTAGGTGCGCGAGACGATGGCTATCCCCAGCCGATTGCGCAATTCCGCAGGTACTTTGTCGCCGACCGCACGGTCCCAGCGGCTCACGAATAAGGATGCCACGGAGCTGATGCGCGGATCGAGACCTGCCGCCAGGCGCCGCTCGATGCCGCGCATGTAGGCCTCTGCGACGCTGAGATAATGCTCACGCGAGAACAGCAGGGTCACGTTGACGGGCACCCCGGCAAAAATGGCTTCCTCGATTGCCGGGACGCCGGCGGGAGTACCCGGAATCTTGACGTACAGATTCGGCCGGTCCGCCTGCTTATGAATGCGCAACGCGGCCTCGACGGTGCTCTTGGTGTCGTTCGCAATGAGCGGCGAGACCTCCATCGATACCCAGCCGTCGATTCCGCTGGTGCGGTCGAATATCGGGCGAAACAAATCGGCGGCGCGTCGCAGGTCTTCGAGTGCGATTTCGACGAATAGCTCCTCGCCTGCGAGGCCGGCCTGAGCCTTGCGGCGAATACTGCCGTCGTATGCCGAGGTATTGCCGATTGCCTCGTCGAAAATGGTGGGATTCGAGGTCAGGCCGGTGACCGACAATTCATCGATGTAACGGCGCAAGGTGCCATTGTCCAGGATTTCCCGGGTTATGTTGTCGAGCCAGAGGCTCTGTCCCAAATCATGCAGTTTCTTGGTAGTCGTCATGGCCGTTCCTGGAAGTCGCGTAATCCGTGGTGGAGAAGATCAGCAATGCTCTCGATTGTCATGTCCGGCGGGGGATGTACGGCGGCGGCTTGCGGCTCAAGCGCATAGTGGCCTTGGCGTACGAACACCGTGGTCAGTCTACCCTGTAGGGTGGATTTCATGGCGGCCAGCAGATTCGGCTTGTCGTCGACCATGACATAGTGGGCGGCAGGGTAGCGCTGCTGCACGTGATCGAGCACCCGCTCCTTGTGCAGGTAAATCATCACGCGACCCGCCACCGCGTCCCAGATCCCCGAGCGCATGATTTTACGCGGTTGGAACACGACGTCCCCGTCCGACAGCACGACGGGGCGGCCGAGCGCACTTAAATGTGCGACTGCGTCTAGCGCCCCTGGAAACAAGCGCGCCGCAAACGGATATTCCAATAGGAATTCCGACATGGTGAGTAAATCCGGGTGATCGTCGAGACCGGCGCGAAATGCCTGCAGACTTGCCAGGTAGTCGGCAACTCCGAATTGGTCGCGCAATTGGCCGAAGATCGACCAGTAACGCGCGCGCTCGGTAACGCCGAATGCCTGTTCCAGGCGCCCGCCGAGATCGGCCGCAAAGCGGTCATTGTCGAGCAGCGTGTTGTCTACATCCAGTAGAAAGGTCAGGTCCTTGCCGTTCAGCATGGCGAGGATTTCTCAGGAATGGGGTCATGCCAAGTCTCACCCTCATTGACGATGTCACTCGCCGCCGCGGGCCCCCAAGTGCCGCAGGCGTATGCCTGCACAGGGGGAGGTGCCGTTAACACGGGATCCACCACCCGCCAGGCAGCTTCCACGCAATCGTCCTGGGTGAACAGAGAAGTGTCGCCGCGGATGGCGTCTCCGAGCAGTCGCTCGTAGGGAGATTTTTCAGTCCCAGAGTGATGGCGGGCGACCAATTCCACGGGCTCCCCGCGCATCTGTTCGCCGATCTGCTTTACCAAGGCACCCTCGCTGATCACCACTTCGGGACTCAAGCGAAGCCGGAAATAATTGCGTGGCATGATTTCATCGGTGCCGAAGATCGAGAGCGGCGGGCGCTTGAGAGTAACGGTCACCTCCGTGGCGCTGATGGGCAGGCACTTGCCCGTGCGTATGTAGAACGGCACGTCCGCCCAGCGCCACGTGTCGATGAACAACCGCAGGGCGGCGAAGGTTTCGATCTGCGAACTCTCGGCCACGCCCGCTTCATTGCGATAGCCCTCGAATTGGCCGCGCACCACTTCCTCGGGCCTAAGCGGCCGCATCGCGCGGAACAAACGCAATTTCTCCGCCTGCATGGCCTCGGGTTCGTGACCGGCCGGAGCATCCATCGCCAGCAGCGCAATCACTTGCAATAAATGGTTCTGCACCACATCGCGGATGGCGCCCACTTCCTCGTAGAAGGCGCCGCGGCCTTGCACGCCGAATTCCTCGGCCATCGTGATCTGCACATCTTTGACGAAGTGGCGATTCCAGATCGGCTCGAGAAATGTATTGGCGAATCGGAAATAAAGCAGATTTTGGACCGCTTCCTTGCCCAGATAATGATCGATGCGAAAGATCGCCGGCTCTGAAAACACCTCGTGCAGGGTGCGATCGAGCGACTGTGCCGTCGCAAGGTCTCGCCCAAAGGGCTTCTCGACGATGACTCGAGCGTGCTCGGCACAACCGGAGCGGGCAAGCCCTTGGATAACGCTGGCAAACAAGCTCGGAGGAATCGCCAGGTAGTGGATGGGCCGCGTCGCGGCTCCCAGCGCTTGCTTCAATTTCGCGAATGTCGCCGGATCTGCGTAGTCACCGTCCACGTAGCGCATTTGCGCGGCCAGTGTCTCGAAACTAGCGGCGTCGAAGTCGCCGCTCTGTTGCACGCTGTCGCGCGCGCGCTGTATGAGCTTGTCCAGGGTCCAGCCGGCCCGAGCCATGCCGATAATCGGAATATTCAGGCCACTTCGTCGCACCATGGCATACAGGGCCGGGAAGATTTTCTTGTAGGCAAGATCGCCGGTGGCGCCGAAGAAGACGAAGGCATCGGAATCGGTGCTGGCCATTCAGAGTGTCGCCTGTAGTTTGCGCCGCAATCGTTCCAGCTCTTCCATCAGCTCAATCGCCAGCGCGACGCCTGCCAGATTGAGCTCGAGATCTCGCTCCAGCCGCAGTGCGAGACGGGTGCGCCGAAGTGCGGCGCCGCTGAAGCGCCATTCGGTCGACGTTGACTCGACGACGTTCAATACGCCTTCGTGTACGAATTCCACGATGTGCCGCTCGTCTACGGCGCACATGCGGCTCAAATCCTCGATGGTGAGCATCACCGATTCCTCGAAAATGGCGCCGTGCAGCGCCTGTTGATTCGATGCAGACATGATGTCTTACACTCCCAAGTTCGCACGCGGATTGAAGGGCAGGGCTGCGGCCATGGCTGCGTACGCGGCTTTCGCCTTGTCGTCATCGGCTGCCGGCAGGGCGACCTGCACGATGACATAAAAGTCGCCGGGCGGGGAGGCGGGAACACCTCGACCCTTGAGCCGCAATTTGCCGCCGGCTCGCGAGCCAGCGGGAATTTTCAGCTCAACCGCTCCCGTCGGCGTCGGCGTCTTCACCATGGCACCGAGTGCGGCCTCCCACGGTGCAATGGGCAGGTCGAGGTATAAATCGCGCCCGTCGATTCTATACAAGGGGTGCGGTTGAAATTCGACCTCGATGAATAGATCACCAGGGGTCCCCTCGCCGGGAAGTCGCGCTCCCTGGCCCGCCAATCGAATGTTCTGACCCGCGAGGATGCCCTTTGGCACTTGCACATTGAGGACGCGTTCCTTCGTCACCAGTCTACCGTCGCTGTCGATCTCGGGAATTCGTAACGTGAGCTGCCGGGGTCCGCCGAGCAGAGTGGCATCGAGGTCCAGAAGAACCCTCGCATGATGGTCCTCGCCGCGGCCAGGGTGGCGCGCGCCGTGCCGGCCGGCCGTACCCGCGCGGCCCTGCGCTCCGAATAGCGATTCAAAGAAGTCGCTGTAGCTGGAATCTCGGCTGCCGGTACCGCTGAACTGAAATCCGGATCCCCAGTCGGGCGGCGGCCTGAAATCCTCGCCGGCCGAACGCCCCTGCCCGAGCTGATCGTAGGCGGCGCGTTTCTCGGGGCTTTTGAGCACTTCGTAGGCTTCGCCGACTTCTTTGAAGTGGGCTTCGGCGTCCTTTTCCTTGCTCACGTCGGGATGATATTTGCGGGCGAGCTTGCGATAGGCCTGCTTGATCTGTGTCTCCGTGGCGTCTCGCGCCACACCCATGACCTTGTAGTAGTCCTTGAACTCCATCGTACCCGCCACTACGCAGCAATCGCGAAGAAGACAAGGATACTATGCGTGGCACTCCACTGATCAATTATCCCATGCCGGCGACTTGCCACATTGCGGTTGAGTAACACAGGTTACAATTGGTATGCCACGGTCAACAGCAGCCCCTCGCCGATATCGCGCCATAAGCCCGGCGCGCGGCCGTCAAAAGGCCGCGCGTCCGGGATGAGCGCTTCAATCCATGCGGCCAGCCAATCGATTTCTCGCTCGCCGTAGAAAACGACGGCGCATTCATAGTTGAGCAGCAGGCTGCGCGAATCAAGATTGACCGACCCGGACAAAGCGAACGACTCGTCGTACACCACGGCCTTAGCGTGGATCATGTAGGGCAGTAAGTGGATTCTGACGCCCGCGGCGCTCAGTGCACGCAGGGCGCGATTGCGGGCAAAATCCGCCAAGCGATGGTTCGACACCGCGGGAACGCACAAGTCGATTGTCACGCCGCGGTGCGCTGCCAAGCGCATGGCCGTTTCCAGGCTGACGTCCGGCACGAAATAGGGAGTCACGGCGAGCATGCGATCACGCACGTGGTAGCAGGCATCGATCAACAGCGCGTGCACGGTATCTTCCGCCTGGTCCGGCCCGCTGGGGAGAAACTGAGCCCGGCCGCCCGCGGGCGATGGCTGAGGCTGGACCGGTGGTGGAGGCGCGGGCCGGCCACCGGCGGCAACCCAATCGGCTTCGAATTGAGCCGCGGCGGCGGCGGCCACCTGGCCCTCCAAATCGAAGCTGAGATCGCGCCAGGGCATTGCGCCGTTGAGTCCGATGAAGTACTCCGCGGCGATGTTTCTGCCACCCGCCCAGAGCCGCGCCGCATCGGCGATGGCCATTTTGCGGTGATTGCGCAGATTGCGCGGACCTTGAGTCTTGCGCGCGAGCAAGGGGCTGAAGATCAGGGTTTCGACACCGGCACCGTTCAATTCGCGGAAGCACGAGCGCGGCAATTGCAGCGCACCGACGCCGTCGATGAGCAAGCGGACCTGCACTCCGGCTCGGGCGCGCTCCATCATGCGCTGCATCGCCTCCCTGCCGAATGCATCATTGCCGAGAATATACGTACAGATATCCAGCCGGCGAGTCGAGCTGACCATGACGGCGAACAGGGCGGATGCGGATTCGTTGCCATCCTGATGCAGGCGAACCGCGGAGGGCGCGCTGGGCGCCAATCCGAAACTCGCGATCAAGTCCTCGGCCCAGTGTTCGCATTCGGAGTGAACTCCAGACCACCCAAGTACCTTGCGCGCGAGTTTGCGACGGCCGAAGAAGAGATACGTGGGCAGGGCAAAATAGGGCACGGCGATCATCCCTAAAATCCACGCGATGGCAATCGACGGCGGACGGCGTTCGCGCTCCACCCGGGTCGTCAGGACGTACACGAGCACACTGAGTACCACGACCAGTGAATGGACGGTGATTCGCGGATACCAGGCGTTCATCGGCGAGATCTCAATTGCAGTCCAGGCCACGAAGCACGGCGGGCACAAGGTCGGGCAGGTCCTCCGCCATCAAACCCGGGCCAAAGGCCGCTGCCGCTGCGCCGTGAATCCAAACGCCGGCTGCTGCCGCCGGATATGCGTCCATGCCCTGTGCAAGCAGTCCCAGAATCAAACCGCCGAGAACGTCGCCGGAACCGGCCGTGGCCAAATTCGCTGGGGCATTCGTGTTGACGATGGCGCGGCCGTCGGGTGCGGCAACGACAGTGTCGGCCCCTTTCAACACGATAACCGCGCCGCTGCGGCGTGCCGCGGCGCGAGCGCGAACCAACTTGCTGCCGGTGACGTCGAATAACCTGCCGAATTCTCCTTCATGCGGGGTCAGTACGCAGGGACCACGAATGGCCAGTTTGAGTTCATCCGTTCGCGAGGCGAAGACGCTGATCGCGTCTGCGTCGAGCAGCACGGGCCGCCCGGTCTCCAAGATCTCGAACGCGGCACCGCGGGTGATTTCATTGACGCCGGCTCCGGGCCCGATCAGAAATGCGGTGTAGCGGGAGTCGCCGAGCAGGCGCGCCAAGTCGTCGGGCTGCGCCAGGGGCTGGACCATGATGCTGGTCAGCGCGGCGGCATAGATGGAAAAGGCCGCTTGCGGTACCGCGATGGTCGTGAGCCCGGCGCCGATGCGCGCCGCGGCGCGCGCCGCCATTCGGGCCGCACCGGTCATGGGATAACCGCCGCATAACAACGCATGTCCCCGTGTGTACTTATTGCCGGCGGCCTTTGCGCTCGGCAACTGTGCTCGCCACGCATGCGGATCGTTCTCCCAGGTGTCGATTCCCAAGGATCCGAATACTGCGGAGGGGATGCCGATGTCTGCGACCACGACTTCGCCGCATAATTCTCGCCCCGGCAACAGCACATGTGCCGGCTTTTTGCGCGCGAAGGTGACGGTGCAAGCCGCCGGCGCGGCGCCCACATTCTCGCCGCTGTCGCCCATCACTCCGCTCGGAACATCGATGGCGACAAGCGGCAGGCTACGTTGTGCGACAGCCGACAGAATGGCGGCCACCGGTGGATCCAGCGGCCGATTCAGGCCCGATCCAAATAGCGCGTCGACGACTAGCGCGGCTCCCTCGAGCGCCGCCGGCGCCACGGCCTCGATGGCGCCCTGCCATCGCGATGCGTGGAGTTGTGCATCGCCACGAAGATCCCGCCGATCACCGAGCAGGGCAACACGCACTGGCCAGGCGGATCGTGCAAGCACCGCGGCCGCAACAAAGCCGTCTCCGCCATTGTTTCCCGGCCCGCACAGGACGGTCACGGGTCGTGGCGACCAACGCCGCATGATCTCCAGCGCGACGGCGTTGCCCGCATTCTGCATCAGTACCGATCCAGCCGTTCCTGCGGCGATTGCCCCGCGATCGGCCTCGGTCATTTGTGCGACGCTCAGCAGTGCGAATGGATCCAGGCCGCTTTCATCCGTCAAGCGCAGACTCCGTGTGCTTCCTCGAGGCTGACCACGAGTTTGCCGAAATTTCTGCCTTCCAGCAGCCCCAAGAATGCCTGCGGCGCATTTTCCAATCCCAGCACGATGTCTTCGCGATACTTGATGCGCCGCTCGCGCAGCCACGCCTGCATCGAGGCGAGAAATTCCTCGAAGCGATTTCCAAAGTCATCGTAGATGATGAAACCGCGCACCGTGATTCGCTTGACCAGAATGGTTCGCATCAAGGTCAGGGCCCACTCCGCTTCGGCAGGCTTTGCGTCCGCGCTGTAGTGCGCGATGAGGCCGCACACCGGCACTCTCGCGTGAGCATTGAGCAAGGGTAGGACTGCGCGAAATACTTTGCCGCCGACATTCTCGAAGTACACGTCGATGCCGGCGGGACAGGCCGCCGCCAGCAATTCGGCCAACTGCGGCGAGTGATGATCGAGGCAGGCATCGAATCCCAATTCGCCGACCGCCCAGCGGCATTTCTCCGGGCCGCCGGCAATGCCTACCACGCGGCATCCCTTTAACTTGGCGATTTGCCCGACGATGGAGCCCACCGCTCCGGTGGCGGCGGCGACGACCACCGTTTGTCCCGGCTGCGGTTTGCCGATCTCGAGCAATCCCATATATGCCGTGAAACCGGTCATGCCGAGAATGCCGAGTGCCCAGGACAGACGCGTCAATCCGGGAGGAAGGGCGGTGAGATCATTACCGTTGGATACGGCATATTCCTGCCATCCGCATTGTGCCAATACCAGATCGCCGTTCCGATACGCCGGATTCAACGAGGACTCGATGCGTGCGACTGTCTGTCCCGTCATGACGTCGCCGATGGCGACCGGCGCCGCGTAAGAAGGAGCATCGCTCATGCGGCCGCGCATATAGGGGTCGAGCGACAGCCAGAGCGTGCGCAGCAGCACCTCGCCTGGGGCAGGCTCGGGTATCGGCGCTGTCTCCAGCCGGAAACAGGCCAGTGTCACACCAGGGTGCGGGCGTTGCGCCAAGACGATGCGTCGGTGGGCCGCCCCGCGGATGGCCGCCCCGCGTTGGGCCGCTAATTTGCTCGTCATCCGTTGCTCCGCTTCGTTCAGATCAGGCTACCGGCAATGGTTCCGACAAGGCTGGTAATCGCCATCGCCAGCGCGCTCCAAAACGTCACGCGCAACGCCCCGGCGCGCATATCGGCACCACCCACCTTGGCCGACCATCCGCCGAGAACGAGCAAGCACAGAAGGGATACGACCACGATGGCAATCATCCGATAGGACTCCGGTGACCAGGCCGCCACCAGCAGGGGTAAAACGGCACCCGTCGCGAAGCTGCCGGCCGAGGCCAATGCCGCCTGCAAGGGCTGCGCCCGGGAAACCGCGGATAGCCCCAGTTCGTCGCGTGCATGCGAGCCCAGCGCATCGTGCGCCATGAGCTGCGCGGCAACCTGCTCGGCGAGTTTCGTGTCCAGTCCCCGGCGCACGTAGATTTCGCTGAGTTCACGCCGCTCACCCGCGAAATCGACTTCGAGTTCGGCTCGCTCCTGTGCCAGAGCGGCGGCTTCGCTATCCGCCTGCGAATGCACCGACACGTATTCTCCCGTCGCCATCGACATGGCACCCGCGACTAGGGCAGCGGTGCCGCTAAGGAGGATGCCCGATCGTGAGGCATGCGCTGCGGCGACGCCCAAAATCAAACTCGCGGTGGAGACGATGCCGTCGTTGGCGCCCAGGACGCTGGCGCGCAACCACCCGACACCGTTGAGTGTGTGGCGCTCATGACTACGTAGACGCATGCCCGCGCCTCGATTCTAGGCTTTGCCGGTCTTGGGCCCGAGAAAATACCAAAGAATGAATCCCAGCACGGGGAGAATGATGACCAGGACCGTCCAAAGAACCTTCTTGCCCGTATCCGCGGCGCTTTGAAAGATATTGACGATCGCCCAGACGTCGGCGATCAGTACCACAAGACCGAACAGACCTTGGTATTGCATTTCTTATCCTCGCTGTTATGGCGTAGGGCGCTACGCTACACCCGTTTGAATCCCTTGCGAACGCGTAATACTGCTCCATACCCCGCCCGATTGACAACGCCGGCGTGCCGGGCGTGCGGCCGTTACACGATCAACAGTATCCCCGCGATGCCGCTCAGCGCCAGGACCAACCTTTCAAAAAACTGTTGATTGATCTTCAGCAATAACCGTCGGCCAATGAGCGCACCCAGCAGCACCGCCGGCGCCAGCATCAGGTTGAATTTGAAGCTTTCTGCGGTGATCAAGCCGAGGCTCACCATGAAGGGCACTTTGAACAAATTCAGTGCCATGAAAAATACCGCTGCCGTGCCCACGAATTGCATCTTCGGCAGCCGCATCGCGACCAAGTAAATCGCCATCAGCGGACCTGCGGCGTTGGCTACCAGGGTGACGAATCCGGTGGTGATGCCAAGGGCGGCCGCTAGCATCCAGTGCCAGCCTCCCGCGGTCTCCTCGGCTTGCACCCGCATGTATCGCCGCCAATAGCTCAAGGCGCACAAGCAAACGATGATCACGCCGATCATGGTCCGCGTGGTTCTATCGGAGATGTGACCCAGCGCGAAATATCCAAGCACTACGCCGGCCGCAGTCCAGGGCATGAGTTTCCACAGGTAGCGCCACTGTGTATGCGTCCGATAGGCCAAGACGGCGACGCAATCGCCGAATATCAAGAGCGGCAACACCAGGCCGCTGGCTTGTTTGCTGCTGGGAAATACATGCGTAAATAGGGCAACCGATAGAATGCTAAGCCCGGTGATGCCGGCCTTCGAAATGCCGACCATTACGGCGCCGAGTACGGCGCATATCCATTGCAGGGGTTCCGTTATCATGGCAGGCAGCTTACCGCGCACGCCGGCAATTCATATGTCCATCTTGTACCGAGAGAACGCCGAACCGGCGGTTTCTACCCCGCCCCTCGACGGGGACGTCAGAGCCGACGCGGCGGTAATCTGCGGTGGGATTACCGTGCTGACCTGCCTGGGCTACAACGGCCGCGGTGTCGCCATAGGTACGGCAATGGGCGCTGCAGGGATTTTATCGGTTTCCAGGCCCGGTCTAGTTGTCGGTATAGGACTTACGCAGCCGGTGCATGTCGATAATGACATCGAAACGCTGATCGACCGGCAACTTAGGACCCAAGTGGAAATCATAACGCGCATCGAGATTGTCGATCTCGGGATGCAAGTCGTGCATGGCGCGCTTGAACATCTCCTTCGGCACCCATTCGGAGTTCGATGACAGCGAGCCGAATTCGTCGTGGTAGATGGTTGCCGTGGAAATATCCTTCGGCGACGACATGATGGCGAAGATGCGCGGACGTGCGCCTTCCAGGTGGACACGTTTCGCGCCCGCCATGATCAGCTGCCATTCGTTGCCCTGGGGCACGGCGATCAGCGCGTAGGCATGATGCTGAGCGACGAAAAAGGCAAATGTTACAGCGACCGACGCCAGGATGCGGCGGCCGCCAGGCGCCCAGTTCTCCGTCAACGCGCGGATGGAGGCAACCAAGAAGCTGAGCAGTACCGCGGTCATCGCAAAAATGGTGCGGTAGGTGGCAAAGCGCTCCGAGGCGATCAAGCTCACGGCACAGGAGAACACCGGTAAACCGACCAGCGCGATCGACCAGATGATGCCGCGTTGGCGCCCGTAACGGCGCCATTCCACCACGGCGCCTGCCACCAACAGCGCGCCGACAATGGCTGCGCAGCCCAGGTACAACGCGTGATCGCGATGATTGTTGTCGTTCAATACGAAAATGCTCAGTGCATTGGGCAAGGATTCCTGCAGAAACCACGCTAATTTCTCACCCCAATGATGCTCGAAGGCAATCCGCCCGGACTTGACGAATACGCCGGTGGCGTACAGCACGGACATGACGCAGTAGGCGACGCCGAGAGTGGCAATGACGAATCCCATATGAATCGCGACCCATCGCGCGGTTTGCGCGAGAGTGCGATGCCGTTGGGCGATCAGCGCAGCCGCCAGCGGCACGACGTAAAACAATGCGCTCGGCTGGTAAATCAGCGCGCCGACCACCATCAGGCCGATGGCGACCATCCATTGGACCGTCACACGGCCACGGCCGGCGCTCAACCCCATGTTCAGCGCGCCTTCCACGGTGAAGAATGCCCCGAACGCCAGAAGCGCGGTCGCCGCATAGGGCCAGCCCACGGCCCATGCCGCAATCACCTGCGCGGATGGCATCAGGGCGAGCAGCACCGCGACGCTCAGGCTGGCGCCGAATGACCATCCCAGTCCGCGCAGTCCACGAAAGCAGACCAACGAGATCGCGCCCAGCAATAGCGACGCGCCGAGGCGCATCCACTGCAAATCCTCGACGGTATCGGCCTGGCCGTAGGTGGCTTGCAACAGCCAGCCGTATATCGGCCGCGCATGCGAGGCACAGAATTTCAGAACCGTGGCGGGCTCTTCATGCGCCTCGCGCAAATTGGAGTAGTCGTCGCGCAGGCCAAACTCGTGAAACGTAGTAGGCCAATAGGCGATCAGAGGCACCAGGAAGAGAATCGCGGTCAGCAACCAGACGCGCACGCCCGTCGCGCTGCGGCGGTCCACGACAACTCCCGCGTGCCCGATCGGGACCGCGATTGACTGCTCACTGACTATGGTTTCGGGGGTCGACATGGGGAGCTAATAGGGTCCTGTAATGTTGCGATGCACTGTGGGTTAGACACAATCCATCAATCGCTGATTGCAACGAAGAGTTCGATTGGGTTTTTAGTTTTAGGCTAGGGCGTCATTTTAGCCGCACCGCATGCCAAAAAACCGGGTCGAATCCTCAAAAAATACGTTAAATATCTGTTAACTAGGCCAATATTGACGCCTGGGCCGCTAGGCGGCAATGCAGAGATTCTTGCCGCTGTTCTTGGCGCGATACAGGGCGGCGTCGGCGCGATCGAAGGCCGTTTCAGCGGCGTCTTCCGGGTGCAATTCGGTGATCCCACAGGAGATCGTTACCCGCACCGGCGTTCCCCGGAAATGAAACTTCAAGCGCTCGACAGCTGTGCGCACCTGATTCGCGACAGCTACCGCCTCAGGGAGCTTGAGCCCGCTCAATAGGATGGCGAATTCCTCACCGCCAATACGGGCCACGAAATCGCTGGTGCGCAGCGATGTCGTGAAACAGCGTGCGACGCTTTGCAGTACGCGGTCGCCGGCACGGTGTCCGTAGCTGTCGTTGATGACCTTGAAACTGTCGATGTCCCATAACAGCATGACCAGGGGTGCATCGCTTAGCGCGCGACGCTGAATGGCCTGGGAGAATCGCTCGTCAAATGACTTCCGATTGGCGACGCCGGTCAATGGATCGAGCCTCGCGCCGTGCTTTTCCATGTCCAGCTTGGAGTGCAATTCCACGGCCTCGCGCTCAAGGTCTGCAATACGCTCGCGCATGTGGTCTGCGCGTCCGTTGTATTCCACCATTCGAACGGCTTCACGAGCGCGAAAATCACTGACTTGTTTCGCCACTTGCTCCAGACGTGCGCTGACGACGGATTGTAGAAGCGACAGTTCCGTGGCACCGCTGACTTCGTCGGTGAGATCGCGCACATGCGACAGCACCGTGTCGTTGAGCGATAGAGTGTCATCGAATCGATTGCGGTTCGCACTGGTGGATTCCGTCAGGTAACCCGCCATTTCCTCGAGTCGCTTGGTCACTTCGGACAATACCGCGGCGGCCTGCAGCCGCTCACGCGCCAGCGATTCGCTGCGCACTTGAATCAGATCCGCCGTTCGCATCACTACCGCCGCCAGAGCGGAATCTGTTTCCGCCGCCGCCAATTCCGCAAGCAGTCCGAGCAGGGCGGTCTCGTCGGTTTCGCCTTCCTTGAGATCTTCTAGCAACGCGGCGAGTGCCGCACAGGTGGATTTCCAGCGGCTCGCCTTTGCATCGCTCGGCGCAGGGGCCGGGAATTGCGCTGTGAGGTGCAGAACCGGAGAAGTCGCGTCTACGGCCACAACGGCGGTCGTTAGTGACTGAGCCAGCCGTTCGAGTTCCTGTGCGTCTGCATTGCGCCGATTCGCGGCGGCGAGCGCGGTCAACTCGTCATCGAGCTGCGGATCTACGCCCATTCCGGCCGCGCACAATCGCCCGATCAGCCGGCGCAGTATTTGCTCGACTTCTCGCCAGCGCTTCTCGTCGGCTTCGATTTCACGAAGCGAGGCGTGATATTTTTGTTTCCAGTCGGCGATTTCGGACACAGGCTTAGCGTTGCGTGGATTGCTCGGGATGTCGGCGCGCGTCGCCGGAGCTTTAGCTCCAGCGCCTCCGCGGAGTGGGATTATCGCATGTGCGGCCGTTATGTCAGCTCCGATGCGACGTTGATCGTGCGTCGGTTCAGCCCAGCAAACCCCCGTTTCTTGATGCAAGTCCCATCGCCGCTGGAGCCCTTCGCGATAGGCTTTCAGTCAAGGAAGCCGCAAAAACATGGTGCTCAAACCCGCATTTTTGATAACCGCATTGCTGATGGCTTCGAGCGCCATAGCACGGCCGCAAATCTACACCTACCTGGATGCTGACGGCCAGCGGCACTACACCGATGTGCCGGACAATAACCGCTACCGATTGCTGGTCCTCTCGCCGCACGACCGGACTGCAAGCGGGGACCGCTTCGATTCCATGCTGCTGGCAAAAGCCGGACAGTACGATTCGATTATCGAAAAGGCCGCGGTATCAGCCTCGGTGGAGCCGAATCTCTTGCGCGCAGTGATTGTGGTCGAATCAGGATTCAATTCGCGCGCTGTGTCGAAGCGCGGCGCCGTGGGTTTGATGCAGTTGATGCCGGCCACGGCAACCCGCTTCGGAGTATCCAATCGCTTCGATCCACTGGAGAACGTGCATGGCGGCGCACGATATTTAAAGTTCCTCATCGATCGCTTCGGACAGGATGTGAGGCTTGCGCTCGCGGCGTACAACGCGGGCGAGGACGCGGTCGACCGGAATGGCGGGCAAATTCCGCCGTTCTCCGAAACCATGGCCTATGTGCCGCGGGTGCTCAAGATTTACCAGATGCTGCGCCAGCAGCCTCGCGCGACCTAGGCAGGCGGCGCCCTAACGATCGAGTTGATTCGCACCCCTGGCGCGCTCGCCGGCTTCCGCCGGTCTGGAGGCTCCAATGGCAATTGAGTATTTGACACAAGTGTTAGTATAGGCTTACTGTTAGTAATGACTTACCAAGCGGCGTTCCTGGCGCTCGCGGATCCGACCCGCAGACAGGTCTTTGAGGAATTGGGGCGCGGGCCACGCTCGGTGGGCGTTATCGCGGCGGGCATGCCGGTTAGCCGGCCGGCGGTGTCCCAGCACCTTGGGGTTCTCAAGAAGGCCGGCCTGGTAAGCCAGCGGGCCGAGGGCACGCGCCGGGTTTATTACATTGATCCCAAGGGCCTTGCCGCGATTCGGATTTGGCTCGACCAATTTTGGGACGAGGCGCTCCTGGCCTTCCAGGCAGAAATCGAAAAAAAGGACGTTACCGAATGATCCAAACGGCACCTGTGCGCAAACAAGTGGTGGTGAAGGCGAGTCAATCGCGAGCCTTTACCGTGTTTACCGCAGAGATGTCGCGCTGGTGGCCCGCGACTCATTCGATTCTCAAGTCGCCGCTAAAGGAAAGCATTGTCGAACCTCGCGTCGGCGGCCGTTGGTACACAATCGGTCTGGACGGCTCGACCTGCCAGACGGGTTACGTGATTGCGTGGCAACCACCG
Source organism: Gammaproteobacteria bacterium (assembly GCA_025358295.1). Lineage (GTDB taxonomy): Bacteria > Pseudomonadota > Gammaproteobacteria > Steroidobacterales > Steroidobacteraceae > Bog-1198. Next base: position 82,802 of record JANYJY010000062.1, read on the forward strand.
CAGAGTCTGGTGTTGGCATGGCAAATCAACGCGGACTGGCAGTACGACGCCGATCTGGTCACCGAAGTGGAAGTGAAATTCATTGCCGAAAGCGCCGGCGTGACCAGGATTGAATTAGAGCATCGCTACCTGGAGCGGATGGGCAGCAAGGCCGACGCAGCACGCAATGCCGTAGATTCGCCGGGCGGTTGGGGCGCCATTCTGGATTCGTTCAAAAACTGTACGGAAACTCAACCCGAGGGATGAATCGTGGTTCACGTGAACAAATTGGCGATTTGTGGTTCCGGCGTTATCTTTGCCTTGATGAAGGCTGACGGCGCGGCCGCCGAGGTGATCAGCGTGGCGGGCAATGGGTTTGAAGTTCGCGAAACCGCGCACGTGGCGGCATCGCCCGACAAAGTCTATGCCGTCTTGTTGCTGCCGGCGCAATGGTGGAGCTCCGATCACACCTTTTCAGGCGATGCTGCAAATCTGTCGTTGGATGCACGGGCCGGCGGATGCTGGTGCGAAACCCTTGCCGGCGGCGGGTCCGTGCAGCATCTTCAAGTTGTGTAGGTGCTGCCCGGCAAAGTATTGCGCCTGCGCGGTGCGCTGGGTCCATTTCAGGGGCTGGCGGTCGATGGAGTCATGACCTGGAGCGTGAAGGGCGGCACCGACGGCACAGACATCTCCTTTACCTATTCGGTTGGTGGATATTCCAAGGATGGATTTGATGCGCTGTCGAAAGCGACGGACCATGTACTCGGCGATCAAATCGAACACCTGAAGAAATTACTCGACGTGCGCCGGTAGCAGTAGATCCCCTGAGGCTGCGATCCGCTCGATCCCGTCTTGCTCCGGCATTGCGATTAGGCTGTATAGTGGCCGAAGCGTTTGATTAACAATTGAATTGCCGTCCGGCCCGAGTACGCAGGTCAGTGCTGCATCTAGCTGACCTTGGAGTCGAGTGCCCTTGAATTCGGAAGACGCCGATCTGCGGGATTCGTTGCGTGACGAAGATTCACGCGGCATGCGCTTAGCCGCTCTGGACAGCATGCCGATTGACCTGACATGGACTGCGTTAATCGCCTACACCGTCTTATATGCCGCACTGCTCTGGGCAGGGTATGCCCTGCGCGCCGAGCCGACCGCGGTGACGACGTTGTGGCCCGCAGACGGGTTGATATTCTCAACGCTTCTGCTGCTGCGCAAGCGCGATTGGGTTTGGATCGTTCTGATCGGGATTGTAGTCGATGTCCTCGTCAATTGGCTGATCCCCGGTCCCTTCCACCTCGACTCCGCGATATGGTATTCGGTCACCCACGCACTCGACGGTGCCGTCGGCGCGGCGCTCGCTCAACATTGGGCCCGTGATCTGTCCACGCAGAGAGGCGCCGTTAGGTTCTACCTCGCCGCCGCCGTGGGTTGTGCGCTCAGCACCACGGTGGGCGTATCCGCCTACCTGTCGAACCATCCCGAAGCGAGTCTCTTCGATGAGTGGTGGCGCTGGTGGGCGGGCACTTATTTGGGCATCGTGACATTCGCGCCAATCGTCTTCATGTGGATTACCCACTGGCGCCGGCCGGAGCACGCCAATGAGCCGCGCCGGTGGTGGCATCTCGCCGTTCCGAATGCCGTGCTCGTCGCCATGATCATTTGGATTTTCGGCGCCATGAGGGCCGAATCGCAATTCGGCACCAGTCTGTCCTTCGCCGTGTTCCCCATATTGGTGCTCATCGCATTGGTGGCTCCCACCCGCTGGACGATGGTCAGCTCGACATTCGTCGTCGTGCTGGCGGCTGCGCTCACCAACCGCGGCCTGGGGCCCTTCGCCGGTGCCGCAGACCCGCTTGCCGGGGTCTTGTCGCTGCAAATATTCCTGGCGCTGGCCGCTACGATGACGTTCATGATATCGATAGCGGCCGACGAGAACCGCGGATTGCTCACGGCCCTCACCTTCAGCAAGGGACGCTATCAGCGCGAAGCGCGCTTGTTGCGGGGCGAGATCGAGCGTCGCCGAACGCTCGAGCAGCGGCACGCCGGTGTCGAACTGCGCAATGAGCAGCTTGCCACGCTGCTGCGTCACAGCCAGGAAATCTTCAGTATTGCGACCATCGACGGCAAAGGAAATTTCATCAATGCCGTCGGACGAAAGCTGGTCGGCATCGGTCCGGAGGAGGACTTGAGAGGGCGTTCGCTGTCCGATTTCGCGCATCCGAGGGAACGCGAGCGGCTGGCCCGGGAAATCATACCGGCCATCATCAAGGGCGGCCATTGGTCGGGTGAATTAGATTTTCAGCGAATCTCGGACGGAGTGGAAACCGCCATTCTGGTCGATGCCTTTCGCATCGACGACGATGACGGCCGCCCCCTTTGGTTCGCTGCGGTCGGACTCGATGTCACTGAACGCAAGCGAAGCGTGGAGCAGCTTCGAGAGCTCAATGAAGAACTCGCAAGTACGGTGGCTGCGCGCACCGCTGCACTCAAGGAACGCGAGGTCATGCTGCAGGAGATCCATCATCGGGTGAAGAATAATCTGCAGGTGATTGCAAGTCTGATCAACATGCAGAGCCGAGTCATGTTGAGCGAGCCGACACGGTTGGCTCTGCAGCAATGCCGGTCCCGTGTCGAAACCATGGCGCAGATTCACGAGATGTTGTACCAATCGAAAGATTATTCCCGTGTTCCCTTCGCGAAATACACGAGAGATCTAGCGACACGCATACTGAGCGCCTCGGGCATGGCGGCCACGGACATTGTGTTCGATTTCGATCTGGAGGATCTGTCGCTCGCGGTCGACAAGGCGATTCCGTGCGGGCTCATACTGAATGAATTGATTGCGAACTGCGTCAAGCACGCATTCCCCGGCGCGTCCAGCGGCAGGATACGAATCGAATTGCGGCGCGTGGCGGAGCAGCGTGTTCTGCTGTCCGTCGGCGACGATGGGATAGGAATAGCAGCGGAATATGTGCCGGAGAAGGCGAGTTCCTTGGGCCTGCAGCTGGTGATTACTCTCGTGGAGCAATTGGACGCCGAACTCGAGATTCTCAGGCATCCCGGCGCTACGTTTCGAGTTGTGTTTCCGGTGCAGGCTCTCGCGTGAACGCACAGCGGGCGGCCGGTGTGCTCATTGTCGAAGACGAACGCATCCTGGCGAAGGATCTGCAGCGATCTCTTGCCGACATGGGCTATGACGCATTCGCGATTGCGGATTCGGCGGAGGAGGCGGTCGCCTGCGCCACCGCAAGGCGCCCCGATGTCGCGTTGGTCGATATACGGATAAAGGGGCAGGAGGACGGAATTCGCACCGCGGAGATTCTCAAGCGGAAATTCCATGTCATTGTCATCTTCTTAACCGCGCACGCGGACGAGGCGATGATCGATCGAGCCAAGAAGATCGAGCCGGACGGCTATCTCGTCAAGCCGGTCAAAGACGCCGAGCTTCGCAGCATGATCGAAATCTCTCTCTACAAGCTCGAACTGGAACGGGCGCGCGAGAGTGCGCGGGCCAGTCAGGAACGGCTGCACGTCATTGCGGACAACGTTCCCGTTTCGATCGGCTACTTTGATCGAGACGGGCGGGTTCAGTTTGCCAATCGAGTGTTTCGCGAGTTCTTGCCGTACCGCGACAATGTGCTGGACGTGCCGGCGCGCGCTTTCCTGGGCGAGGCGCTTTATAAGGAATCCTACGGTGCGCGGCAACGAGCGCTGTCGGGAGAGCGCGTGCGCTTTGTGGTGAACTTCCCGGTGAGCGGAATCGTGCGCAAGCACGAGGTCACGTATTTCCCAGATCTGGATGCCGACGGGCGCGCGATCGGTGTGTATGCCCTGGGGTACGACGTCACCGATCGCGAACGGCTGAGCGCCGAGCTGCAGCAGGCCCGCGCCGATTTGGAAGCAACCCTGAATAATGTTCCTGCCAGCATCACGTCTTGGCGCGTCGATCTGACGAATCGCTTCGTCAACAAGGCGGCGGAAGACAAATTCGGGGTGCCGGCGGACCGTGCACGCGGCATGCATGTGCAGCAGCTGATGGGCGAAGATCGTCATCGAGTTGCGCGGCCTGCGTTGCAGGCGGCATTGCAAGGGACGCGCGTTTCGCTCGAGACCACGGAGCGGCAGTCCAACGATCTGGTGGGTTACAGCCAGGACAGCTATACCCCGGAAATCAAGGATAAGACCGTTGTCGGCATATATGCGGTGTCGACGGATATCACGGATCTGCGGCGATCTCACGAACAGATATCCAATTTGAGGCGGCGCCTCGAGACGGTGCGCGAGGAAGAGTGCCGCGCAATCGCCGGCGTCCTGCACGACGGCATCGCCCAGGATTTGTTCGCGATGAAGCTGGGTTTAACCCATCTAGAAGCGCTGGCCAAGCGGCACACGGGAATAAAAAAAGTATGCAAGGAACTGACGCTGGCGGTCACCAAGTGCATGGAAGCCACGCGGCAAATCGCCAACGAGCTGCGTCCCGTGGCCCTGGCTTACTCCCGGGTATCCACGGTAATTGCGGTTCATGCGCAACATTTCGCCAGCCGCGCGAACCTCAAGGTCAAAGTTACCGAGGCGGAGCGATTTCCGAACCTCGAGGAATCGATACAGCTGTTGTTTTTTCGCGCGGCGCAGGAGGCATTGACCAATGTGGCGTGCCACGCCCAGGCCACGACCGTCGAAATCACGCTGCGGGCTGACGATGGACGAATTGCGATGGAAATTGCCGATGACGGCGTCGGGATCACACCGGCCGCGATGCTGAAGGTCCGGTCGCTCGGGCTATTGGGACTGCGCGAACGATTTGCTGCGCTCGGTGGCGGGCTGTCTGCGCAACGCAGAGAGCCGAGAGGCACGACTGTGACGGTGTACTTGCCGACTCGCGGCTAGCGCGAATTAGTCACCCCGCCGTTGATTTTGGCGTGCGCCGTCCCCATGACACTTGAGCCGGTGATTCGACGGAGTGCGTGTAGTGGCCTTTCCATCCTCAGACAGCAGCCAAGATGCGGTACCGGAGCGACGCGTCGCAATATTGTTTCGTGGATCCCGAGCGCTGTGTCATGAGTACAGCTTGGTTCTCGAAGCGACGGCCATCGAACATGATTTGTCAGAAAGCGGCGGCTCTTGGTTGCTGACCGTGTCGCCGCATCTGCTGCAGTCGGCCTATGATCAGATCAGCCGCTACGCCGCGGAACGTCGCCCGCCGCGCAGCGTTGCCCGTCCGAGTGCCCCGTTCCCCGGTGCGTCGTTCGGTACCATTGGCTATGTGATCATCCTTTTGCTCATTGCCTATTGCACAGGAATCGGCTTGTTCGGCGCGAACTGGCTGGAGGCGGGCGATCTCGATGTGGCGGCCCCGCGCGAGTGGTGGCGGGCAATCACGGCACTCACCTTGCATCTTGACCAAGAGCACTTGTTGGGCAATTTATTATTCGGCGCGGTCGCCGGCATGGCTGCGGGGCGGCTGCTGGGTCCGGGCCTTGCGTGGGCGAGCATTCTGGCGGCGGGAGCCATCGCCAATTATGTTGAAATTCTCGTTGCACCTGCCATGCACCGCGCCGTCGGCGCATCCACCGCCGTGTTTGCCGCGCTCGGGTTGCTGACGGGCTTGGCCTGGAGACAGCGTCTATCGCTGGCGGAACGCCGCTGGTATCGGTGGGCGCCGCTCATAGCCGGGATTTGTCTGCTCACCCTGCTGGGCGCCGGCAGCGCACATGTGGATGTGCTGGGTCATGCGCTGGGATTTGTGTTCGGTACGGGCGTCGGCTGGCTGTACGCACGCGAAGGCATTCCACGCAATCGCACCATGCGCCCGCAACTTGCTGCAGCTGCGGGCGCACTATTGCTCGTAGGCATTGCCTGGCTGTTGGCGCTTCGTCACGCCGTCTAAGCGCCTAAGCCTACGCCTGAGTCCCTAGGACTTGGCGACAACTCCGCCCGGTGTGAGTTTATCGATGGCCTGGGGCAGGAATTGCGACAGCTTGGCGGCCAAATCCTCGGGCGACAGGCCGGCCTTGGCCGCGAGCTGCTTCACTACATCCGAGCCGAATGCCTGATGAACCTGGTCGGGGCTGATGGGTTGATTGGCGCCCGTTCCCACCCACGAACGCACGGTGCCGCCGAGTCCCTGTTGCTCCAGCTGAGCGACGATTCCCTGGACGCCGCCGTGTTTCTCGATCAAGCCGTTGACCACAGTGGCCATTTCGGCGCCGACCACTCCACCCAGTAATCCGTCGAATAAACCCATGTTAAGTACTCCTGTGACTAGAACGAAAATACGAGATTGACCGTCGCCAATGTGTCGAGCTTTTTCAGAGTGCCGGGCGGGTTGGTATTGTCGGTGATTCCATAGCCGACGCTCAAGGCTAGCTTATCCGACATTTTCACTGTCAGCGCGATGTCATCGTGCAGCATGGTGTTGCTGGAGCCGGCCTCCATCAGGAATTTGTTGGACAGGACGGTGGTCTTGGTGAAGGCGTGGTAGAAGTCCACGCCGACGGTCCCGATCGCATCGCCGGTTGCGTCGTGAACCACCCTCGAGGTCACAACGCCGTCCGCGTTCTTGAATATGTCCTCGGGGCGCAGCCGCCGGTAACCGGCACCGATTTGTGCGGTCAATTTGGTATCCGCCGTGTCGATGAATTTATAGCCCATGCCGCCGGTGACGCTTGCCTGGTACTGAAATCCATTGAACAGATCGTGTTGGTAGCGAAATCCGCCGAAGGCAAACAGATCTTCCGAAATGGCGTAATTGGTCTGCAGTCGTGTTTCCCAGCGCTCGGCTGAGACAATTCCGCCGCTCTTGCCGTACAGACCGCCGAGGTAGAATTCGTTCTTCCATGCGCCGTCGTAGCGCGTCAGGTCGATATTGCTGTTGATCGACTGAGCTTGGCTATTGCCGTGCGAGCTCAGGAACCCGAATTGTCCCTTGCCGATCCATACGCCGGTGGGCGGTGGAGGCGGGGCATCATCGGCCCACAGCGCTGAGACGGGCAAGAGAATCACGAAAATCGAGGCATAAACACGGACATTAAGCATGTTGCTCCCTGGTGTGGATTGGATACAGATAGCCAAAGGCACGCCGGGAGGCGTGCCTTGTCATGGCCGGAACGAGAAGACTTAGGCGCGTTTCGCGAGCAGGTCGCGAATTTCCTCAAGAAGCACTTCCGACTTGGCCGGCGGCGCAGGCGCGGCGGGTGCCGCAGGTACGGGCTTCTTGAGTCGGTTTATGCCCTTGATTGCTAAGAAGATCACCAACGCGATAATGACGAAATCAAACATGGTCTGTAGGAAGGCGCCGTATTTGAGCAGCACTTCCTTGCCCGCGGGATCCTTGCCGAGATCAACAGCCAGGTCCGCAAAGTTCACGCCGCCTATGAGCTTACCGAGCAACGGCATCAATAGGTCGCCGACCAAGGATGAGACGATTTTTCCGAAGGCTGCGCCGATAATCACGCCGACCGCCAGGTCGATGACGTTGCCTTTCATCGCGAATTCTTTGAACTCTGCACCTATTCCCACGGCAATCTCCTTTTAGCCCCCTAGTAGCAGCGAGCCATGCTACCGAGGGGACACGATGCGGGCAAGCAACGTTTCCGGATTCTAATGCGCTACCGCGCCGAAAACCTTCTTGAGCAAGGTGCTGGCCTGTCCCAGCGGATCCTTGCGAATGGCACGTTCTTCGTCCGCCATCATCACAAACAGACCGTCGAGGGTCCTTTCCGTTACATATGATTCGAGCGTCGCATCCTCGGGCTTGAGAACGCCGAGTGTTACGGCCTTCTTCGCCACGGCATCGTAGGTCTGGGTCAATTTCACCTTCTGCGTCGCGCGAGCGATAATGGGCGCGAATTGAGCCTTCAACGGGGTGGAGGTGGCAAGCTTGAAATATTGCGTCGCCGCATCATCGCCACCGGTCAATATTCGTTTCGCATCCTCCAGGCTCATTTGTTTCAGCGCTTGTTTGAGGAGGCTTTTGCTCTCTGGGACCGCGGCTTCGGCCGCGCGGTTCATGGACACCACCAGCTGATCCAGCTGATCTCCCACCCCCAACATGCGCATCATGCCTTCCGCCTTGGCGAGCTTCGGTGGCAGATCGATTTTCACTTGAGGGTTCTTTAAGAATCCGTCGGTGACGCCAAGCTTGCCGACCGCAAGATTGATGCCCTGATCCAAAGCCTTCTTCAGTCCCGCGGAAGCGTCTGTATTCGAGAGGGAGCTGACATCGAGCGCGCGTGCGCTGCCAGCGTAGCCTCCCCAGCTGAGCATTGCGACGATCAAGCAGCCGAAGACAAGCTTTGGTTTCATAGTGGCGAGTCCCTGTGTGCCGTGCGGCAGGTTGCGCAACTATGCACTCAGGTTTCGACGCTGCGCCAGTGAAGATTCACTCATGCGTCCGGCGAGTCTTCGGTCAGACGCTAGAATTGTGCGTGCAGCCGTAACGCAAAAACCGATGCGGGCCCGCGGTCGCGATTGTAGGCCGGATGATTGATCCATTGGTAATCGAAGCTGAGTTGGGCCGCTTGCACCACGGCGAGCGAGTAATACGTTTCGATGATTTGCTCGGGACCCGGATGCGGCAGGCGTCCATCTCCGACTAGAACGCCAAGCCCGCCGGCGTTCAAGTAACGCTCGCGCTTGCCGGATATGCCGTTGTCGATTACCGCCAGTCCCACGTGGTCGGCAGGACGATGCCACCGGGTTCCTTGCATCGACAGACCTGCGGATACGGTGCGGTCGATATCCGTGAACTCATACGGCTCGACATTGCCGGCCGCTTTGCCGAGGCGAGCGAACAAGCCAAGATCGCTCGTCAGCTGCTGCTCTAGGTTGAGGCTTGCCCCTGCGCGGCTGCGGTACTTGCGCACCGCGGCGATATCCACCGGTGTCGCTGTGTTCTGCGCGAGTGACACCGCGTCTTCGAGCAGGCCCATGCGGGCGCGGCTGTTGAATAAGGTCAGAACGAGGCGGCCGGGGAGGCCCGCGAGTCGATGACGCTGCTCGAGTTCGAGCATGGATTGAAATTGATGGAATCCCGGGTCGAGGTGCGCGCTGTTCGGCACATCGGACAAATCGAACAGCCCGCCACGCAAAGTCCAGGCGCCGTGGTACCACTCGACCGCCGTGCCGACGGTGTAACCCCAGGCGTCCGCCGCGTAGTCGAAGGTTCCCGCATCGATGCTGGCCCAGTTCAAAAAGTCGTTGCGGGGATCGTGGGCATACTGATTCGTGTCGAAAATGTCGCCGACGCTGAATTTGCCTACGGTAACGACCACTCGGTGGGTGCTGTGCGCGCCGGCGAGTTGATTTGCCCCGCTCTCGGCCGATTCGGTGCCGCCGTCCAGGTTCAGGGTTTGACGAATGAACACTCGGGGCAATCGCAGATACGGCTGGTGTTTACCCACCTTGTAGGCCTCGCCGCTGGGAAATCCCGCGACACCGAGAGTGTCGTCGAGACCGAAGCCTTGATCCACTTCCCCATTGATCCAGGCTTCGGCGCCGGACCAGAGGCGCGCCCCCAAGTACAACGTGGCATCGATGGTTTCGGCGCCGCGGTCCGGCGTCAGGCTGTTCGACCCGGCGTACGGTGCATTGAAATTCGAGCTCTCCTGCTCGACATAGGTGAATTGCCCATGGACGGCAAAGCGCTCTGCGGAGTCGACCGCACCCGCACCCGCGGGCGCCGAACAACCCCAGATCGCCAGCGCAATGAGGGCGGCGTCACGTGCGAAAGCACTCGCATGTTGCGTACTAGAGATACTTCGTGACTCCCTGAAACTCTTTGATCAAATCCCGAAATTCGCGCGGCAGCGCTTCGGAAGTCTCTTCCATGCAGTGGTGAATGTGATCCTTGATCAGCTCTTTTTTGGCATTGCCGATCGCCTTTTCCACGGCGTGCAGCTGCTGAGCAAGTTCCATGCAGGGCCGGTTCGACTCCAGCATGTCTATCACCGCCGCGAGATGTCCTTGGGCGCGCTTCAGTCGTGCGGCGATCGCGGGAAACTTATGCATCATCTGAGTTCCATGGACGGTATCGTATCCTCCTGGATAGGATATGGGAAGAGGCGTGGAGTGTGTTGGAGATGCCTCACGGCGGTACCGTTCCGGAATCATTCCGGAAAGCACGCCGAGGCCATGCAACTAACCAAGTTTTTTTTCGCCAAGCCCGAGTAGGCGGCTAGAACATCCGATCGAGCGCCTTGAAGTGCCGGCGCGCGTAGGCCAGTACCTCGGCATCGGTGGGATGGTCGGCGTTCTCGACCGCGACGATGGCAGCGCCCAATTGAGGATGCTTGTCGCGCAAGTAGCCCGCGAATTCCTGTTTGCTCTGCGCGGGTCCCATCAGCAGAATTTCGTGCGAGCCATCAAGCGCGTGGGCTACATCTGCGAAGAAATGCGGGTCGGCGGGGGACTTGTGGCCGCCATGCGAACTCTTTCGGCTGTGCACGCGCTGATGCTGATCATGCGCATGGATCACGCTGTTCGATTGCTCGGTCGACGTGAACTGCCACACGGTCGCCCGCTGATGATCAATCCAAACGACTGCATGATAGTGTGCTGTCATGCCTCCATTATAAGCGGTTACGGGCAGCGCGCACACGCCAAGGTAGGGATATGCCGAATTTATTGACCATCAACGGCGGCTCCTCGAGCATTCGCTTTGCCATTTTTAAGAGAGGGCGGGTGCCGCGGCGGCTGCTGCGCGGAAAGATGGAGCGAGTCGGCGCCGACGGAACCACGCTGACCGTGGATACCGGAGCCGCGGCGCCTCAGCAAATCACGCTTGGAACCGCACAGAACGGGGCTGCGCCAACCCTGCTGCTGGATTGGCTGGAATCTCAACCGCAATTCCAAGCCGTCGACGCGGTGGGCCACCGGGTGGTGCATGGCTTGCTGCACGCCGATCCCGAACTCATCACGGCAGACCTGCTGAGCGAACTGAAGGACATGGTCCCGTTCGATCCCGAACATTTACCCCGTGAAATGGAGCTCATCGAAATACTGAAACATCGGCATCCCAAACTGCCGCAAGTCGCCTGTTTCGACACATCGTTTCATCGCAGCATGCCTCTCGTTGCCTCGCAATTGCCCATCCCGCGCCGTTACGCGACAAAAGGACTGCAGCGCTATGGGTTTCACGGCTTGTCGTACACTTTTCTTATGCGCGAACTGGAACGTCTGGGTGATCCGGCGGCGACTCAAGGTCGTGTCATATTGGCCCACCTCGGCAGCGGCGCCAGCCTTGCCGCGGTGCGTGACGGCCGAAGCATCGATACCAGCATGGGATTCACTCCGACCGCAGGCCTGGTGATGGGCACCCGGTCAGGGGATTTGGATCCCGGACTGATGAGCTATCTGACGTCGGCCGGCGCCATGAGCGCGGCGCAGTTTCAGACCATGGTCAATCATGAGTCCGGACTACTCGGTGTCTCGGAGAGCAGCGCCGATGTTCGGGACTTGTTGGCGCGCGAATCGAGCGATCCGCGTGCCGCCGAAGCCTTGGCGTTGTTTTGTTACCAGGCGAAAAAATGGATCGGCTCATTTTCCGCTGCGCTCGGCGGCGTGGATTCCTTGGTTTTTGCGGGGGGGATAGGAGAAAACGCGGCGCCTATCCGCCGTCGCATTTGCGCGGGATTGGAGTTTTTAGGGATCGACCTTGACGAGAGCGCGAATGACCGGCATCAGGAGAGAATCTCCACCGCCGCCGGACGCGTGGTGGTTCGAGTCATCCGCACCGACGAGGAAGCGATAATCGCCGACTTGACCATGCGTGCGCTGAATTTGGTTTCGTAGTGGGAGGATAGAACTCATGCAACAACAGCTTGGCGCCGCCGTGCTCGACGCGGAACTCGCGCGAAAGATAGATGCTTACTGGCGCGCGGCAAATTATTTGGCCGTGGGCCAGATTTATCTTTGGGATAACCCGCTCATGCGCAAGCCCCTGACGATTGCGCACGTCAAACCCCTGCTGCTCGGACACTGGGGCACCACTCCGGGACAGAATTTCATCTACACGCATTTGAATCGTATCATCAAGAAATATGACGTCGACATGATCTACATGTCGGGCCCTGGACACGGTGGCCCCGCGGTGGTCGGCAGCACCTATCTGGAAGGGACTTACAGCGAAATTTATTCGAACGTGAGTCGGGACGAAGCCGGCTTGAAACGGTTGTTCACACAGTTCTCCTTCCCCGGCGGTATTCCGAGTCATGCCTCGGCCGAGTGTCCGGGCTCCATTCACGAGGGCGGCGAACTCGGCTATTCGTTGAGCCACGCCTTCGGCGCCGTATTCGACAATCCGACGCTGGTTGTCGCCTGCGTGATCGGCGACGGCGAGGCCGAGACGGGGCCGCTGGCAACCGCCTGGCACTCCAATAAATTTTTGAACCCCGCCTGCGACGGTGCGGTGCTGCCGATACTGCACTTGAACGGCTATAAGATCGCCAACCCGACCATCCTAGCGCGCATCAGCCGCGAGGAACTCGAACAGCTGCTGCGCGGCTATGGTTGGACCCCGTATTTCGTCGAGGGCCATGAGTCCATGCTCATGCATGAGGCCATGGCAGCGACGCTCGATCGAGTCATCGAACATATCCGACAGATTCAAAACGATGCCCGCAAGCACGGCAACCTTGAGCGACCGCGCTGGCCGATGATTGTGCTTGCCACTCCCAAGGGCTGGACGGGGCCCACGATGATCGATGGCATCCCTAACGAAGGCACGTTCAGGGCTCATCAGGTGCCGCTCTCGGACCCTGCGTCGAATCCGGGCCATTTGCGGCAGCTGGAGGATTGGCTGCGAAGCTACCGTCCCGAGGAGCTGTTCGATGCCGACGGGCGGCTGCGGCAGGAGCTGGCGGATTTGGCGCCCGACGGTGAGCGGCGCATGGGTGCGAATCCCAATGCCAACGGCGGTATGAAGCTGCGGGATTTGCGCATGCCGGATTTTACCGAGTACGCGGTGGACATTTCCCAGCCGGGCGTGCGCGGCATCGGCGACACGCGCGTGCTCGGCCGCTTTCTGCGCGATGTACTGAAGCTAAACGCGGAGCAGCGCAATTTCCGCCTGTTCGGTCCGGACGAGACCAAGTCGAACGGACTCGAGGCGGTGTTCGAAGTGGCCAATCGGCAATGGCTGGCCGATACCGCGGAAAACGACGAATTTCTCGCGCGCAGCGGCCAGGTCATGGAAATGCTGAGCGAGCACCAATGCCAGGGTTGGCTTGAGGGGTATCTGCTCACGGGACGGCATGGAGTGTTCAATTGCTATGAAGCGTTCATTCACATCGTCGATTCCATGTTCAATCAGCACGCCAAATGGTTGAAGGTCACCGCCGGCCTCGCATGGCGGCGCAAAATCGCCTCGTTGAATTACTTGCTGAGCTCGCATGTGTGGCGCCAGGATCACAATGGCTTCACGCATCAGGATCCAGGCTTCATCGATCATGTCGTCAACAAAAAGGCGGAAATCGTCAGGGTCTACCTGCCGCCCGATGCCAACTGCCTGCTTTCAGTGATGGACCATTGTCTGCGCAGCCGCCACTACGTCAATGTGGTCGTGGCGGGCAAGCATCCGGCGCCGCAGTGGCTGTCGATGGACGCGGCCGTCAAACACTGCAGCGAGGGCATCGGCATCTGGCAGTGGGCCAGCAACGATCAGCGTGCCGATCCGGATGTGGTGATGGCCTGCGCCGGCGACGTGCCGACCCTCGAGACTCTGGCGGCGGTCTCCATCCTGCGCAAGGAATTGCCCGACTTGAAGATCCGTGTGGTCAACGTCGTCGACCTCATGAAGCTGCAGCCTTCCTCGGAACATCCGCATGGCTTGAGCGACGGGGATTTCGATTCGTTATTCACGCGGGATAAACCGATCATCTTCGCCTTTCATGGCTATCCCTGGCTGATACACCGCCTGACCTATCGTCGCCGCAATCACGACAACCTGCATGTGAGGGGTTACAAGGAGGAGGGCACCATCACCACCGCATTCGATATGACGGTGCTCAACGATTTGGATCGCTTTCACTTGGTAATGGACGCCGTCAGCCGTCTGCCGCAGACAGGCAGTGCGGGCGTCTATCTACAACAGCGGCTGCGGGATAAGTTGATCGAGCACAAGCTCTATATCAACAAGCATGGGTGCGACATGCCAGAAATCCGCGATTGGGCCTGGTCGGATTGAGACCTAACGTGCTGCGGCCGGCGGGGGTGCCGACAGCGAACGCCACCACCGTGCCGTTAGAAGCTCTGCATGGTGCCGCGTGAACACGCCACTCAATGCCGCCGGGATGGACAGGAAGGGCAGCCACTGTTCCGGAAACACGTCGCGCGGACCATAGTGGAACCACGGTTCGGCGCTGGTCTCTTCTTCTTCGCAGCTTGCCTGCGGAAGATCGCGGAAAACACAGTCTGAGACCAGGCAGATTTCATCGTAGTCGTAGAAAATCACGCGGCCGTGGCTGGTCACGCCGAAATTTTTCAATAGTAGGTCGCCGGGAAATACATTGCTCGCGGCCAGATCGCGCAGCGCGTTGCCATAGTCGATGATGGCCGATTCGGCGGCGGCGGGATCGGCCTCGCGCAGGAACAAATTGAGCGGGCGCAGGCGCCGTTCGATGTAACAGTGCTCGACGATCAAGTCCTCGCCCTCGATCCGACAGCTCTCGGCGGCCTCGTTCAACAGTTCATCCACCAGCGTCGGCATGAACCGCGCGCGCGGCAGCCGCAGGCGCTTGAATTCTTGGGCATCGACCAGGCGACCGGCGCGGTCGTGACGGAATACGAACTGGTAACGTTCGATGACATCCTCGCGGGTGCTGGTCTTGGGCGCTCCGAAGCGGTCGCGGATCACCTTGAAGACCAAATCGTGCGATGGAAGGGTGAATACAATCATGACCAATCCGCGTTCGCCGGGAGCGTGCACGAAACTGTCGATGGATTTGTCCAAATGTCTCTGCAGCGCAAAGTACCGTTCGGTCTTGCCCTGTTTGGCGCGTCCCAGCACCGTGTACAGCTCGTCGATGGATTTGCGCGGCATGAAGGACCGCAGCAGCGTGATGGCCGCGCTGACCACGGGCAGATCCACGTGAAAATATGAACGTGCGTAACCGAACAGCGATCCCACGTCGGCACGCGACAGCATGACGGCGTCGACTTGCACACCTTTGGCCGAATTCGTGAAGGCAAGCACCAGCGGCGTGATCGAGCCGTCGCCGATCAATCTGCCGACGGCGAAGGCATGCATACCGCGATAGAACACGGGTTCGATCAATTCGATGGATTCGGGATGTCCGCTGTGGTGCCCCGATTCGAAATAGCGGCCGATCTCGGCGCTGATGCGATGCACCGCGGCCTCTGTGTCGCCGATGGCCGCGCCGAAGGGCAGATCCGTGAGAATTTCGCGTACTGCGGTCGGCAGCGAACTGCCCACCCGGTAGACGCGTATCGGCACAGCGCCGGAAGCGCGTCCGACACTGGTCGCGCAGAACTCGACTTCCGGGTTGACGCCCACCGTACCGAATAAATCGCGCGTCACCGAATTAAAGAAAGTGCGGTAGAAGTCGCTGTCCGGACGGCGCGCGACGATGACTTCGTAGGCTCGCTTGATATCCGTCCACAAAGCCACATCGCGATGCTTCGATTGTAGCTGGCTCGCGATCGCAGCCACGCCTCTTGCCACGCGCAGCTCGTACAGCTCGATGCGGGCTACCGCATCGAGCTGTGCCGTCTGCCAATCCTCGGCGAGGAAGTTCAGCGCCGCGCGCCGCGTGATGCGGCCGAATTCCTCGTTATAGAGCCGGAAGTGCTCCGAAATCACCGCCGCAAGATCTTTGGCGGTGACGCCGTCCTTCGTCGCGGCGGAAGTGACGGCGGCACCCATGCCGGCCCTGCCTTATGCAACCACGCGCTTCGGCGCCGCTTTGTCGGTCGACGTGAACTGCTCGGTTTCCGTGCTGCCGGCCATGGCGCCGGTGGAGTGGGTGCCCGAACTGATCGCAGTCTGTACGGCATCGAAGTAGCCGGTGCCGACAAAGGATTGATGCTTCGCGGCCCGATAACCCGCGGCTTCCTGGCTGAATTCGCGCTGCTGCAGCTGCGAGTAGCCGAGCATGCCGTCTGCGTGATATGCCGATGCGAGTTCGAACATCGACAGATTCAATGCGTGCCAGCCGGCCAGCGTGATGAACTGAAAGCGGTATCCCATGGCGGCCAGATCTTCGCGCCATTTTTTCATGGACGACGCGTCGAGTTTCGCCTGCCAGTTGAACGAGGGCGAGCAATTGTAGGCGAGCAACTTGCCTGGGAATTTGGCATGAATGGCAGTGGCAAAACGCCGTGCCTCGGCCATATCCGGTTTGGAGGTCTCGCACCAGATCAGGTCAGCATACGGTGCGTAGGACAATCCGCGGTCAATGGCCTGCTCGATGCCGGCCTTGACGTAGAAGAACCCTTCGCTGGAGCGCTGACCGGTAAGGAAGGGCCTGTCGCGCGGGTCATGGTCGCTGAGCAGCAGGTCGGCCGCGTCGGCGTCGGTGCGCGCAATGACCACGGTGGGCACATTCATAACGTCGGCGGCGAGACGCGCTGCGACCAGCTTGTTGATGGCTTCGGCGGTCGAGACCAACACCTTGCCGCCGAGATGGCCGCATTTCTTCGCGGACGACAATTGATCCTCGAAATGCACGGCGGCCGCGCCGGCCTTGATCAATGCCTTGGTCAATTCGAAGGCATTGAGATTGCCGCCGAAACCCGCTTCGGCGTCCGCGATGATGGGGACTATCCAATCGATGGCGGTTTTCGCGTCCAAGTGATGGATTTGATCGGTGCGCAGCAACGCGTTATTGATGCGCTCAACCATCTTCGGCACCGAATCGACGGGGTACAGACTTTGGTCCGGGTACACCTCGCCGGCCGAATTGCCGTCGCCGGCAACCTGCCATCCCGAGCAATAGATCGCCTTCAATCCCGATTGCACGCACTGTATAGCCTGGTTGCCGGTCATGCAGCCCAAGCCGGCGATAACGGGCTCGCTGTGCAACTGGCGCCAGAATTTCTCGGCACCCAGTCTCGCCAGGGAGTGTTCAATGTGTACGGAACCGCGCAGACGAGCCACATCGGCCGTGCTGTAGGGGCGCTGGATGCCGGACCATCGATCTATCGCTTTATCACTCAATTCAATTCTCCTGGGGTCAAAAGTACGCGAGCTTGCATCTCGGGATCCGCGCAGTTTAAAGTGTGGGAAGGGCGGATTTACACATTAGAAATTTGACAGTGTGAATTTCACACCGGAGCAGCATGGCAGGATTGATCCGGCAGGGGCATTTTCTAGGGACCAAGCTGCGCTCGCTGCGGAAGCGCAATGGGTTGACCCTGGATGAACTATCCGCCCGCTGCGTGCAAATCGACGCAGAGGGAGCTCCCTCGGTGTCCTATCTCAGTATGGTGGAGACCGGCAAACGCATGCCCTCGCCCGATATGCTGGAGATGCTGGCAGGGATCTTCAGCAAGGATGCGCGTTGGTTCTTGGACGAGAACACGGAGGTTGAAGCGGTCCCGCCGCAGCGTGCAAGGGGCGGCCTCGAGGCCATGCCCTTGGAGCCGGCATTCTTGTTCTCTCATGAGTTGCTGCAGAACGCCCTGCCGGAACTGCTGTCGCAGACCGGCACGACGGGGCGGCAATTTGCGCAATTGCTGATTCGCGTCTGGCAGGAAACTCGCCACAACAATTTTCCCGATATCGAGCGCGCCGCCGAGGAGTGCGGCAAGCGCCAAATGCCGCTCGACCTCGACGACATGATGGCGATTTGCAAACGCCATTCGCTCACCGTGCGATGGTTCGACGGCGACGCCCGCAAGCCGAGCGGAGCGTTGGTAAGATCGCAGTTCGAAGCGCCGGGCACGGTGTTGATCAACGAGCGCCTGCGCAATCAGGAGGAGCGGCTGAAGTACGAACTTGCGTTCTTCATCGGCCACAAGGTGCTGCACAACGGCGATGGCGTAATTTCCCCGCATAGCGCCATTCACGCGGGCGAGGGCGGATCTTCCGTCTCTCCTGCCGGCATGGGCGCGCAGGATGTGTTGTATGCCTGGCGGGATTTCGAGTGCAGCTTCTTTGCCGGTGCGCTGCTGTGTCCCCGCGTGCCGTTTCGGCGCTACTTGATTCGCGAGGCACACAGTGTTGCCGCCTGCCACAAGCTCGGCGTCACGCCGGCACTGGTCATGCGCCGCATGACGGCCGTCTCGCCGTATCGACACTGGCATTTTTTCGACGCCTACCCACCCGGCTATTTGCGCGCCGTGTATCGCGGCAATGGAATCCCGCTACCCTGGGGCAATATGAGTCTGGTGTCCGACCCCTGTCCGCGCTGGGCGGTTTTTCGGCTGCTGCAATCGACTCCGGCGGCGCCCCCTATGCAGAAGCCAAAGTCGCAGATTTCGGTGATGGAGGATGGCAAGCGCTCGCGATTGTACTGCTGCCATTCCTTGTTGACGCGCGACGCGCTGGACGAAATGCACGTACTGTCGGTGGGCGTGGATCTGCTACCGGCGCTCGACGCGCAGGGGTTCGACGGCGAAGCGATGGTCGCTGCGGTCGCCGAATCATGCCGCCGCGGCGGCGGCGACGGCGTGATTCCGGAGCAAGCTGCCGCCGCCATTCGCGCCGCGTCGCAGGTGCTCAACATCGCGTGGATCGCGGAAGCACTCGACTCACCTGCCAGCGTCATCTGCCCACGCAGTGGCGCGTGCCCGCGCCAACCGCATGGCTGCGAGGAGGCGGTGGTCTAGCCGGGGAACAGTTTTTTCGCCGCTTCGGCGATCAGCTTGCCCTGATGATGCGCGCCCGCAAGGTCGATCGCCGTTGGTTGGCGCTGGCCGCTCCCGCCGGCAACCGTCGTCGCCCCATAGGGGCTGCCGCCGACAATCTCGTCCACCGTCATCTGTCCCTGATGGCTGTACGGCAGGCCGACGATGGTCATGCCGAAGTGCAGCAAGTTGGTGATGATCGAGAACAGAGTGACCTCTTGGCCGCCGTGCTGAGTTGCGGTCGACGTGAATGCGCCGCCGACCTTGCCGTGCAGCGCGCCACGCATCCACAGGCCGCCGGCTTGATCCAGGAAACTCGCCATCTGGGACGCGAGGCGGCCGAAACGGGTCGGACAGCCGACGATGATGGCATCGTAGTTGGCCAATTCCTCTATGGCGGCCAGCGGTGCGCTTTGGTCCATCTTGAAATGTGCCGCCTTCGCCACTTCCGCGGGTGCGGTTTCCGCAACGCGTTTGACGTCCACCAGTGCGCCCGCCGAGCGCGCGCCTTCGGCCACTGCGTTCGCCATCTTTTCCACATGACCGTAGGACGAGTAATAGAGAACCAATACTTTTGCCATGAAATTCTCGAGTCGCCGACTTTGGCTTGGGATTACATCGTAGGGTAGCTTCAATTGCCCGACTAGATGGCATAGTAGGAATAGACTGAGCCATTATTGTAAGGAATGTCATGTTGGACCTGAACGAAGTTCGCATGTTCGTCCAAGTGGTTCGCGCTCACAACTTTGCTGAAGCGGCGCGCAGGCTGGGAGTGCCGCCTAACACCTTGAGCCGGCGCATCCGCCGCCTGGAAGGCAGTCTCGATACCCGCCTGATGCACAGAACGACCCGTAAGCTGGCGCTGACGCCGGCTGGCGTGGCTTTTTTCGAGCGATGCGCGCCGGCGATCGATGGAGTGCTGGACGCAGGCAAGGATCTGGCCGGCGGCAGCAAGACCCCGAGCGGCACCGTCCGCATCGCCGCGCCGGCGGACTTTCTCGAATTCTTCAAGATCGATTGGGTTACGGATTTCTTGGCGCTGCATCCGAAGGTACGCTTGGATTTTGTTTTGAGCGATGCCCGCGCGGACCTCATCGACGAAGCCATCGATGTCGCGTTTCGTGGCGGCACCGTGTCCGACCAACAATTCGTATTCCGCCGTCTCATGGCGCAATCGTTTTGCTTGGTGGCGAGTCCTGCTTACTTAAAGGCGCGCGGCCACCCCAAGAGCCTGCGGGACTTGGCGCGGCATGATTGCCTGACCGCTTCCGGCCAGCCGGGAGCGGTTACCTGGACGCTGCAAGGTCCGCACGGCGGCGAAGACGTTAAGGTGCGGGTCCCACTCAGCGCCAACAGCGCTCGCATCGTGCTCAAAAGCTGCCTCGCCGGCTTAGGGATCGCATTGTTGCCGAACGTGTTGATTGCGCCGCATATTCGCCACGGGTTGGTCAACGTGCTGCCGGAATATCACCGTCCGGGGGCCGACCTCAATGTAATACTGCCGAGCGGCGAGCAGGTGCCCGCCGCGGTTTCCGCATTCGTCGAGTTCGCGGCCGATAAGCTGCAAAGGTGACCGGTATGGTGCAAGGAAAATGGAACATCACGATCAAGACACCGATGGGCGACAAGTCCGGAGTGCTTGAGCTGCATAGCGACGGTACATCGCTGACCGGATCGTTATCGCATGCCGAGCATCATGTCGCCATCAGCGGCGGCAAGGTGGCGGGAAATAAATTGAGTTGGTCGGCCCAGATTGACAAACCGATGCGCATGAATTTCAAGTTCACGGCCACTGTCGAAGACGATCGAATCAGCGGCTCCGCCAAGTATCTGCTGGGCAAGGCGACCTTTGCGGGCACCCGAGCCTAGATTGAGGCGCTAGCGAATCGGCCAATAGATCTCGGTTCGCAGGGTATTCGCCGGGGTCGATTCGGGATCATCGACGTACCAGGAAATAGGCATGCCTGCCGCCGTGTAGTCGTGTGCCGCCATGTAGGCGCGGAACACCGCAAAGGTGTTTCGCAGATTCTCGTAGGGCCCCACGTGCGTGGTCTTCAGCGCCTTGCCCGCATAGCTTTGCACTACCCGCACATTGTCGACGCCGCCGACGCCGGCGGGCTCGATCGGCATTCCCGCGTCAAAGGTGAGCGTCGTTGCCGTCATGCCGACATCGATACCGAGCGGGGCGCCGTTTTGGCGCAGTTTGTTCTTGAGCATGAATTTGCCTATTTGCGCGTAGCCGTCGGCATAGGCCTTGGAAATCGATGCCGTTTCCAACGGCGCCGTTTCGCGCACCACCAGCATGGGCGCCGCGCTCATGGTGACAGTCGACACCACGAAGCCGGCGATGTCGGCATTGGGCATTGCTTCGACGAGCGTTTTCAACTTGCCCAGTCCACGATCGAAGTCCTTGCCGATCATGCCGTCCATCATCGGTCCGAAGTAGCGGCCGACCGGACCTGCGCCCATGTCCATGTCGAGTGTCCATGTGATGCGGGTCGAGGGCCCCTGCGGAATCAGCAGTAGGCTGGATTTCGCCGTGCCCATTTTCCCGAAATCGATATTGCTGATGACTGAGCGATCGGGATTCGATGCGACGATTAGCTGAGAGCCGGTCCCCACCTTGTCGTTGCCGGACCAATCGAGCCTTGCGCCGACACCCTCGCGCGCACCTTCGGTGGTTTGGTGCATGGTCGGATCCAGGTCCTGCCAGGGTGACCATCGGGCGAAGAGTTGGAAGGAATTCACAGTTGCATAGATCAAGCTGGCGGGTCTGTCGATGGTGATCGAGCGCGTCACCCGGACATTGCGCGGCAACAAGAATCCGATGATTGCAAGTACGGCCAACAGCGCGATCAAAATCACCAGAATTTTCTTCAACACGATGCACTCCGGCGGTGGTGGACACGCTTCCGTGCGTTTCGTTGCGGCAATCCCCTAACCCCAATTCAAACCGCCTGCCCGAGGAATTGCAAGTTTGATCGGCTGATCTCGCCCGACAATGCTGGAAAAGCGCCTGCGGAGGACTTTTATCCATGATGGGCTTCGCACTTTTCCAGCCCTATCCTGCTGCTTTTCCAGGAAACCCGTAGGCTACAGCTTCGGAATGACGGGCCGATACCAATTGTGGACCATGGACATTTTGAAACGCCTTTTTGGACGGGTCGGCGGTCCGCTGCTGCACGGCATGCTGGCGGGATCCGTCATCATGGTGATTTCGTCCCTGGGCCTGATGTATCTGTTCCATTCGGCGTGGGAGGCGCAGCTCGATGCCGTGCGTACCGAGCTCGTGCAACTGGCTCGCGTAGCCGCAACGCTGGTCGATGGCGACCGGCATCGTCTGCTCAAGTCTCAAGCACAAGCCGGTAGTCCCGATCATTTGCGGCTGCTGGCGCCGCTGGTCAAATTTCATAAAGCTACATCCGACATCATCTACGTCTACACGGCGGTTCTCGACAAGAATCGAATCTACTATGTCCTAGGTACGGACTACCTGTATCACGTGGACGGCGACAGCGAAGTCTCCGATGTCATCATGGCGCCGCATGACACATTGGATCCGACGCTGCGCCGCGCCCTCGAACAACACCAGGTCACGGTCAACGACGAGCCGGTGCAAGAGGCGAAGCGCAGCTACATGAGTGCGTACGCGCCATTTTATGACGCGCGGGGCCGCTTCGTGGGCGTGATCGGCGTCGATATGTGGGTGCGCGATTTCGACACGCGCATCGGTGCGATCCGCCGTGCCGGCGCCGCCGCCTTCGCCGCCGTCGCCATACTCTCGTTACTGGCGGGCTTCGTCGTCTACCGTCTCAGCCGTACGGCCTCGCGGGCGCGGCAGCGCGATCTAATCGTGCAAAATCGGCTGGCCGAAGCCAAGCAGCACGCCGAGACTCAGGCGCAGCGCGCCGAAGCGGCATCGAGAGCGAAAAGCGATTTTCTCGCCATGATGAGTCATGAGATTCGCACGCCGATGAACGGGGTGTTGGGTTGCGCAAATCTGTTGCTGGAGACCCCGCTCAACTCCGAGCAGCGTGAATTCGCCCTGACGGTACAGCGCTCGGGCGATTCGCTGCTCACCATCATCAACGATGTGCTCGACTACTCGAAGATCGAGGCGGGCCGCATGACAGTCGAGAAAATTGATCTCGACCTGCGTTCGGTATGCGATGAGGTGAGGAAAATTCTGCACTTCACGCTCGGCGAGCGCGGTCTGTCCATGCATCTGTCGTACGACGACACTTTGCCGCGATTCATCAATGGGGATCCCGTCCGCATACGGCAAGTCGTACTCAATCTGGCGGGAAACGCCGTCAAATTCACCGAACACGGAGCGGTGCGCATAGAGGTTACCCGGCACGACGACGCCAATGTCAAGATCAGCGTCGTCGACAGCGGCATCGGCATCACCAAAGAGCAGTTGGATCGGATGTTCCGGCGCTTCACCCAAGCCGATTCTTCCACTACGCGCCGCTACGGCGGCACCGGGCTCGGGCTCGCGATTAGCAAGACGCTGGTCGAACTCATGGGCGGCACCATCGGTGTAGTGAGCCAACCCGGCACGGGATCCACATTCTGGTTCACATTGCCGATCGGTGTGGTTTCGAAATCACCGGCCGAACCGAGGTCCGAATCGGGGTCCGAACCGGAGTCCGAACCAGCCGCAGTGCCGTTGCTGACGACGGCGGTCGCCGACCCGGCCAGCGCAGCTCTAGCCGTCGGCGCGGCCACCTTCACGCGCGCCCGCCTGCTGCTGGTCGAGGATAATTTCGTCAATGAACGGGTTGCCGTTTATATGCTGACCAAGCTCGGCCATCGGGTCGATGTGGCCAAGCAAGGACGCGACGCCATCGATATGCTCAGCAAGCGCGGTTACGACCTCGTTCTCATGGACTGCCAAATGCCGGACATGGACGGATTCGAGGCAACGCGCATCATTCGCGATCCCGCATCGGTGGTTCTCGATCACGCAGTCCCGGTGATCGCCATGACGGCGAACGCATTCCCCGAGGATCGAACCCGAGCGTTATCCTGCGGCATG
>JANYJY010000066.1 GCA_025358295.1 Gammaproteobacteria bacterium
AGTACACCAGGCGCTGCCCGGCCAATCTCCGCTTAATTCGGGAACTTCAATTCGTGCATTACCGTTTGGAAGCGAGACTCTTCGCGCAATGTATCCATGAGGGGATCGGTCTTCAAATAGATCAGACCGGGATCACCTAGGCGTCGGGCCTTCTCGAGCCATTCGAGTGCGGCCGCGCGCTTGCCCCATTGCGCGTAAATCTCGACATACTGATACGCGGAGGCGTCCCCGCCCAGACGAACAAGCCGCGCCAGCGCTGCTGCGGCCGCGTCCGGACGACCGAGCCGCTGATAAATGACCGCCTGGCACACCCAGCTCTCGTAGTAGTCTGGCTTCGCCTCGCACGAGGACTGCGCTTGCGTGAGATCCCCGGCCAGAAAATACGACAGGCCACGACGCGCGTAGGCTTCTGCCGAGTGCTCGGGATCCATCGCGATCGAGTCCTGATAGGCTGCTATTGCCTCCTGGTAACGATGCGCGGCGCGCAGCGTGTCGCCGAGCGCGCGATGACTGAGCCGATTCAGGGGGTCAAGTGCCGCGCCGCGCCGTGCGGCGAGGATGCTCGCATCGACATGACCCAGCCAGCCCGCCAGGCGGCTGCATTCGTAGAGCGCCTGATCGTTGTTTGGGGCCTCGGCGAGTGCGCGCGCGCAGTCAGCATCAGCGGCGCTCAAGTTCAGAAGACCCGCCTCAAGCGCGCCCAAAGCGACGTGTCCCTCGGCCAGGGTGGGAGCTAATGCAATGGCACGCTGTGCGTCTGTGCGCACTCCTGCGTCGATCCCTTGCTGAATCCAGTCTCCACTGTAGTGACTTGCGCATTCCCAGACGATCCAAGAACGGCTGGCGTATGCCAGAGCATAATCGGAGTCGAGTCGTATCGCCTCGGTCAAGGCATCGACGGGCGCGCGGCATTCCTCCCTCGTGGTAACCGTGCGCGCCAGTTTCAGCCCGCGAAGGTAGGCATCAAAGGCGGCCGGATTGCGCGTGCCGCCAAGTTCGATCTTTGCGGAAACATCGCCGAGCAGAGTGACCTTTAGCGCCTCGGCGACCGCCGTGGCGATCTCGGTCTGCAGCGCGAGCACATCGCCTAAGTCCCGGTCGTAGGCCCTCGACCACAAGTGAAAGCCTGTGACGGCGTTGATGAGCTGGGCAGTGATGCGGACCGTGTGGCCGGAGCGACGTACGCTGCCTTCGAGGATGGCTCCGACGTTGAGCTTGTGTGCGATCGTGCCCAAATCAGTGTCCTTTCCCTGGAAGGAGAACGCCGATGTGCGGGCTGCGACCTGCAGCCCGCTAATCTCAACGAGCGAATTGAGGAGCTCTTCAGTAAGCCCCTCGGAGAAGTACTCCTGCTCCTGGTCCCCACTCATGTTGATGAACGGCAGCACCGCAACCGAGTGCGGAGGCGGGCTGAAAGCAGCGCCGCCGGCTGCAACCGTTGGGGATGCTGTTGCAGGCTTCCGGATCCAGACCCTGTTGATTGCGAAAAAAACTGCTGCCGCCAAGATCGACATGGCGAGTGCTATGAGCAACTTCCTGGTCAGCGACCAGGCGGCCCGCACCGACCTCCGGTTCGTTCCTTCGGACCCGGCCTGGGGCTTCGCGAACGGTCGGATTGCCGTGGCTGTTTCGGGCGACAACAGACGCTTGATGCGATCGACGAAGGCGGGGGTGGTCTCGCCTGCCGGCAGGCGCGTCCACTGGACCGCCCGGAAGAGGTCCGGGACGATCGCGTCCCTGTCACCCGTGCTGTCGATGACGACAGGCATCAGGAAGTGCTTCTGCTCGGCCATATCGAGGGTCCGCTCGATGGCGAGCTTCCACTCGCGCCGAAAATAGCCCTCAAGCCGCTCTTGCGTATGTTGGGAGATTATTGGAATGAACAGAGCGCAATCGCGGATCTCGCGGCGGATCTTCTGATCCCATATATCCCCACCGCGTAGCTCGCTCTGATCGAACCAGACTTCTATACCGGAAACCCGCAGAGCCTCGCAAATCCGTAGCGCCGGTTCCGCGTCCTGCGACGCATAACTCAAGAAAACCGGCCGTGACAGCTCCGCCATTGATCCCTAGCTCCCTAGATCCCCGCGGCACCACTTAGAGAAGGGGTTGCGACGGTTGGAAACGGCAGCTCACTGGATTTTGAATGGCTGCTCACGAGGCAGCGCCAACTCCTGCTTAGGCACTCAGCGAGTTATGCAACCTCAGTGCGTCAGCGCGGGCGACCCTTGGTGGCAGTTGCCACAGGTTTGTTTGTGTCTGGCGAGTAGGTCGCGCCGCGCCAACGCCAGCAACAAGAACCAGGCGTGCTCGAAAGAAATGCTCACCGGAGCGTGTAGCTCGAGATAAGCCTCGTACGCTTTGCGTAGCAAGGTGCCCGACTCCAGGGAGCCGACACGATAGCGTGACTCCAAGCCGCCCCTGGCCGCACCCACCAATCCGTGAATCAGGTAAAGACTTACCAATTGCACGGCGTGAAATGTCACTTCCGGATTCTGGAAGAAAAATGCGGCTTGGCGCGGGGACTTGCCACGATGCCGCCTCACGGCCGCCGCCGCTCCGTCCTGGCAATAGCTTCTGTAGAGCTTGGTAATCTGTTCAGGTTGCACGGAAATTTGCAATGCACCCGGAGCTGCCCGGTCAATCCCGCTACTGCGATTGCTGGCGATCCGCGGGAAGACCGAGTGCTCTGCGAATGATCGGTCTCAGCAGCTTCCAACTGGGCGAAGAAGCTGCTATCTCGTCAAAGTGACTGGCCCCAGGAAGGACAACAACCTCCGTCGAGTCGCGCATTGTCTTGATTCGCGCGGCGTAGGCACGCAATTCCGAGATAGGTGCGTAATGATCCGATTCGCCGGCGGCAAAGATGGTATGGCTGCCATTTGGCCTTAGTTGATCAACGCCGATATCGAGGTTTGCATCGGTTCGCACCGCGCTCAGCGGTCCCAATAATTCTTCGCCGGGTGCTCCGCAGTCAGTCTTGGAGCCTGAATTTTTCGGCGGTCTCAAGGCTTGGCCGAGATCTCCTAGTGCGATCACCGTCCGAATTGGGACTACGTCGTTCTCGTGCAGTGGACTCCACTCTGGGATGTTGCCGCGTCCTGCGCTCCATTGAGCGAGATATGCGCCGGCAGAATGACCCATAACCACAAAGCGAGTCATGTCGAGGTGATAGTCGGGCGCCTTCTGTGCAAGTAGGTGCAGAGCACT
Source organism: Gammaproteobacteria bacterium (assembly GCA_025358295.1). Taxonomy (GTDB): domain Bacteria; phylum Pseudomonadota; class Gammaproteobacteria; order Steroidobacterales; family Steroidobacteraceae; genus Bog-1198. The sequence continues at coordinate 3,211 of JANYJY010000066.1, forward strand.
ACCGATGTCTTGAAAGGTACCCGGATAGCCGCCGCCGCGCTCATCGGCACGACGGTATTCGACGTTCCAAACCGCTATACCATCGGCGGCCAGTGCACCTGCGATGTTGCCCATCTGCCGGATGCCTTCGTATTTGCTTAGGAAGCACCCGCCGTGCACGAGCACGACCACGGGGAATGGGCCGCTGCCCGTGGGCTCGAATAATTGAACGAATTGCTGAGGCGCCGGCCCGTAGGCAATCTGGGCTTCAGGTTCCGGGCCGCGAAGGGCCATGTATTCATCGAGAGTCATCGGATGAATAGCGGCGAGCACCGATTTCGCAAGCAGTCCCGAAAGGAGCGCGCTGCTCAGCAGTAAAATCGAGTGCCGCATCCGTTCTGTTCCTCTGCCGCAGGGTTTGTGGCATTTGTATCAAATCGCGGGACAATCCAGCAAGCAACCCTGTTCGGCCGCGGACAGGCTCAGTGCGTCAGCACAGGCGACTCCTGATGGCAATTGCCGCAGGTCTGCTTGCTTCTGGCCAGCAAATCGCGCAGTCGCAACCCGCCGCAATTCTCGCAGCGGGCCATGCCGACCTCATCACGTCGCGCCAACGCCAACAACAAGAACCAGGCGTGCTCGAAAGAAATGCTCACCGGCGCGTGTAGTTCTAGATAAGCCTCGTACGCCTGGCATAGCAGGGTGCCCGACTCCAGCGAGCCGACCCGATAGCGTGACTCCAATCCGCCGCCGGCCGCGCCGACCAATTCATAAATCACGAACAGACTCGCCAGTTGCGCGGCGTGAAAGGTAACTTCCGGATTCTTGAAGAAAAATGCCGCCTGGCGCGGCGACTTGCCGCGATGCCGCGTCACGGCCGCAGCTGGGCCGTCCTGGCAATAACTTCTATAAAGTTTGCGAATTCGATCGTCGCTCAGGCCCGTCCATTGGCGAATGGTGAATGTGCGGGCTTCGTGGCTGATCAATCGCAGCGCAAGATCCAAGCGCTGGCGGTCCCTCGTATAGCGATCATCGGACACTCTCATGGTCGACTCCCTGTGCAATTTGCGCGGTTTTAGGCTCAAAAAGAATTTGACAGAAATTAATCACAAAGTTAGCGTGCTTGCCAAGTGGTTTCGGCGTTTGTTTGCCGCTGTATTCGCGGTGAAATGCGCCGGAGCCCTTGGGAACCCCACTTAGAGACGGATTTTCAGCGGGAGACGTTTATGCAGGACGCATTCGTCGGCAATTGGGCGCGGGAATCGCACTTATCGGCCGAATTACTGGGATCGCTTCACGACCTCAATCATCGCTTCTTGGATCTGGCCGCGGCACGACCGGAATGGCCTGCGGCACAGGTCGCCCCTCTGTCTTCGGTGCAACGGGCGGCGGCGGCCGTTTGTCCCTACGCGCTGTTTGATCTGCGCTTTCACGACGACGGGCATTGGCGGCCTCGATTGCAGGACGCTAGGACCTGGTGCGTCGCGGATGAGCCCCCGGTCTACGATGCGACGGTGAGTTTCGTGCGCCTGGTGTTGTTCTATGCATGGCATGTCGCATCGAGTGCGGGTCTGAAGGCTCAACTGCTGTTGGGCATGAACGCCAACACCGCCGCAGCATTCGGTCGCCTGACGGTCAATCAGCTCCCCATGCTGGCGGTGACGGAGGCCGTACACCTGTCCGCACGTTGGAGCGGATGCACCGCCTACTGGAGCGCGCTTACCGCAGCCGCGGCAGGCGGCGACCCGGAGGCGCTACGCCGGGCGCAATTACATGGCCTGCAACTGGCCGCCGCGGCACGGCTGCCCGACCCTTAAAGGCGGCTGGTGGCGATGATTGGCGTTGCGGCCGGGGGCTCACGAGGTTTAGGCTACGCGGTTCCTATGCAAGCCCTAGTTCTTCGACAGCTCACCAAGGTCTACAAAAACGGCATCAAGGCGCTCAAGGCCATCGACCTAGAGGTCGATGAGGGCGATTTCTTCGCCCTGCTGGGCCCGAACGGCGCCGGAAAGACCACGGCCATCGGCATCGTCACGTCGCTCGTCAACAAAACCGGCGGTGTGGTCGAGGTTTTCGGGCACGACATCGATCGGGAGCTGGAGGTGGCCAAGTCCTGCATCGGCTTGGTGCCGCAGGAAATCAATTTCAACCAGTTCGAGACCTGTTTCACCATCGTCGTCAATCAGGCCGGTTTCTACGGAATACCGCGTCCGCTCGCCAAGCAGCGCGCGGAGAAATACCTCAAGCAATTGCAGCTGTGGGAGCGCCGCAACTCCATTGCGCGCTCGCTCTCCGGCGGCATGAAGCGTCGCCTCATGATCGCCCGTGCCCTGATGCACGAACCGAAATTGTTGATCCTGGACGAGCCCACCGCAGGGGTCGACATCGAGGTGCGACGCTCCATGTGGGAGTTTTTGCGCAATATCAACGATGCCGGCACCACCATCATTCTCACTACGCACTATCTGGAAGAAGCCGAGAATTTGTGCCGCAATGTGGCGATCATCGAGGGCGGCAACATTATCGAGCGCGACAGCATGGCCAATGTGCTGCGCAAGCTGCAAACCGAGGTGTTCGTGTTCAATTTACGCGACGCGCATACCACGGCGCCGCAATTGTCGGGATTTACCGCCGTGCTGGCCGACGAGCACACGCTCGAAATCGAAATGTCGAAGACTCAAACCCTGAATGAAATATTCGCACAATTGTCGGCGCAGGGCATCTCCGTGACCAGCATGCGCAACAAGGTGAACCGTCTCGAAGAGTTGTTCATCCGCCTGGTCGACGGCAGCGCCTCTGCGAGCCGCGCCTCTGCAGGCCGCGCGGCGTTGCTCTCATGAACAAGCCCGCTTCCCGTGCCCTATCCGAGTGGATCGGTTTCAAGACCATCATCATTCGAGAGTTCAGCCGAATCGTCCGCATCTGGGGACAGACCATCGTGCCGCCTGCGGTCACCGCCACCTTGTACTTCATCATTTTCGGCAGCTTGATCGGACGCCGCGTGGGTCAGGTGGGCGGCTACGATTACATGCAGTTCATCGCGCCCGGGCTCATCATGATGACGGTGATCACCAATTCCTACGGCAATGTCGTGTCGTCGTTCTTCGGCGCGAAGTTCGGCAAACATCTGGAAGAAATGCTGGTCTCGCCGCTGCCCAACTGGCTGATCGTGGCGGGCTACATGGGCGGCGGCATACTGCGCGGCGTGCTGGTGGGATCCGTCGTGACCGTCGTGTCGCTATTTTTCACGCGACTCGCGCTCTCGCATGTGTTTGCCATCGTGTCGGCCGTGCTTCTCACCAGCATGGTGTTTTCTCTGGGCGGCTTTATCAATGCTTTGTTCGCGAAGAACTTCGATCAAATCTCCTGGTTTCCGACCTTCGTGCTCACCCCCTTGACTTACTTGGGCGGCGTTTTCTATTCGATCAACATGTTGCCGGGTTGGGCGCACGTCGTTTCGCATGCGAATCCGATCTTGTACATGGTCAGCGCCTTCCGCTATGGCTTTCTCGGCACCAGCGACGTCGATCTGCGGCTGGCGTATGGGATCATGCTGTGTTCGGCCGTCGGGATGTTCGCGCTGGCCGTCACTCTGTTGAACCGCGGCGCAGGCATCCGCGATTAAAAGAGGAAATCATCAATGCTGACCGCGACAAATCAACCAGCCGCGTCATGGCGCCGTGGCGGCGCCTTGCTGGCGGGGGCATTGGGCTCGTTGATCGCGTGCGCAATGGTAGGCGTCGTCGGCGCCGAACCGGCAGCCGGTGCGGTCGAGATACAGGGATTCTCCCCGGCGGCTGCGCTGGCCGAAGTGCAACTCGAGCAGCGATTCGACGCTGATTTGTCGGCGGCCGAAATACGCTCGTGGATGGAGATTATGGCCTCGGCACCGAATCATGTCGGAGCGCCGCACGACAAGGCCAACGCTGAATTCCAGCTGAAGAAGTTCCGGGAGTGGGGCTGGGACGCGTCCATCGAAACCTATTCTGTGTTGTATCCCACGCCGCGCGAAGTCGCGGTGGAACTGGTGGCACCGAACCGCTTCACCGCGCGCCTCACCGAGCCCGCGATTGCAGGCGACAGGACCTCATCCCAAATCAAGGATGAATTGCCGGCTTACAACGTCTACGGCGCCGACGGCGATGTGACCGCGGAATTGGTGTACGTCAATCAGGGCATGCCGGATGACTATTTGGAACTCGAACGGCAGGGCGTCAGCGTCAAGGGCCGCATCGTGCTGGCTCGATACGGCGGCGGCTGGCGCGGCCTCAAGCCCAAACTCGCCTATGAACACGGCGCCGTGGGCTGCCTGATCTACTCGGACCCGCAGGACGACGGTTATCGCCAAGGCGAAATCTATCCGAAGGGAGGTTATCGCCCGCGCGACGCCGTGCAGCGCGGCTCCGTGCAGGACCTGGTGCTGTACACCGGAGATCCGCTCACTCCCGGTGTGGGTGCGGTGCCCGGCGCCAAGAGGCTTGCCATTCAGGATGCCAAGACCATATTGAAAATTCCCGTGCTGCCCATTTCCTATGCCGCGGCGGAGCCCATGCTCGCGGCGCTCGGCGGCCGAGTGGCGCCCGTTGCCTGGCACGGCGGGCTGCCGCTCACCTACCATCTGGGCCCGGGCCCCGCGAAAATACATATCAAGGTGCTTTCAGATTGGAATCAAAAAACCCTGTACGACGTCATTGCGACGCTACGCGGTGCGCAAGAACCCGACCGATGGATCATTCGCGGCAATCATCACGATGGTTGGGTATTCGGCGCCACGGATCCCCTGGCCGGTCAGATCGCCTTGATGGCGGAAGCCAAGGCCATCGGCAAACTGTTCAAGGAGGGTTGGCGGCCGCGACGCACTTTGGTCTACGCGAGCTGGGACGGCGAGGAGCCCGGTCTGTTGGGCTCGACCGAGTGGGCAGAAACCCATGCAGCCGAACTCAAGAGCAAGGCGTTTCTGTACATCAATTCCGACACCAACGGCCGCGGCTTTCTCGGCGTCGGTGGTACACACGGCTTGCAGCATTTCGCGAGCGAAGTCGCGCGCGACGTGAAGGATCCGGAGACCGGCAGCAGTGTGCTGCTGCGGGCGGTCGCCAAAGAGCGTGTGGAGAAAATCGAAGCGGGCGGGCGCGGCAATCCGGGCACCGATCTTGAACTCGGCGCGCTCGGCTCCGGTTCGGATTTCACCCCGTTTTTACAGCACCTGGGTGTGAGTTCCCTGGACGTGGGGTTTGATGGAGAGACCGATTACGGGGTCTATCATTCCGCCTACGATTCTTTCGATCATTTTCGCCGCTTCGTCGACCCTTCGTTCGAATATGGAGTGGCGCTCGCCAAGGTGGTGGGGCGGATGACACTGCGAGCCTCGCAGGCGCAACTGCTGCCCGCCCGCGAGGGTGATTTCGCCGCTTCGATTGCCGGCTTCGCCGAGGAGCTTCACAAGCTCGCCGACGGCATGCGATCGAAGACCTTGGATGTATCGAAATTGCTGGACGAAGAGGCGTACAAATTGGCGACAGATCCGACGCGGCCGCGCCATGCGCCGGCGCGGAATTCGGAAGTGCCCTACTTGAACTTTGCCGAGCTCGACAACGCCGTTGTGAAACTCGAGCACAGCGCCAAGGCCTTCGACGCCGAGTACGCAAGTCTTGCCGCCGCCGATGACACCGCGGCGCACGCCGCTCAAGAACGGCTGAATGCAACGCTGGGGGAAATCGAGCAATCCTTGACTGATCCGAACGGCCTGCCCGGCCGCGAGTGGTATCAGCATATGATTTATGCGCCGGGCTTCCACACAGGCTACGGCGTCAAAACTTTGCCCGGCATTCGCGAGGCGATCGAGGAACGCCGTTGGGACGAAGCGAATCGATACATAGGGGTGGTCTCGCGCGCGCTCAACGCCTACAGTGCGCGACTGGACCGCGCGATTTCCGGCTCCTAGCCTCGATGGATATCCTCACGGCCGCCTCAGTCGTGTATCGTGCCGATCTTATGTGCGGACAATTTTAAGGAGACGATTATGACCGAAGAAAAGCAGCAAAAGTTCACGGCCAAGGTGCGCCGTGGTTTGGTGTGGGTAAGCGCGGTCGCGAGCGCTGAACTCGCGAAGAAGAAGGCCGAAGCAACCGGCGTCAGAATCGAGGGATTCACGGCCAGCGAACTCGCCGACGTTGAATCCGCGTTGACCTGGATCGCACAGAATAAAGAATCGCAAAGCGCCGATCCCGCCGCCTAATCGACGGCCGGACGAACGCCGTGGCTGCGCGCCGCGAACGGCGCGCGGCCTAAGGTCCGGGGCGGCGTACTGAAGCGCGCCGCCGCGAACCTGTCCCCGATGTGCGACATCTGCGCGAGTCGTTGCATCCGGCATATAAAGGACTGGGATACACTATGGCTATGGCCCGCAAACGCGCACTGGTTGTCGACGACTCGAAGTCGGCTCGCGTCATCTTGAGCCGCATGCTCGAGAAGTACGACATTGAAGTGGACATGGCCGAAGCCGCCGAGCAAGCGATCGATTATTTGAAGAACAATCGCCCCGATGCCATTTTCATGGACCATCTGATGCCCGGCATGGACGGCTTGCAGGCGGTGCAGGCGATCAAGGGCAATCCGCAGACCGCGATGATCCCGATCATGATGTACACCTCGCAAGAGGGCGAACTGTACGTCGGTCAGGCGCGGGCCCTCGGTGCAATGGGCGTCCTGCCGAAACAAGTGCGCCCGGTGGATGTGTCGAAAGTATTGTACGAACTACACCTTTTGCCGGATCGGCGCGACATGACCGAAGCCGCGCTGGCACCCGTGGAGTTGCAGGACGGCGCGCCTGTCGATCGGCCGGCTGCAGCAGCTGCCGAGCCCCGTGGATCCCCGTCCATCGATTGGGGTCGGCGGGTCGAATCGGCGGTGAAGGATCAAGCGGTCGATGTGCGCCGCTTCATTGTCGCCAGCCTGGATAGCTTTGCTGCGCGCATTGTGAGCGATGTGCGCAACTCCATGCCTGCTGCGGCGCCGGAGCTGCCGCCGCCGCCGCCGCCCGCGCCGGTGCTGCGGCCGGTCTGGCCCTGGGTCAGCGGCATCGCGGCCGCAAGCCTGGTTGCAATGGCGTTCGCGGCGAGCTGGTTTGTGGCGCGCGACAATTTGGCGAAGGCACGCGCCGAGAACGCCGGGTTGACGTCGGCGAATGCTGAGTTGCAGCGTGCTCGCCTGGATCTTGCGGCGACGGTCAAGGACCTCACCATCGCGCTGGCGGCCGCGCCGGCCGCTGTCGCGCTGCCCGGCTCTCCTGCCGGCGCCGCGGTGTTTGCGCCGCGGGCCGAATCGGTTCCCTACGGTGAAATCCCGTTCGATCGCGGCCGACTCGATGTGTTGCGCGACCTCCTGGCAAAACTCGAGGCCACGGGATTTCACGGCGTCGTAAAAATCACCAGTCTGTCCGGCCTTTTTTGTCTCAACGGCAATGCGACCGACGGATTCTCGCCGGCGCCCGCGGCCGTGCCGGCCGCCAAGTGCGATATGGTCGGCAATCCATTCGAAGAATCCCTGTCGGGACAGCAGCGACAATCGCTCGCGTTTGCCAATTTAATTGCCGGTGTGCGCCAACGAACGGGAGGTGCGATTACGGTTGCCATCGAAAACGCGGGCAGCTCGCGGCCGAGCACGCCGTATCCCGCCCGCGTGGAATCGCTGACGGCGGGCGACTGGAATCGTGCGGCCGCCGCCAACAATCGCGTCGAGTTCGCCGCGGAAGCGGCCTCGGATCAGTGACGCTGAAAGGAGTTCGGCCGCGGGCAGCGCGGCCGGCTTTTAGAAGGCGATTCTGACGAAGAATTCCGGTCCCTTGGAATCGAAGTTGAAGTACCCGGACTCGTTCTTTTGCCGGGATTGAAGATCCGCTTTCGCCGCCGTATATCCCAGGGCGAACGACACATTGGGCCGAAAGCGATAGAGGCCCGCCACTTCATAGAAGCTCATCGTGCCCGTCAGGTGATCCACGGACAGCTTGAAGTATTGAGCGCGGGCATCGAAATAGAAGCGCTTGCTAAGAACATACGTGGCATCGAGGCCTATGGTCGGGAACGGACCCGCCTTATCCTCGCGCTGATCCACGTGCCTGAGTTGCGTGGCGACGCGTGCGCGCGCCGAAATATCCGTGTCATTGATGCCGAAGGTCGCAGCGAGCTCGAACTTCTCGCGATGCAAGAAGGAGTATTCGTAGCTGATGCCGAGCGTGCGCAAGCTCAGGTCCGTGTGCACGGGATCTCCGACTTGCAGGACGACATCGCGAAAGACGATCGGCGAGCCGGCGATCGTGGTCTGCCCGGTTCTATCCAGAGTGAAATAATCGAACCGTAGCCGGTGCCGCTCGCTGACTCGAATCATGGCCTGAAATTTCGGCTCGAAATCCGAACTGTCCAGCCCGAGATCGCTTTCCGCGCTGATCGCGGTGCCCGGGGTACCCGGTGTGCCCGGCGTGATCCCGCGGCCATCCAGCCGCATGCCGGTCGATGAGGACACACGCATGAAGCCGAGCGACAGGCGGACGCGCTCGTTGGTGGGGCTGAGATAGTCCTCAGCGTGCGCGGCGTTCGCGAGCAGTGCGATGCCAAGTATTGCCAAGGCGTTCCTGATCATTCTGGTCTCCTCAAAATCAATTGGTCCGTCGCAGCCCGCCGCGTGCCGGCAGGCAAGGACTTGCTGATGCGGTCCAACACTTGTGCGGCGGCGGCGCGCCAGCCGGTGAGCTTGCCGCCGTAGATGCCGAGCACGCGGGGTTTCAGTTCGCGGTCGGTGCTGAATATGGTTTCACGCGATCGGTCAAACGCGGCCTGATTCGCCGCGGGCAGAACGCGCAGTCCGGCGAAGCGCTGAGTGATGTGTTCGCGGGTGAGGTGCCTGAAGGCGGGAAAATAGTGCCGCGCGACCGCCAGCAAGTATTCCTCTTCTTCGGGCAACGGCTGCACCTTGTCGGGTTCACCTCGATAGGGCGTTTCGGTCGTGCCGATCAGCGTTGCGCCGTACCATGGCATGACGAAAACGGCGCGGCCATCCGTGGGACTTTCGACATAGTAGATCCCCGCGTTGACGGCGAAAGGTAGGACGATGTGCGTGCCTTGCACCAGATCCACATCCGGAATCGGGATGGCAGGTTGAATCGCGGCGGCGACGTGCGGGGCCCAGGGGCCCGCGGCGTTGACCAGCACGCGCGCGGCACATTGCACGGTGACCGGCCCTTGAGTGTAGGTCACGATGACGCCGTCGTCGCACAGGGTTGCGCCCGAGAAGTTCGCCGGCATGGCGAGTTCTGCGTCCATGGACAACGCAGATTGCACCACCGCGCGGGTCAACAAGGCATCGTCGGTTTGGGCATCGTGATAGCGAATGACTGCGTCGAGGCCGTTGACGTCGAGGCCGTCAAGCCCTGACCATTCCCGTTTCGGCACCGAGCCGAAGCGGGTGCTCGAGTCGAAGCCCCCCAGCAGTGCATAAACCCAAAGTCCCACTTTCAGCTGCCATGGCCGGCGCCGCGTATCCCGGTAGACCGGTATGAAGAACGGCTTCAGCTCGACGAGCTCGCGCGCAATTCGCAGGTGTATGGCTCGCTCACGCAGACTCTCGCGCACCAGCGCGAACTGGGCTGACTCCAGATAGCGCAGCCCGCCGTGGATCAGTTTGCTGGAACGGCTGGATGTGCCGCTGGCAAGACCCTGCCGTTCAATGAGCAGCGCGCTGTGGCCCGCAGCCGCCGCAGCTTGCAATACCCCCGCTCCATGAATGCCGCCGCCGACGATGATGACGTCGTATTGTTTCATTGCTCTAAGAGTGTCGTTGCCATAGGAAAGCGCGAAATTGCGCTAGGATGCGGGAATACGCTTGAACACACCACTTTTGCGTGTCTGTCGCCATTCGCGAACAGCTGTTTACGCTTTGGCGCCGTCGTCCCGTTTTTCCTCGAACTCCACCACGGCTTCACCCGACGTGACTTCAATGTCGCCGTCGACGATGGCGCCCTTGGCAATCGCAATGCTTCGGGCACTGACCTTGCCGCGAATTACCGCGGTATAACCGATCTCGAGTTTGTCTCTGACAATGAGGCCGCCGGTGATTTTACCGGCGACGATGGCCTGCTGCGCCTGAATGAAGCCGTGCCAGGATCCGGAGGCGGCGAGATTGAGGCCACCCTCCAATTCGCCGTCGCCATGAATTTCGCCGGAGACCACGAAATGCCCGGTTCCGCGGATGTTGCCGACGAACACCGATTCGGCGCCGATGAAGGTCGGGGCTGCCGAAGTGCCCTCGAAGAATCGCCGTTTCTGTGCGCTCATGGGGCCTTATTATCCTATCCGGGAGCCGCGATGATGTGACGAGCTTGGCGTCGCCGCGAGGTCGCGAATAGAAGTAGAATGCATTTTTATCGTAAACCTCACTCGAGCGTGAATATGGTCATGAATAAGGCGGTCATGGGGCTCTGTTTCGCGTTATTGCTCGCCGTCGCCGGCTGCAGCCGGCAACAGAGCGATTGGGAAAAAACGCGGGCGGCGAACACCACGGACTCGTATGAGCAATTCCTAAAGAAATATCCAAGTGGTGAATTCACCGCCCAGGCTCAAGCCCGCGTCAAGGAGCTGTACGAGGAACGCGATTGGCAAAAGGCGCGCGACGCCGATACTCAGGACGCCTATCAGGCCTTCTTGAAACAGTACCCGGAAGGTAAATGGACGGAAGAAGCGCGTATCCGCGTGGAGAATTTCACGCTGGCGCAAGCGCCGCCGAATGCGGCCCCGGTGGGAGCCGATAGCGCGAATGCTGCGGCCAATCCGGCAGGCGGCGATGCGACCGCTACCGCGGCCACGGCGGTCGCCGCGGCGACCGCCAACGGCGCGAGCGCCACCCAGCAGCCGGCCGCGCCTGCGCCCGCATCATCGGCGCCGGCACCCGTGCCAAAGGCGGCGAAATCCGCGGTAAAGGCCGGCTCGTACGGAATACAGCTGGGCGCGTTCAAGTCGAGCGCCGACGTGGCCAACAAGCGCTGGTCGCGGTTGGACAAGGAATATCCCAAGTTATTGGCCGGGCTTACGCCGACGGTGACCCCGAAGAAAGCCGCATCCGGGACTCTGTACCGCCTGCAGGTCACCGGACTAGCCGAAAAGCATGCGCGCTCGATATGTAACTCGCTCAAAGCCAAATCACAGGCCTGCGTCATTATTCATCCCGCTCAGCACTGAGCGGGGTCGGCCGCCGAACTCAAGCCGTCATGAGCGCTACGCGTCACCAGTGACAATTCTTGTCAGTTGCTGGTCCCTGGGCATGTCCACAAGTAGTTGAATTCATTGCATTTGCAGTCTGGCACGCGGCTTGCTTCGTTCCCCTCGTGAGCTCTGTGCCACGGTAAGGACTTTGGATGCAATCACATGTCATCGCATTGTTAGTGCCTGCAGGGTGCCGTAAGGCCACTTTGCTGGTTCGCCGTGGCGACGGCCAGTTTGCGCTCGAAGGAATCGACGCCCGAGTGGCTTCCGCCGCCCGGCTCGCCGCACACTGGTTTCGCCAAGGTTCTCCGATCGTGGATCCGGCCACTTCTACGGTGGTCGGCTACGAAGTGATGGAGGAATCGGCGGCATAGCGCTCGATTATTTCCTCCCTGACTTAGCACCTCAAGAACGCCTGGATCAACGCGACATGCCGGCTCACCGACGAATGCCGGCTTGGTCCAGCAAGAAGGCATATTCCATCGCAATCTCTCGAAAGCGCTGGAAGCGGCCTGATTTACCGCCGTGACCGGATTCCATGTCGATTCGCATGAATAAGGCGTTGTGGTTTGTTTTGGCGGCGCGCAGCTTGGCAACCCATTTGGCGGGCTCGTAGTATTGCACCTGACTGTCCCACAAACCGGTGGTGACGAACATGGCCGGGTAGGCCTGCGGCCGCACATTGTCGTAGGGCGAATACGCCAGCATGCAGTCATAGTCTTCGCGCTCCGTGGGATTGCCCCACTCGTCGTACTCGTTGGTGGTCAGTGGGATGTTGTCGTCCAACATCGTGGTGACCACATCGACGAAGGCAACCTGCGCGACGATGCCGCGGTAATCGCCCGGACTCAAGTTGGCGACGGCTCCCATCAACAAGCCGCCGGCGCTGCCGCCCATGGCGAAAATTCCATCCTTGGCGCCGATCCGTTCTGCGACCAGGTGATGCGTGACATCGATGAAGTCGGTGAAGGAGTTCATCTTTTGCAGCTTGCGTCCGGCGTCGTACCAGGCGCGGCCCATTTCCTGTCCACCCCGCACATGCGCGATCGCGTAGACGAAGCCGCGGTCGATCAGGCTCAATCTGGCCGACGAAAAAATAGGGTCGATGCACAAACCATAGGCACCATAGCCGTATTGCAATAGCGGCGCCGTGCCGTCGCGCACCACGCCTGCGCGGTACACGAGCGATACGGGGATGCGTGCGCCGTCGCGCGCCCGGGCGAAGAGAAATTCGGTCCGGTAGTTCTTCGGATCGAAGCTGCCCAGAACCGGATCGCGTTTCAGCAGAGTGCTCGCGCCGGTGCGCACGTTGTAGTCGTAAATGGTCGTCGGCGTGGTGAGCGACGAATAGGCGTAGCGCACGAGCTCGGTATCGATTTCCGGATTGGCCGACAACGACATGGCGTAAGCGGCTTCATCGCTGGCGATGGAGAATTCCTCGGCATGCGGCGGTTCGAGGCGCTTGATGCTGATTTTGGACAGGCCGCCGCTGCGGACCGAGATGGCGAGGAAACCCTTGAATACCTCGAATTCCTCGACGAAGGTGTCATCGCGATGCGCGACCAAGTCGCGCCAAGATGCGCGGTCCGAGCCGGCTTCGATCGGCGCGAACATCAGGCGGAAATTGCGCGCCTGCCAATTGGTTCTGACGATGAACTCGTCACCGAGATGTTCCACCTGATATTCGTGATCGCGTTCGTGCCGCAGAAAGATCTTGAATTCCAGGGTTGGATCGTCGGCGTCGGCGTAGCGCCATTCCGAAGACACCGTGCTTTCCATGTGGATGAAAATAAAGCGCTCGGATTTCGATTTGGCGACGCCGGTATAAAAACTGTGGTCCCCCTGCTCGAATATCAGGACGTCGCTGCTGGGGTGCGTGCCGAGCACATGCTTTTTTACAAATAGGCCGAGCAGAGTCTCCAGTTCTTTTTCCACATAAAAGATGGTCCGATTGTCGTTGGCCCAAGCGAGATCGGACTCGACATCCGGAATGGACGTCGCGAGAATCTCGCCGTTGCCGAGGTTCTTGAAACGCAGCGTGTACTGCCGCCTGCCCACGGTATCCTCGCAAAACGCCAGCCACGAATTGTCGGGCGAGACTTCGACTGCGCCGATTTGGTAGTACTCATGTCCCTCGGCCAGCTGATTGGCATCCAGCAGGATTTCCTCCACGGCGTCGGGAGAGTCTTTGCGTCGGACAAAGAGGGGATGTTCCTTGCCTGTCTCGAAGCGCGTGTTGTACCAATACCCCTGCTTGCGATACGGCACACTGGTGTCGTCTTGTTTCAGACGTGCGACGATTTCTTCATACAAGGCGTTTTCGAAAGGCTTGGTGGATGCCGTGCAGCGCTCGCGATACGCGTTCTCCGCGGCAAGATACGCCAGCATGTCGGGGTCGGTGCGAGCGTCATCGCGCAACCAATAGTAGGGGTCGATTCTCGTCCCGTTGGGTGAATCAACTCGGTGCGGCCGCACAGCGGCGCAGGGCGGGGCGGCATCTGGCTCGGGCATGGATATTTGTACTACTTGTCCTCGGATTGGGCGGGAGTATAGTCACCTTGAAGCGCCCGACTGTGAATCAGGGGAAAACTATGCAGACCGTGGGTCAATTGCTCCAGCAGAAGGGCACCGAGGTTTTCTCCGTCACGCCCCGGGATTCGGTGTTGCATGCCATCGAGGTTATGGCCACGCGGCACGTGGGTGCACTCCTGGTCATGAACCAAGGCACTCTGATCGGCATCATTTCCGAGCGGGATTACGCCCGTAAGGTAATCCTTAAGAATCGCTCCTCGCATGACACGCCGGTGAGCGACATCATGACCGCACCCGCCGTGAGCGTGACACCGGAGGATACGGTGCACCGCTGCATGGAAATCATGACCGCAGGCCGTTTCAGGCATCTCCCCGTGGTGAAAGGCGGCCGTGTGGTCGGCATGCTTTCCATTGGCGACTTGGTCAAGGCCGTCATCCAGGAGCAGACCGAGCACATCGAGCAGTTGGAGCGCTATATCGCGGGATAGGCCGGGGCTGCGCGACGCCATGAATGACGGGCGGTGGGCTTGCCGTTCCCGCCTTGAATCCGCTATCAGCGACGTCGCGATTGACGATGGTCCCTGGCTAGGTATTATGAGTCGCATACTGATGGCGCGCCAAACGGCGTTTGCCGCAACTCGGCGCGCGATTTTTTCGAGCGTCCAGAACCGATTTAAGTTGTTGTTTTTAAAAGGCTCTGCGGTGAACCGCAGGGCTGGCTTAAGCATGGGCGCAATATATGCCGAATCGGGACAATGCGGATCTGTCGACACACCTCAGCGGAAAGGACCCGCGCGGGCTGGATTGGGGCCTGTGCCGAACGGCCTATGAGAAGGACTCCTGCGGCTTTGGGTTGATCGCAAGTCTCGACGATCAGGCCAGCCACTGGGTTTTGCAGACGGCCATCAGCTCGCTCAACCGCTTGACGCATCGCGGTGCAATCGCCGCGGACGGCAAGACCGGGGACGGCTGCGGCCTCCTCATCAAGATGCCGAGCGTGTTCTTGCGCGCCGCAGCCCGGGAATCCGGGCTAACGCTGGCGCCGATGTTTGCCGCCGGTCTGGTGTTCCTCAACCGGGACGCGGGCAAGGCGGCGCAGGCGCGAAGGATTTTAAGCGAGCAATTGCAGCTCGAGAAGCTGCAGGTCGCGGGTTTCCGGGCCTTACCGGTGGACCCCGACGCCTGCGGCTCGGAGGCGCTCAAAACCCTGCCCGTCATCGAGCAGATTTTCGTCAATGCCGTCACAGACATCGACGAGCCGACCTTCAATCGCAAGCTGTATCTGGCGCGAAGACGCGCCGAGAAGCGCCTGGAGACCGGCGACCCGGTGTTTTATATCCCGTCCCTGTCGGCTAGCACCATCGTCTACAAAGGCATGGTGATGCCGCAATTTCTCGCGCAGTTCTATCCCGACCTCAAGGATCCGCGGATGGAAGCGTCGGTGGTGGTGTTCCATCAACGCTTCTCCACGAACACCATGCCGCAGTGGCGGCTGGCTCATCCGTATCGCTACCTGGCGCACAACGGTGAAATCAATACCGTGCAAGGCAACCGCAGTTGGGCGGTGGCGCGGGGCCCGCTGTTTCGCTCGCCGCTGCTGCCCGATCTATCCGATATTTTGCCCCTGGTGTCCTTGACGGGTTCCGACTCCCAATCGCTCGACAATATGCTCGAGCTGCTGCTCGTGGGCGGCCTGGATCCCATGCATGCGATGCGCATGCTGATCCCGCCGGCATGGCAATCGGTCGATATGATCGACCCCGATCTGAAGGCGTTTTACGAGTACTACGCCACGCACATGGAACCCTGGGATGGTCCGGCCGGCATCGTGCTCACGGACGGGCGCTATGCCTGCTGCGCCCTGGATCGCAACGGGCTGCGCCCCGCGCGCTGGGTCATCACCAAGAACCGGCATATCACCATCGCTTCCGAGGCAGGCGTGTGGGATTACGATCCGTCGGACGTGGTCAGAAAAGGCAAGCTGGGACCCGGCGAGATGCTGGCTCTCGATTTGCAGACCTCGGAGCTGATGGACACCAGGCGGGTCGATGACCTTTTAAAGAGCCGCCATCCGTACAAGGTGTGGCTCAAGAAGGGCGTGCGCTATCTGCAAACCGACCTGATCGATCCGCGTCTCGCGGCAGAGCCTTTCGATCGCGACACCCTGGCCTTGTACCAGAAAATGTACAACGTGTCGGCCGAGGAGCGCGATGAGATCATCCGCGTCCTGGCCGAAGATGAAAGCGAAGCCGTGGGCTCGATGGGCGACGATACGCCGATGCCGGTGCTGTCGAAGAAAGTGCGTTCTCTCTATGATTATTTCCGCCAGCAGTTCGCACAGGTCACGAACCCCCCGATAGACAGTTTGCGCGAAAGCATCGTGATGTCGCTGCAGACGCAGATCGGTCCCGAGTGCAATATTTTCGTTCCGGCGCAGCAGCATGCCGAACAGATCGTGCTCTCATCACCGGTTCTTTCGCAGCGCAAACTGCGGCAGATCGTGGCCTTGCAGGATTCCGGCGTGCCGAACGAATTCATCGATCTGCAATACGACGAACACTTGGACTTGCAGTCCGCCCTCGCCAAGATCTGCGATCAAGCCGAGGCCGCGGTGCGCAATGGCAAGATCGTGCTGCTGTTGTCGGACCGCTACTTGGTCAAGGGAAAGGTTCCGGTTCATGCACTGCTCGCCACCGGCGCCGTGCATCACCGCCTGGTCAAGACCGGGCTGCGCTGCAAGTGCAATATCTTGGTCGAGACCGGCACGGCACGCGATGCACATCATTTTGCGTGCTTGATCGGTTATGGCGCGACGGCGGTTTATCCCTATCTCGCCTACCAAACCCTGTTCGATCTCATGCGCAAGGGCGCATTGAAGATGGAAGCGGCCATGCGGCAGGAACTCGGACGCAGCTATCGCCGGGGAATCCGCAAGGGTCTGTTCAAGATCATGTCCAAGATGGGCATATCCACCATTGCGAGCTACCGCAGCGCGCAGTTGTTCGAAATCGTCGGTTTGAACGACGAGGTCGTGGGAATGTGCTTCGAGGGGTCCGACAGCCGCATCCAAGGCGCGGATTTCGATGACCTCAAGGCCGACGCCGATTACCTGGCGGCCCGTGCCTGGGATCGACGCGAGAACGTCGAGCAAGGCGGCTTGCTCAAGTACATGCATAACGGCGAGTACCACATGTACAACCCGGACGTGATCGCGACCCTGCAGTCCGCGGTGATGACCGGTGATTACCAGCAGTATTTGGAGTTCGCCGCCCTGGTCAACCAGCGGCCGGTATCGTGCATCCGGGATCTATTGAAATTGAAGCCCGAGGCCGCGGCCATTCCCATCGACGAGGTCGAGCCGCTCTCCGCCATTATCGCGCGCTTCGACAGCGCGGGCATGTCGCTGGGTGCGCTGTCCCCCGAAGCCCACGAGGCGCTCGCCATCGCCATGAACCGCTTGGGCGCGCGTTCGAATTCCGGCGAGGGCGGCGAAGATCCCGTGCGTTATCGCACTGAAAGGAATTCCAAGATCAAACAGGTGGCCTCGGGCCGTTTCGGCGTCACTCCGGAATATCTGATCAATGCCGAAGTGCTGCAGATAAAAGTTGCTCAAGGCGCTAAGCCGGGCGAGGGCGGCCAACTGCCCGGGCACAAGGTCAACGACATGATCGCGCGCCTGCGTTTTGCGCGCCCCGGAGTCGGACTGATCTCACCGCCACCGCATCACGACATTTATTCCATCGAGGATCTGGCGCAATTGATCTTCGATTTAAAACAGGTCAACCCAAGCGCCTTGGTGTCGGTCAAGCTGGTGGCGGAGCCCGGCGTCGGCACGGTGGCGGCAGGCGTCGCCAAGGCCTACGCGGACCTCATCACCATCAGCGGCTACGATGGCGGCACCGGCGCGAGCCCCCTTTCCTCGATCAAGTATGCGGGCACACCGTGGGAACTGGGGCTGGCCGAGACGCATCAGACGTTACGCGCCAATGAGCTGCGGCATCGCGTCCGATTGCAGACCGACGGCGGGCTGAAGACCGGCCTCGACGTGATCAAGGCCGCGCTGATCGGCGCCGAGAGTTTCGGCTTCGGCACCGCACCCATGGTTGCCTTGGGCTGCAAGTACCTGCGCATTTGTCACCTCAATAATTGCGCGACGGGCGTGGCCACTCAGCACAATGTGCTGCGCACCAAGTATTTCATCGGATTGCCCGACATGGTGATCAATTATTTCAAATTCGTGGCGCAAGAGTGCCGCGAGATCATGGCGTCGATGGGCGTGCGCAGCATGGCCGAACTGATCGGACACACCGACTTACTGGAGATTCTGCCGGGCGAAACATCGAAGCAGCGCAAGCTGGATCTGTCGCCGGTGTTGGCCAATTCCGCGCTGGTGTCGAACAAGCCGCAATATTGCGTCGATCCGCACAACGAGCCCTTCGACAAGGGCGTGCTGGCCGAGAAAATGCTCGGCGACATGCGCGACGCCATCATCTCGAAATCCGGCGGGCAATTTTCCTACGCCGTGAATAATTTTCACCGTTCCATCGGTGCGCGGATTTCCGGGGAGATCGCCAAGCGTTGGGGGAACAACGGCATGAGCGCAGCGCCGCTGATCGTCGCCTTGAAGGGTTCCGCGGGGCAGAGTTTCGGCGTCTGGAACGCCGGCGGCCTGCATTTGCATCTCGAGGGTGAGGCAAACGACTTTGTCGGCAAGGGCATGGCGGGCGGCAAGATCGTTCTGAAGCCGCATGTGAGTTCGACCTTCGTCGCTCGCGACACCATCATCATGGGCAACACCTGCCTGTACGGCGCCACCGGCGGTGAGCTGTATGCCGCCGGCACCACGGGTGAAAGATTTGCGGTGCGCAATTCCGGCGCTCTGGCCGTGGTCGAGGGGGCGGGCGATCACTGCTGCGAATACATGACGGGCGGGGTGGTATGCGTGCTGGGGCGCACCGGGGTGAACTTTGGGGCGGGGTTCACCGGCGGCTTTGCCTATGTGCTCGACATGGAACGCGATTTTGTCGACCGCTACAACCATGAATTGATCGACATTCATCGCGTTTCGCCCGAAGGCATGGGAATTCACGTGCAGCATTTGCGCGGGCTGATAGAGCAGCATGTGGAGGCCACGGACAGCGTCTGGGGCGCGCAATTGCTCAACGATTTCCGCAGCTACATCGGCAGGTTCTGGGTGGTGAAACCCAAGGCCGCGGCCATCGATTCTCTTCTGGAAAATCTGCGCCGCGCCGCTTGAGCGCGCCGCCACTTGGATATACATGACCGATAAGCATCTGCAATTCCTGGAAATCCCGCGGAAGGATCCCGACAAACTGGCCGTGGAAGTCCGCACCAAGGAATTTCGCGAAATCTATTCTCAATACAGCCCCGAGACAGCTTCGGCCCAAGCCGGACGTTGCATTGCCTGCGGCAATCCTTTTTGCGAGTGGAAATGCCCGGTTCATAATTACATCCCGAACTGGCTGGCCTTGGTGAATGACGGCAAGCTGTTCGAAGCGGCGGAGCTGTCGCATCAGACCAATTCCTTGCCGGAAATGTGCGGGCGAATCTGCCCGCAGGACCGTCTTTGCGAAGGCGCCTGCACACTGAACGACGGCATCGGCGCGGTCAGCATCGGCGCCATCGAAAAATACATCACCGACGAGGCGTTCAAGCAGGGCTGGAAGCCCGACATGTCCAATGTGGTGCGCACCGACAAGCGGGTGGCGGTGGTCGGCGCCGGTCCCGCCGGCCTTGCGTGTGCCGATATCCTGGTCCGCAACGGTGTGATGCCGGTGGTGTTCGATCGCTATTCGAAAATTGGCGGCTTGCTGACCTTCGGGATCCCGCCGTTCAAGCTGGAAAAGGATGTGGTCGAGAAGCGCCGCGAAATCATGGAATACATGGGGGTCGAATTTCGTTTGAATGTCGATGTAGGCCGCGACATTTCTTTCGATGCCTTGAGCCAAGAATTCGATGCGGTGTTTCTCGGCATGGGCACCTACAATTACGTCAAGGGCGGATTCGCCGGCGAAGATTTGCCTGGCGTGCATGAAGCGCTTCCGTATCTCATTTCCAACATCAACCGCGAACTCAATATTGAGCAGGAGTCCGCGCAGTTCATCGACATGCGCGGCAAACGCGTGGTGGTGCTCGGCGGCGGCGACACCGGCATGGATTGCAATCGCACGGCAATCCGACAAGGCGCGAGCAGCGTCACCTGCACCTACCGGCGCGACGAGGACAACATGCCGGGCTCGCGGCGCGACTACAAGAACAGCAAGGAAGAGGGCGTGAGCTTCCTATTCAACAAGCAGCCCATCGAGATCGTCGGCACGGATCGGGTACAGGGCGTGAAAATGGTCGAGACCCGCCTGGGACCGCCGGGACCGCGCGGGCGCCGCGTGCCGGAAGTGGTTCCCGGAACTGAAGAAACCATCGACGCCGACGCGGTCATCATCGCCTTCGGTTTCTTGCCGAGTCCTCCGGACTGGTTCGCGCAGCAACAGATCGCCCTGCATGCCAACGGCCGCGTGCGCGTGTCCGGGGCGCCCCTGCAGAAATTTCAGACCACGAATCCCAAGGTGTTCGCCGGCGGCGATATGGTGAGGGGGTCGGATCTGGTGGTCACCGCAGTATTCGAAGGCCGCGAGGCCGCACAGGGAATACTGCGTTTCCTGGGCTTGAGGGCGAGCGCGCGGCACTAGCCGAAACCCGCCAATATCGAGGTCCGAAAACGGCGAGTATTCACGCCGGATCTTGGCTATTCTGCGTCCATGGAACTCGACTCCGACGCTTGTTTTCGTGCAGTGCGCGCCCGCGACCGCCGCTTCGACGGGCGATTTTTCGTGGCCATTGCATCCACTGCGATTTATTGTCGCCCCATCTGCCCGGCGCGGCCTGCTAAGCGCGAGAACATGCGCTTCTATACCAGCGCGGCGGCCGCGGAGGGCGCGGGCTTTCGGCCCTGCATGCGTTGCCGGCCGGAACGCGCACCGGGTCTTGCCTCCGTCGATGCCGTCAGCCGCTTGGTGGGTGCCGCGATTGCGGGTATCGAAGAGCATGCGCTTTCCAGTGCCAGGGTCGGCGACCTGGCGGCTTCGCTCGGCGTCAGTGATCGGCATTTGCGGCGGGTGACGGAGTCCGAACTCGGGGTATCGCCGATAGAACTCGCGCAGACGCAACGACTGCTGTTGGCGAAGCGCCTGCTCAGCGAAACCGCGTTGAGCCAAACCGAAATTGCCTTCGCCAGCGGATTCGGCAGCGTGCGGCGCTTCAACGCCTTGTTCAAGTCTCGCTATGGATTGAGTCCTCGGGCTCTGCGCGGCAGCGCGGATATTGCCGCAGGACTGCACTGCCAGCTGGACTTCCGCCCACCGTTTGCCTGGCAGACCTTGCTGGACTATCTGCGGACGCGCGCCATTCCCGGCGTCGAGGCGGCCGACGCCACGCACTATCGGCGCACGGTGGCAATCGAAGATCATCGAGGCTGGATTGCCGTGTCGCTGGGCAAGAAGCACAACGCCTTGGATGTGGAAATATCGCCCTCGCTGGCGCCGGTCATCGGCGCCGTCATTGTGCGTGTGAAGCGACTGTTCGACTTGGGAGCCGTGCCGGATGCGGTCAGCGCGCTGCTGTCGCAAGACCCGCTGCTGGCAAAGGCAGTGCGCAGGATTCCCGGGTTGCGCGTCGCCGGAGCCTTCGACGGATTCGAACTCGCGGTTCGCGCGATTTTGGGTCAACAAGTGTCGGTGAAGGGCGCGACGACCTTGGCGGGCCGCTGGGCGCAGGCCTTCGGCGCCGAGATCGCCACGCCATTTCCGGATCTGAATCGCTTGACGCCGACCGCCGGGCGCATGGCGGCAGTCGGCGCTGACGAGATTGCCGCGCTCGGTATTGTGGGCGCCCGGGCTCGCTGTTTAGCCGTGCTCGCGCCCGCGGTGCTCGATCGAAAAGTGATGTTGACCTATGCGGCGAACGTGGAAGAGCAGATTGAGGCGTTGATGCAGCTGCCCGGCATAGGTCCGTGGACGGCGCAATACATTGCGATGCGCGCGCTGCATTGGCCTGATGCCTTTCCAAGCGGTGATTTGATGCTCATGCGAGCCGCGAACGCCACTCAGAAACAATTGGAGCAGCTCGCTGAAGCCTGGCGGCCGTGGCGAGCCTACGCGACACACTATTTATGGCACACACTGGGGACCAATCCATGAACGCATTCAGCTATGTTGAAAGTCCCATCGGCCGATTGTTGCTGACCTCGGACGGAACCGCACTGACCGGCCTTTATATGGAAACCAGCCGTAAGACTCGAGTCACCGACGGCGGGGTCGAAGATGCCAGCGTGGCACCGTTGACGGAGGCCGCACGTCAATTGAGCGAATACTTTGCAGGCGCGCGGCGTGACTTCGATCTGCCGCTGCGCTTGCACGGCACCGAATTTCAGACGCGGGTATGGCGGGAACTGACTGAAATTCCGTACGGCAAGACTTGGAGTTACGGCGAACTGGCGAAGCGCCTCGATAATCCCGGTGCCTCCAGAGCCGTTGGCCTCGCCAATGGCCGCAATCCGATTTCCATACTGGTGCCCTGCCACCGCGTGATTGGTGCCGACGGGTCCTTGACGGGCTACGGCGGGGGGGTCGAGCGCAAGCGGTGGCTGCTGGCGCACGAGGGGGGCCGGGGGTGGAGCGGCCTAGATCAGGGGCAGAGTGATGGAGAAGATCGCGCCGCCGCCGTCCGCCCGATTCGCGGCGACGGCGCTGCCGCCGTGAAATTCGGCGACCAGCCGCACAATGTACAGGCCCAGGCCGAAATGCGGTTTGTCGTCACGACCCGGCCGCTGCTCAAATAAGGATTCGAACAGGCGCCCGTGCAGCGCCGGCGGGATCGGCGGGCCGTCGTTCTGAACTTGCAGCAGGTAAATGCCCTGGGTTCTTGCCAAGCGCACGGTGATCAGGCCGGCCGCAGGACAAAAATCGACCGCGTTTTCGATCAGCTTGTCGAGCAGCTGTACCAAAAGATCGGGAGCGCCGTGGAAGAAGCAGGGGTCCGCGGGCGTTTCCAGAGCGAAGCGCGCCTGGGGAAAACCGTCACGATAGGCGGCGAGGGTGGATGACAACAGCGCGCGCAAGTCGAAATTGACGCGTTCCGCCTGCTTGATGCTTTCCTCGACCCGTGCCGCCGCGCCCAAGGCGCTCAAAATGGACTGCAGCCGCTGAGTGCCCTCCCGTGCCCGCGTGACATAGTGCCGCTGGTCGTCGCGCAGCCCCTCAGACTCGAGATTATCCAGCGACGAACGCACGATGGTCAGCGGCGTGCGAAGTTCGTGTGACAGCTTGCCCCCCAGTGTGCGCAGATACTGCGTGTGCTCATTGAGGCGCGCCAATAGGCGTTCGAAGCCGCGCGCTAGATCGCCAATCTCATCGGCTCCGGATGATTCCGGCATGTCGAGTCGGATCTTGCCGTCGCTGCCGACGGCGGAGTCGGCGGCGTCGCGCAATCGGCCGATCCGAAGGCTGATCCAGCTCGCAAAGCCGAACATGACGGCAACCGCCGCAGCAGTGGCGAGAAAAGTGAGATTGAACAGACGCGCCACCGCACGATCTCGAAGGCCGAGCAATTGGTCGCCCGCTTGCTCGAGGTATACGGCGCCGCGCGTTTTGCCATCGACAAATATCGGCGCCGCGGCGGTCAGGAGCAATTCCCGGCTGTCCTCGCCGCGGACCCACTGCGCGTAGGGCTTGCCGGCGAGCGCCGCACTCACGCTGGCACCGCCGAGACGTTCCGGCGCCGCCGGCAGTGAGGGATAAGCCGAGGTGTCGACGTTCAAGAGACGCCGATACCAGGATTCTTCGCGTTCTTCAGTGTCGCCGGCCGCTCTGGTGCTTAAAGTACCCGCCGCGCCGAGTTTCAGCGCATTGGCGTCGATCACCGTGGCGCGAGTGCCACTGCGGATGAATGTCGCAAGCAGCTCATCAAGTCCTGCGGTCGTAAATAGCAGCCGTCCGCCTTCCGGCGCGCGGTCGTCCGTGACCCCCGCCCTGCCGTTGCCATGGCCGGCGAGCGCCTCGACCCACAGGCGCGAGCCCACGAAGCTTAAGGGGATGCGTGCTTCCAGATGGTAACCGGCCGAGGATTGCAGCCAATACGCCTGGATCCGCGGCTCCTCGACCGCATGATCCCGCCCGTCGCCGCCGTTGACGATGCTTTGCGCCCCGATCAATCCCGGCGCACTGGTTGCGAAGAAATAAAAGTCCCGGGTACCGTCGGGCCGCTGCAGCGTGAGATTGATGCGATCGAACCGATCCTGCTCCGGGTGAACATTGCTGGGTTCGGGATCGAAACGAGAATCATCGACCTCGATGTATAGATAGAGGTACCGGTCGGTGGACCCCGCCTGAATGCGTGCGCCATAGTCGCCGGCAGCGGGCAGGGGTTCGGGAGCTGCCGCGACGCCCCAGTCGTCGCGATAGCCGTCCAGCAGCGGCTGGCTGCGCAGCGGATGGACATATAGGTCTCCCAGAGCGGCGGCGAATTGCGGGGTTTCGTCCGGGTCGTGAAACACGCGCTGCGGCTGCGCCGACAAGGCGTTGGCAATGGTGCCGGCGCTGGCCAATAAGGCCTTTTCCTGCGAGTCGCGCAGGGCGGTCTCGAGTTCCCTGGCGTATTGACAGCCGGCCCACGGCAGCACCAGCGTGCTGAGCGCGACAATCAATAATTGCAGGCGAATGCTCACTCGACCCAGCGATAGCCCATTCCATACACAGTCTGGATCGCATCGAAGGCCGCATCGATTTGCTGGAATTTCCGGCGCATGCGTTTGACGTGCGAGGTGATGGTGTTGTCGTCCAAGACCACGTTCGCGGCATCCATCAATTGCTGCCGGTTCTTCACATGGCCAGGATTGCGCGCCAATGCATGCACGATCCAAAACTCGGTTAGCGACAGGGTCACGGGAGTGCCGTTCCAGGTGGTCTGCATCTTCTCTACATCGATCGACAACGCGCCGCGCCGTACGATGTCGGCGGCGTTACCGGGCCGCCGCAGCGCATCGATCCGCCGAAACAGAGCGGCAACCCGGGCGGCCAAGTGCGGCAGGCTCACATCCTTGGTCAGGAAATCATCGGCGCCCAGGCGCAAGCCGCAGACCGCATCCAATTCGCTGTCTCGGGCGGTCAGGAAAATAATGGGCAGTTCGGCCGAGAGCGCGCGCAAGTCGCGGCACAGGTCGAACCCACCCTCGGCTTCATCTTCGAGCGAAATGTCGATGATCGCCAGATCAGGCAAGTGGCTGAGAAAGGCCTGCATGGCGGTCTGGCGGTTGCCGTAGGTCTTGACCGAATAGCCGGTGCGGGCCAGGGCGGCCGCGTAGTTTTCCCGCAGCGCTGGTTCATCCTCGACGATGGCAATGAGCTTCTTCACCACTGAATCATAGCCCATGCCGGACGCAGGTTTGAGCACACGCGGCAAGAATCTTCATGCCACGATTTGCCATAAATTGCCGGCGATTCGCCCCAATTGCGCCCTGCAGCCGCGCGACTCAAACGAGAGACTGGTTTAGGTCAACCCAAACGGGGCAAATCATGTCGACGTCACACTGGAAGATGGCTTGCGGGCAGCCGGCGTCCCGGGAAACATGGTGGTCGCAGCATGCAGAAGCATCCCTCAACTGGCTGGCGCTTGGCGTACTGCTCGCCGCCTGGAATTCTGCGGATGGCGGCGTTTCGGTTCAGTCGCGACGCCGGCCGGAATCGCTGCGAGGGTATTCCGCAGTGACCGTGCGCGCTGCCGCTTCGACGCAGCGTCAGTATCTTTTGAATAGTCACAAAAGCGTCAACGTATTGTAAAGCTCGGTATCTCTAATGGCATGGCGCATGCTTGCCACTGAATCCAATAAACAGATACTGATCGTCGATCGGGATGTTGCTTCAATCGAACCACTTCGCCAGAGACTCGGCGAGGCCGGTTTCGTTGTGCGCGCCATCGCCGACGGCGCGGCCGCCGTGGCCGTTATGACCGAGCGGCCGCCGCATTTGGTCATTATCGACTGGAACATGCCGGGTCTCGCGGCGCTGGAAGTTATCCAGGGTGCGCGCCGGGCCCGCATGCCGCACACCGTCAGACTGATCATCCTGTCGGCCCTGTCGGGCGAGCAGGATGTGGTGACCGGGCTGAATCTCGGCGCGGACGATTACATCGCCAAACCGTTCTCGCTGCGCGAAGTGGTTGCGCGAGTGACCGTGCTGTTGCGCTCCTACTCGCACGATGTGCAGCAGCCGGCGTTGAATTGCGATGAGTTGGTGCTGGACGCGTCGACGAACCGGGTTACGGCTCACGGCCTACCCCTGAATCTTCGCGGCGTGGAATATCGACTGCTCGAGTTCCTGATGTCGCATCGCGGCCGCACGTTCAATAGAACGCAGCTGCTCGCGCAGGTCTGGGGCGGCGACAGCGAAGTTGACGAAAGGACGGTGGACGTCAATGTGCAAAGGCTGCGCAAGATTCTCACCGAGCCCGGCTACGAAGCCTATATCCAAACGGTGCGCGGATTCGGTTACCGATTCGCGGCGCCTTCGGTAACTCGCGTGGACTGAGACATTGTTCTCATTTCTGTCGTTCCACGCGATGTTCCACGCGTAAGTTCCTTTTTTTGTACGCAAATCTTCTTTGGCGAGTAACGCCTCCGTAACAAGAAATCGCGATCTTGTCAGCCAATGCGAGGACTTTGGAGGACGCGACATGCACGAACGTAACTTGCCGCTGCGATTGCGAACGGTGTTCATCTCGGACATCCACCTGGGCTTCAAAGGCTGCAGCGCAGATCTGCTGCTCGATTTTCTGCACCATGTCGAGATGGACACCTTGTTCCTGGTCGGGGACATCATCGATGTCTGGAGCATGAAAAAGAGCATGTATTGGCCCCAGTCGCATAACAACGTGCTGCGAACCATTTTGGGCAAGGCGAAGCGCGGCACCAAGGTGATATTCGTTCCCGGCAATCACGACGAGGTGTTCCGCGACTTCGACGGCGCGGTCTTCGGGAACCTGGAAATTCACCGTGAATACATTCATCAAGCCGCCGACGGCCGGCGCATGCTGGTCCTGCACGGCGATGAATTCGACAGCGTGGTGAAATGCAGCCCGTGGCTCGCCAAGCTGGGCAGCAATATTTACGACATGCTGCTGGCGGCGAATCCCTACATCAACTGGGTGCGGCGCAAGTTCGATCTGCCGCACTGGTCACTGTCCTCGTACTTGAAGAACAAGGCCAAAAAGGCCGTGCAGTACATCGGCGGCTTCGAAGACGCAGTCGCACAAGCGGCCCGCAAGCGGGGCGTCGAAACGGTCGTGTGCGGCCACATTCATCGCGCCGAAATGCGCGACATCGACGGCATTCTGTATTGCAACGACGGCGACTGGGTCGAGAGCTGCACGTCCTTGGTGGAAGACATGAATGGACACTTGCGCCTGATCGACTGGCCCAAGCTGCGCGAGCAAGCGTCCGCAACCGCCATTGTCCTGCCCGTTGGGCAGGCTGCCTGACGCGGAGTATGTCTGTGAACGAGCTGAGCGAAACATGGAGCCTGCCGTGGCACACGCTGCAGAGGAATCTCGCGCTGGGGATCAATGCGGATGCCGCCGCCCATTCCACGCCTTCACTCTTGGCCCACAGCGCCCAGGGTATGACAGTTACCGCCAATTCCTGGCTGAGTCGTGCCCGGCGCCGGGCGTCGCCCGCGATATACCCCTTAAGGGCTCCCGCGAGGCCTCTGCTTTAAACGAATTGCCGCATTACTGTCCGCGAATCGTCATATTGGCGAGGCAGGATCGAGACGTCACTTGGTGCAGGAGAACCCCATGAGCAGTCTCGATTTCGATCTCGACACGCAAATGAACAACTTGGAGCACGAATGGCGCCGAGGCTACGAAGCCAGCATTGTTGCGCGCACCGAATATCAATCGCTGGCTGCCTGCGGCGCCGCCAATACCAAGCAGCTCAGCGTCGCCCGTGAGCGTTTGGACCGCGCCGAGGCACTGAAGGCACGCATCATGGCCAAGATCGAACGTCTTGAAGACAGCATTCTCGGCCATGACTGAGCGCCGCCGGCGCACGCGACATTGTAAAGAACCACGCTTCGGGCAGAGGGTGCCATGATCAATCGATACGGTGAAAGTGACGCGGCGTCGGAACTCTTGGAGCGCCGCTGGTTCGCGGCATTCAAGGCGGCATCCGGCGCGCGGGCCGAATGCGAAGCCATGCTGGAGTCGATAGCTCTGATGGAATCGGCTTGGAGCCGCGCCCGGATACGCCTCGCCGCGCTTGAGTCGCTGCGCGACGCTCTGAGTGAAGAGCTTGAATCCATGGATGATCCTGCGACGCGAATGCGGGCCCAGGTGCCCGGCGCGGTGATGTCAGCCGCCTGACGAGCGGCGATGACCGGCCGGGACGAAGTCACCCGCGTGCCGGCAGCGAAACCCGGCGCAACTCATCGTCGATGAGCGAGGAGAGCTCTTCGAGCGTCACCGCACCCGTTAAATAGCGGCCGTTGATATACAGAGTCGGCGTTCCTGTGAGCCCCAATTGCTCGGCAGCCCGGAAATCATGCAGAACTGCCTCGCGAGATTGGCCGCTATCCAGGCATTCATCGAAGGTCGCTGTATTCAATCCTATGCGCTTGGCCTTCTCCTTGAGGGCGTCAAGGCCCAGCGTGCTCTGCTCGGCGAACATCACATCGTGCATGTCCCAGAATTTTCCCTGAGCGGCTGCACACATGCCGGCTTCCGCCGCGTGCTCCGCATTGGCGTGCAGATTGGTCAAGGGGAGATTGCGATAGACCAGACGAACCTGAGTCGGATATTTCTCCAGCACGGCCTTCATGACGGGCGCAAAACGCCCGCAAAAGGGGCATTGGAAGTCTGAGAACTCCACGATGGTCACCGGCGCATGCTCGGATCCGCGTTGCGGACCGGTGGCGGCCACCGTTTCGCGTGCGGGGTCGAGAGTGGTCACGGCCTGGTACTTGGCGCGCAGGGAATCCAGAAAGGCTCGCTGTGTGGTGTCCTTGGCGCGCTTTTCTAGAAATTCCCGCATTTGCGGCGCGATCTTCTCGAAGGGCTGCGCAATTTGAGTTCGGTTGGCATCATAGAGTGCGTGCATATCTGCATCGCTGACTGCGGGAGCCCTAATCGATGCGCTCAATGCGGCTACGGTGGTCTTATGGGCCGCCGCTTCCAGGGACAAAACGCGCTCGTCGATGAGTCCCGACAGCTCTCTTTCCAATAGCGCCTGCCGGTCGCGGTCATAGTTTAGTTTCAGCTGCCGCGCATGCAGCTCATAGGCCTCACGCTGTTCATTTAACTTGGCGCCTGCCCTGCCATCCAGGTCTTCCGTGGAAACAATTTTATTGCCGATTTTGGCAACGGCTGCTTCCTCCGCGCCGGCGGGCAGTATCCAGACTCCGAGCCAGCAAGCGCTCAAGATGGCCACGCAATAGGGTCGAGCGATGACGTTCGTCATGGTATCCGGGGTGTTCACCGTAAGGATTGATCGCCGTACTGTATCGGGCAATTGTGTCAATCTTTGGTAACCGAGGGGACGCCGAAGATGACCGTTAATGGAGCGTCGATCAACGGCGTCGGCGTCACAAAACGGCAATATTTTCCGGCGACCATGCGCGGCTGCGCGGCCTTCACCGAGAAAATCGGTGCGTGCTCAAGTGAGCTACCATGCCATTTCTCGAATATTTGCATCGATACCGTCCCACCCGCGAAGCAATCACCGTTCCGCGCATGGTCTCAGCGGTGCTGGTGCTGGCCATCCTTGCAGAAGTTCTGCAGATATATAGAGTTCTGTGGCCGAACACGCCGTCGAGTGGGTTCGAGCTGCCCCAGTACTCGCGCCCCGACCGAGCGCGCGGTGTCGATGCTGCCACGCTGGTCGCAGCGCATCTGTTCGGCATTCCCGAGTTGGATGAGCGGTTGGCTATGGCGGAGACTCAGGAGGTATTGCATCTGGTCGGTACTTTCGCGACGGACGACCCTGCGCGTGGGCTGGCCATCATCGTCGCGGACACCGGTGCCGCGGCAGTCTATCGAGTGGGCGAGCACCTGTCTGGCGGTCTGGTGCTCAATCAAGTATTTGCAAATCGGATCATCATGATGCGTAGCGGCGCGTTGGAATCCCTGTCCATGCCCTCATGGGAAGCGACGGGCAGTGCGCGCCAGCGCCGGATGGCGCGAGCCGCTGAGGCTGTGGCGAAGGCACAGGCGCACGTCAGGGATTCCGACATGCGGCAGCCACCCCCTCTGTCGGACAGCGGTGCGGTGTTACGCGCACTCAATTTGCGTCCCTCCCGGGACGGCCGATCCCACGGCATACGCGTCTATGGGTCCAACGACAAGGCCTTGAGGGCGCTCGGATTGTCGAACGGCGACATCATTCACGTGGTCGACGGCGTATCGATGGACACGCCTCCGCCGGAGGGCGGCGGCGTGGACCTGATGAAGCGCTTACAAGACGGTGACACGCTGACCTTGCTGGTCGAGCACGCCGGCGCGAGAACTTCCGTGACGATCGATTCCGCGCGCCTTGCCGCCGCAGCGGAAATCTATCGAGAGTCGAACTCGCCCTGATGCTCAAGGCGGAGAAATTCGCTTGATATATCGCTCTCGTCAACGACGCCGGACACAGTCTTGACTGCCCAAATCGAGACTTCGATCGCAGTTCAAGTTACCAAACCTTCACAAGTCGTTCCCCCCCTTGAAATATTTGCCGCGCAGCATCCCACCCCGGTCGAGTTCAAAAGGCATGCGCCGGACGGTCAAGCGATGCCGGCCGCAGTGCCACCGACCTCAGGATGATGGAAAGCGGACGCGTTGATGTCGAGGCAAGGCAACGTGCGCGTGGACCGTAGGCAATAGTTTGTAAAAACCCCGAATCGGAGAATCTTTATCATGAAGTTACCCCTCAAATCCCTGTCGCTGCTGTTCGCGGTTGGAGCCGCGTCGACCGCCGCGCACGCGGGCCCTGTGTCACTCGGCACGGCGCCGAGTCCCACGGGAACGCTGACCCTCGAAATTTTCACCAACACCAATGCAACGGCGTCAAACACCGAACTGGTGAATCTGGCGCTGCCGTACACGGCAGTCACGGCTCCGGGCGGCGCGTTCACCCCCGACGCCGCCACCGGCAACTTTACTGTCGCGGCGAATCCCAATCCCAGCGGCACCGGCAACGTGCTGCAAATCGACTTCGGCACGATCCCGGGATTTGCGACCACTTTCAACAGCAATCTCGCCAACACGCAGTACATGGTGTTCAACTACAGCACGTCGAGTGCCCTGTCACTTACCGGCAATGCCGCCGGCAACATCGGCTCAGTTACTGGGACGGGTCTGGCGAAGGCCGCGAGCCAAGCCTCCTCGGTCATCGCCAACTGGGCGGCGTCCGGCCTCACCGGCGGCAGCGCCATCGACACGACGGGAACGGCGAATTGGGCGGCCAGCAACACTGCCGGCGGCAGCAATTACGGATCCCTGGGCATTGCGGGCGATGACTTTTCAGCGTCCGTGGGTTCTTCGCTGGATTTCTACAACTTGGCGGGAACGTCGCGAACTTACACGGGCCCGAAGCAATACGCGAATTCCACCGGGACCGGCTTCTGGTTCCTCAGCTCGACCGGCGATCTGACCTATAACGTGCCGACCGCGGGCACCACGCCGGTGCCGTTGCCGGCCGCCGCTTGGTTGTTGATGTCGGGTATTGCGGGTCTCGGTGCGGTCGGACGTCGTCGCCGCCAAGCCGCCGCTGCAGCGTAAACGATTTCGGAAACGAGCAGGGCGGATCGGCGGCGAGTTTGCGCCGCCGATCCGCGGGCAGGACTTCCCGTTCGAGGTCGAACTCTGGTTGCCGCTCAGACGCTCATCGACTCACTTTCTACAATTTGGAGTATTAGCCATGAATCTCATTCTCAAGACCGCAGTCGCAACGGCCATCGCGGCCGCCGGCGTCACTGCGGCGCAAGCTCTTGACGTCAAGAACTACGCCGCCAACACCAATGTCAACGTTTTCATCAGCGGCTCCACCGCCGTCGATACCACGCTGCTGAGCACACTGATTCTCGGCACCGGCGGTTATTGTCAGTCCGGCACCATTGACGTGTATCAAATCGGTTCTCCCACGAACCGAATGATCTACTGCAGCGCCACCGCGGCCAGCGGCTTGACCGCGGGCACACCCTTGGCCATATTCAAGGAGTCGAATGTCGGGTCAGGCAATGGCGTCGGCCCGCTGATCAGCGTCGCCAAGGGCGGCTCGTCGGGCACATTCTTCTTGAGCCCTGCAGCCTTGGTCGCCGACACGGCGAACACGGAATGCACGACGGCTGCGGTCGCAGCGACCGCGAACTTCCTGGCATACACCAATCACACAGCATGCCCGGCGGCGGATATCACCGCCTCGACGGTAGTGCCGACCGGCGGCTTCGCCGACGTCGAAGCGGCTTTGCTGCGCGGTGCCGGCGGCACCACATATTCGGCTGCCGACGTATCCAAATATTTGCAGTCGCAGAATGTGTTCGACGTGGTGTGGGGTGTGGCGGTCACCAAGAACCTGTTTTACGCTCTGCAAGCCGCCGAAATCGGCGTGACCAGCGGTTGCCCGGCAAACAGCGACCTGCCTTCCTGCGCACCGTCGCTGTCCAAGGCCCAAGTTGCCTCGCTGTACCAGGGCAATGTGTTTACCTGGGACCAGCTCGGCCTGAATAATGCCGCCGACAATAACGTTTATATCTGCCGCCGCGATATCGAGTCCGGTACCGAAGCCTCGTTCGAGGCCTACTTCTTGGGCGCCCGCTGCAGTCAATCCTCCGAAGTGATGGCAACGTCGGACAATCAGTTCATTTTCACGAATGGCTCGGGCGGCGGAATGCGCAATTGCCTGACGGCGCTCAACAGCGGCGGCAGTTTTGCGCCTTTCAATGACACCACGAACACGGCTCTGCCTCCGGTGACCGAGCCTGGCAGCCAGTGGGCCATCGGCTTGATCAGCAGCGAAGTAACGTCGGCAAACCTTTCGGCCGACGCTTTCCGTCTGGTCGCCGTCGACGGCGTGTTGCCGACTCTCTCGAACGTCGTCAACGGGTTCTATCCGTACTGGTCGTCGAATTTCGCGTATACGATCAAATCGGGCACGGGCGTGCCGACCGGCTCAGCCGCAACGGTGTGGACGAATCTGTCCAAGTTCATGGGTGATCCGGCGCCGACCAAGGCTGTGAACACTGCCTACTCCGGGCGTCCCTGGGGTAACGGCGGAGACCTGTCTCCTGCCGCGCAGTTCGTTACCGCGACGAACACCATTCCAGCCACGAGCGCTTCGGTTGCTCTGAATCCCGTCAATGCCTTCACCAAGGCATCGAGCGGAAGCGTGAACAACTGTGACACGCCGGTTCTGTACTTCCCGGGTACCGCCGCCGGCTACTCGTTGAAGACGCCGACGGAGTCTGTGTTGTTGGGCACGGGTAACGTGAACCACTAAGCTGCAAGCCGGCAATTGATTTCGGCGGGTTGCCCATAACGGCACCCCGCCGATTTTTTTTGTGCTGTCATCTGATCGACTTGATCCGCGAGTAATTTGGCTTCGATGTATTTGAGCGATTCGATTAACCGATCTCTAGGGATTGCACTGCTTTGGATTGTGGCGGCCATGCCGCTGCAGAGCCATGCCGACGCAGCGGCGGCCGCCCCACAGCTGAAATTCGACATCAAGGAATTCCGTGTGCTGGGAAACCGAGTTCTGCCGCAGACATCCGTGGAGCGAGCGGTGTATCCGTTTCTGGGCCCGGGCGGCGATCTGGACGGCGTCAAGAAGGCCGCCGACGCGCTGCAGGGTGCGTACAAGGATGCGGGATTCGGCACGGTGCTGGTCGATATTCCAGAGCAGCAAGTCGACGACGGCATCGTGCGGCTGCGAGTAATCGAAGGTACTTTGGACAAGATCCGAGTCCGCGGCGAACGATATTTTTCGGGCCGGCAAATTCTGGCCGCACTGCCGGCGTTGCAGCCGAAACAGGCACCCAATCTACCTGCGCTGCAGGACCAGTTGACGGCCCTCAATGCCCGCACGGGCGATCGGGTGGTGACGCCGATTCTCAAGGCCGGCGCACAACCGGGATCGGTCGACATCGATCTCAATGTACAGGACACATCACCCTTCCACGCCTCCGTGGAAGTTGACAATCACCACACGGCAGATACCACGCCGACGCGCGCCAGCGTCTCCATGAGCTACAGCAACCTGTGGCAGCGCCAGGATGTGTTCTCGCTCCTTTATCAAACGGCCCCTGCCAATGTGCGCAATGCCCAGGTGGTATCGGCTTCGTACCTGGGCCACGCCGGCGGCAATGACGGCGAGTTCCTGCTGTCCTTCGTGCATACCAGCAGCAACGTGAATGCGCTCGATACCCTGGGTGTACTCGGCAAGGGTTCCATCGTGGGCACGCATTGGGTGCAGCCCCTCGTCAATTCGCCCTCGACTTCGCAGAGCTTCAATTTGGGGTTCGATTACAAAGACGTCAGCACGGAGGTGTTCTCGAGTACCACCGCCGCCGGCGGCAACGGAGTCCGCGCGCCCATCAAGTATCTCAATTGGTCTGCTACTTATTCGGGGGTATGGCGGCAGCCACGCGGTTCCGTGGCGACGAACATCGGAATCGGGTTCGGCATCAAGGGGCTGGTCAACACTCAGGCCGAGTTTGAGAATGCGCGCTACCTGGGCGATCCGAATTATATTTACTTGCGCTTGTCAGGAGAGGGCACGCACACCCTGCCCGCGGGTTTCGCCGTTCTGGCACGCTGGTCCGGACAGTGGACCGAATCACCCTTGGTCAACAATGAGCAATTTGCGCTCGGCGGCTCTGACACCGTCCGCGGCTATCTGGAGGCTGAGACGCTCGGCGATGCCGGACTCGTCGGCAATGTCGAATTTCACAGTCCGATCGTGGGGGAGCGGCTGGGCAAGACCCTGCGCATGTTGTACGCCTTCGTGTTCGTCGACGGCGGCGTCGCGACGCTGCTGGATCCCCTGCCGCAACAGGCGCATCGGAGCCGATTGTGGAGTACGGGGTTTGGCCTGCGCCTGGAGAACGCCGCGGGCTTCTCGGGCAATCTCGACTACGCCATTCCGCAGGTCACGGACACGCGCACGCACACAGGCGATGCGCGTATCGATTTCTCCGTCAAGTACGATTTCTGAGGGAAGCAGCGATGTCCCACATTCAAATTGGCGCCGTGCGCTTCCTCTCGTTCGTGCTGATCAGCACGCAGGTGTACGTGCCGATCTATGCGGCAACCCTGCCCGTGCCCTGTGTCGGCGGAGTCTGCGGAGTCGGCATCACCTCGTTCAGCGGCGGCAATGCGACGGCGGTGCAGGCGGGATCGCGCCTGACAGTCAATCAGACGGCGGCGAATGCCACGCTGAATTGGCAAAGTTTCAATATTTCCGCCGACGGCACGGTGCAATTCATCCAGCCATCGTCCACGTCGGTGGCGCTCAATCAGATATTTCAATCCGATCCATCCAGGATTTTCGGTTCGCTGCAGGCGAACGGCCGGATATTCCTGATCAACCGCAACGGCATTATCTTCGGACCCAATGCCCAGGTGAATGTCGGAGGCCTGCTGGCCTCGACCCTGAATCTGAATCCTACGGCCGTCAGCGGCGGATTGGTGACGCCCGCGCTCAATGGCCAGGCGGCCTTGCAATCATTCGTGGATACCAACGGGTTGAGCCTAACCAGTGCGCCCATCAGCATCAGTCCGGGGGCAAAGCTCTCCACAACTGAAGGCGGGCAGATCCTGGTTTTTGCGCCGACGGTCACGAACCAGGGCAGCATCAGCACTCCGGGTGGCCAAACCGTGCTGGCTGCGGGAAATCAAATCTATTTGGCGAGCAGTTCGGATCCCAACTTGCGCGGCCTGTTGGTGGAAATCGGCGGAGTCGGCGGGACGGCGACGAACGGCAATGCCGCGGATGCCGCCGCGAAATCAGCCGGCGAGCTCGTCGGCCAAATTACGGCCAACCGCGGCAATGTGACGCTCGCAGGATTGGCGGTGAATCAACTGGGCCGCATCTCTGCCACGACCAGCGTCAACGAAAACGGCTCCATCCGACTGCAGGCGCGGGATCACGGCTCGGTGGACAACAACGGCAATCCGACCGCGGGGTTGGGCGGCACATTGACTGTCGGTGCGCACAGCCATGCGGAGGTGGGTCTCGAAACGGCCGATACGTCGAAGACGGTCGACAGCGTGGCGCAGCCGAAATCATCGATCAGCCTGTTCGGCGACACCATCGACGTGTTGGGCGGCAGCACTCTGCACGCCACCGGCGGCAGCATCTCGGCCGATGCCAAGTCGAACCAAGGTGTGGCGGTTTATACGAATCAGTCCGATGGCAGCCGGCTGTACGTGGCGGACAGTGCAGTATTGGACGTATCGGGTGCCGACGTCACGCTGCCGGTGGATAGCAGCATCATTGCGGTCCAATTGCGCGGCACTGAACTCGCCGACAGTCCCCTGCAGAAGAATGGACCTTTGCGCGGTCAAACCGTGTACGTCGATGCGCGCGCCCATGGTACCCGCGCCGATGGCACTCCCTGGCAGGGCACTCCCTTGGCCAATGTCAGCGGCGAAATCGCCGCGATCGGCCGCACTGTCGCGGAGAGAAATTTGGCCGGCGGCAGCATCGCGTTGAATTCGCAGGGCGATGTGATTCTCGCTCCCGGATCGACGCTCGATGTGGCCGGCGGCGCGATTCACTACACCGGCGGAGCGGTCAAGACATCGACTCTGCTGACAGCGGCCGGTCAAGCGGTCAGCATCAGCAATGCGGACCCCAATGTTCTCTACCAGGGCATTCTGGATTCGACCAGCGTGGTCAATTCCAAGTGGGGGGTTTCCCAGACTACGCCCGCGCTGGTCAGCAGCTACGAGGCGGGCTATGTGGAAGGGAAAAAAGCCGGCACCGTGACGCTGGCGGCGCCTCGATTTGTATTCGACGCCAATGTGAATGGCAGCGTCACGAGCGGCCAGAATCAGCGGCTGCCGACCGGCTCCGTCAATCTGCCTTCGACCGGGCTGTATCGCAGTTACGAC
>JANYJY010000035.1 GCA_025358295.1 Gammaproteobacteria bacterium
CCGCCCATGGTGAGGCGCACATCTTGTGCGTTCAACACCGCATCGATGCGCCCTCCCAGCGAGTCGATGGCACTCCATTGCTCCTCCGAGTACGGTTTGGTGACCCGCGGGGCCTGCCACACCCGCTCGACCCGCATGGCATATTCAAATGTGGTCTCGCATTCATCCACGGCGCCGGACAACGGCGCCGCCGACTGGGGATCCGGCGTGCAGGACAGCGGGATGTGGCCCTCGCCGGTCAGTAGTCCAGACGTGGGATCCAATCCGATCCAACCGGCACCCGGCAGATACACTTCGCACCAGGCGTGTAGATCAGTGAAATCATGTGTGGGGCCCGAAGGCCCTTCCGTGGATTTGTTATCCGCCACCAGTTGAATGAGGTAGCCGGAAGCGAAGCGTGCCGCGAGCCCGAGATGCCGCAGTAGTTGCACGAGGAGCTCGGCCGAGTCGCGGCAGGAGCCCAAGCGCTGCTCGAGCGTGCGCTCCGGCGTCTGCACGCCGGGTTCCATGCGGATGACATAGCGTATATCGGCCGCCAGACGCTGGTTCACCTCAACCAGAAAATCGATCGTCACGCGCGGATCGAGCGAGATCGTCGCGAGATATTCTGCGAACAGTGGAGTTGCCGGGCTGGCGATCAAAAAGGGAGCTAGGTCACGCTCCTCGCTCGGATCGTACTCGAAGGGAAATTGCTGTGCGTAGGGCTCCAAGAAAAAATCGAAGGGATTTTGCACGGCCATTTCCGCGACCAGATCCACCTCGACGCGCAGCTCCTGCGCGGGCTTCGAGAACATCACGCGAGCCAGATAATTGGACTGCGGATCCTGTTGCCAATTGATGAAATGTTCGGCGGGGTGGATGTTCAGCGAATAAGAAAGAATGCGCGTTCGACAATGCGGTGCGGGCCGCAACCGAATGATCTGTGGCCCTACGTTGACCCATCGATCGTAGCGGTAATGCATGACATGATTGAGCGCCACATGAATCGACACTGAACGTCTCCGATGGGGATCTTTTGCATTCTACGCGGAACCGCCCGCCGCGCTCCGATACTCGTCGATGGTGGCGTGGATGAACTGCAGTTTGCGGACCGCAGGCGCCGACAAAACGAAGGGATAGATGTCCAGTAATCCCATACCTCGGCTGATATTGTTCAATACATAGGTGAGCGCTACCCACGACTCGATCATGGAATTGAAGTCGCGGTGGCGCGGGTTCAGCGGATCGGGAGGCGGCCCCATGTGGGGCTCATCACTGCGTGCCGGCCGCAGTGCCAGCCCGACCGCCCCCGCCGTCTCCAGTGCATCCACCATATGCAGGTAATGGGCCCATGACTCGGCCCAGTCCTCGGACGGATGCATGGTGGCATAGGCACTGATAAAGCTCTGCTCCCATTGAGCGGGCGCGCCTTGGTCATAATGCTTATTCAATGCAGCTTGATAGTCCGCACGCTCATCGCCGAATAGTTCACGGAATTCACCGAGCTTCTGATCGCTCGAAATCAAAATGTCCCAGAAATAATGTCCCACCTCGTGACGAAAATGCCCCAAAAGGGTGCGATACGGTTCGTTCTGCAGCGTGCGCTCCTTTTCTCGGTGCACATCGTCCGCCTCCGCGATATTGATGGTGATCAAGCCATTGTCATGACCGGTCAGCACCCTCTTCGCATCGCCGACATGCGAATCCTCCAGGAATTCGAACGCCAGGCCTGAATTTTGGTCCCCGTCTTTGGGGACTACCGGCAGTCCCAGGCCTAGTAAGGTGTAAAGCATGCGCCGCTTGGCCACTTCCAGCCGGAACCAAGCGATTCGATTTCTCTCGCTTGTGAGGTCGGGAATGACACGATTCAATCGGCAGGAGCGGCAAAAATCGTTGCGGTCGTCTGCGGCGACAACCCAGTTGCACACGCTGACCTGATCGTAATTCGCGCACAGGCGATAGCCGGGTGATCCCGGCGGAAGCAGTTCGGCTCTCCACAGCCCGTCCGCGCCTTCTATCAGTGCACCAATGAGCCCCTTGTCCGGCAGAAACGCGAGCGAGTGACCGCAATTCAAGCAGCGCACGTTCTCGAAGAAAACTAAATTCTGGCAATGCGTGCAGTGGAAGGTTTTCACGGGCCCCTGAATCATAACGGAGCCGGCCGCAAGCGGGCCGCTCATTGGCTGAATCAATTCAACGGATAATTCCCCCGCGGCAAAATTTACAATGGGGGCGCAACAGTCCGGGTCAGTTCCTCAAATCGAATCTAATTCGGAACGGGTAACAGGAATTCACGGGGTGGCCGTCTTCCGTCGAGGCGCGGTAATGACCCGAACCGGCTTTTGCGAGCCTGAGCGCGGCCTCGTCGAGCCTGGAACTGCCGGTGGATTGAATCAGGGTCGGGTTGGAAATCAGTCGGCCCATACCATCGACGCATGCCTGGACCGTCGCAATGCCCTGCTCGCCACGAAAGAGGGCGCCCGAGGGATAGAAATCTTCCGCAATGGGAAATCCCGCGCCGGGGCCGCCACGCACGCGGTTAACGGTCGTCGTTAGCGTCGGTGCCGTGTTGCGGGACATATCATCCACCCTCACAGCCGCCCCTTCCGTCGACTCGGACTCGATTGGCGGCATGTCGATGGGCGGCTGAGGGATCGGCACCGGATCCCGAATTGTCGGGCCGAGCGACGATGTTACGTCGACGGGGCGATGCTCAGTGATGACATGATTTTGCAAAGGGGGCGCAGGCGCATGGACGACCTCCTTGGTCACGGTCACCAGCAAGGCATAGAGCGCAGCGGCGTGCAGACAGGCCACCAACAGAAACGTCATCGTGCGGCGCGAAACCATAGGCGTGTTGTTTTGCACTAAGCCGAAGGAATTGACCTGTGCTGAGGCCGAACCCGTAACCGGCACCGCGGCGATGCGGTGGTTATAGGCGATGACGCTGGTGGCCCAACAGCAACCCACGGCGAATCGCAGACGCGAAAATTGCCCGGGCCGTTCCAAGAAATCGGCCAGCCACTCCTCCTCGAGCCGCTCTGACAGACCCGCCGGTGCGCGCCGTGCAGCCCGACGAATCACGTCCTGTCCCAGTCCATCCACCCAGTCCAGCATTCGCTCGGAAGTCATAGACCCTCCTTAGACCGGCGGCAACGCCGGCTTACGCAAAAACACCGCGGCTAAAACTTGCAAAGACTTCGCCGGCGCGCTTCAGTCCGGTCGGCGTCATTCGATACAGACGTCGGCGCGGACGCCCGGCACTCGATGGGTCGATGGACTCCCATCGGCTGACGAACCAACCTGCGGCCTCGAGTCGAAGAAGAATGGGATACAAAGTTCCCGACGCGAGACGGGAACGCCGGTGAACTTCAGCGCCGGACAGCTGATCTGTGGGGTTTTCGAGAAACGCCTCCAACACCTTCATGGTCTGGAGGGACATGCGCACTTCGCGATCTTGCTTACCCATGGTAGCAAGTCTACATAGGGTCTCCACCCAATGCAATCCCTCGCCCGCGGGGTATCGCCAATCACGGTTGGCGTATGATGCCGCCGTACAAAAACAAGCTGCTCACGAAAGGACTGGCATGCGACTTCAAACGACGGCATTCCTGGTGTTGACCCTGTTCTTTGACGTGGCCTCGAACGCACAAACGCCGTCGCTGCTCAACAGCCTGTTCGGGGACCATGCCGTATTGCAGCGAGATAAGGCAATTGCCATTTGGGGTCAAGCCTCGCCCACAGAAACAGTAACCGTCACTCTGGCGGGCGCGGTCGGCCACGCGCGGGCTGATTCGTCCGGGCGCTGGACTGTCACGATGCCTGCCATGAGCGCCGGCGGACCTTTTGTCCTTGAGGCGCGCAGCAGTTCGGGCGCGACGCAGTCAGCCGGCGACATTCTCATCGGCGATGATTTCTTGTGTTCGGGCCAGTCGAACATGGAGCTGGCGGTACTGCGTGCCGGGGATTCACAGTACGAGATCAATACCTCCGCGAATGACGGCATTCGCATGCTGAGCGTCGATCACGCCGACAGTCCGAGCGTGCTGGCAGAATTCCGTGGCCTGAAAAAATGGCAAATCGCGTCCTCGACTACCGTGCCCGACTGGTCCGCAGTGTGCTTTTTCTTTGCGCGCGAGCTGCAAAAATCCATTCACGTACCGATCGGCTTGGTGCATTCATCCTGGGGTGGGTCGAATATCCGTCCATGGATGAGCGCCGCCGCGCTGCAGGCAACCGGAAGCTATCAGTCGTTGCTGAGCATTCTGTCCGCCTATGCGAAGAACCCGGCGCTCGGTCAACTGCAGTTCGCTGCGCAATGGGAAACGTGGTGGCGCACTCAATCACACGATCTCGCCGGCAGCGAACCCTGGGCGATCAGATCGCCGCCGACTCCCGGCGCTCATACCTGGCGCCCGGCGCCCACCGGCCTCGGCGATTGGCGTCACTGGGGAGGCGCCGGGCTAGAGAACTTTACGGGTCTTATTTGGTTTCGGACTCAAATCACCCTGTCCGTAGAACAAGCAGCGTCGGCCGCGACCTTGGCATTGGGGCCGATCAACCAAGTGGACCAGACCTGGATCAATGGTCGGCCCATCGGCAATACTTTTGGCTACGGCAGCGAACGAACGTATTCACTGGCCGCCGGTACTCTGCACCCGGGCGTCAATGTGTTGGTGATGAACGTGCTGAGCACCTACGGCGGCGGAGGCTTGCTGGCCGGCGGCGCCAAGCGACAACTGGTCCTGGCGGGAGGCGCGTCCATCCCTCTCGATGGCCCCTGGGAATACAGTGTGGTACCCGCCGAGATAGGCTATCCACCCCGGGCGCCGTGGGAGTCCGTCGGTGGTTTGAGCACTCTTTATAACGCGATGATCGCTCCGCTGGGGCCCTTCGGCTTTCGCGGTGCGGTGTGGTATCAAGGCGAATCCAACACCGGTGAAGCCGCCTCGTATCAGGGCCTACTGCGGGGTTTGATGGCGGATTGGCGTCGCCAGTTCGGTCCTGGACTACCCTTCCTGATCGTCCAACTGCCGAATTTCGGGCCCCCACCCGTCGCGCCGAGCGAATCCGGTTGGGCCGAGGTGCGCGAAGCCGAACGCCGCGCGGTGGCGGGCGACGCGCATGCCGGCCTCGCGGTCAGCATCGACGTCGGCGAGGCGCACAACCTCCATCCGACCAATAAGCAGGACGTCGCCAGACGTTTGGCGCGTGCGGCTCGGCATGTCATCTATGGTGAATCGATCTCCCCGTCGGGACCAGTTGCCATCGCCGCAACCCGCGGCGCCGGTCAAATTGACGTGCAATTCGCCGAGTATGAGTCTCCCTTGGTCGCCTATAGCCACGAGAATCCCATCGGCTTCGAATTGTGCGAGGACGCGAGGGGCTCCTGCCGCTTCGTCCAATCGCACATCGACGGTAGTCGTGTTTCTCTACCCATGCCCGGGAACCTGTCCCCGACGCGCGTGCGCTATTGCTGGGCCGACAGTCCGATCTGCACTCTGTTCGATGGGTCGGGCCTTCCGGCAGGGCCGTTCGAGCTTAAAATTCGATAATTGGCGCGCTTCCGACTCGGTCAGCGCTCGCGTATGCCCAGCCCCCAAAGTAGTTGCCGGACAGTTCTGATAGCGCTACCATTTGTTTATAATTAAGATTGGGCGCTGGGATAATTGGGGGGAACAGCCAATGCATTCATCGGTCCATGCAACCGAAAATCCGCTTCTTCGTGCCCGCGTTCTTTACCTATACGGGCCTGCGCATCAATGTGCTCGGCCTGGCCAGTCCATCCGATTGGCAAGGATCGGGCATCGTGCTCGCCGCCGCCATCCTTGCGGGGTATCGCGTTGAGCATACTCGCGACGCGTGAATGCGCGTTCGCCGTCCTGGTGATGCTGTGCGCACCCACTCTGATGGCCGCCGACCTTCACCTGAACGACCTGGACTACTTCGAGGCCCAGGGACTCAGTGTTCTGACCTATCAGAATACTTTTCATGAGGTGTTCCGCGACCAGAAATTGGGCGGCATCGAGATCATTCAGCATGGCGAGCGAATCGCCACCGACGGCGAAGTCCGACTGCTGGCGACGCCGGAGCAATGGGATCCGGTGCCGAAATTTTCCGGGCGCAAGCGCAGCGCTGTCACGGACCAATTGGTCATCTCCTCCGGTTATCCCGATTACTCCTTGAACTATAGGATGGAGGTCACCGCCGAAGGCGAGGGCTTCCGCGTCGCCATCCACTTGAGTCAGCCGCTGCCTGCCGCCTTGGTGGGCAAGGCCGGCTTCAATCTGGATTTCCTTCCCACTGCGTATTTCGGCAAGACTTATCGGGCCGATGATTCCTACGGAATCTTTCCTCGCCACCCGCAAGGTCCCATGGAACGAGGCGCCGACGGCACTGCGA
This sequence comes from Gammaproteobacteria bacterium, assembly GCA_025358295.1. Taxonomy (GTDB): domain Bacteria; phylum Pseudomonadota; class Gammaproteobacteria; order Steroidobacterales; family Steroidobacteraceae; genus Bog-1198. The sequence continues at coordinate 6,382 of JANYJY010000035.1, forward strand.
CACCCTTGCCGATCGCGCGCGGTCATCAATTCGTGCTGGCGCCCGAGGATCCATCCACCCGCGTCACCCTGACGTCCGACACGGGAGCCCTGATGCTGTTTGACGGCCGGAATCGAGCGCAAAATGGCTGGTACGTGGTGCGCGAATTGATTCCCGGCAATCGAACACAAAACGCCCTGGTTTGGCATGTCCATCCCCATGTCATCCCGGGCTGGGTCCGGCCGCCCGTCGTCTCTTACAATCAAGTGGGATATACGCCGGATCGATCCAAGATAGCGCTGATCGAGTTGGACCCTCGCGACGAGGCCGCCGCAACGGCCCGCATCCTGCGGCTGGATGACAAGGGCAACTACCAGGAAGCATTCCGCGGCGCAGTGAAGCCCTGGGGAAAATGGCTGCGCTACCAGTACTCGTCCTTTGATTTCTCCGCGGTCCATGCGCCAGGCGTGTATGCGATCGAGTACGCCGGCACCACCTCCACTCCTTTTCGCATCGCCGCCGATATCTATCGCAAGGGCGTGTGGCAGCCCTCTCTCGATACTTACCTGGCCGTGCAAATGGACCATGTGAAAGTGCGTGAGAGCTATCGTGTCTGGCACGGTGTTTCCCACATGGATGATGCGCGTCAAGCGCCGTCGAACTACACCCACTTCGATGGCTATTCCATGGGCCCATCCTCGGACTCGCCCTATGCGGCCGGAGAGCATATTCCGGGACTCAATGTCGGCGGCTGGTACGACGCCAGCGACTACGATCTTCGCACCCAGACCCAGGCCCGCGTGATCGGCGATCTGGTCATGATGCGCGAGGCCTTCCACATCGACTGGGATGAGACTACGGTCGATGAAGATGCTCGTTTGATTCAAATCCACCGCCCCGATGGCGTGCCGGATGTATTGCAGCAGATTAAACATGGCGTGCTCGCCCTACTGGCCCAGTATGGCGCCTTCGGCCACGCGATTCCCGGCATCGTGGAACCCACTCTCGAGGAATACACTCATCTCGGCGACGCTGCGTCGCAGACGGACGGGAGGATCTACGCTTCTCGCCTGACGACATTGCAGAGCGACGGTATGTCGTCCGGCTTGCCGGATGACCGCTGGGCGTTTACCTCGTATACCACGCCTTTGAACTATGCGGCCGCCGCAGCGCTCGCCGCCGCCGGCCGCGCGCTGCGCGCCTACGACGATGCCCTCGCCGCCCGATGTCTGTCGACGGCGGTCCGCGTATGGCAGGACGAACACAGCCATGCGCCGGTCATTTTCCAGTCCTTCAACACCACGGGCGGCAGGCTCGAAGACGAAGAAGTCGGCGCAGCGGTCGAACTGCTGATCGCGACTCACGGCGAGGCCGTCTACAAGACGCGCCTTGCTGCTCTATTTCCGGTCATCGACAAGAATTTCTCAGCGCTGGGATGGTTGGCTTCACGGGCGCTGCCCTACATGGACGCGGGCTTCAAGACGGCACTTGGCAAATCCCTGTCGCGGTTCAAAGCCAATCAGGCTTTGGAATTGGCGAAAAATCCCTTCGGCGTGCCCATCGACACGGGAACCTGGGGAGGGTCCGGTACCGTCGCGGTTTTCGCAGTCCGCATGTACTACCTGCATGAGGCCTATCCCAATCTCGTCGGAATCGAGGACACGTTGCGGGGCTTCGACTATGTGCTCGGCCGCCATCCCGCCTCCAATGTCTCCTATGTCGCGTCCGTGGGAACCACCTCGAAACTCATTGGCTACGGCAACAATCGCGCCGATTACACTTTCATTCCCGGCGGCATGATTCCGGGAGTGGTCATCATTCAGCCGGATTTTCCGGAACTCAAAGACAAGTGGCCCTTCCTTTGGTACGAAAACGAATACGTCGTCGATGCCGCCACGGCATTCATCCTGGCGGCCAATGCCGCCGCTGCCTTCGCTCACTAGGACAACCTAATTGAACTCATCACACTCGATGGCTGTGAAATTGAGCGCACTCGCCGTGTTGGCGCTGGCGCCTGGCTGGAGCGACGCGGCCGGGAAAGTACACAAGGCCACCGTCGATGCTGCGCTACGCGCCCTCACGGATTCAAAAAAGCTGGTGGGAGTTTCCGCCTTGGTCTATGAGAACGGTCACGAAGTGTATTTCGGGGCCTTTGGGCAAGCCGATCGCGAAGCCGGCAAACCCATGACCCGCGCTACCCTGGTGCAGATATTCTCCATGACCAAGCCGATCACGGGCGTTGCGCTGATGTCCCTATACGAAGCGGGCAAATTTCAGCTCGACGATCCCCTGAGCAAGTACGCCCCGGAGTTCGCCGATCTGCGTGTCTACGTCGGCGTCGACAGCCGCGGAGGGGCGCTCTATGAACCGCTGCGCCGGCCTGTAACGATTCGCGATATCACACGGCACACTGCGGGGTTTTACTCAGGAACGGATCACACGCTCATCGCCGAGATGTATAGCGCAGCCGATCCCTCCGCCAAGACCAACACGCTGGCGCAAGAGGCCCAGAAACTCGGCTCGCTGCCGCTGTACTTTCAGCCGGGATCGCGCTGGCTATACGGTCCCTCGGTCGATATGCAGGCGCTGCTGGTGGAGCGCCTGTCCGGCATGCCATTCGATAGTTATCTGGAGCAGACCATCTTCAAGCCGCTTGGGATGAAGAACACGCGCTACGTACTGCGTCCGGAAGATAAAGCGCGCCTGGCTGCCGTCTATGACTGGCACGAGAACGGCTTGCTGTCCCGCGAACCCGATGCCGAGGCCTTCGAGTTCAACAGTCGCGATTGGCCGCTGAAGCCCGGCAGTTATGGCTTGGTCTCGACGCTCGATGATTACATGCGTTTCGCTCGCATGCTGCAAAACGGGGGTGAACTCGACGGCAGAAGAATTCTCAAAACCGATACCGTGCGGCTGATGGCAACCGACGCCATGCCCGCCGATGTGACGGATACATCGTGGTTGCCCAGCAAGGGGCAGGTGGGCTTCGGTATCGACTTTGCGGTGCGCATCCGGCCACCTGTCGATGCACACGAGGCGTCCGGCGCGGTTGGCGAATTCTTTTGGGATGGAGCGGCGGACACCCTCTTTTGGGTGGACCCTAAGAACAAGATCACTGCCGTGCTATTCACCCAGTATCGTCCGTTCGGCAAGGTGCCCCTGCACAAAGCCTTTCGCGACGCGGTGTACAGCGCCATTCCCGACGCTCTGGCTCATTGAACCCGGTTGGGGATCAACCGCCTCGCAGTCGATGCATGACAATGGCGCGGATCTTGGCGTAGTTGTCCGGTTTGAGCGGGCCAAGCATGCCATGCTGCTCGGCCGGCAAATGCTTGAGCGGGTGCCCGTCGCTGCGAAACACGTAGTGATCGAAAAAGGCCTTCCAAGCGGCCCGTTCAGCCGCCGGACGCTCGGCGATGGCAATCATGCTGAGGAGCAAGCTGGTGTAGGGCGCATCGGGGCCCGCGGCGGAGGCATCCCACCAGTAATTGATGAGTCCGTTAAAGGCCGACAGAGATTCGATCTGATGCCACCACAGCTTGGGGATGTAGAGAGCATCGCCAGGCAGCAATTCGGCGCTCTGCGCCTGCTCGCGCTCGGCGCGAAACCGCGGGTATTTTTCATCGTCCGGCGGCGCGGCGGCGGCCAAGCTCACTGGCTGCCCCGCCATGGTGTGATCGATGGGGCCCACGTAGAGATTGGCGATCGACTGCGGCGAGTACAACGTGAATCGCCGGCGGCCGGCCACCACACAGGCAATATTGTCATAGGCATCGAAATGCGCCGACACCTTGGCCGCATGACCCAGCCAGATGCGCGGCGCGACATGGGCCGGCAGCACCTGCAGGACATTCTGCGCGGCGAAACCCGGCAGATACTCATTCACCGGTACCGAGCCTAGATACAACGTGGGGGCGCCTGCGTCAGTTCGCTCGGCCACAATGGCCGCAAGTGCCTCGCGAAAGCGCATGCGCCGGCGTGTAAAGTTGAAGCCCTTTAAATCCTCAGTGTAGTAATACTTGCCGTCGATGGCGGCATCGCCGACGAAAATCTCGATCTCGCGGCCATTATCGAACCGAGTCAAATAATCCTGCAGATCCATGGGTGAACGGGTCGCGGAATGCACAGCCGGCCATGCGCTCACCAGGCCGCGCAACACCACCGGCCGGCAAGGCTCGACCACCTCGCTCAGGAAGTGCGCCTCACTGGTGAGGTCCTTGCCGTCGATCTCGGGCAGGGTCCGGCTCATGGGTAAGACCGAATCAGCCGACCGACCGGCGCGGCTTCTGCGGCAGAAACCTCCGGTTCTTTATTTGCGTCAGCGTCGCGACGTGATCCAGCGACGCGCACTGCAGGTAGATCAGCTGCATATAGCCGCGACGGAAAAGATTGAGCACGGCCGCATCGTTCAGCCCCATCAACGCCTCGGGACTCACGGTGTAGAGCCCGGTCACTTCGCGATACGAACCGTCGTCGAAGTGGGATTTGATGGTGACGGCCTCGATGAGTTTCAGCTCCATCAAGGTGGCGATGAAATTCTTGGTGCGCTCGAGCCCGGGTTTGAGTTGACGCATCAGCCCCATGACCGCTTGCAGATAGGCACTGGGCGCGCCCGCCTCATCGAACAGGGCCTGCTCGCCGGCCGCGCTTACGCGGGGATTGTCGAGGTCGATGGCCAGGTCTTCACCGGACGTGTAGAAGGGCCCGCGCTGAAGATTCAGTGGACGATATAGATTCTCTACACGATGCGCCTCGACGAACAAGTTCTCGCCGACCTCGAAGCCCAGCATGACGCCGCAGTAGAACTGGCCAGTATCCGCGTCCTTAGAAAACAGGATGGGATAGTGCAGGGCAAGCAAAGCAAACTCGTTGACCGCTACGGCGACGAAGCGCTGATTGTCCCCCAGCTCCAAGGCCGGCTGTGCGTGTACTCGCAGCTTGCGGTGCAACTCGGTGTTCAAAATAACGATATGGGTCACTGTAGTCGCTTCAGTTAGATCGGTTGCAGGCCGTATTCAAAAATCTTGTTCATAAGCTCGCGGTTTTTCGGCAGCTGCGCGCGCATCTGCTTGGCGAGAACCGCGGCATCATTCATATACCGGGCGGCGGCGGCAGCGGTGCCGGCATTGTCCTGCTGCTCGACCTCGGTACGAAACCCCATACCATACAGCACATATTGATAACTGGCGGCGGGGAACACTTCTTCCAGCCGGTCAAACTCATCGAAGAACCAGGGTGACTGGTATTTCCACAACTTGAGCAGGTTCTTGAGACGTTCCGGAACGCTGGCGGGATCCACATTGTCGCGCCAGAACGCGCTGTCCTGGCGCTGCGTGAGCACATAGTGCAGTTTCAGGAAATCGATGATGCGGCCCCATCGATAGTGGGTGACATCGTTGAAACGTGCCGCAACGATATCCATCACCTCGCGATTGGCCGGCAATTGTTCGGCGATGAACTTGGCCGACAACTCGACCAAGACGATGGCCGAGGATTCCAGCGGCTCGAGAAAACCGGCCGCCAATCCCACCGCCACGCAATTGTTCTTCCAGAACGTCGTGCGATGACCGGACCGAATTTTGATTTTCCGGGGCGTCAGGTGCCGATGCTCCGCACCTAAGTAGCTCATCAGCGTTTCGCAGGCCTCATCATCGCTGGCGTGACGCGTCGAGTACACGTAACCGGTACCGCGCCGCGTCGGCAGGCCGATATCCCAGATCCAACCGGCCGTCTGCGCGGTGGAAATCGTGTGCGAGGACATGGGCGCGTCGGGCGTCGGGTACGGGACCTGCAGCGCGAGAGCAGCATCGCAAAACAACACATCGCCGCAGTCCTTGAAGCTCACACCCAATGTCTTGCCGAGCAGAAGCGAGGCAAAGCCGGTGCAGTCCACGAACAGATCGCCCGTGATTTGCCCAACCTGCTGCGTGTCGATCGACTTGATGTCGCCCTGTTCCGTCAGATTCACGCTCGTGACATCGGCCAGCACGTGGCGCACCCCTAGCTTCTGGGTGCAGTGCTGCTGCAGGAAGCCGGCAAACTTTCCCGCGTCCAAGTGGTAGGCATAGTTGGCCACCGCCTCGTACTCAGGAGTGGTGATCATTTTCGGCGCCAAGCCTTGTTCGCATAGCTGCCCCTGCGGGGACACCGCGTCGCAGAAGCTGCCGCCGCCCATGCATAACCAATGAGGTGCCAGATTCACCTGCGTGAATCCCTGCGGCAGCATCAGCGGATGATAGTAGGCGTCATCGTCCGCGCCGGTGGTCCACCTGGCGAATTTCGCACCCTGTTTGAAGGCGGCATTGCAGTGGCGGAAAAAATCCGTTTCCGATACGCCCATCTTCTGCAGGCTCGATCGCAGCGTGGGCCAGGTTCCCTCGCCCACGCCGATAATGGGCACGGTCGGCGATTCCACCAGAGTGACGGAAAAGCCGGAACTCATGCGGCCCTGGTGGCGCGCCGCGATGATGCCCGCGGTGAGCCATCCTGCCGTGCCGCCACCGACAATGACCACGGATTGAGTGCGTTGGCTCATGCGCAATTATCCCACGAACTCACGCCGAGGCCGAGCAGTTTTGTCGGATGAATTCCTCATGCGTGGGCATGGCCTGCGCGCATTGCCGGATGACGCTGCGGATATTGGCGAGGTTGTCGGCGACCTGTGCGGGATCGAGTATGGCGGCCAGCGGATCGTCGCTTTCCGGCATTATGTTTTGTCCGACGAAAACGTACAGCCAACTCTGCATCGGGAACAGCTCATTGTCTTCGCGCAGCAGGCGGCCATGGCTGCGGAACAAATCGATTTTTTCCTTGAGGCTGTCCGGCTTGTCGACATTGCGGCAATAGCGCCATATTTCACTGTCATTCCGCTCTGTCATGCTGTAGTGCAGGACCAGGAAGTCCCGCACACGCTCGTATTCGGCCGCAATGGTTTTGTTATAGCGATCGACGTCCGCGCTGGCGAAATTACGATCGGGGAAATAAGACAGCAGCAGCGCAATGCCGCGTTGGATGAAATGGATGCTGGTGGACTCCAAGGGCTCGAGGAATCCGGACGACAAACCGATTGCCACGCAATTTTTATTCCAAAAGCGCTTGCGTCGGCCGGTGGCGAATTGCAGTTTGAGCGGCTCGGCCAATGCCTTGCCCTCGATGCTGGATACCAGTTCGTCCTGCGCCAGCGTGTCGCTGAGAAAACCGCTGCTGTAGACATAGCCATTGCCGATGCGATGCTGCAAGGGAATACGCCACTGCCATCCCGCAGCCTTGGCCGTCACCCGCGTGTACGATGATAAGGGGCCGGTGCGTTCACACGGCATCGCAGCCGCGCGATCGCAGGGCAGCCAATGATTCCAATGTTCGTAACCGGTCTGCAGCGCGCCCTCGATAAGCAGTCCTCGAAAACCCGAACAATCGATGAATAGATCGGCCTCGACTTCCTCACCGCTCTCCAGGGTCAGCGCGCGAATGAAGCCGTTCTCGGACTGCAGCGATACCGCTTTGACCTTGCCTTCCGTACGCACGACCCCGCCGGCCTCGGCGATCGTTCGCAGATACCGTGCAAACAGCGATGCATCGAAGTGCAGGGCGTAAGTGATTTTCTCCACGGGGGAGTTGGCCGCCTGAACCGGCCGCATGAATTTCCCCGCGTACGCCGCCGTCGCCTCGAGCGAATGTTCCTCGAGCCTGCTGGCGTTGCCCGCCCGAAAGGCTTTCAGCCAATAGGCAGAGAAGGCCACGGGACCCAGGTCGAACCCCGTCTGTCCGAACGGGTGCATGTAGGAATGACCGATGCGGGTCCAATCCTTGAACTCGATGCCCAGCTTGAACGTCGATTTGGTCTTGCGGATGAGATCGTTCTCATCGATCCCCGCGGCACGGATGAAGTGCATGATGGGTGGGATCGTGGCCTCGCCCACTCCGATGATGCCGATTTGATCGGATTCGATCAGGCGTATACGGACCAGCGACTTGAAGAACTTGGCGAGGCTCACAGCCGTCATCCAGCCTGCAGTGCCGCCGCCCACGATCGCGATACTGCGAATTGGAGTATTCGTCATGACATCGAGATCATATCACCGCGATAAAAGAGGGCCGCCCGGTAAAGGCGGCCCTCGTCGTCGGCTCTCACGCTAGAGCTTGGCGTGAACCCCCAGGGTGTACGTGCGGCCGGTATCGACCACATCGAGGATTTGCTCCGAGAAGCGGCCACGGGTGCTGAACGCCTGATCGGTGAGGTTGAGGGCCTCGAAGTAGACGCTGAAGTGGCGGTTGATTGCGTAGCTGGCGCTGAAATCCACATAGGTAGACGCATTGACGAACACCGGTTCAGCGCCGAAATTGGAGTTCGCCTGGTGCTGACCGAATTTATCCAGATCAGCGGCGCGGTGGTTGATCGCGACGCGGGCCTGAAAGCCGTACTTGTCGTAGAAGGGCACAAAGTTATAGGAGTTGGCCAGCCCCGTGACGGCAAACGCGCCGACGTTCAAATCGTACGGATTATAGGGCTTGTTGGTGCTGACGAAGGTGGCATTGGCCTGGAAGCCAAAGCCGCTATCGCCAATCATATGCTGAACCCCCAACTCGACGCCTCACCTCGGCCGAAGGTCCGTTGACCGAGGCCGTAATGGCGAACTGTGCCAGCGAACCGTCGGGCAGCGTCACCCCATTGATGGGAGCGGTGACAGTGCCGCCGACGATGAAGTTGGTCACCTCTTTGACGAAGGCGTCGGCCGACAGGTAGGAGTTTTGCGCGTAATACCATTCGGCGCCGAAATCCAAATTATCCGACAGGTAGGGCAGTAGGTTCGGATTGCCGCCCGTGGCATTGAGTCCCCCAACCCGTTGGCCCGCGGGGACATTCACTGTCGGGGTGATCTTGTCCAATTGCGGACGAGTCAAGGTGCGCGAGGCATCGAAGCGTACCTTTAAGTCGTCGGTGAGATTCAAGCTCAGATCGAGATTCGGCAGCAGGTAACGGTACTCGCTCTTGTTGTTGACAGTGCTGATCGGCGAGGGTTTGAAGCCGTAGGCTGTCTTGTCCGTAGACAGAATATACAGCTGGCCGGTCGGCAGGCTCGCAAGACCGCCAGAATTCACGTGGGTGACCTCGAAGCGCAACCCGACGTTGATCTTCAGCGGCATGTCCGCGATCTTGGTGGATTCCGAGAGGTTCAGGTACGGCGCCACCGTGTTTTCGCTGATGTTCTGGTGGTTGCCGACATTCTCGTACATGATGTACTTGCCGGTGCAAGGAGTACTCCCGGCGAGATTAGTGCAGTTCCCGACGTTCATCCCCGCGCCGTTCAAGCCCTCCAAATAGGCCCTGATCGCGTAGCCGTTGGCCGCCAGAAGGGCCGGCGGCAGATTGCCGCCATTACCCCAGCCGCTGATAAAATTAGAGCCGGTGGTGTAGGAACCAGAAATCAAGTTCGCGGGGATCGGGGCGACGCCGCCGGAACCGTTCGGCACCGGGCCGTAGCCGGCATACATCTGCCAGGTATAGGGCAGGTCAGTAAATGAGCGCAGTGACTCGGCGTCGTGGGTGAACTGCACGCCGTACTTGAACTTCAACGTGTCATCGGACCAAGTGCCTTGCAGCTTGAACTGGTTGATGCTGTCCTTGTTCTGGTTATAGTCTTCCACCAACACGTGGGAGCCGATGATGGTGGGGTCGAGGAAACGTGACGCGTTCCCGCTCGGACCATAGCCCACCGGATAGGGTAAATTCTTGCTGCCGTTCGTCACGATGCCGATGCTGGTGTTGTTGGCCGGGCTGTTGCCGTAGCCGACATCGGCGTCCAATTCGCTGAGTTGCCCGCCAGGATTTAACTTGGACACGGCCGTGTAGGCATCAAATAGGAAGGAGGTGTGCGCGCTCACATCCCACTTCACATTGAGGCCCAAGGTGTTGTCTTCCACCACCGAACCATTGATCGCCGCCTGAAAGTCGGTCGGAGAGCCTGGTTGCGTGAAACTTGACACCGTGCCGTCCGGGGCTTGGGTCACCTCTCTGATGGTGCCATTGTTGAACCAGACGCTGAAGCCTTGCTGAATCTGGGTCAGCGTCTCCTTCGAGTAGTTATCATCGAGCGTGATCTCCACGCCATCCATCGGTCGGGCCTGCAAAACCAGGCGGGCGCCGACGCGCTTGTCCTCGTTATGCTCCTGGTAGACACCGTAGTCTTGGATGAACCAATCCTTGATGGTGACAGGATTGGTGGGCGAGCCGGGCGCCGTCAAACAAGGTCCGGCGCCTTTCAGTTGGCAGGGAGCCAATCCCGAGCCGCCGGAAACCCCCAGGACTCCATCGCCCCGGCCGCCTTCCCAGCCCTGAATATCGACGTGATTGCCTTGCAGCTTGGTGTCCGCATAGGCAATGTCGGCCAAAATACCGAAGCGATCATCCGCAAAGGTGTCGCTGAACAGCAGACCCGCGTTCGGCGTCACTTTGCTTTCGCCGCTCGAATCGCTCGCCGACACCGAACCCGCCAATTGCAAGCCGGGGTGGTCGAAAGGCTTGGGATACTTGATATTGATCGTCGCCCCGATTGCGCCGCTCGACAGGGCCGAGTCGGGTGTCTTCAGGACATCGACTTGACCGACGAAGTCCGCCCCCACCGCACCGAAGTCGAAGCCACGGTTGCCGCTCGAGGTTGGCACCTGGCGACCGTCGTAAAGTGTTTCATTGAACTCGGGACCAAAACCGCGCACGGTGACTTGGTTGGCGGCGCCGGTCGACCCCGACACCCCGCCCATCGACTTCTGCGTTGCGCGGCTCACCGTCACGCCCGGGATTCTCTCCATCGCAGTGGCAAGGTTCGAGTCGGGGAATTTGCCTATGTCTTCAGCCGAGATCGCGTCAACGATACCAACTGAGTCACGCTTGATGTCCAAACTCTTTTGCAGCGAGGCGCGTATTCCGGTGACGGTGATCTCGCTCAGCTCATCGGAACTAGAGGTCGTCGCGGCATCCGCCGCAAATAACGAACCGCTAAAGGCCAAGGATCCGAGTGCAAGTCCGGACATTCCGATTCTGGCGTAGGCCGGGCGTTCGAAAGCGGCCTGAGTGGTTTTCTTGGCAGCGTTCTTGATGGCATTCCGCCGTGTCTTTCGGCTCATTAGCAGTCTCCCCCAATAAATATATATTTGTTAACAAACAACAGCCCACGCGGCGCCGCATTGACGGCGGAAGCCGAGCAAAACAAGATATTTAAGACTCCCGGGATTACCCCCTATCGTGTAGCTGTTACGTCACTCTCATGGTAGCGCTACCTTCTTACCGTCAGTATAAGCACGGTTCTAAATCGAAATCAACCACATTCTGACAGCGCTGCCATACGAAGATCAAGCACTTTCTGACAGCGCTGCCATACCTGTAATAAAAGCTCTTCCGCCGCCGTGCCTGAAATCACCCGCGTTACGGCGCCAAGAGCTGTCGGCGCAGGCGGTTCGTCACTGTCCACGCCACCGAAATGACCATCTCGGGCCCCTGCTCCGGGGCTCGTTGCGGCAGCAGCCCATTCAACCAGACCCAGTTTGCGCTAAACGCAAGGTTGAAGTCTCGAACATCTGTAGTTTTGCTGCCACGGTGTGAGACCTGCCTTTACTCGGTCACGGTCAACGTTGTGGGCCTTACATCGACGGAATCAGCGCCCACCATGATGGTGAAGGTTCCGGGCTCTACCACACGATGCATCTCGGCGTTCCAGAATTGCAGCGCGCGCGAATCCACGTCGAAGGAAACCGTCTTGGTTTCTCCGGGCGCCAGTGTGACGCGGCGAAAGCCCTTGAGTTCCTTGACCGGGCGCGTCACGGAACTCACGTCGTCGCGGATGTAGAGCTGCACGACCTCATCGCCCGCGCGGCTTCCGGTGTTCCTAACATCCGTGGTTACGGTTACAGAGCCATCGGTTTTGATGCTGGCTGAAGACAGGCGCGGCGTGCCGATCTCGAACGTGGTGTAGCTCAAGCCAAAGCCAAATGGGAACAAAGGTTCCGTCGTGTCGAACAGATATCCGCGCCGCGCGCTGGGTTTGCGGTTGTAGAACATCGGCAGCTGACCGACCGAGCGCGCCAGAGTGACGGGAAGCTTTCCGCTGGGATTGAAATCGCCGAACAGAATGTCGGCCAGCGCCGTTCCTCCCTCCTGACCCAGATACCAACCCTCGATCAAGGCATTCGCCCGCGCGGCAATATTGACCACGGCCGGCGGCCGCCCATTCAAGAGCACGACCACTGTGGGCTTGTGCAGATTAAAAATCGCCGTGGCGAGATCATTCTGCTGACCGACCAATTCGAGACTGTCCCGATCGCCCAAATGAGTGTCGGCCCAGCCTTCGCGGCTGGTCTGCTCCGTGTCGCCGAGAACCAGCACGATCTCATCCGCACCGGCGGCGGCGGTGACGGCCGCCGCGATGAGCTGCGCGTTTTTTGCGGGATCCGCGAGCTTCACCTCGTCGGCCCACCAGTCATCGTCCTCGGTGATGCGCACGCCTTCGGCGTAGACGACTCTTTCAGAGCTGCCGAGCTTGGTGCGAATTCCCTCGAGTGCCGAAATAGCGTGGCGCGGACTGACCGAGTAGCCACCGAGCCGGGCCACGGCCGCATTGGGGCCGATGACAGCCAAGGTTTTGTGCGCCGAAATAGACAGCGGCAGTACGCCATCGTTCTTCAACAACACGGCGGCGCGATGCGCGGCGTCGAGCGCGACCGCACGCGCTTCGGCGTTTCCCGTCAATAGATCGGCGGCAGCCGCGTCCGCATAGGGCTGTTCGAAGAGTCCGGCGAGAAACTTGAACTCGAGAATGCGCCGCACCGAGCCATCGATCTGCGCCTCGCTGACCTTGCCCGCCCGCACAGACGCGGCCAAAGTCCGATAGGCCTCCCCATCCGGCAGATCGACATCGACGCCGGCCGCGAGTGCCAAGATGGCCGCGGAGGATAGATCCGGCGCCACATGATGCAGCGTCATCAATTGTTCAATGCCCTCGTAATCGCTGACGACGGCGCCCTTGAATCCCCACTCACCTCGCAGCACATCGTGCAGAAGCCAGCGATTGGCGTGCGAGGGCACGCCGTCGATCTCATTGTATGAAGGCATGACGGCGCGGACATTGGTCCGGCGCACGATCTCCTCGAAGGGCGGAAAGAAATTCTCGCGCAGGGTCCGTATCGAAATGCTGGCCGGACCCACATTGGTGCCGCTCTCCGGCTGCCCGTGGCCCGTCAGATGCTTGAGCGTGGCAAATACCTTGCCATCGGCGAGCGGCAGACTGTCCCCTTGAAGTCCGCGCACAGCGGCCACCCCAAGTTGCGACACCAGGTAAGGGTCCTCACCGAAGGTCTCTTCGATCCGTCCCCAACGGGGATCTCGTGCCACGTCCACGACGGGCGATAGGGCCTGCCGCACTCCCCGGGCGCGAATCTCGCGGCCGACGATGGAATTGACCCGGCCGATGAGCTCGGTATCCCAGCTGCTTGCCAGACCAATGGCCTGGGGGAAATGCGTCGCATCGACGGCGGCATAGCCATGCAGCCCTTCCTCGTGGAACCAAACCGGAATGCCGAGACGCGTCTTCTCGAGCGCAAAATGCTGGATGGCATTCACGAGCTTGACCGTCGCTCGAGTGTCGCGCCCCGGCGCCAGTCGCGGCGATACGGCACCGCGCAGGTCCGCGGGCCTGGCGAATCCGCCGAAGCTGTTCGGGTATTTGGCGCCGGCCTTCGCGGCATCGAATTGCATATTCTTGTCGAATATCTCGATCTTGCCTTGCCACACCGCCAGCATCTGCGCCACTTTCTCCTCCAGAGTCATGCGGCCGAGCAGATCCTCGACCCGGGCACTGACCGGGGCGTGGGCATCTTTATAGACGGGAAGCGGCGCGGCCGGCGCCTGGCCGCCGGCCAACACGATCAATGCAACAGCGACGGCGGCGCGCATTTAATACTTGCTGTGCCGCGCGATGATGCTTTCCGCCAATTCCTGGCGACCGGATCGCGGCGCGGGATCCAAGCCATTTTCAGCCGCGAAATCGGCGAGACTGGCCAAGGTATAGGCGCCCCCATTGATGCGCTTGCCGAGATCACCGTCCCAACCTTGATAGCGCTCCTGGCGCAATCGGTCCAACGCTCCGTCGGTCTTCACATCGGCCGCGGCCAACAACGCGCGCGCCAGAGTGTCGATTCCGCCGATGTGGGCCAGATACAGGTCTGCCGGATCGACGGACTGTCGGCGCAATTTCGCGTCGAAGTTGAACCCGCCGGTGACGAAGCCGCCGTCCTCGACCAACTGCATCATCGCGGGAACGAGTTCCTGCGCATTATTGGGGAACTGGTCCGTGTCCCAGCCATTGCGCGGGTCGCCGCGATTGATATCGATCGAGCCGAAAATTCCAAATGTGCGCGCCGCGGAGATTTCATGTTCGAAATCCAATCCCGCCAGCGTGGCATGGTTCACCTCGATGTTGACCTTGACCTCCTTGGTCAACCCGTAGCGCTGCAAAAAAGCATACACGGCGGCCACGTCATGATCGTATTGGTGCTTGGTGGGCTCGAAAGGCTTGGGCTCGATCAGTATCGTGCCCTTGAATCCGATGCGGTGTTTGTGTTCGACGACCATGGAAAGAAAGCGGCCGTACTGGTCGAGCTCCCGTGTCAGATCCGTGTTCAGCAGCGAGTCGTAGCCTTCGCGACCGCCCCAAAGCACGTAATTTTCTCCCCCTAACCGATGCGTCGCTTCGATGCAGCAGCGCACCTGAGCAGCCGCCCAGGCAAAGACTTCCGGATTGGGACTGGTGGATGCGCCACCGGCATAACGTGGGTGACTGAATAAATTGGCCGTGCCCCACAGCAGCTTGACGCCGCTCGAGGCCATCTTTGCCGCGATGCCCTCTTCTGTTTTGCGCAGATTGTAATCATGTTCCTTGAGCGTGGCGGCGGACGCCATGGCATCCACATCATGAAAAGCAAAATAACGGACGCCAAGACGCGTGAAAAAATCAAAGGCGGCCTCGAGCTTGGTGTCAGCCATGCTCTGGGTAACCGAGGGCCCAAGCCAGGGGCGCGTGAGCGTGCCGCCGCCGAAGATATCCGCGCCCGGCCAATTGAAGGAATGCCAATAGCACACGGCGACCTTCAACCAATCCTCCATGCGCTTGCCTTGCACCATGCGGTCCTTGTCGTAGACGCGATAAGCAAACTCGTTCGTGGCATGGGCGCCTTCGAAGCGCACCGGCTCGACATTTGAAAACAGACTCATACTGAATACTCCGCGAATGTGTTCTTGAGATCCTGATAGAGCCGCACGAATATTCGGCGGCGCCTGGCAAGCAGTTCCGCGGCGGCGGCATCCGGCTGCACAACTCGCTCAACGGGAGGCGCCTCGCAGACGTCCTCCGGACGCTCGCCGCTCACGGCGAGGCGTGCAAGCCGCGCGGCGCCCAGCGCAGCGCCAATTTCACTGCCCGTCCGATAAGTCATAGGACGTCCCAGCGCGGCCGCGAGCAGTTCGCCCCAGTACGGTATCCGCGCACCGCCTCCGGTGACGCTGATCTCGCCGACCGAACCGCCCTTTTCAACCAAGACGTCCAGGCCGTCGGCAAAGGCCAGTGCGACCCCCTCGAGCACCGCGCCGGCCAGGTCCGCTGCAGTCGTGTCCGCATTCATTCCGAAGAACACGCCGCGGCTCTTCGGATCGTTGTGCGGCGTGCGCTCGCCCGACAGATATGGCAAAAAGAACGGCGATCGCATGTTCAATCCCCGGCGTTTCGCAGCAGCGGCCAGCCGCTGCAGATCGCGCTCGCCGGTGAGTTGAGCGACCCAGTCGAACGCACTGGCGGCGCTCAACATGACCGACATCTGATGCCAGCGATCGGGGAGGCAGTGGCAAAATGCATGCGCGGCACGGTCGGGATTGGGACGAAACCGATCCGTCACCACGAACAGCACCCCCGACGTTCCCAGCGAGAGAAATGCCTGACCGGGGGCAACGACTCCCAATCCCACGGCACTCGCCGCATTGTCACCGCCGCCGCCGGCGACCACGACCTGCGGCAAATCGAGTTCACCGGCCGCCGTGGACCTCAGCCTGGCTGAGATCATGCTTCCCTCGACCAGCCGTGGCATGTGCGCGCGAGACAATCCGGTGGCGGAGAGCATTGCATCGGACCAATCGCGCTTTGCCACATTCAACCACGCAGTGCCCGACGCATCCGACATGTCGCTGACTTTTTCGCCCGTCAACTTCAGGCGGACAAAGTCCTTCGGCAACAATACGCAAGCCGTACGACGAAATATCTCCGGCTCGTGACGCGACACCCACAATAGTTTGGGCGCGGTAAATCCAGGCATCATGATATTGCCGGTGATGGCGCGGGATTCCGGTTCGCGCAGCTCTAAGTCCAGGCACTCCAGCGCCGAGCGACCGTCGTTCCACAGAATCGCCGGACGCAAAGGCCGATCCTCGCTGTCCAACAGGGTTGCGCCATGCATTTGGCCGCTGAGCCCTACGGCTTTGACCGCGGCGCGCGGCACCGCCGGAAGACCCCTGACGGCGCTGACCGTCGCCAGCCACCACGCCTCGGGATCCTGCTCGGAGAAGCCCGGCTGCGGACGGTTGACGTCGAGCGGGTGGGAGGCCTGCGCCACGATGGTACCGCGTTCATCGACGACGACTGCTTTGACGCTGGACGTGCCGATGTCGATTCCAAGGAACACCTTAGTTGGCCCTCATCGATAATTGCAGCTGCATCGCGAAGCGCTCTCCGGCGGCAACCACGGTCGCTTCACCTTGCCGGCCGAGCGCACCGGCCGCCGCGGTCTGCGGCTCGATGCAGAAGAAGTCCCTGCCCGCCGGCGTGTACATATGTACACAGCTGCAATTCGTAGCGTGCATGGCGACGGTGTGGTTAGGCCAACGCAACGTGGCTAGGCCGTCCCAGCTGGAAAAACAATGATCGAGCGATACCGCGCCGACGGCCCTGGCAGTTGCAAAACTCCACGCCGGCGGCGTACGGATATCCAGCACCGGCAGGGACGCTGAATCGGTCGACCAGACTCGCGGCAGCTGTGCCTGCAACGTCGCATTCGTCACATCCGGAAAATAGGGATGCAACCCCAGGATGGTCGGCATGGGCCTATCGCTCAGATTCTCAATGGATAATTCGATCATCAGCGCGTCGCTCGATACCTTAAAGAACTGATCGCAGCAGTAGCGCCAAGGCCACTCCCCGCCGCCACCCTCCAGGCGTATCCGAGCCTGGCAGCCCGATGCCTCGACGACAGACCACGGTGCGTGCCAGCCATCGCCGTGCAGGGGATGCGGATCCTCGCTCCAATTTCGCGTCAGCTGCAGGTCGCGGCCGCCGAAGCTGAAACGGCCGCCGGCGATGCGATTGGCATAAGGCACCATGGGAAAGCACGCCGTCTCTACCGGATCCTCGCCCCCAGCCGCGGGCGCCGGCCGCAGAATGTCCTGTCCGCGCCAGCTGAATTCGCGGATCACCCCGCCATGCTTCGGATCCAGCGAGAGCCGCGCGGTCTCCTGCTGCAGTACCAAATAACCCGTAGGGATTGTCACTGTGCGTGAACGACGCTGGAGTCAACCGACGGCCGGCTGCTTGGCCACGGCCGCATGCCGACCACCGCGCGACCACAGGTGCTGAATCTCCTCGAGCGTTCGCAGTTTGGTTTCCGGCACGTAAACGTAGACGAACAACGCAGCCAGGAAACTCATCGCCCCATAAATCCAGTACGGAAGACCGTGGTTGAACATCGCATTCAACGTCGAATTGCCGATGAGAACCTTGAAAGACCAGGAGACGAAGAGATTGGCGATCCATTGCGCTGCAACGGCGATCGCCATTGCACGGGCCTTGATGGAATTCGGGAACATCTCCGACAGCATCACCCACGTCACCGGCCCCCACGACAGTGCGAATCCCGCTATGTACGCAACCGCGGCAATGAGCGGCCCCGTGCCCACGGCATTCGCCTGGAACTGAAAGCCGAGAACGACCATGGCGACGCCCATGACCACGCCGCCGATGATCAGTAGGGGTTTGCGGCCGAGACGGTCGACGGTGAGGATGGCGACCACGGTGAAAACGACATTGGCCAGGCCCACGATCACCGTCTGCCAGAGCGCCGAATCAGTCGAGGCGCCCAGGTTCTTGAACATCAATGGCGCGTAATACAGAACCGCGTTGATGCCGACGAACTGCTGAAACACCGACAGCATGATGCCGGCGACGATAACCAAGCTGCCGAAGGCAAACAAGCTGGTGCCGTTGGACTGAGCCGGCACAATCAGCGAGGCTTCGATTTCCTTGATGGTGACCCGAGCCTCAGCTTCTCCGACTAAACGACTAAGCACGGCAAGTCCCTTGTCGCTGCGCCCCTTCATGACAAACCAGCGCGGTGTATCGGGAACCAAGAGCAGCAGCCCCAGGAACAAAACGGCCGGCACGGCCTCCGACGCGAGCATGAGCCGCCAGCCCGTGGTCCTAATCCAGGTTTCGTCACCCTGCGAGGCGATGGCCCAATTGACGAAATACACCAATAGGATGCCGCCCACGATGGACAACTGATTGAAGGAAACCAATCGTCCGCGGATTTTGCTGGGCGCAATTTCCGCAATGTAGAGCGGCGAGAGCATCGAGGCGATGCCGACGCCGACGCCACAGAGAATGCGGTACAGAATAAAGGGCGTGAGCGCCTTCGGTCCCATCCCGCCGATCGGACCTAAGCCGAATTCCGGATAGGCCGAGCCGCCCGCCGAAATCAAAAACAACGCGCCGGCAACCAGCATGCCGCCCTTGCGGCCGATCGCATTGGAGACCCATCCGGCCACGATGGCGCCGATGATGCAGCCGAACAGCGCGCTCGACACCGTCCAGCCCGAAAGGCTGCTGCGGGCAGTTTCACTCAGATGCTGCGGATCGATGAAATTTGCATCGATCGAACTCACGGCGCCTGAAATGACGGCGGTGTCGTAACCGAACAATAGTCCGCCCAAAGTGGCGACAAAAGTCAGTCCCGTTACTAACGAGGCGTTATTTTTATTAATGATTCCCCCTTTCCCGGCGTCGTGCGCCGAGTAGTTTTAGCCGGCCAGTTGCGCGCCGATGGTAGCGCTATCAGTCGGTAGGCGTCAATTGAGGGTTGCCCCGTCCCGCGCGATGCCCAGCGCCTAGATCGGGGCGGAGGATTCCCGCTTGACCAGGGTGAAATTCATGATGTGCAGCAGGGGTTCGAGCGTTTCATTGGTGCGGCGCAGGCGAATTTCCTCGAGCAAGAGCTCCACGGCTTTGCGCGCCATAGCCGCAACCGGCTGACGAACCGTGGTCAGCTCCGGCCAAATCGTCGTCGCCAGCGGTGTGTCGTCGAATCCGACCACGGTCAGATCCTTGGGCACATCCAGCTGCACTCGATGCGCCACCGCAATGGCGGCGGCGGCCATGTCATCGTTGCTGGCAAATATCGCGGTGGGTCGATGCGGAGAATTGAGAATCTGAGCTGCCGCCGCGAGCCCCGAGCGATAGGTGAAGGAACCCTGCTTCACCCATTCGGAATGCACCGGCACGCCGGCCTCACGCAGCGCGGCGCTGAAACCGGCCTGGCGTTGCAGACTCGCGGTTTGATTGGGGGCGCCGACGATGAAGCCGATATCGCGGTGACCAATCGACAGCAGATAACGCGTCATGGCGGCCGCCGCTTCGAAATCGTTGATTCGCACCGACAGTCCCTCGACCTCGGGGCGCCCGGTCGCTACCGCGATGAATGGAATCCGCGCGGCGCGCAGCGCCGCCAATGCAACCTTCGAATCCGATAAAGGCGGCGGAAGAATGATGCCGCCGACACCGTCGCGCAGCAGACGGTTGATCGCCGCCTTTTCGTTGCGTGCCCCGCATTTCTCCAGCACGATCTGGCACCCAACCAGGCTGCTTTGCTCCAGTACGCCGACCAAAAGTTCGTTCAGATAAGCGGCGCTCGGGTTGTTGTAAAGCAGACCAATATGAACGGTCGCGGCTTTTGCCAGGTTGCGTGCCGCGACGTTCGGCGTGTAGCCGAGTTCCTTGATTGCTTCTTGGACACGCTGCAGGGTCTCCGCCCTGACATTCGCGTCGCCGCTGATCACTCGCGATACCGTCATGGGTGAGACCCCCACGTGCTTCGCGACCTCGTGCATGGTCACCGCGTTTCGGCTACGTCTTGGCGTCCTTTTCACTTATTATCCGCGCGACACCCGATGGGGACGTTATAGTGTACCAACGAAATGAGCCACCCGGCCGGTAGCGCTATCATACGGCACGAATCAACCCGCTTGTTGAAGTTCTGCCCGCGGATCACCGCGTCGACTGCTCGCTCGGCGACTCCCGCAGCTTGGCCGCCGCAACCATGCGCTTTACATCGCCGAGAAGCGCCGGTGCGTCGTAAACGATGCCGTCGTGAATCGTGTATCGCACGCCCCCGACCCGGGTGGGTTTGCGGGTCGTATCATCCAGTTTAAGCGCACCGGTTCCGTACAGCACTTTGAAATTGGCAAGCGGATTTTCCTTTACGATCACCAAATCGGCAATCTTCCCGGCCTCGACCGAACCTAGGCGGTCCGACATGCCGAGAAGCTCGGCGCCGGACAACGTCGCCGAGTGCACCACCTCGAGCGGATGAAACCCCGCCTCCTGCAGCAGCTCCAGCTCTCGAATATAGGCGAAGCCGAACAACTTGTAGATATAGCCCGCATCGTCGCCGACGGCGACTCGTCCGCCTGCATTCTTGTAGTCATTGATGAACGACATCCAAATCGCATAGTTTCTTTTCCAGGCGATTTCGTCCGCAGTGGTCCAATTGAACCAATACGCACCGTGCGCCTCGCGATTCGGCGCGTACCAACGCATCAGCGTCGGCAGAGTGTATTCATCGTGCCATTCGGCGCGCATTTCGCGCATGAGATCGCGGCTGGCTTCATAAATGGTAAAGGTAGGCACCAGAGTAAAATCGCGGCCCTTCAGTGTCTCTATCACTTGCGACCAGCGCTCGCTGCCGCGGGGTGCGGCCTGCGACCAGAGCCGTCCCGCCTGGCCGAATCGATCCGACTCATCGCTGTAGTTATAGTCCAGAGGAAAGTCCTGCACACGACGGTCGGTAAAAAGCGCTTCGGGCAGACCGTACCAGTGTTCCAGGCTCGTGAGTCCCCAGGCGGAGGTATCCAGGGCATTCATGCGCGCCACCGCGGTTTGCGCGTGATGACAGGCGCTGCGCAGGTGTTTGATTTTCGCCTCGGCCAGCGCCGCCTGCATGAGATCGGGCGGAGAGCCGAGAAATTTAATGCCCTCGGCGCCGGCCGCGGCAACGGCATCGACCCAGCGGCGTGCTTCCTCGGGGGTGCTGACGCCGCCCGGCGTATCGACCTCTACCGGAAAGCCCACGTAGGGGACGATGCGCGGGGCAACGATTTCGTGTGCCGCGCTGCGCCGGCGCTCGTTCAGCGTCCAACGCAATCCATTGAATGAACCGGCTTCGCGCACCGTGGTGATGCCATGGCCCAGCCACAATTTATAAACGTATTCGGCCGGCGGCACTTCGCCCACCTTACCCTGCGAGGCGTCGGCGATATGCGCGTGGGCGTTGATGAAGCCGGGCAGCACGTACATGCCGGTCGCATCGATTTCGTAGTCGCCTTTCTCAGGCCGGCCCTGCTCCTTGATCGGCAGATGTGCGTATCCGACGCCCTGAATCCGTGCAATTTTGTCCTGCTCGATGACGATGTCGACGGGACCAATGGCCGGTGCACCCGTGCCGTCGATCAACGTCGCCCCTCGAATCACCAGACGGTGGTACGGCCCCAATCCCTCCCCCGCCCGACGATTGGGCGCCGGCAGCGGCGGATGCACTTGAGCGCTGCGGGCTGCCGATATGTACTCCTCGCCCGGCAGCGGACGTGTGGCATCGCCGGCGCGTGACGTACCCGGCAATGCAGCCGCAAGCGCCAGGGAAAACATGCATGCGGCGCAAAGAATTCGCCGCGCGAATTTATCGTCCATCCGTTCCTTTGGCATGCCAACACCCCTTTATTATTGATGGCGCAATCATCTCACGAACAAGTGCCGAGAACTCGCCGCGGCCTATTGCTTGCTGACGTTGATATAGTAGAGGTCGGTGGCAACGTCGAAATCCTCCTTGCCGACGGGGGTGCTCATTTGCTGCCACGAGACGGTGGGATGAATAATCTGCCAATGGTCCTTAAGACCCACGCGCACCGGCATGGCAAAATCCTTCTCCTGCGCCAGCCATCGATAGGCAACCGAGTGTGCGTAAGCATCGAAATGCAATTCCAAAGTTGGAATGGCGGCGTAACGGAGATATTCGTCGAAGATCGGCCGCAATTCCCTGCCGGTGTGGCGATTAAAAAAGGCCACCATGTCCGCGGTCATGATGGTCTGATACTTGAAGTGACGGTAGTAATCCCGGAGCAGCGAAAACCATTGTTTATCGTCGTCGATCACGCTGCGCAGGGTGTTCAAGAACAGCGCGCCTTTTTTGTACTGATCCGTCGGCGGCGTACTGAATACCCCCGCCTCGGAAATGATCGGAACCTCGTTTTTTACCTTGTCCTTTCCCGTGTTCACATAAGTGATGGCGTCCTGCTTGCCCCACATGTGCTCGACGAACAGCGCCTCGCTGTAATTTGCCCATCCCTCGTGGATCCACATATCCGAGCGATCTTTCGCCGTGATGCTATTGCCGAACCATTCATGCGCGCTTTCGTGCACGATAATGAAGTCGAAGCGCGTTCCTATGCCCTCCTTGGGCCTGCCGAGATAGCCGTTCTCGAAATGATTGCCGTAGGTGATGGCGGTCTGATTTTCCACTCCGGAATACAGGGCCTCAACGAGTTTGTATCCATCCTTGGGAAACGGATAGTCGCCGAGGTAGCGGGTGAATGCGCCAAGCATGTCCTTGACCTGGACGAATTGACGCTTGGCCTTGTCGAGATCTTCGGGGAATACATAGTAGTCGAGCGTCAGTGCGCCGTACCGATCGGCGAAGTGCACGTACTTGCCTATGTTGAGCGACACGTCGTAGTTGTTGATGGGATATTGGACGCGCCAATTCCAACGTGTGTAGCCGTCCGCAAGTTCTTGTTTGCCTTGAAATCGCCCTCCGGACACTTCGACCAGGTCGCTGGGCGCCTCGACACTGATATCCATGCTCTCGACTTCATCGCGCCACTGATCCTTGTTGGGCCACCAAACGCTGGCGCCTTCTTCTTCGCAGGCCGTGTTGACCAGGTTGCGGCCCATGGGATCTTTGCGAAATACGAACCCGCCGAATCTGCCCATCTCAACGGGGTGTCCCGAGTAATAGAACTCGATGGTGTATACGACCCCTTTGCGCAGCACTTTGGGGAAATCGACGTAGACGGTGCGTCCCGCTGCGCGCTCGTAGTGCAGCGGCAGTGATGCACCTTTCGCCTGATCCAACATGATCTTGTTGATCTGAAACGTCGGCACGAGATCGAGCTGAATCCGCGTGCCGTCAACGAGCATCTTGAATCTAATCGAATTTTTACCGCTCAGGTACTGCTTATCGGGATCGACCCGCACATCCAAATGGTAGTAGAGCAGGTCGTTATTGGACCGGTAGGGGCCGTAGCCACCTCGCAGATGATCGGCCTCGGAGAATTCGTCCGGCGCCGGCTGAGCAAGCGCGGCTTCGGGCAGGCAAAACACCCCTGCGGCCAACAGATACAACAACTGATGAGATTTCACGGCAACTCCGGGCGCTCAGCCCGGAAACTATCCTGTCACCGAGGCGCTGTCTAGCTAACACCGACCCATCGCGCTGCCGACAATAGACTTATATAATTCAATAACTTGGCACGCAAGGCCCTTCAGGGTATACCCACTCTTGATGGCAACGCGCTCTAATACCCAGGGAAACCTCAACGTGGGTTGTATGGTCGTGGGTGTATCCGACAACCGCAGTTTCGTCGCGAATATTGCCGCCCGGTATGGGACGCGGCTACGCCGCTTTCTGTCGGTCCGGCTGCGCAATGCTGCGGATGTCCCGGACTTGGCTCAGGAGGTTTTTTTGCGCCTATTGCGCGTCGAGGGTTGCGAGAGCATCCGCAGCCCTGAGGCCTATTTGTTCACCATTGCCAGCCATGTCATTCACCAGCACGCCGTGCGCCGCTCGAGTGAGCCCGTCTCGGTCGATATTGCAGAGGTATTTTCAGAGCTCCGCACCCCGTCCAGCGATGATCCTCCCGATCAGGTCGCCCAGGCCCAGCGACTCGACGAACTCGAACGAATCCTCGCATACTTGCCGGCGCGCGTGGCTACCGCCCTCGTTCTACACAGAGTGGCCGGGTATTCGGTCCAAGAGGTCGGAGATGAACTCGGCGTGTCGCGAGAGACCGCCAAGAAGTATTTGGCGCGCGCGGTCGAACATTGTCGAAATCTGCGGGCTTCGGAGAGCGGCAACAGGTTATGAGGATCAGATCGTCGAGCGCAAAAACTCATCCGGTGATCGTTGCCGAGGCGTCAGAGTGGTTTATCGAATTCCGCGCCGGCGATGTGAATGGTGAGGCACGTCTGCGTTTCATCGAGTGGCTGCGCCGGTCCCCTGAACATATCCAGGCGTACCTGGAAATATCAGGCATGTGGGCCGAACTGCCTACATCGGATCCGGAACGGAGGATCGACATCGCTTCGTTGATTGTCCGCGCCCGGAACGAAGCCGATGTCATTGCACTCAACCCCGGAAATTCGCCCCCACCCCCCAATCTACCGGCAGCGACACCATCGCCATTCTGGCCGCAGCCGCGTCGCGCGGTGCTGGCCTTTGCCGCACTGGCGTTGCTGGCATCAATCACGGTTCTATTTTGGGCCGGTGAATCCTCCGCCTCCTACGTCACGGGGATCGGCGAGCAGCGAACGATTCAATTGGCGGACGGCTCGACCGTCGAGCTCAATGCGCGCTCGAGCGTCCGAGTTCATCTCACGGAACATCAGCGCGATGTGACGCTGCTCGAGGGCCAGGCATTGTTTCGAGTGGCGAAGGATAAGCATCGACCATTCGTGGTGCGCGCGGGCGATGCTCAAGTGCGTGCCGTTGGTACGGAATTCGATGTCTACAAAAAGCAGATCGCCACCGTCGTCACCGTGGTCGAGGGGCGAGTCGAAACCTACGACACTTCCGGCGTGACCGGCGGTGCCCCGATCCTTCTGTCGGCGGGCGAGCAGCTCACCGTCCTGCCACATACCGTGACTAAACCGACGCGGACCGATACCTTGGTCGCCACCGCCTGGTTGCAGAAGCGTCTCATGTTCGAAGAGACCCCTCTGAGCGACGTCGCGGAAGAATTCAACCGTTACAATCGGCGACCCCTGAGCATCGATGACGTGGAACTACAGAAGGTCAAGATCAGCGGAGTTTATTCGTCGACCGACCCCGCATCGCTCATCAATTTCTTGCGCAGCCAGGGATCGATTCAGGTAATCGAAACGGAGAACCAGGTGCGCGTTGTTCGCCGCGACGCACACTGACCATACCCATTTTTTATGTGACAACGCTCTACTGTAATGGGAGACGGCGGCCGTGTTGGCCGGCCGGCATCAAGAACCTCTCTAGAGGTGCGGGAGCGTTTATGCGTATTTCAGTAATCGCGGCGGCTGTCTGTCTTGCCCTTGTCGGATTATCCAGCGCTGATGATGCGCATGCGTCCATCCGCAAGGCCACCCATATCGTGCCGCAAGGTCTCGGACCCGCACTCAAGCAGCTCGCGCAGAGCCGCGGACTTCAAGTTCTCTATTTGTCGAGTACGGTTCGCGACGTGCGGACTCACGGTGCGAGCGGCGACATCACGGCTGAAGAAGCGTTCGACCAGCTGCTCACCGGCACAGGACTGACGTACCGCTACCTGGACGAGAACACGGTAACCGTCGTCCCCTTGAGCACGACTCCCCTGACCGAAGGAGCCGGCGTCACGCTGCAGTCGCCCATCGTCGATGCTGTCGCCACGGGAACGTCGGTAGCAAAGATGCAAGGCATTCCCGCCGACAGCTACCTGCTGGCGCAGGCCGGGCCGACTCCAGTGCAACAGCAGGTCCCGGCCCAAGCCGAGCCGCAGCCCTTGCAGGAGATCATTGTCACGGGATCGCGCATTGCCTCTCCCAACGAGGTGAGCACCAGTCCCATCCAGGTCATTTCTTCTCAATCGATTTTGGTGTCGGGCAAGACGGATATCAGCGACATCATCACCCAATTGCCCCAAAATTTTAACAACGACCTTGGGCAGGATCTCGGTAATGGCACCAGCGGATTATCCACCGCCGGCGGCGTTGCCACCGCCGATTTGCGCGGCCTGGGCCCGCATCGCACCCTGGTGCTGATCGATGGACGACGGCTTGGCGTGGGTTCGCCAAACACGGCCATCTCATCGCCGGCTCCCGACCTTGACCAAATTCCGGCCGGTCTCGTCGACCGCGTTGAAGTCATCACGGGCGGCGCGTCGGCGGCCTACGGATCGGACGCCATCGCGGGCGTGGTCAACTTCATCATGAAGCGCAACTTTGAAGGCTTCCAGGTAGACGGCCAAATGGGCGAGAACTGGCACGATAACAATGATTCTTTCGCGCAGGGCCTGGTGCGCCAGTTTGGCTACTCGCCGCCGGCGGGCACGGCCAAGGACGGGCGCAACCGCACCTTCGACATGCTGATGGGCACCAATTTTGCCGACGGCGACGGCAATGTGACCGCCTACCTCAGCTACCGTCATGCGGACCCGGTGGCCAGCAGCCAGCGCGATTTCGGCGCCTGCCAATTGTTTCCGACCTTCGACAACGGCGGCAATGTCAACGGCGTGGCGTGCGGCGGTTCGTCGAATTCAAACTGGTTCCAACCCACCGGCGGTCCCAACGCAGGAACCGTCTACAGCGTGTCGGGAAACAGTTTCGCACCGCGTGGATCGGTCGCGACGACGCCGCCCGCGGTGTACAACTCCCAACAGTTCATTTTCATGACTCGCGAAGACGACCGCTATAACGCGGCATTTATGGCGCATGAGAAAATTACCGATTACTTTCAACCCTACGCCGAATTCTTTTTCATGGACGACAAGACGCACCAGCAGGTTGCCCCGGCCGCGCTATTCAAGGACAGCAATCCGCTCGATCCGACGGGAGCCGGCGACTACTACGTCAATTGCAGCAATCCGCTGTTAAGCGTGCAGCAACAGGGGACACTCTGCACGCCGGCACAGATTGCGGCCGATACGGCGAATCCCGGCTCAGCCACCATGCAAGTGAGAATAGGCCGGCGCAACATCGAGGGCGGTGACCGCTTCATCGACTTCGAGCACACCAATTACCGTGCTGTGTTCGGCACCAAAGGTGACATCGCAGATGCGTGGAACTATGATCTGTATGGACAGTACTTCTACACGACGTTTTCCGATTCCAACCAGAAATACTTGAGCTACGCAGGCATCACCAACGCCCTGCTGGTGACCGGCACGGCGGCCAATCCCAGGTGCATCAGCGGCGGGGGTTGTGTCCCCTACAACATTTTTTCCGATGGCGGCGTCACACCGGCGCAACTCAACTACCTGTACCAGTTAGGCACGGCGCAAGGGGCCTCGACTCTGCGCACGGTGCACGCCGATGTGACCGGCAAGCTCGGCAACTACGGCATCACCTCGCCGCTCGCGCACGAGGGTGTCGGCGTGAACTTTGGGTTCGAGCATAGAAATGATCATGAGTACTTGCAGCCCGACTCCGCCGAGGAAAGCGGCCTACTCTCCGGATTCGGCAGTGCCGTGGCGCCGATCAACGCCAGTGTCTCGGTCAAAGAAGAATTCATCGAATTGCGGGCGCCGCTGATCCAAGACCACCCCGGCGCCAAGGAACTGTTGTTCGACACGGGCTACCGGCGCTCCGACTATTCGACGGCGGGCGTGACCAATACCTATAAATTCGAAGTGCAATACGCGCCGATCGCGGACTATCGATTCCGCGCGTCCTACGACCGAGCCGTCCGCGCCCCGAGCGTCGCCGAGCTGTTCACTCCGCCCATCGTCGGGCTTGCGGCGGTGGGAAACGACCCTTGCGCGCCGCCCATCAGCTATTCCCTGCTGCAGTGTCAGCGCACCGGTGTAACGGCCACGCAGTACAACAGCGGCTCCATTCCCCAGGGTACCGCGTCACAGCTGTCGCAGGAAACCAGCGGTAATGCGGCTTTGAAACCGGAACAGGGCGACACTTACACCATCGGTGTGAACTTCGCTCCCAGTCAAATCAAGCATCTCACCGGCAGTATCGACTACTTCCATATTCAAGTGAAAGATGAAGTCGGGACTATTCCCTACCTGGTCATTGTTTCCAATTGCGCCAACACCGGTAATCCGGCCTATTGCAGCCAGATAGTTCGTCAACCCAACACCGGCAGCTTGACCGGCAACACCGTCGCCGGCGGCGGCTTTGTCAGCCAGAAGCTCTACAACCTGGGCACCGCGGTGAACAGCGGTATCGATGCGCAATTAAATTACCGAATCGATCTGCCGCCTGGTTTCGGCGGAGTGTCGTTTGCATTGAACGGTGCGTATCTACTGCATAACGAGGCGCAACCGCTGCCGGGAGCACCTACCTACGAGTGTGCCGGACTGTTCGGCTTCACCTGTCAGACCATCAATCCGCGCTGGCATCATATCTTCCGCACCACGTGGGACACTCCCTGGGACGTGTCAGCGTCGCTCACCTGGCGTTACATCGGATCAGTCACGCAGGACAACAACAGTGGCGATCCGACGCTGCATTTCTCGACGTTCGGCGCCTATGATTACTATAACGGCACCATTTCCTCTTTCAATTACCTGGATCTCGAGGCCACCTGGAACGTCAACAGAATCCTGCAGATTCGAGCCGGCGCCAATAACATTCTCGACAAGGATCCCCCCATCATCGACACCGACAT
Organism: Gammaproteobacteria bacterium; assembly: GCA_025358295.1. GTDB lineage: Bacteria > Pseudomonadota > Gammaproteobacteria > Steroidobacterales > Steroidobacteraceae > Bog-1198. Next base: position 35,335 of record JANYJY010000035.1, read on the forward strand.
CGCACCCGGCGGCGCGGCAAACACCTACAGTTCTTACGATATGTTCGGCCGCCAGCTATTCCTGGCATTCACGGCGAAATTCTGAGCGGCCGATGCAGCGCGCGGCCCGCAGTCACGGCGGGCCGCGCCGCTGATGGGATTGCATGCGCGCCCGGCTCCTCTGCTCGGTTCCCAATATTTAATCTTGATGGGTTTCCAATTAATTGTGGCTCTCCGTCGGCCGGGTTTTTTTTGGCTATTTCAAAGGAAGGCGCACGTCCGTGTGCAACTCGTGTTCCGCCGTGTCGGCCTTCAAGTTCAGATATTGAAAATATACTGGAAAGTCGCGCAGTTTCTCAGCGCTGTGCGGCAACCAATTTCGGAATGCATAGTGAACGCTGGCGGCAATGTCATCGGGCGAACCTGCGTGTCGAACCACGGCGCATCTACTGCCCGGAATCGCTTTTATTGTCGTACGCAATACCGTACGTTTGGCTGCCGGCGATCGGCGAGATTCCCGACTCCTTGCGCCAGGAAATGAATTGCTGCACAGAGTCATTGAGCAACGCGGGGGCTCCGCGGTGTTCGAGTACTGCGACGTTAACGGTCTCAACATTGACGATTCGGACTTGCATGGATTTTATCTCTTGGAGTGACTTGAATTGAAACTGCGCGCTCCAGGCCGCAATTCTGACTTCTTACAGGCGGTATGCGCCACCAGTCTCTCCTGTGAGGTGATTGGGCCTCATAATCACCTCTTGCTGTGAGTCGAATAGGGTATATAATCACCTCAGATGATGAGCTGATTATGACATCAAAACACCTCGCAACCTGGATATGGCAAAGAGCCGACTGGCCCCGATTTACGTGGGACTCGGCGGTTCTGGCTGCTCCGTTGGCAGCTGCCCGTCGCGCCCAGGGAGAGGTTGCCGGCATGGCCAAACTGCTCGATCCTCGCTTGGATCTGCACGCCCAGCTCGAAATTCTTGCTGCCGAGGGCGTAGCCACAAGTGCTATCGAAGGAGAAAAATTCGATCCATCGACCCTGCGCAGCTCCTTGGCGCGAAGATTGGGGCTTCCTACGGCGGGTCTTGCGGTGCCGCCCAGATCAGTCGAGGGACTGGTGGACGTGTTGCTGGACGCAACCAGTCGCTACGATGAACCTCTCACGTTGAAGCGACTGTGCTCGTGGCAGGCTGCCCTGTTTCCCACGGGTCGTTCCGGCCTGCATGAAATCCGCGTTGGAGAATTGCGTGGGCCGGACCCCATGCAAATTGTTTCAGGACCGCTGGGGCACGAAAAAATCCACTACGAGGCACCGCCTCGCAAAAGGCTAGCTCGCGACTTGGATCGACTGCTCGCTTGGTTCAATGCACCACCCGCGGGTCTGGACGGGCTGCTGCGTGCCGGCTTAGCGCATGCATGGTTCGAACTCATTCATCCCTTCGAGGATGGCAATGGACGAGTGGGACGCGCCCTCTTGGACCGGGCCCTTGCTCAAGATGAACTGAGAGCCGTTCGGTTGTACAGCATGTCCGCGCGCATCATGATCGTTCGAGACGACTACTATCAGGCGCTTGGCGAAATCTCGCGCGGCGATCTCGATGTGACACAGTGGCTGCGATGGTTTCTAGAGCAAGTCAGCGTCGCGGCACGCAGCAGCGAGCAAACGATCCGGCACGTGCTGAATAAGGCACGATTCTGGATTCAGCACGCCCAGCAACCTTTGAATGATCGCCAGCGCAAAGCGCTCAATGCCATGCTCGACGCCGGACCGACGGGTTACATTGGCGGCATGACCAATCGAAAATACGCGAATTTGACGAAATCCAGCGCACCCACCGCGCAACGCGATCTGTCCGAGTTGGTTGCCTTGGAATGCTTGGTGACGGCTGGCGCCGGGCGTAGCGTGCACTATGACCTGCCCTTGTCTGCGACCGGAAGCTCGACCACTACCCCAAGGCCGAGCGCAGCGCTGCAATCTCCGCGCCTGCCTCGATCATGAGACGCTTGAAGGATTGCACGTCTATCCACCGCTACTCCACGAATCGTGGCGCGTAGTTCTTCCATTTGCCTGTCCGTCGATTGAATGCCCGGAATGACCCGTCGGAGTTCGCTTCCAGTTTTATCCAATGAGCAGTGCTTTCGTCGAGGTTGGCCACGTACTTCGCTGCGAAATTGCTGTCGCCCGCAACGGCGGACACATGCAGCTGCCATACGTCCTCGAGGCCTGGCGCGTGATGCAGTCCTTGATAGGTCTCGAGTGCACCGCCCTTTTTTATCCCGTTGGTCATGACAGCCACACGCGGCTTGAATGCGGCGAATGTCGCCGGATCAGCGACGTCCGGCCCGCCATGATGGGCGACCAGGTACACATCGACCGATCCGATCAAGTCTTTCGGACACGCGAGATCGAATAGCGGCTGACCACTCAGATCGCCGACGTCCAGAAAGCGAAATCTCCCATAGCTAATCACGACTCCGGTGGAGCGCGGGTTCTCGTACAAACCATGGATCGCATTGTTTTTCGACGAGTGACTGTGGTCATGGGGGTCGGCCTTGAATAAACTGGATGCTGGTAAGCTTACATCCTCGGCGTAAAAGCTTTTCAGCGAGGGGACACATGCGGCTCCATCCAACCGGAAAGTTCGATAACCATGCGACGACGTACAGGCACATTGAGGTAAAACCCCTGTCTGCAGCCATGGGAGCGGAAATATGCGGCGCGCATGCATCCCACGTCAGTGATGCACAATTCGAGGAGATCGCGCACGCGCTGTTCCGTCACAAGGTGATTTATCTGCGCGCTCAGACGCTCACGCACCACGATCAGGAAGCCTTCAGCCTGCGCTTCGGCCCCTTCGCGGAGGACGCCTATACCCAGGGCGTCCTCGGACACCGCAACGTGCATCCGCTCATCAAGGCAGCCGCCGATTCGTCCGAGATGGTGTTCGGCGAAGGCTGGCACACGGACTCGCCCTTCCTGCCCGAGCCGCCAGCGATCACGATTCTGCGGTCAGTTGAAGTTCCGCCGTTAGGCGGCGACACGACCTGGGCGAACTCGGCGCTGGCCTATGCCATGTTGAGCGACGCCTATCGCGGCATGATCGAGGGCCTCAAGGTCCACTTCTCCCTGCGCGATGTCCTCAAGTCGACGCAGGAAGCCGTCGAGGTAAGCGACAGCCCCATCGGCCGGCTGGCCGCAACGCGCGATTCGGCTCAGCTTTCAGAGGATCTCGCGCGCAAGATCAAGGGCCACTCGCACCCAATCGTACGCACGCATCCGGTAACGGGCGAGAGGGCGCTGTATGTGGACCCCTCCTATGGCATCGGCATCGATGGCATGTTGCCCGAGGAGTCCGCGCCCAGCCTGCGTTTCCTGACCGAGCACCTCACACAACCTGCCTTCGGCTGCCGGCTGCGCTGGGAGCCTGCCATGCTCGTGATCTGGGATAACCGACTCTGCGTTCACCAGGCTTACAACGACTACCAGGGCTACCGTCGCGAGTTGTACCGCACAACCGTGCGCGGCGAGAAGCCGGTCTGAGCCAGTCAGTTACGCCTGGATTCAACCATTCGGGATTCGTCACCCGACCAAGATTGCTCGTGCGGTAAGGAACAACCCGGCGCCGAAGACGATGGCTCCGACGACTCGGTCTGCGCGCATACGGGCCGGTGTAAGACGTTCACCACTGACGGCAACCGTCACGACAGCCATCGCGCGCAGATCCATGAGCCCGATGACGAAAAGTGTCGCAGTCAGGCCTGCACAGCAGTAAACGCAGTGAAGACCCAGGCGCAGTCCGTACTGCCACGGCGCACCTGTCTCCGCCAACATGTCGGTAACGCCCTCGGCCGCGCCCCGGCAGCAAGTAAGGTGACGCGCCTTCCAAGCCGTGAATTGCAGCAAACCGGCGCCCACGACCACTACGCCGACGACGATCGGCACGCTACGCGCCACCGCCGGCAGCTGCATTTCGAGCGCCACCAGTGCGACGCCCAGCGGGAATACAGCAATACCAAATACGGTCCACACCCAGAAGTACCCGATCGCCACCACCGCGGATAGCCGACCGAGCCGCGTCTCGCCCGTCCGGGCGGCGGACCGACGGTGGCGCCACAGCAATGGCACCAATGACGGCAACATCATGGTTACCATCATCATTACCCACATGCAGAGGAACGAGGCCGCTACGCCAGGCCACGTCTGCCCGGGCATCCGCATCCACGCCATCGATAAGGTCCAGCCGCCGGGCATCGGCAACCCTTGCGTCGCGGACATGGACGCGCACTCGATAACTGTCGCCGCCCCGGCGGCGGCGAAGATCAGAACTGAAATTCCCAGGAAAGCCCGCTGATCACGATCGTGGAACGGGCGCTGGTGGTAGGATGTGCTCACGTGAGTCGACGCTAGTCGCCGGCATTCTGTGTTGTTGACAGGGCGTTCGCCACTACCTTTGCCCACTTCGCGTCGGCCGTCGAAGAGGCAGCGTATTCATCGTGCCAATTCCACCACTTGTACGGCGGGGTTTGGGGGTAGCCCTTCGGCGAGTCCTCCCAGGTCTCCTGGCGCCCGAGCGGAGTCACATCGAGGTAGCTCCAAGTACTCCCCATCGCCTCGTCACCGCGGCTGTTGATGAAGTAGGTCCGGAACACGCTGTCGCCGTCGCGGAAGAACACATTCGTGCCGTGCCACTGATCCACGCCGAAGTCGATGTCAAAGCCGTCCGTCACCGTGTACCAAGGCATCTGCCAACCCATCCGCGCCTTCAGGCGCACGATATCGTTCTGCGGCGCGCGCGAAGCGAATACCAGGGTGGTGTCGCGGGTATTCAGATGAGCTACGTGGGCGACCTGGTCGGCCACCAAGGAACAGCCGCGACAGGCATGTTGGGGCCAGCCGTACACACCGGGCTCGAAGAAAGCGCGGTAGACAACCAGTTGACGGCGGCCGCCGAACAAATCGAGCAGGCTCGCCTTGCCCTCGGGCCCATCAAACTCGTACGCCTCGTTTACGGCGAGCCAGGGCATCCGCCGGCGTTCCGCGGCCAGCGCATCGCGGGCGCGGGTCAGGGCTTTCTCCTTGACTAGCAGCAGCTCGCGCGCCGCCTGCCATTCCTTCGGCGACACGATCGGCGGCGCATTCATTGGGAGCCGTACGCTCTTCGGGTCATTCTTAGCTGTTGTGGTCATGGTCATTGCAACCTCGTCTTGTTCATTACTCGTGAGATAGTTATAGCCCCAGGCATCGAAGCGCGGGAGTTACAAGTGTGACGGGATTGCGATGGACTCATTGATAACGGCCGCCGCACGCGCACTCGCGGCGGGTGATCCGCTCGGCGCATTGAAGCGGGTCGCCCTGCGCGACGACGCACCCGCTCTCGCGCTTCGAGGCATCGCGATGGCGCAGCTCGGCGATTTCATTCGCGCGAAGGCGCTCCTGCGACGTGCCAGGCACGCCTTTAGCCCCAAGGAAGCCGTGGCTCGCGCGCGGTGCGTCGTTGCCGAGGCCGAGATCGCACTCGTCTCGCGCGACTTGGGGTGGGCTGCGAAGTCGCTCGACGCGGCGCGTGTGACGCTCGACGCGCATGGCGACCGGGTGAACGCCGCACATGCGCGATATCTCGAACTCAGGCGGTTCCTCCTGATCGGACGTCTCGAGGAGGTCGAGCGTGCGCTCTCCGAAATCGATCCCGCGCGATTACCGCCCGCGTCGCAAACCATCCACGAGCTGGTACTCGCGGGGATCTCAATGCGCCGCCTGCGGACGAAGCAAGCGCGCGCGGCGCTCGCTCGAGCCGCGGACACCGCACGCCGCTCGGCAATCCCCGCTCTGACCGCGGAGGTCGACAACGCAGGCCGGATTCTGAACACGCCCGCGGCGCGCCTGATTTCGCGCGGCAGCGAGCGGCTCGTCTTGCTTGAAGAAGTCGAAGCACTGCTGGCGTCGAAGGCATTCGTGGTGGACGCTTGCCGCCACGTCGTGCGTCAGGAGCGCCGGCTGATATCACTCGCCAAGCGTCCGGTATTGTTCGCGCTCGCACGCTCGCTAGGCGAAGCCTGGCCGGGAGACGTGCCGAGGGACGCGCTCGTCGCGCGCGCATTCCGATTGAAACTCACTGATGGATCGCATCGCGCCCGATTGCGAGTGGAAATGGCCCGCCTTCGCGCGGTGCTGCGGACGCTGGCCGACGTGAACGCGACCAAACGAGGCTTCATACTTTCCCCCCGCATCGCACACGAAGTTGTCGTACTGGCGCGACCGGTCGAAGAGAAACACGCGGCGGTGCTCGCTTTTCTCGCCGACGGTGAATCGTGGTCAAGCTCGGCCCTGGCTATTGCGTCGGGGGCTAGTCAGCGTACCGTTCAGCGGGCGCTCGACTCACTCGCGGCGGCAGGCAAGGTACAGTCATTCGGGCGCGGGCGGACGCGCCGTTGGATGACTCCCCCAATGCCCGGAATCGCGACAACCTTGTTGCTCTCCGTGTCTCTTCCGATTGACTAAGATGGACACATGAACCGCAAAACCGCTGAAATTGTTCGAGAGTTTAGCCCTTTCTCGGGTGCCGACCGGGTGCATGGAGTCACGTATGACGGTCAAAAGGTGTGGTTTGCCACGGGGGACAAGCTGAACGCCTTCGATCCCACCAGCGGTGAAGTGTTGCGCTCGATCGATGTCGCCGCACATGCTGGGACGGCCTTCGACGGTGAGCACCTGTTTCAGCTCGCCGAGAATCGCATCCAGAAGATCGATCCGCACAGCGGCCGTGTGCTCGCCACGATCCCGGCGCCGGGAGGCGGCGGGGACTCGGGTCTTACCTGGGCAGAAGGGACGCTGTGGGTGGGCCAGTACCGGGACCGGAAGATTCATCAAATCGATCCTGACACGGGGGCGATTCTTCGCACGATCGAGTCCAATCGTTTCGTCACCGGAGTGACATGGGCCGATGGAGATCTCTGGCACGGGGCCTGGGAAGGTGACGAGGGCGAGCTGCGGCGAATCGATCCGCGAACGGGAGAGGTTCTGGAGAGTCTCGGGATGCCGCCCGGAGTCTTCGTTTCGGGGCTCGAGTCGGATGGCGGCGATCAGTTCTTCTGCGGAGGAGGAAGCAGCGGGAAAGTGAGGGCTGTTCGCCGGCCTAAGCGAGGGATCGATCCGGTGAAGGCGACATAGCGAGGCATCGCGTTGACAATAGCGAAAGCCCGACGGCGCCCGGTGAGGGACCATGCTAGATGTTTCAATAGGTCTCTATTAGCCCGATCAATTGCCCCTGCCGAACGGGACTCTCAGCTGCAATGAGAATGGTCAGCCGTCCGGCTCCGGGCGAGGTGACTTCCATGCTGGCTTTTTCATACATGACTTCCGCAAGAACGGCGCCTACGGATACCAATTCCCCACTTTGGAATAGCCAGGTCGCGATAACCGCGTCGCCGTCGTCACCCCATAAGTCCGCGGGAATGATTACATCCATCAAACGGCCCCGCCGCGGCATAGCTGCCTAGAGAGTTCCACGATCTTGGCGGCACTCGGCAACAACGGATGTTCGAGTGCGGGTGAATACGGAATCGGCACGTCCGGATGGGTAATGCGTGCCGGCGCGGCCAGCCAATCGACACCGCTTTCGCAGGCCCCGGCGATGACCTCGGCACTCACACCGAAACTGCGGTAGTCGTCATCCACGACGATGAGCCGGCGGGACTTGGCCACCGATACCGCAACGGCCCCATGATCCAAAGGCGCAATAGTGCGTAAATCGATTACCTCAGCCTCGATGCCCTCTGCCGCCAAGGTTGTAGCCGCCTGCAGCGCCAGATGTACCGTGAGACCCAAACCCACGAGCGTAATGTCGCGACCGGGTCGTACCGTCGCTGCCTTGCCGATCGGCACTTCATACATTTCCTGAGGTACGTGAACGATGGAGCCGGGTACCGTGCCGAGCCACCCCATGCCCTGCAAGGCCTTATGAAACATGAAAACCACGGGATTCGCATCCGCGATGGCGCTCAGCATCAGGCCCTTGGCATCGTAAGCGTTCGAGGGCATCACTACTTTCAAGCCAGGCAGATGCGCAAAGGTTGCGTACAAGCACTGGGAATGCTGCCCGGCATCGCCATAGCCGCCGCCCACCGAAGTCATGAGCACCAAAGGGCAGCACACATGGCCACCGGAGAAATAGCTCTGCTTGGCTGCCAGGTTGTAAATCGCATCCATGCACACGCCGAAGAAATCCACGAACATGAGTTCAACGACCGGACGCATACCCGCCGCGGCGAGGCCTACCGCGGCGCCGATGAAGGCCGTCTCGGAAATCGGCGTATCGCGAACGCGCCCGGCGCCGAAGCGTTCGAGCAGGCCTTGCGTCGTGCCAAAGACGCCGCCCAGCGCGCCGATGTCCTCGCCGAGCACGATGACCTTCGGATCGGCGTCCATGGACTGGCCGATCGCCTCGCTCATGGCCTTCGCAATTGTCAGCCGGCGCGCGGTCGCAGCGGTGGTGGTGGCGGTCATACTGCCTCTCTATGAATTTCAGCTGAAGACGGTGTCGAACGCCGACTCGGCGGCGGGATAGTCGGACTTGCGCGCGAATTGCAATGCGTCTGTGACGGCGCGCAGCTCGCGGCCTTCAATCGACTCGAGTTCCGCCGTCGAAACTCCGGCAGCGGCGAGCCGTTGGCGGTACACGATGAGGGGATCGCGCGTTTGCAGCGCGGCGACTTCCCCGCTGGGCCGATAACCTTCGGCATCGCCCATAAAATGTCCTTCCAATCGCCAGGTCTCGATCTCGATCAGTGTGGGCCCGCCCCCGGCGCGCGCACGTTGAATTGCTTCGCCAGCCGCCGCGTAGATAGCATCGATGTCATTGTCCGCCACGAAGCTGCCCGGCATTCCATAGGACGCGGCGCGATCCGAGTTTCTCTCGATGGCGGTTGAGGCGCGCTTCGCCACCGAAATGCCCCAGGCATTATCCTCAATGACGAATACCACCGGCACCTTCCAAACCGCAGCGAGATTCAAGGATTCATGAAACGCCCCTTGGTTGGCGGCGCCTTCGCCGATAAAACTCACGGCGACCGCATCGCTGCCGCCCAGTTTGGCGGCCAATGCCGCGCCGACGGCCGGCCCCATGCCTTGCGCCACGATCCCTGAGCAGCAGAAATTGACGCCCGCATCGAACAGATGCATGTGCCCGCCGCGGCCGCCAGAGAGTCCGTCGCGCTTGCCGAAAATCTCCGCTGCCATGGCATTGAGCGCGACTCCCTTGGCAATGGCGATGTGATGCGCACGATGTGTCGCTGTCACAGTGTCGTCGGGTCGCAAGTGCGCGCACACGCCGACCGCGCAGGGTTCCTGACCACTCGATAAATGCATTTCGCCGGGAATCGGGCCCTTGGCCATGTTGAACAGGGGCTGTTTGCCCTCGAGATACGCCACTTTGATGGCCTCCTCGAAGTAACGGCTCCTCGCCATCTGCGCATACATCCGAATTCGCACGTCACATTCCGCTGGCACGGGTCACCTCTGTTTGGCTGTAGCCCACCGCACGCAGCGCCTCGCAAACCCCGTCAAGCGCTTGGGGATCTTCGATGCTGGCGGGAGTTTCGAAAGACTCGCCGTCGGCGATCCGGCGAATGACGGAGCGCAATATCTTGCCCGAACGCGTCTTTGGTAACCTGTCGACGACAACGATCGCCCTACAGGCCGAGATAGCACCGATCTCATCGCGAATCTTTCGCGCCACTTCGACGATGATCTCGGCCTGGGCTCGAGTTACACCAGCCTTCAGGACCAACAGCCCCACCGGCACCATGCCCTTGATGGCATCGGCGGCGCCGATGACCGCACATTCGGCTACATCGGGATGTTCGGCAATGACTTGTTCGATGCCGCCGCTAGACAGGCGATGACCCGCAACGTTGATGATGTCGTCGATACGGCTCATGACGTGCACGAAGCCGTCGGCATCGATGAATCCTGAATCACCCGTGCGATAGAATCCTGGATGCGCGGCGAGATAGCTCGCGACGAACTCGACTTCATTGTTCCACAGGGTGGATAGGCACCCCGGCGGCAACGGCAATCGAATGCAAATGTCGCCGATGATGCGCGGTGACTGCGGCTCGCTCTGAGCGTTCAATACAGCAAAACGATAGCCGGGCACCGCATGGCCCGCGCTGCCGTAGCGCACCGCTCGCTCTCCCAACCCCAAACAGGTGGCCAGCGCCGGCCACCCCAATTCAGTCTGCCACCAGTTATCGATCACGGGTACCTGGCAGTGTTTTTCCGCCCAGCGAACGGTGTCAGGATCAGCGCGCTCTCCGGCCAGGAACACAGCGCGCAAGCGCCCCGTGCCGGGTTTGAGTTGCAACCCCTCTGGGTCTTCGCGCTTGATGGCACGCAGCGCAGCGGGCGAGGTTAACAGCACCTGCACCCCATGCGCGCGAATCACGCGCCAATAAGCGCCGGCATCCGGGGTGCCCACCGGCTTGCCTTCGTAAAGAATAGTGGTGCAGCCGGCAATGAGGGGCGCATACACGATATAGCTGTGTCCCACCACCCAGCCAATATCGGACGCTGCCCAGAAGACCTCGCCCGGCTGCATGCCAAATACATGGCGCAGGCTCCACGCCATCGCCACCGCATGACCGCCGTTATCACGCACCACGCCCTTCGCTATCCCCGTGGTGCCGGAGGTATACAAAATGTACAGGGGATCGCTCGCCCTCATCGGCACACAAGCAGCCGGCGCGGCGGCGGCTGTCGCCTCGCACCAATCAAGATCACGTGGACGACGCAGCTCAGCACGAAGCTCGCGCCTCTGCAGGATCACGACACTCTCCACCGGGTGCGCCGCCAGTTCGAGCGCTGCATCCAGCAGGGGCTTGTATGCCACGATGCCCTTGGGCTCGATACCGCACGACGCGCTCAAGACCACGCGCGGCTTAGCGTCATCGATGCGCTTGGCAAGCTCAGGCGCCGCAAATCCGCCGAATACCACGCAATGTACGGCGCCGATGCGCGCGCAGGCCAGCATGGCGATCACCGCCTCAGGGATCATCGGCAGATAGATAACCACTCGATCGCCGGGCTGCACCTGCAAATCACGCAGCGCGCCGGCCAATTGCGCAACATCGTGTTGCAATTCCTGATAGCTGACGCATCTTTCCGTACCGGCGAGCGGGCTGTCGTAGATCAATGCCGCTTGAGCGCCGCGCCCTGCGTCGACGTGCCGGTCGACTGCGTTGAAGCAGGTGTTGAGAGTCGCACCCGGAAACCACTCCGCGAGGCCGTAAGCCTTGCCCTCAAAGGGCTCCTCAGGCGCGTGATACCAACTGACGGCACACGCCGCTTCCGACCACAAGCGTGCCGGATTCTCGACGCTGGCTTGATAGGCACTGGCGAAGGCGGTCATGGGCAAAAGTCAGGCCGCGCTCGTCAACTTGTTCACCAACTCATAATCGAGCACCGAGGCGATGCTGTCGTCCTCATTTAAGAACAGCACGGGCCCGAAATTGGTGAATAGCAATTCGGTGTATTCCGGAAAACTGGTCATGTCGTGCACGGCGCCGATCGGCTCATAGCCGTACACCCCAGCAAGCGCGGTGCCCATGCGATAGTCCATGCGACCCCTGAGCACGAAATACTCGCCTGCGCCGAGATGCTTGTGACGCGGAATGAAACTGCCCGCCTGGCAGCGGAACAATACTGTCCAGCGCCCAGTCTCCGGACTGGTGAACAAGCGCTTGAGATCGATGCCCGGAACTACGGGGGCCCAGTTAAGATCCGCGCCGTCGCACATTACTTCAGGCATATTGAGGTCAGTCATCTCTTAGGTCTCCGTGTGTTTCTGGTGGTCACGCGCTCGCCGGGATGCCGGTGGTGAAGCCACCGTCGACGATGTAGCCGGCGCCGGTGACGTAACTGGCCTCATCGCTGCTCAAGAAGGCGATGACTTGCGCGATTTCATGCGGCTCGGCATAGCGGCGTAGCGGCACGAAAGAGCTGAAATGCGCGTGGGCTGCCTCAAGGCTGGGTGCGCCTACCTGCTCTTCGACCTTTTGCATCATGGCGGTGTTCACCAATCCGGGATGCACGGAATTCACCCGAATGCCGTGCCGCGCAAGATCGATGGCAGCGGTTTTGGCGAGGCCCATCACGGCGTGCTTGCTGGCGGCATAGGCGGCAAAGGTCCCGAAGCCACGAATGCCGTTGATCGAGGAGACGAGGACGATGGAGCCGGAACCGGCAGCCCTCATTAGCGGGGTCACGGCTTGAATGCCATGCCACGGCCCATGTACGTTGACCCGCATCACCTCATCGAATACCTCAATCGGGTAATCCTTCAAGGGTGAGGACACCCCGGCAATGCCGGCGTTGAATATCGCTGCGTCGAGTCGGCCGAAGCGTGCCTCAATCGCGCGCACCGCCTCCGCCATCGCCTCAGGATTCGCGGCATCGCCGACAATCTGTACGACGTCTCGATTCGCCGTGCCGGCCACACTGTGAGTAAGCGCCGCCGCGTCACGGTCCATGGCCGCCACCACGTAGCCCGCTTCGAGCATGCGCTTCACCACGGCTTTGCCGATTCCATTGGCCGCGCCGGTCACCAAGGCTGCGCGCCGCGCTCCACTGCTCATGTGGCAAACCCGCCGTCGACGGTGTACACGCCGCCGGTGCAAAAGGACGCGTCGTCGCTCAATAGAAAACAGACGACCTTCGCGATCTCCTGCGGCTGTGCGTAGCGACGCAATGGCGTTCGATTCACGGCTGCGTCGTGCGCGGCCCCTGGATTAGCGGGGTTTAAGTTGCGCTCCAGATCCCTCGTCATGCGCGTCGATACAAAGCCTGGTGCGACGACGTTCACGCGCACACCGAAGGGCGCCAATTCCAGTGCAACCGAACGCATCATACCGATCACCGCATGCTTGCTTGCGGTGTAGGCCGACACCCCTGCGAATCCCATCACCCCAGAAATAGACGAGACGATGACTGCGTTGCCACGCCTCTTTTCCAACTCCGGTATGCAGGCTTGCAGGCCGCACCACACCCCGCGCACATTGACCTTCATCACCTCGGCGAATATCTCGCTCGGGTACTCGTCTACCGGCGCCACTGCGCCCTCGATGCCGGCATTCAGCACGATAGAATCCACCGCGCCGAAGGACGCCGAGCCGGCCGCCACGGCACCGCGCATGTCCGAAAGATCCGTGACATCCGCGCGCACCGTGCACAGCGCCCCACCCCGAGCGGTACGCAATTTCAGTGCCGCAAGCGCCTCTGCGTCGCGATCGACGGCGACCACACTGGTGCCGCGTGACAGCAAGCGCTCAACGATGGCCGAGCCGATTCCGCCGGCCGCCCCGGTCACCAAGGCCACCTGCGGCTGCCGCGCGCTGCCGGCTTCAGTAGCGGACATTGAACTCGACGCCAAAAGTGCGCGGCGGCGCCAGGCTGCCGACCACCGTGGAGCCAATGATGTCGCCATTGAAAATCTTGTTTGTGGCGACGACTTCGTTGGTCGCATTGTCGACGTAGGCCGCTACATTCCACTTACCCGAGGGTCCGGTATAGGTGCCGCGAGCCTTGAGCCAGCCGTAACTGCGTTCGGCGAGATCCGGCACATTGAACGCCGAGAAGTAAATCTTGTCCTGCCAGGCGTAATCCACACGCAGTGTGATGTCGCTGTGATCGCGCAAATCGAATTGGTACTGCGCCCCAACAGTGGCTTTCAACGCGGGCGCCCGCGGCAATTTCTTACCGCTCAATTGCTGTACGCCGAGCGCCGGGTACTTAGGATCCAGCAAAGCGCCATCGGTAAATTCGGCATCCAGCCAAGTCAAATTGGCGTCAACGCGAAAAGCCGACGTGGCGAGCCACGAGGATTCGAGCTCAACGCCCTTGACCTTGGCCTTGGCAGCGTTGCGAATGATGACGTTGTTGTTCTGGACGTCCTGTACTTGTAGATCCGTGTAGTCGTAGTAGAACACCGCCGTGTTCAACCGCAGCCGACGATCGAACAGCGTCAGCTTGGCTCCCGCCTCGTAGTCCCAAATCTGCTCGGGCTTGTAGGGATCATTCTGATAGCTGCCCGGATTGAAGCCACCGGACTTGAATCCCTTCGATGCCGATGCATAGAGAAAGGTGTTCGAGTTCAGTTCATAGTTCACGCCCAACTTTGGGGTAAACGAGTTGAATCGCGTGTCCGCGAATGTCGCCACGTTGTCGAAGGCCGTGATCGGTGCGTTGACGAAAACGACATCATTGCTGCCGCCGCGCCGCTCACTGCTGTAGCGGCCGCTCAGCACGGCCTGCAGCTTGTCGGTGAAGTAGAGCGTGCCCTCGCCAAAGCCGGCGTAGGCTTGAGTGGTGGTCTTGCCGTTGAGCTTCAAGAGGCAACAAATGGGATTATTTGGCAGGCCGAACAGCGCATCGGTAAAGGGCAGAAAGTATTCATTGCGAATCGGGTTCGCTTCGTCGAAGTAGTACGCACCAAGGATCCATTGAAAGAATCCGCTGTTCGGTGAACTGAGCTGAAACTCCTGCGAGTATTGATGCTGGTCCTCCTCGCGCAATTGGTCCACGCCGAACACGGGCGACACATCGAGATCGTCGCGGTTGTAGGGGCGGGTTTTCCGGTAGGCGCTCAAGGAACTCAAGGTGTAGTCGCCGATATTCCACACCAATTTTCCGGAAATGCCTTCACTGTAGGGCTTATTGAAACCTTGGATGTCCGAGCCGTAGCTGCGGGCATAGGGCGCGGAACGAACCGAGGGTGGCACCAGGGCTTGGTAGATCGGATTGGTGGATGTCCCGGGTCCAAAGTAATGCCACACGACGCCATCATCGTTCGCTTCGTAGTAGTCCACCTTGATGGTGGCGTTCAACGTGTCGAGAATTTTCGCCGTCAACGTGATGCGTGCCATCCAGGCGTTCTGGTCCTCGGCATCGCTTTTGACAGAGCCCAAGCCCACCGGGTCCGCGATCGGGCGATACAGCGTGGTGTAGCCTGAGTGCGAATCGTGTTCCACGGCGATGCGCAACCCGATGCGATCGCTCAACGGCCCGCCGATGGCGCCCGTCACCCGATAGGCATCGTAGTTCCCGACATCGAGCCGGCCCTCGGCCTCAAGCTCGTTGCTCGGTCCTTTGGAAATTACATTCACCGACCCGCCGGTGGCATTGCGGCCGTACAAAGTACCCTGCGGACCGCGCAGCACCTCTACACGCTCCACGTCGAGGAACGCCGGCACCGCACCGGCACTTCGAGATATGTAAACGCCATCCGAATGAAATGCGGTCGAACTGTCCGAGCCGCCGATCACCGAGGAGTAGCCGATGCCTCGGATATAGATTTGCGCCTCGCCTTGAAACAGGCTGACCAGCAGGCTGGCATTCGCGTTGGCCATGTCGCTGATGCCGACGATGGTTCGCTCTGTCAGGTCCTCGCTGGAATACGCGGTCACCGCAGCCGCCGTTTTTTGTACATCCGTGGTACGGCGCTCCGCGGTGACCAGGATGGTCTCGAGGCCCGTCGAGGCATCCTCGGTAACCGCCTGAGCCCGGGTTTTCGACGCGCCACCCAATAAGCCCATAGCCAATAGGCAGCAAAACACGTTCACGCCAGCCTTAAACATAGTCATTCCCCGCAACAGCCAATGATCGATTTGTTGTTTTGTCTAGCCTAGGCGTAGCATTCGGGGCAATCCTGGCAGCGGGCGCATGTCGACCCGTCTCAGAAGGAACTCAAGGTTTGACGGGGAGTCGGCCTGGTGTAGTCTTAATGGGCGTGATTACAACAACAGCGAAGCTTTAGGGCATGCTTGAATATCCGCGCTCTGGCGAACTAAGGGCACCTATAAAGGCTTGGTCCGCGGGGCAATTTCCTGCAAGCCAGCGCTACGATGCGTGGGCGAGTGCGCTCAGCCAATACTTCCTGCCGTGGTCGATCACCTCGCGCAGCCAGCAAACCTGCGAGGCGGCGGTCCGTCAATACGACTTCGGCGGCTGCAAACTCATCCACTGCAATAGCGACCCATTGAGCGGCATTCGAACGATCGGCGACATCGGCCGCACCGACGGCCACTTCTTCAACGTGTTGTACGTGGTCTCCGGTGTTGAATACCTGCGTTTCCACGATCGCGACGTCACGCTGCGCGCCGGTGAATATGTGTTGTGGGACTCGCAGCGGCGGATCGAATTTACGCTGTTGGAGCCGCTCGAAAAGCTGACCTTCATGGTCCCCGCTTCTCTCATGCGCTCACTCATGCCCAACGCCGAGGACTACGTGGGAGTAGCCCTTTCTTGCAATCAAGGAATCGGCGGATTGTTCGCCAATCACCTACGGGCATTGGGTCACGCGCTGTGGAATATGCACGAGCATGACGCCGCGCAGATCGTGAACCCCACGCTCGACCTACTGGCACGAGCGTTGACCTCGGCACCCTGCCGCAAGCGGCCGAATATGCGTCACGCAACGTTGCGCCGTCTGCGCGAGTATATAGTTGAGAATCTAGCGGACCCGAATCTCACGCCCACTCGAATCGCAGCCGCCAATCACGTTTCGGTGCGTTACCTGCACATGCTGTTCGGCGAAATTAACAGCACAGTATCGGACTGGATTCGAGCGCAGCGCCTGGAGCGCTGCCGCTCCGATCTATCTAACGTGCAACTCGATCATCAGACCATCACCGAGATTGCATACAAGTGGGGATTCGCGGATTCCGGTAACTTCGGCAAGGTATTCCGCAAGGCATACGGTCAAGCGCCGCGCGCTTATCGTCAGACGCGCAGGCAACGAGCGCCTGCCTGACTTCATGCCCGCCAGCCATGCCCGACCCGATCATCCCTAAAATCGGCTAGTAGTTTTTTTGCTTCGATGACGTTAATGGACTCATTGCGCGCGCGATCGCCAACACGGCTCTCGCCCGTTCGGAACGGAGCACGCAGCGCTTTTACAGCATGTCAGCGCAAATCAGTCGCGAGCGGAATGACTATTGCACAATGCTGGAGCGTGCGCAAAAGGGTGGCCTCGATGTTACGGGATGGCAGAAATGGTTTCTGTCGTGCCTACACCGCGCGATTGAGGCCTCACAAGAGACGCTGAGCGCGGCGCGCTATGCAAGCGCGCTCAGTTCAGGCCGAGGAGCCTTGAGACTAGTTGCGTGCGGCTGTTGATACCGACCTTCGCGTACACGGAGCGCAGATGATTTTCGACCGTACGCAGCGCGATCCCCAAGCCGCGGGAAATCTGTCCATTACTCTGCCCGGCGCATATCAGGCGGGCGACGTCGATCTCGCGGTCGGAAAGAGCGAATGACGCGCAGGCATCGTCGAGAACCTTGCGGTCACTGCATTCGGACATGACGAGAACATAGTAAATTCTCGCGTCGATGTCGCGAAAGGCGCGCACGTCGATGTCCATTTGACAAGAATTTCCGTGGTTCTCCCGCGGCATTGCGACGGTGAACCGGCCGCGAGAGCCCGCCGCCGGCGCAAGATACATCAGCCGCTGACGTATTTCGCCAAATACGCTCGCCGACTGCGCGCTGCGGCACGCAGCTTCCTCGTATAGCCCGAGCTGCGTCAGGCCGTGACGATTCGCATGCCGGACGAGCAGGTCCTCGTCGAGTACAACGAAACCCATGCCGGCGTCACTATCTGCGACGGCATCCAGTACGGCACCCGACAAAGGAACCGAGTCCCGATACGCAAGGTTCGAGATGACCGATTGAATCACCGGCACCAATTCTTGTAGCCTGCCCACCTCCTCGGTCGAGAACGGCTGCGCTTCGTGGGCGCGATGAAACCCCAAGCACATCATCTCCGATCCAAGGGTCGAGCGGACGGGAAAGACAACGCCGAGGACATGCCGGATATCGTACTCAAAAAGAAACTCACGGTAGTAAGCCTGATCCCGCCAACCCGGAATTCCCGACAGCAGTGACACGGAGGCACGCTGACCGTTCGCTCCGGAGCGCAACCGTTGCAGACCGGGCTTGAGGACTGGATCCAGGTTGTAGACGCCTTCCGCGTACACTTCGACGCTACGCGGATGATGCCCGACGTACGATCGCCTCCCCACCAGCTGTCCATTGGTGGGCAGATCAAAGAACTGCAGGAACACACTACTGGTCGCATTCAACGCGTCTGCTACCGGCGTCAGCAGGCGCTCACCCATCTGCTCGTATGATGTGCACGAAAGCACGCGCACGAATAATTCGGCGGACACCGCGCTCCGCGACGCCGAAATTTCGGACATGATTGTGATGTCCCCTCCGAGCCAGCCTATAACCCCGTCAGCGCCCACCGACCCGCGTTTCTTCGTTTTTCTTCAACGGCGGCACTGTGCCTTTGGTCAATATGCAACAGTTCGGGGCCCTTCGCAATCCGAACCGGCGATGCCTCACACGGCGGTGCGTCCTGGCGTGCGGATCGCAGCGGATCCATCCCAGCCCACGCTGGCCTGATGTATTTGGGTGAATAGCCCTTCCACGGCCGAAGTGACTTCAATGACCTCGATCATGCCCCCTAGCTCCGCGGAGGTGTCGACGTAAGCGGCGCGGGCGCCGATCGACACCATGGCCTCAAGGCCAAGGGCGAATCCCTGCTGTTGATATCGTGCCAGCACTGCCTCGTAGTGCTCCGGCTGCGCCGCCACCGCCCAGTGGTGAAAACCATAGCCGCGTCTATCGAGAATCTCTCGATAGACGCTGGGCTGAGCGTCATTCTGCTGAATCAACTCAAACATCATGTGGCCCGAATTCGCCAGCGCAACCGTCAAATCGAGCTCACAGGGCAAACCACGGTACTTGATCCATTGAAACTCGAAGTGTTCGAACAGGAACCACGGGCCGAGATTGAGCCGGCTGCCGAAATTCTTCATTGCGGCCTGTATGTCCTCAACGATGTAGGCGACCTGAATGATCCCGTCGAGCGGCTGTCCCCAATTCCATGTCGGCATTCGATCCTCTCTTTGCTCAATTCAGGTTGAGCAGTTCTATCTGCAATCAATTCGCAAGCGTAAAGCCACCATCGACCGCCAACGCCTGCCCGGTTATGTAACGTGACTCGTCGGAAACGAGAAATAGCACGGCATTGGCGATGTCCCTGGGCTCCTGAAAGGCGCCCAGTGGAATGGTGGCCAGGAATTCCTGAGCGAAGGTGGCCCGACTCATACCTGCCTGGGCCGACAATCGATCGAAAAGCACGTCGAACATGGGCGTTTGCACTTGACCCGGGTGGATCGAGTTGCAACGGATTCGGTAGCCCGCGCGCGCGCAGTACAGCGCGACGGAGCGAGACAAATGTTCCACCGCAGCTTTAGCGGCTCCGTAGGCGCTCAGGAAGGGCGTAGGGACGAGAGAGGCGACGGACGAGAAGTTGACGATGGCGCCGCCGCCAGATCTTGCCAAGAGTGGAATGGCATGTTTGCACGCAAGGAACACGCCGCCGGCGTTGACCTTGAAGATCTGGTTCCAATCCTCGAGTGGCGCATGCTCGGGATCCTTGGCGGCCGCAGGATCGCCTTCGATACCTGCGTTATTGACTAGTGCATGAAGTGAGCCCTCGGTTCGGTCGACATCCGCGATGATCCGTTGCCAATCGGATTCCGATGCAACATTCTGCTGAATGAATCTTGCACGCAATGCATCGGCGGCCTTGAGTCCGGCATCCCCCTTGATGTCCGTCAAAACCACACGTGCTCCTTCCTCGGCCAATCGCTGGGCGACTCCATATCCGAGCCCTTGCGCGGCGCCCGTGACGATAACCACCTTGCCTTCAAGTCGCGCCACGCGTGCCTCTCAAGATTCGAATATCGACCAGTGCCCACCTTGAACCAATGTTGTCAGCCAAGGGAATAGCGGAGACCACTCAGTGCCTGGCGAGCGCTGCGCACTGAGTGATTCACGCTATGGTGCGTACCCCTGTTGCGTGTTGTCCTGACGAAACGCTGAAGGCAGCACGAAAAACGATAATGGGGGGAAAATGCACACTAAATTCGGACACGACCATGTGCGTGAGCTGATCGTTGGCATCTCAGAACACCGACCTGCGGTCATCGCAGCCATCGCACTGGCGCTTGCCATGCCGGCACTGGCCCAGACGACTCCTTCGTCGGCAGCCAAGCCTGTGCAGTCAGCTCCCGGCGGCGCTTCGGCCGATGCGTCGGGGTCGGTGCTAGATGAGGTTGTGGTGACGGCGACGCGACGCGAGACGAACCTCCAGACAGTGGGCATCGCGATCAGCGCCTTCTCTGGGCAGGAACTCGTCGATTTGGGCGTCAATCAGACGACTGATCTGGCCGCCGTGACTCCCGGGCTGCAGTTTTCGGCGCCAGGTGGCTCGCCAGTCGCCGGCCTGCTGGCGATACGCGGGGTTTCGCAGAACGATTTCGCCGGCCATATCGAGCCCGCCAATGCGTTCTACGTCGACCAGGTATATCAGCCATCAAACGCGGCCAGCGTTCAGGAATTCTATGACGTTAACCGCGTCGAGGTGCTCAAAGGACCCCAGGGTACTTTGTTCGGCCGCAATGCGACGGGGGGTCTCGTACACGTGATCACGAACCAACCCACCGACCAGGAGGAAGGGTTCGCGAATCTCTCCGGCGGAAGTTACGGCCAGGTGCGATTCGAAGGCGCGATCGGCGGTCCCATTACGGACGGAGTATCCGGACGCGTAGCGGTGCTGCGCGACAAGAGTGACGGATTTGTCAAGAATGCGATCGGTCCCGCGCTCCTCAAGGACGACACATACGCTGTGCGTGGCCAATTGCGCATCGCTCCCAACGACCGCCTCACGGTGTTGTTGGAAGCGGACACTTATATTATCGAGCCGGTGACGACGGGTGGCGACTACATCACGGGTGCCTACCCAGGACCCGATAGCCTCGGCCTCCCGCTGCCGCAGGGGAGCCCCACAGGCTTCGGCTATGTCCCTTCGGGTGACCCGTATCGCGGATCGTTTGACTACCCCGGCCGGTTCGCGCGTCGCGTGTCGAGCGGGGCCGTACACGTCACATACAATTTCTCGAACGACTTGTCGCTGTCCTCCATTACGAGCTACCAGAGACTGCACAGCGAATACTCGGCGGACAATGACTTCTCCCCAATTTCGTTCGCCATCTTCGATCAGAACGCCAGCGCGCGTCACCTCACCGAGGAGCTGCGCCTTAGTGGCGCAAGCGAGCGCAATCACTGGACCGCCGGCCTGTATTTCTTAAGGATCGACGGCTCCTACCTTCAGGCTTTCGCCATCTTGCCGATCGCAACCCGCCCCATGGAAACGCACTCCGTCGACACGAAATCCTATTCGATGTTCGGTCAGAACGAGTTCCAATTGCGTGACGATCTGCGGGTGACAGCCGGTTTCCGCGGCACGCGCGACCACAAGGACTACGAGTATCAGGAGAACTGCGTGGGGCCGGCCTGTAGTGCACTACTAGCGCCGGGAACCATAGGCACGGCCGGCTTGGTGACCGACGCTCACTCGGAGACGGGATGGTCGGGCCGCCTTGAGCTCGATTGGCAGGCGACCCAGGACACCATGTTCTACGCAAGCATCAATCACGGTTACAAAGCGTTCAACTATAACGCCGGATTCGTCGGCCACGCGCCGCTCGACACGTTTCGTTTCCGTGGAGAGAATCTTCTGGCGTACGAAGTGGGCAGCAAGCGCGAGTTTCTTGAGCGGCGTGCACGCTTCAACATCGCCGCTTTTTACTACGATTACTCGGACTATCAGGCATTCGACCAGCGCGGTTTCAATTTTACGCTGTTCAACACGCGCGCCCACATGTACGGCGCGGATGCCGAGCTTACGCTGCGCCCATTGCAAGGGTCGATGCTCAAGGCGGGCGCCGCCTTCTTGCATACCGCGGTGGACGACATTCCCATTGCCAACGAAACGCTGACTCGCAAGGCACCTCAATCGCCTGCGTTTACCTTCAATGCCTCTGCCACTCAGAGCGTGGCGATTCGTTCCGCGACGCTGTCCGCGACCTTGGAAGGAAACTACACGGGGGATTTCTACGCACAACTGACCAACGCGCCCGTGACGCTGATTCCACATGGATGGCTTGCGAACGCCCACATCAGCCTAGCGACCTATGGCGACCGCTTGAGCTTCGAGGTGTCCGCCAACAATGTCTTCAACAAAGCCAAGCCGGCGTACGCCTTCGACAATTCCAGCCCGCCGCTCGGCGCCACGTACAACACCTACGTGCGTCCACGGTGGCTCAATGCAGGCGTCAACTATAAATTCTGATATGGCCGCTTCTGTCAAGCGAAGGCACGGTTTTTTTCGCGGGCTCACGAACATGATTTGTGCACAGTGATATGAGCGATACACCGAACGGGGAACGCGACGCGTGGGGAATGGCTGCGACGATGGATCATTCTGATATCCGCGGATTGGGTACCGCATTACATCTCTTCTTCGCGGGGCTGCCTCGCTCTAAGAACGGAGATCATCCCGAAGGATGCTCGCTTAAAAGTTTCGAGGATTCCCCTCATCGGTCCCACTCGTCGCGTTCCCGATTAGGTGTATGGCTTGTAGTAAAGGTACTGTGTGTTCGAACTCCTATGGTTGATGGTGAAAGGACAGATTCAGGGGCTGATCTTTACCTGACGTGCCACGTCCCAAATAAATCCGGAGAGCTCGCGGGCGACAGCGACGCAGATTTTGTTTTGATGGATCTTGCGTCCCATGCCAAGGCTTCGCCAACGTTTAGCAAGACGCAGCTGCGCCCTCCAAGAGATATCGCGGATAATCTTCGGCTGCCCCTCCTGGCGGACCTCGAGCACGCGGCTGACTTGCGCTTTGAAGCGATTATTCCACGCAGCCTCCACCAGGATACGTCGAGACTGTTTGTTGCCGCTTTTAGTGATCGCACCCTGGCGGCGGGAGGCACCACTCGAGAACTCCGAAGGCACCAGTCCCAAGTACGCCATGAGCGCCCGCGGATGAGCGAAGCGAGTGATGTCGCCGATCTCGGCGACGAAAGTGATCGCACTGACGAATCTTTGCACAGCTCCGCTGGGACCGCATTGATCGTGCCAATAAATCGCGGCGCAGCACGATCCGCATCAGCAATCGCCATCGCAATCGATTCCTTATGAATATCCAGTCCAACATAGAAAGTGATAGGCTCTTTCACGGTCTGTCTCCTGATGGTTTTGGCAGAACGATCCCTTCGGGGACTCTGCATGTGGCTCGGCGCACTCACCTGCGCAACCCACGATATAGGAGACAGACCACTTCATCATTTTTCAACATGTGTCGCACTCCAATGAGGACGTGCGGCCATGATGTCTAACGTCGTTAACGGAGGGCTCCCATGCAGGTCAATCAATTCCAGCTCGCGGCGTCTGCGGCCGTCGGCAGCACCGCAGCCGTGAAGTCGGCCTTCTTCGACCCCTCCGGCTTGCCGTGGGTGGACTGGGTAATGCCGGGCACGTGGTTCAAGCTTTTAAACCTGAATCCAATGACAGGGGGATTTTCGATGCTCCTTAAGGTTGAAGCGAACAATCGCGCGCCGATTCACGGTCACCTGGGTGCGGTCGAAGGCATCATCCTCGAGGGCGGATTTTCGTATGATCAGGACCACGGTCACACCGGCAGTTATGTCTTCGAAGGCGCCGGTATCCGGCACGAGCCCAACACGCATCCTGGCGGCTTGATCATGTTTGCGGTCATTCACGGGCCCCTCTGCGGCTACAACGCGGACGGGACGATCGCGGGCATCGTGGACGCGCGTCTAATGTACGACCTGGCGGCGGCGGCCGGCGCGGCGCAGCACATTGAAAAGCCCTCCCACTGGGTCTAGCCGCATCGTGTTCGCGCAGCCTAAGATTGGGGTCGGAACTACGCCTCCATGGTGCTGGCATGAATAACCCTTGCCGAGGGCGATGGTCGTGAGCGCCGGATAGGGTCGCCCTTACATCAGTCCATTCGTCTGGAATAATCGTCTCAGCAGGGTCCAGGGCGCCCGCGAGCCGAGATGATTGAGGGCGGCTGTAGTCTTTCGCCTACGGGCAATGGCACCATTGTCGTACGCGACTCGGAACCCCAATTGAGCCACACTTTAACGTCATGACACCAATGGACCATCTTTGGAGTAATCCACAGCCTGAAAAGGCTATATCATTCATAGAGATACTCGGGGCGGCTGTGTGTGCACTGGTCGGTGAACGATGCCGCCCGTCCTACCTGCACGACATGCGCGGCGAATTGCATACGCTAAACAGCGCCGTCGAACTACTCGCTCGCGCAGCAAAGAGCCCCGAAGCCAATTCAGCTATAGTCGAAAAGGCCTCTTCCATCGCCCGGCACTCGCTGGCTAAACAGGAGAAATTGCTGGTCGAACTCGTGAATCAATTGACGCCGCAAAGGGAGGCCCCGATGGACGTCAATGTCGGTGATTTGGTCAGCGACGTGCTGCGATTCGTTCGCAATGAATCAGCGAAAAAATCGATTACGTTTAGATCTGATTTGGCACGTGACGTTGTCGTGCTTGCCGAGCCACACAAGTTTCGATTGTTAATTCTCGGACTATGCTCGACGCTGACGGACGGGCTTCCTGCCGGAACGGTCATCGACGTCACCGTCACTCGATCGGATCTCAGCGCGTTGATGGAGTTCGGCCCCATAGTTCCATGTGCGTCCGTTAGGCCGCCCAGTGACCTTTTGCACTACGCGCCTGAAAAGACGTCCACCTATGAATTGTTATTGTCACTGCTGCGGCAATGGGTATCTGACAATGCCGGCGCAATCGAGCTGTCGCCCGTCTCACATTTGCCGAAAGCGCTGCGGCTCTTCTACCCCATGCCAGCCCAAACCGCGGGCGCGGGACCATGACACTAGAAATCCTCTACGTGGAGGATGACGCGCTGGTTCGCGAACTTACTCTGGAATTGTTGTCGGACGGTTCACGGGCAGTTGTGGCCGTGGCAACTGGCGAAGAGGCGCTGAGCGTATTGAGCGAGAAACGATTCGATCTCGTCGTAACCGACATAAGCCTGCCAGCAATGTCCGGCGTCGAGCTGGCCCGGCAAGTTGCCGCCAACTATCCCTCACTGCCTATTATATTGGCCTCTGGATATCTCTTGGATCCGAAGGATTGTGGCTTGGGGACGCAGGTGCGGGCTATTGCGAAGCCGTTCACTACGCTCACATTCGACCAACTAGTACAGGAACTGTGCACCAGTCCAGGCGCTAGTTAGCGGCGCCGCCAGTTTACCCTTGCTGAGTGCGGCCAAAGAGTAGGGATATAGCGTGGCCACCGAGACTATCGATTGTCAATCGAGCGAAGAATATCCACAATCCGGTCGGGATCGACTGGCTTCGTAAAGTGATGGTTGAACCCCGCGGCGAGCGCATGCGCTTTGTCTCGGTCCTGACCCCAGCCCGTGATGGCAATCAATGTTGTCGCTCGTCCGAGTGACCCTTGGCGCACTGAACGCGCGACCTCATACCCATTTAATTCCGGCATTCCAATATCCAAAAGCGCCACCTCGGGCTGGAATTCTGCAAATGCGGCGAGCGCAGATTGACCATCGTGAACCACGCGAACATCGTGATCGTGCAGCTGGAGCAACATTGCAAGGCTTTCGGCAGCGTCGCGATTGTCATCTGCTATGAGGATCCGGCGGCTCGTCGGCGGCGCCTCACTAACCGTCTGAGCGGAGACGAGATGATTACTTCGCCTGCTTTGGTGAGGCAACCAGACGATAAATTCGCTGCCTAGGCCAACGCCCCCGCTGCGCGCCTCGATTCGTCCGCCGTGAAGTTCCACCAAACCTTTGGTCAGGGCCAGTCCGATGCCTAAGCCCCCTTCCGAGCGGTCCAGCGTCGATTTCACCTGCGAGAACATGTCGAAGACCTTCGCAGTTGCCTCAACCGGAATACCAATCCCAGAATCCGTCACTGCGATCAATACGCCGTCCACCGCAGATTGTACACGCAGTTGTATCTGCCCCTGCGGGTCGGTATATTTCGCGGCATTGGTCAACAGATTCGCCAGAATCTGCGCGAGCCGCAGTGGATCCGCCACAATTTGCACCGGTTCCGCCGGCGCTTCTACGGAGAAGTGGTGGCGTTTAGCATCAATGACCGGCCGCGCGGTTTCCACCGCGGCTTCAACAACATCCTTGAGGTCAGTCGTCTCAAGCCTGAGCTCAAGGATTCCGCGCGTGACGCGAGAAATGTCCAGTAAATCATCGAGCAACAGAGCCATATGATGCACCTGGCGACCGATGACTTCGTGACTCCAGCGTTTTTGCGCCTCTGTGGACGAGTCTGATTTCGAAATCAGTGCCGCCTGGCGAATCGGCGCCAACGGGTTTCTCAACTCATGCGCCAGGGTGGCGAGAAATTCATCCTTGCGTCGATCGGTCTCCCGCAATGCGGCTTCCGTTCGCTTGCTCTGGGTAATATCACGGGTAATTTTCGAAGCGCCGATAATGTTCCCCCGAGCATCCTCGATCGGCGAAACGGCCACCGAAACATCAAGTTTGACGCGATCCTTGCGCAATCGAACGGTTTCAAAGTGGCTTATCCGTTCCTTTTTCCGAATGCGATCAAGAATTTCCCTTTCTTCATTTGCGCGGTCCTGCGGCAGGATTCGCGCCGTCGTATGGCCGATCATTTCCTCGGCTAGGTAACCGTACATGCGCTCCGCACCGTGGTTCCAACTGGTGATCACGCCGGTGAGGCTCATGCTGATGATGGAGTCATCGGATGAGGTGATGATGGCGGCCAGGCGCGCTTGAGCCTCTTCCGCTCGTCTGCGCTCGGTAATGTCTTCGACGATACCGGTGAAGTGATGTGGGTGGCCAGCCGCATCGCGCACCAGCGCGATGGTGCTTAGACACCAAATCACCCGACCGTTCTTACAAACGCAGCGATTTTCCAAGAGAAGATCGGCAATCTCCCCGCTCGCGAGTTGGCCCATTTGCTGGGATGCGCTCGTGACATCGTCTGTATGGGTCAACTGCAAGAGAGTCCGTTGTCGAAGCTCCTCGATGGAGTACCCGAACATGTCGATAAATTTTCGATTCGCGTTTAGCAACTTCCCACTGGAGTCGGTGACGGCAATGCCCACAGCCGCTTGATTAAAGACCGTACGATATTGAAGCTCGCTTTCACTCAGCGCAGCTTCCGCGTGCCGTCGCGCCGTCACGTCGTGGAACACCACGACAGCGCCGATGAGATTGCCCTTTGGGTCACGAATGGGCGCGGCGCTATCTTCGATCGACGTCGTGACTCCGTGCCGACCCACCAAGGCAGTGTGATTGGTCAATTCGACAATTCGACCTTCGCGCAGCACCACATCGACGGGGTGTTCGGCCGGCTGGTTCGTCGCTTCGTTGAGAAGGTTTAACACGGTGCGCAAAGCGTGGCCTTGCGTTTCCTTGGATGTCCAGCCCGTCATTGATTCGGCGACTGGATTCATGAAAGTGACGATGCCGCGGGCGTCGGTGGTTATGACCGCATCACCGATGCTAGACAACGTGACGGCAAACCACTCGCGCTGCTGATGCAACTCTTCGAGGTTGCGCTCCAATTCCGCTTTTGCGTCACGAAGTTGCTGTTCGACCCGCTCACGTGCGAGCAACACGGCCTCGGCACTGCGCAACACGGTGATCCGCAGTTGCCGATCTTCTTCGTCCTCACCGGCCATTGGAGCTTCCGAGTGCTCGCGCGGCGAGCATGGTGCCTTCAACACGAGCACGAATCTTGGCAAATGCGGTGTCGCGGCTGGTCGATCTGTCATCGCAAAAGGGAGCAAAACCACAATCGTCGGTGGTTCCAAGCCGTTCAATTGGAATGTAGTGGGCGGCCTGTATTACTCGATCGCGTACTTCTTCGGGAGTCTCTATTCGTGGGTCAATTGGAGCAATCACGCCCACGAATACGCGTTGATGCGGTCGGAGCCGATCGCGAATCAACTTGAGTACATAGTCCCGGTCTGCCTCGCCCGCGAGTGCGGCGTAGAAATTCGTTACGTTGAGCGCAAAGAGGCTCGGCAAGAGTTCCGCATAGTCCACATCGGCACTATGCGTTGAGTCCCAATCCCCACCCGGGCAGGTATGGACTCCGAGTTTAAGGCGCTCGGCGGGCGAAAATCGCATGAACGCCAAGTTATTCAGCTCGACAAAGGGACTGAGAAGAGATCCCGACGGGTCGACCTTCATCGCCAGGCGGCGTTCGGTAAAGTCGATTTGGACGCAGGCAGCCCCTCTTGCAAAACAGCGCCTCACTTCGGTCACATGCTCGGTCAGTAAATCGGCGAGAAATTCATCCCTGGAATAGCCCTGTATGGTCTCGGCCGGATACAGCAGACTTAGGGCGGACGGCGATATGACCGCCTGTTTGAGCGGAACGCGGGCGATGCGGGACGCAAACGCCAGATATTCGTCTGCGTACCGGTGATAGTAAAAGGGTTTGCATAAGAGGCGAGGCATTCGCCGGGTATGCCCTGCAGAGAACGGAATCTTGAACCCGTCCGGAGCAGTATTCGGTAGCCCATGAACGCTATAAGTCCAGAAATTTTGGTACTTACGTTGTTCGCCATCGGTAATGATCGGTGAGCCCGTCGCTTCAAAGCGCGCGATGGTATCGCGCACCGCTTCGTCGTAGAGGGGTTCTAACGCCGGGTTCGAATTGTCGCCGCCGGCGGCAGAGATTGCATCCAAGAGCGCTATTGGACGAGGAATACTGCCAATGGGTTCGGTTGGAATAATTCTCGACACCACGGTATAGCCTATTCGAGCGGTAAGCGGGATGCAAATGCTAAGGGGTTAAATTCAAGCAAGAACCGTCGTATTGTCGCAGCTCGACTGATGAGCGCCGACATTCGTTTCCGCCATTCCAACGGGAATATTCTTCCATCCCTGCCGTCATGAATGCAATGTTCTACACTATGGCTTTGCTAGTGGCGAAGTATGAACACCGTTGACCGGAGACTCCGGCATCCCCTCGCGTTGCATGGTTTCAAAACGGGTTTTACACTCTTTGTAGGCGTCACGATAGGACTCTCTGGGACTGGCCTTCATGCGCTCTACCATGCAGTGCGCCACTCGTCGCGGAGTGACGGAAGAACTTTTGTCCTCGCCAGCAGCGGCGGGCATTGTAAAAATCAACAATACGGCGGCGGCAGATGTAAGGAGTGCGTTCACGAAAAATCCCTGAAACACTAAGCGGACCATCTTCCATAGCCTAAACCAATTCTCGCACACCACAATCGGCTAAAAAGCCCGACAGCGCGTCCGCCGATTCCTACATAACACCAGGCCACGGTGACTCTCTCCGCCCACCACGGCAATCCCATCGTCATTGCAAGATCATGTACCAATTGTCTGACAGCGACCCACGACATGGGCTGATAGTCCGTTTTGACATGCATTGAGACACTGGAATTGCGATTTCCACCACTATCGAGGCAATCAATATGAATTCGTCATCTGCTGTAATTTCTTCAGACAAAGTCGAGGGAACCTCTGTGTATAACCCCGCAGGGGAGAAACTCGGCTCTATCGATGATTTGATGATAGATCGCTACTCTGGCCAGGTACGGTATGCAGTGCTTGAATTTGGGGGGTTTCTCGGCATGGGCACAGATCGATATCCCATACCATGGACAATGCTGAAATTCGATGCGGCCAAGTCGGGTTACGTCGTGCCACTCGACAAGGAAAAACTGGAGAAGGCGCCGAAGTACACGGATGAACGTGCGCCGACCTATGACGCTGAATACGGCAAGCGGGTAAATTCGTATTACGACGGCCGGTAAGCGCATCACAGGTGCAAGCTCGCGCTTTCGAGCGCGAGCTTTTTCGCGGTGGGTACCCTCATAAGCTAACCCCGTTCACCACACCGGTTGGGGTCACGGGCGTGGTGTTTTTTTTAGTTGAATGCTCCAGCTGCGCGCTCGGGCGGCCGGCAACTGTATCGACAGTCGGCATGCCAACTGCCCTGGACCCGAGAGAGAAAACCTCATGTAGGTAAATGGCTACATCAACAACCGCAATCGGGAGCCTAGCCACGGCCAATGGTGAGTGTAAGTTCTTCCGGGCATTTTATATAAGCCGATGCATCTCGAAGAGGTGGTTGCTTCGACCACTGCCGCTCGGGAGCCCGGTTTTCAGCCACTAAGAGGAGTTCGACATGCCTACCCGAAAGAGCGGTGCGAAAAGAACTGGGCGCATCAAACACAGCGACAAGGTGAGGTCCAAACATCAAAGCGCATCAGGAAAGGGAATAACGGTCAGCGGACCTTCGCATCCGAGCCCCTCAACCACTGCACTTGCTGTGCATGCTGCGGAGCAGGCGGCTCTCGCCGAATCGCGGCCATTCAACACGGGAAAGCCCAGTGAATACGCACCCGCAGATCCAATGACGCCCCCAGAAGGCGCTCACGAGGAAATGCTGTCGCCTACCACCGGCGCCAGTACGTTGAGCGAGCACAACGCATCAGCTAAGAACGGAGCGCCCACCCAAAAGCCCCAGGCCCCCGATGGCTCGCTCGCTCCAAAGCGGGTGAACTCCTCTGGTCAAATGCTGACCACGAACCAAGGCGTCCCGGTGAGCAGCAATCAAGATTCATTGAAGGCGGGTCTGCGCGGGCCGACGCTGCTTGAGGATTTCATTCTCCGCGAGAAAATCACTCATTTCGATCATGAGCGCATTCCAGAGCGAATCGTTCACGCGCGCGGTTCAGCCGCCCACGGTTTCTTTGAGGCCTACAAGCCGTTGAGCCATTTGACCCGCGCGACCGTGTTCGCGAAAGCAGGCAAAACTACGCCGGTCTTTGTTCGCTTCTCAACTGTCGCTGGCGAGCGTGGCTCCGCCGATACGGCCCGCGATGTGCGTGGTTTCGCCGTTAAATTTTACAGCGACGAGGGCAACTGGGATCTCGTTGGGAACAATATGCCGGTGTTCTTTATTCAGGACGCCATGAAATTTCCGGATTTGATCCATGCGGTAAAGCCTGAGCCTCACAATCAGATGCCACAGGCCGCCTCAGCGCACGACACTTTTTGGGATTTTGTGTCGTTGATGCCGGAATCTACCCATATGCTGATGTGGGTTATGTCGGATCGGGCGATTCCTCGAAGTTATAGGATGATGCAAGGATTCGGCGTGCACACGTTTCGGCTCGTGAATAGTGAGGGAAAATCGACCTTCTGCAAATTTCACTGGAAACCACGGCTGGGAACCCACTCACTCGTCTGGGACGAAGCGGTCAAAATCATGGGTGCGGACCCGGATTTTCACCGTCGCGATTTGTGGGAGGCCATTGAATCCGGCAACTATCCTGAGTGGGAATTGGGGATACAGACCTTCTCCGAAGCGGAAGCGAAGAAGTTCAGTTTCGATATCTTAGATTCCACCAAACTAATTCCCGAGGAATTGATTCCGGTCAAGCCCATCGGCCGTATGGTGCTGAATCGTAATCCTGATAATTTCTTTGCCGAGACCGAACAAGTCGCGTTTTGCACGGCGCATGTCATACCCGGCATCGACTTCAGCAACGACCCGTTGCTCCATGGGCGTATCCATTCCTACGTCGACACGCAGTTGACTCGCCTTGGAGGTCCCAATTTTCACGAAATACCAATCAATGCCCCTATTGTTCCTGTCCACAACAACCAGCGAGACGGGCTGCATCGTCAGGCGATTGCCCGCGGACGAGTCGCCTATGAGCCGAATTCGTTGGGCGGCGGCTGTCCATTTCAGGCCGGAGTCGCAGGGTTTGTCAGCTCCTCGAAGGCCATTGAGCCCGACAATTCGCCCATTGATAAGGTGCGTGGCAAACCTGAGAAATTCGCCGAGCATTACTCGCAAGCGACTCTTTTCTTCGAGAGCCAAACCCCACAGGAGCAGGCTCATATCGTCGGAGGCTTTCGTTTCGAGTTGAGCAAAGTGACCGTCCCCGCGATCCGCGAACGGGTGGTTTCATCACTGCGCAACGTGTCGGAGGCGCTCGCCTCATCAGTCGCGGAAGGATTGGGCATCGATTTGCCCGAACCTATGCCGCGTGCGATCAAGCGTGCGCCGAAACCGGAGATTGGCGTGTCCAAAGCTCTCTCGTTGTTGGCATTGCCGGGAGATGGCGGCGTCGCGACCCGGAAAATTGCGATTCTCATTGCCAACGGGATCGAAGGTGAATCCGTGACATCAATCATGCAGGCACTCGCAGAGGCGGGCGCCGTACCCAGGCTGCTGGGAAGCCGCCTAGGCACCGTGAGCAGCGAGGAGAGTGAGACTTTTGAAGTCGACGCAACACTCGAAAATTCCCCCTCGGTGCTCTTTGATGCCGTGGTATTGCCGGACGGCGTCGAGGCCGTGGAGAACCTAGCGCGCGACGGACAGACACTTGAATTCATAAAGGACCAATACCGACACTGCAAAACTATTTTGGCACTGGGCGCATCCTCAATGCTGCTGGACAAGATTGGCATCAGCCCAGAGCTTCCGTCTGGAGATCAGGACCCAGGAATACTCATGGCTGCATCTTTGGATGCTCTGGACCCGCAGAGCTTTATCGCAGCCGTGGCGAAGCATCGTCATCCGGCGCGCGATACCGATCCGCCCTTGATTTAAGCGTCGACACGAACCTTATTTGAGGAGGAAAGCTATTTTATCGCTTGATAGGCTTAAGGTGCTTGGCGCGCGGAGCGTGTGCCTTGAGCCGCATTGTATTGCGCAATAAAATCTTGAATTACGGCGCGAACGCCGGTTTTATTGAACACGTAAAACAATTCGTTCGCGCGCGGCGCGCGCCGAAAATAATCCTCTGCTGGGCTGCGAGGATAATCCGGGCGGTGCGCAATTGTTGCCGAACTACATGTAGTCTGCTCATCCGGAGAGAGTCGCAAGTCATGCATGGACTCTAAGGCAAACAATTTCCGGATTTGCAGGGTGTGCTCGGTGGGATGCGAATATATTCTCTGCATGTGGACGTGCCGTTCACCGGGCGGCAGCGACATCACGGTGCCCGCCGGTCCATAGGGATAATGGTTGCTGTCGGTGTGATTGGTGTAAAGCAGAAAAATCGGGTTGCCTTGCCACTGCTCGAGTGCTTGGTCGAGGGCCACGCTCGTGAATTCATGATCCAGATGAGTGTCAAGTCTTGGATCTGGCATCACCACAATCTCCGGGTTCACCTTGCGCAGCACCTCCACCAAATCCTCCACTAAATGTTGCCAGCTGTTAGTGCGCGCTGCGCTCGATACCAGTTTGCTCAGGTTTGCGCGCCGATAGGGAGCCACTTGGGTATTTGCACTATAGACTTCGGGAAACGTTTGCTTGGGTGCCAGATACATCGAATCCAATTGCCCATCGAAATAACCGAGATTAGCGGTGCGCTCCGGTGGAATGTTGCCCTGCCACGGAATAGTCACGCTATCGACCGCACGCAAATAGCCTTTGAGGGAGTAATGCTCGGCCGGGTCGCTGACGTTGGCACGATAGTTCATGTCGCCGGCATTGCCTGCGGTAACCGTGACCTGGTGGCTTGCCTGTCGGCATATAGGCCAAACGCCGCGATTTCGGCGTCGTCGGGATGGGGCGCAATCACTAGGATGCGTCGGCGCAGGTCGAGATGATTGTCGAATAAGCGTAGCGTGGCCGCTTCGGCTTCGAGCGTCACCGCATGGGTGCGAATGATTACT
>JANYJY010000072.1 GCA_025358295.1 Gammaproteobacteria bacterium
TGCTTATGCGTGACTATCATTCCGGCGTTTCGGGCCAAACATTCGATCAATCGATATTTGAGCGGAGTGCGATGCACGGAGCCGTTCGCGTTCACCGCCTTGCGGGTCGCCAGCCGATCAGCGTCGTGCAGCGCACCCGCCAGCGACAGATGCTTCAGGTCTTCCTGGTGGGGTGCACTTGATTTTGCTGCAATAACTCCCGGTAGAAACACCCTCTATTTCCTGAGGATTTTTGAGCCTCCCGCTGCAAGGCATTGATTCGATGGGACGTTCAGATACCTCACTAAACATGGCTTTTCCAGCACCGCCGGCGCAAATTTAGGGCTCCAAAAGTTTGATTTTTGGGCTCACCCAGGACGGCAGCAATTGCTCAAGATAGAACTCGATCGGAAAGCGGAAAATGCCGCGCATGTTCACGCCCTCGGTGCGCGTCGGGGCGCATCGCGCGATCAATTCCGGCGGTATCGCGCCGCTACGACGCTGTGCCCAGCGATCGAAAATTGCCTGCATTTTTGCCGTGTTCCAGGCCATGACAATGTTGGCAAGCAGGCTCAGGGCGTCCGCAACGGCCTGCATTTCGTCCTCGCTCTTGGCCTGATAATTAGCGACGCGGCCGGTGTAGATCAGACGCTTCAGGGCGTTGGTCGCTTCGCCACGATTGAGCACGCGCAGTAGCTCACGCCTGGAGGCCGGTTTGACGAAGTAATCGGCCAAAAATATCGTCCGCAGCAGGCGTCCGATCCCGACACCGACCTCATACAGCGGATCACCGCGCGCAGCGGAACCAAAGCGCGCCATCACGCTGACGGCGCTGGTGTGGCCACTGTGGACGGAGGCGATCAAATGAACCCACTGGTCCCAGTACATCGGCACCTGGTCGAAATCCAGGTTGGCCTCGCAGATCGACTTCAGGATCTTGGGTACCTCGCAGCCGCGCGGTAGAAACAGATACCGATCCTTGAGCGCCTTTAATCTCGGACACATGTCAAAGCCCGCTCCATGCGACACGGCCATCCCGAGGTCGGTGTGCCCGTGGGTATCAACAGCAAGTTGGGCGATATCGATGGCCTCCTGTCGCAGCACGCCCTCGATGGCGACGCCGACTTGTCGCTCGTTGAGCACGAAGGGTTGCGCATAGAAAATACCCCAGCTCGCCAACACATGCGAATAGATCCCGACGGAAGGCGTTTGCCGGCGGGGGTCCAAGCGGGCTTGCCATACCCGTTGCCGGGTCTCCAGACTCATCATGTCCGAGGAGGCTAGATCCGAGCGACCCCAGGTGGTCGCGATCGAATGCCGACGCAGGTAGGCGAGCACCGCGGCACTGGCCTCGGCGAGTCGACGTTCGTCACCGGCCCAGCGCATGGCTTGCCGAACGGTGGCCGCCGAGAGCTGTGGAATCATGCGTGCCGTCTCGGCCGCCGACATTGAGGTGCCGTGAGCCAAGATGCCGGCATACACCATCAGCAGTTCTTTGTCGGAACGCGGTTCGCGACCGAGCATGATCCAGCTGAAGCGCACCTGGGCATCGACTTCCAATAGCAAATCCGGCAATTGCGCTTCGCCGATCCGGTGATCGAGCGCAGCGCGCAACTTGACCAATTCCGGTTCCTCTTCTTCGGCCGCCAGGGGCGTCAGATGCAACTCGTCGTCGACGCGTAGATCACCGGCCTTGACGGCTTTGGCCACGGCCGCGACACCGGCCTGGGCGCGTTCGATGAGCGGTTCGAGATACGACTCGGCCCGCTTCGGTAATGACAGGCGCCGATAGTAGGCGTTACGTTCCTTCTGCCATCTCTCAGCCGGGATGAACAGCCGTTCGCGGCTGCGAAATGCCAAGCTGTGGTCAATCCACACGGCGCCGTTACGCAGTGCCCGGCGCAGCGCCAGCAAGGTGGCGACTTCGAAGGCGCGAAATGCTTGTTCACGATCCGTGCCGGCTAGCGGCGCCCGCCACACTCTGCCGAGATCGATCTCCGGGGTGGTGGGCAACTCCCTGGCGCCCTGTTCATACAAGGGTTTGAGTAGTTGCACGGCGGCCAACACCGGATGACCCAATGTCGCCTCCCATGGCAAGACCATCAGGGCCGACAGCAGCGAACGCACAGGGCGAATCTCTAGCGTCAGGTGATCGCGCACCAGCTGCGCGCGCGTTGGCGGTTTGCGTTGCAAGTGTTCTGCGACCAACGTTCGTAGTCGGACACGCACCTCGCTATCGGCCGCGGTGGTATCGTTCGCGAGGGCTGCCACCGAGGTCAGTAGTTCCCGATATAAGTCAGCCCAGTGAATCAACACCCGATTGGCATCCGTGGTCGCGTGGCGCCACAGATCGGCGACCCGACGGCGCACCATCAGCAGCAGGCGGTCTGTACCGATCAACAAACAATAGCGCAGAAAATAGGCGCTCTCGATGGTTCGCAGCGGCTCTTTGATCCGCGCTCCTATCGAGGGTGGTCGGTTCGCCAGGCGCCGCGCATAGCGCCGCAGCAGGTCATCGGGTACATCGGCAAAGTGTCGATGGATACTGAGTTCATATAGCGTTCCGATCCGTTCCAGCAGTTCCTCGATCTGGCGCGTCGAGTGTTTGGCCGGCGGCGCCCACAACCAGCTTTGTAGCGTCACGCCCGACTCGCGCGTGGTCACCAACGCTTTGCCCCAGCCGGCGAGCCGTTCATCATCGATTGCGGTGTGGATGCTTTTGGCAAGCGCGAGTTCGTATTGCTGCCTCGCCTTCACGATCGTCGAGCGGATAGATCGCTCATGCATGATGAGCAGCCGATGTTCGTACAGCCAGCGGCGGGCGAAGTTCAGCAGTTGCTGCCGGTCGCGGGTGCGCGTCAGTTCCAGCCGTAGGGCGCCCGATAGTGCGCGTCGTTGCGCCTCGCTCAGCCAATGAAAATCCAGCACCTCACACGCCAGCTGCTGGTGTTCAAAGAGTGTATTGCCTCGGCCGTACATGGCACGCAGCGAGGCCAAATCCGGCGCCGCTACGTTGAACTGCTCGCCGAGATGGCGCCACAAGACGGCGGGCACGATGCGCACGGCATCGAGGACCCGGCCACTCATCCGCAAAAAACCAATCTGCAACGCCAATCCCAGCTTCAGGGCCGGTTGCCGCCGTTGCTCAATGATCTGCCGTTCGGTCGCCGTGAACGTGAAGAACGCCTCGATTTCGAAGGCCGTCAACTCACGCGGGATCTGCTTCAAACCGAAAAAATACGGCTTGCCACGGGGTCATTGCACGCTCCTGGGATAGGGCGCGATAGCTTCTCAGAAATCAGGAGTAGCAAGTGGTTGTTCTATTGGGAAAAATCCCCGGCCGCCACTATAATTACCGAGAAATCCTACCGGGAGTTATTGCAGCAAAATCAAGTGCACCCCAGTTCTGACGCCGGAGGCGTCAGAGGTTCGGGTCGATTGGCGGATGGAACGAGCATGTCAGGCGATTGCAGTGCGGGTTCTCCATCGAGTCGCATCTGGCTCAGCCACCCTCAGATCCGATGATTGCGCGCGCCGCGTTCTCTATCGACGTAAGGAGCGCCGGCATCTCCTGATGACTGATGGTGCCCGCTTTGTCCCAGTATTGCGCTCGCTCTGTTCCATTCACGAGCATGCGCTGTGCCACTCCGAAATTGACTTGCGTTTCGACTACTTTTTGAAAGAAGGCTTCGATGAGAGATGTAAGTTGGCTGGGGAGTAGCAGGCGAGCGGAGACAAACTCGCGTCTGGCGGCGACGAGTGCTGATCCAAGCAACACTGGATATTCTTCCGGCTTCTCCCCTTCAAATACCGCACGCTTCGTCATCAGCTGCGAGTAACCCTGGACCAAGTCCAGTTGCTCATAAAGCTTTCGAAGGCTCTCTAGCTGCAGCGCATGGATCCGCGATAATCGTTCCCGCCCCCTTTCCTGCCGAAGTTTTGAAATCTCT
>JANYJY010000020.1 GCA_025358295.1 Gammaproteobacteria bacterium
CGACCGCGTCGAGATCCTGCGCGGCCCACAGGGAACGCTGTACGGATCCGGATCACTGGGCGGCACTATCCGTTTCGTGCAAAACGCGCCGGATCCCAAAGGATTCGATGCCAAGGTCGAGGCCGGCTTAAGCACGACAGCGCACACTCACACCGGGAATTACGAAGTGAGCGGCATGCTCAATCTGCCGATTTCGGAGACGCTGGCGTTCCGTTTGAACGCGGGGTACACCTCCGAAGCCGGGTTCATCAATCAGCCGAATCTGTATTCGTTGGATTCCTCCGGGGCGCCCATTGCCGCGCAGCCGGGCAATCTGTTGAGCCCGCCGGCGACTTATTCCAAAGATGGCGCCAATGCGTATCTGTACCGCAATGTGCGCGCCGCGGTGTTGTGGAGGCCCAACGAGGATTTTCACGCGCAGTTGTCGTACTTCCACCAATTGTCGACGGCGGAGGGCTATCCCTACGCTGCGCCGTTTTACGGACTGGAGTCGCGGGCATCATCGGACTACACGCCCGCGACCACCCATGATCAGGTCGATTTGGCCGCACTGACGGTTGAGTACGAACTAGGCTTCGCCACTCTGACGTCGAACACTTCCTGGGCGGATCACAAGAATGCGTCGGTCGGCGATGTGACGTCGCTGTACGACTATTTTCCCTTTTATGGGGCGCTTTACGGCGCGAACCCGCGTGTGCTCGTCACCGGACATCAGGGATTCGAAGACAAGCCGTGGACGGAAGAGATCCGGCTCGCATCGAAGCCGAACGGCTCCTACGACTGGGTGGCGGGCGCATTTTATAAGACCGAGCTGACTACGATTCAGGAACACGATTTTTACCCAGGCTATTACGATTATTTCAATGCCTGCGTCCCTGTGTACGGCGGTGGTGACGGGGTGAATCCATCGCAGTGCGGCATCGGTCAGTCCTACACGCCGGGGCCGACGCAGTTCATCGACGGCATTCCGATCGTGAAGGATCAGGCTTACGTCGGCGACTTCCGAACTCGCTACACGGATTTGGCCGGATTCGGTGAGTTTACCTGGCACTTCGCGCCGTCCTGGAGCGCAACCGGCGGCGCGCGCATTTTCCGGCAAACCGTGTCTCAGTCCCAGCAGACCGGGCTCCTATTCGACGGAGCGGGATACATTTCCAACATTACCCAGAGCGATACCTGGCGCAAGGCGCTGTGGAAAATCAATGTGGCCTATCAGATCAACAACACCAACCTGGCCTACGCGACGTGGTCGCAGGGGTTCCGGCGGGGCGCTGTCAATGGGCTGCCGCCGACCGAAGCGGCCGTGGGCTATGTCACCAACCCGGGTCTGTTCAAGGTGGCGCCCGACACCGCAGACAACTACGAAGTCGGTGTGAAAGGCACCTTGCAGAATCGCTTTCGATATTCAGCTGCCGTTTACGACATTCAGTGGCACAACGTGCAAGAGAGCGCATTTCTGACGCCGCTGGCGCTGCCCGGTGCGATCAATGCGGGTGAGGCCTACAGCCGCGGCCTCGAGACGGAACTCTATGGACGCTTGACGGATCATTTGTCCGCGCAGTTCGACTACACCTACGACCAGACGAAGTTGACCTCGCTTGCGGCGTTGGCGCTGATCGGGCTGTCCGTGCCGCCGCCCGCGGCGGGCACTGCGTTGCCCGGCACGCCGAAGAACACGGCGGCGGTTGCGCTCGAGTACGGGCATGTGCCGGCCGGCGACGGGGAGTTTCGTTTCGCGGCGAACGCGCATTATCAGAGTTCTCAGCTACCGGCCCTGTCGGCGACCATACCAATCGTTCCCGGCTACACCATGGTGGGCGCGCGCGTGGGGTATTCGCGTCCTCACTGGCTGGCGACTTTGTACATCGACAATCTCACCAACCAGCTGGGCGTCAATTCCTACACGGATCCGGTCCAGTGGGGGAAGTACTACCAAGCGCTGGTTTCCCGGCCGCGCACCATCGGCATCACCGTGAGCTATTCGGTCTCAGATCGGTAACGGTCATGGGCTAGTTCTTGAGCCTGGCTCGCATTTGCGATGCCGTCCGCATATCGCCGGCGAGGTCGGCGGCTTCGACCGCGCCGGTCAAGGCGCCACGCCGTCCGGGGGCGGCGCGCAGCGCTGCTTGAAATTCCCGCAACGCCTGTTGCGGTTGATTCAATTGCAGCAACAGCTCTCCCAGCTGTTCACGCGCCGGAACGATGGGGCCCGGCGTCACCGGTAATTTCTCTACGCTGTCTTCTTTGTCTGCGGCCACCCGCAGCAAGGCCAGCGATTCAACAGGCTGCGCGGAAGCCGCCAGCTGCCATGCCTTGGCCTCTTTATCGAGCACATCGACCTGCGATGCCCAGTACTGATTTCCGGACGCCAGTAGTTGCTGCAGACAGGCCTCGATCTGGGCGATGTCGCTGTTCGAATCCTGCGGGTTCCCCGCGCGCGCATTCGCTACCGCGCGCGCCCAGTAGACGATGGCGGCCACTTCCGGTGCGGATTGCGGCAGCGGCCGAAGTTCGGCGGCATCGCGCCACCGGCGGCGTTCGATGGCAAATCGAACCGGCATGGCGGTGGCGGCGTAGCCTATTTTGAACTCGCTACCCGCCATGGTACCGACGGCCTGCAACGCGGCGATTACCCGTGCCGCATCGGACTCCTGTCCTTGCTGCAGGTAGGCGTAGGTCAGGTAGTCCATGGCATGCAGTTCCTCGCCCTGATCCCCTTGAGCATGCGCCGCCGCTTGTGCGGCTCGATTGGATGCGATGGAATCCCGCCACAGGCCGAGCCGAGTAAAAATATGCGAGGGCATGTGCAGAGCGTGGGGCGCGGAGGGCGCGATCTTCGAATAGGCCCGTGCGGCGGCCAGTCCGCGCGGCGCAAGCTCGGCGCTATCGTAGGCATGAATCAGGTAGTGGGCCGCGCCCGGGTGATCGGGCTGATTGCGAAAAACCGGCTCCAGGAGATCGGCGGCGCGCTTCTGCTTGGCGTGAGTAGCGTCTTGGGGAGACGCGGTCGCAATCAAAGACAGGGCGTAGAAAACCTGCGCTTCGGTATCCTTAGGGTTGCTCTGCGCGACGACGCTCATGGCGTCGGCATACGCGGCTGCGCGCAGCGGTGGTGCGACGTGGTCCGAATCCTTGTAGTAGAGGGCGGCGGCGGCGATAAACTGCTTTTCTCGCGGCGATCCGCCACCCAGACGCACGGCTTGTTCGATTTCTGCTGCGCCGTCGCGCAAGTCCGACGGGCCCGGCGGGCTCCACAGTTGATGAT
The DNA here is from genome assembly GCA_025358295.1 of Gammaproteobacteria bacterium. Classification (GTDB taxonomy): domain Bacteria; phylum Pseudomonadota; class Gammaproteobacteria; order Steroidobacterales; family Steroidobacteraceae; genus Bog-1198. The sequence continues at coordinate 3,266 of JANYJY010000020.1, forward strand.
AGTGAGACATGGCAATCCCCCAATGGGCCATTGCGCAGGTCGGATCGTCCGCCGCCACTTTTCGGAAAGCCTGTTCCGAAGCCGTGTAAGCAAATGAGTGCAGCAGCGCGACCGACCGCTCAAATTCGAGCGCGACACGCGGTGCGCAGGTGGTCTGGAATGCGACCTTGCCGAGCTTTTCCGGCGGCGGATGCGAATGCATCTCTTGCGACGACGCCGGAACAGCGCACGCAATGAGGCAGGCAGCGATGACAACAGCGGTATTTCTCATGCGACACTCTCCGGTGCGGGCAAAATCGATTTGCAGGGCCGACGTCAGTCGGTGTTGCGCAGCAGTTCGTTGAGCGAGGTCTTGGCGCGAGTTTGGGCGTCCACGCGTTTGACGATCACCGCGCACGCAAGCCCATACTTGCCGTTCTTGGCCGGCATGGAGCCGGGCACAACCACTGCGCCCGCGGGAACTCGGCCGTAGAGGATTTCATCGCGTTCACGATCGTAAATACGCGTGCTTTGACCGATGAACACGCCCATGGACACCACCGCCCCCGTCTCAACAATGACGCCCTCGACGATTTCGGATCGTGCGCCGATGAAACAATTATCCTCGATGATGGTGGGCGAGGCCTGCAGCGGTTCAAGCACACCGCCGATGCCGACGCCGCCGGAAAGGTGCACATTCTTGCCGATCTGCGCGCATGAACCCACGGTCGCCCAGGTGTCGACCATGGTGCCTGAGTCCACGTAGGCGCCGACGTTCACATAGCTCGGCATCAGCACCACGTTCGACGCGATGAAGGCGCCGCGGCGAACCGTCGCCGGCGGGACGACGCGCACCCCGGCCGCGCTGAACTGCGCTGCATCCCAGCCCGAGTATTTCAGCGGAACCTTGTCGTAGAATTTCAACGCCCCCGCCTGCACCGTCGTGTTGTCCACGATGCGAAACGACAGCAGCACCGCCTTTTTCAACCACTCATTGATCCGCCATGCATCGCCTTGCTTTTCGGCGACCCGCAATTTACCGGCATCGAGCAGCCCGAGCACGGACTCGACGGCTGTGCGCACTTCGGCGGTGACGTTTTGCGGCGTAATGTTCGCGCGCGATTCGAAGGCGCCCTCGATGGTCGCCTGCAGTTCGGTGTTCGGCATGTTAAGTCCTGGCTGAATCGCGCCGGTCGAGCGCCCGCACCAGCGAATCCTGCACTCGCTGGCAGGCTTCTTCCGGCAGGAGACGCCCGTCGGCATCGGTGATATAGAAAACATCTTCGGCGCGTTCGCCGACCGTCATGATTTTCGCGCCGTTGATCGCAACGCGCTCGGTGCGGAATACCTTGCCGACTTCGGACAGCAGTCCCGGACGATCCGCCGCAATCAACTCCAGGATGGTGCGGTCATTGCGGTTGTCGACGCTGAAGTTGACCTGGGTGGGGGTCGAGAACATGCGCACCTGCCGCGGCGCGCGGCGCGTCACGGTGGTCGGAGCGTCCTCAGGCTGCTGCAAGTTGCGCCACAGCCCTTCTTCGATTTCACGAATGCGGCCGGCATCGGCGATGACGGCGCCGTTGTCCTCGAGCACGACATACGTCTCCAGGCTAAAGCCATTGGCGCTGGTGATCAGCCTGGCGTCCACCACGTTAAGGCCCATCTGATCGAGCACCGCCGTCGTACGGGAGAAGCTTCGCAGCAGGCGCGGCGCGTAGGTCAGCACGACGGTGCCGCCGCGGTCCGCGAGTTGCCGAATCGCGACCAGCGGGGCATCGTCGCCCGGTTCGCGTTCGGCAAGCAGCTTGGTCTGCCACGCTATCTCCTCCGGCGTGTACCTCAGGAAGTACGCTTCGGTCCATTGCGCCCAGACCCGCGATATCAGCTCCAACGGGACGTCGGGCATTTTCTCCCGCGCGTGCTCCTGCGTCTCACGGATCAACTCTTCTTGGTCGACCGGGGTCTCAAGGCCGCGGCGCAGTGCCCGCTTGGTGCGCTCGTAGAATTCCTCGAACAGGCGCGCCTTCCAGGCATTCCATAATTTCGGATTGGTGCCGCGCACATCCGATACGGTCAAGACATACAGATAGTCCAGATGGGCCTGATCGCCGACGTGCCGTGCGAAGGCATGAATGATGTCGGGATCGCTGATGTCTTTCTTTTGCGAAGTAATGGACAGGATCAAATGGTTCTTGACGAGCCACGCGACCAGTCGCGCCTCATAGCGGCCGAGTCCTTGTTCCAGGCAAAACGCTTCGGCATCGACGGCGCCAAGTTCGGAGTGATCGCCGCCGCGGCCCTTGGCAATGTCGTGAAACAATGCCGCGAGATAAGCGATTTCCTGCCGCGGCAGGGATTGCATGATCTGACTCAGGGCCGGGAATTCGTCGTTGAACTTTGGCATGGCCAAGCGGCGCAAATTGCTCACGACGAACAAAGTATGTGCATCGACCGTGTAGGCATGGAACAGGTCGTA
>JANYJY010000022.1 GCA_025358295.1 Gammaproteobacteria bacterium
CGGGGCTCTACCAGCTGAGCTACGTCCACCATCGTCCGACTTCCGACTTGGGATGGCGCGCCCGGCAGGAATCGAACCTGCAACCGCCGGCTTAGAAGGCCGGTGCTCTATCCGGTTGAGCTACGGGCGCTTTACCAATCAATAACTTACAGCGCCAAACGTAATTTTTCAGGCCGATGCTCGGGTCTCAAAACAAACCGAATCGGAAGTGCGCGCGGATTATATAGGAGATTCCTGGGATTTGAAGCGCGGAATGGAATTGGACTCAATCTTCGACAGCCCACGGCAATTTCTTGATGGCGTGGTCCCACCATGCGGACCGGCTCGCGGCCGCACAAGCGGCCATAATAGTGCCAAGCTGCGGAATTCGGTCTGCCGGCAGGCGTACTTGTTTAAAAAGGCATATGGCTGCATGAGTAACTTCAAACTGTTCGACCCCGACAGCATCGATGAGACGCTTTCTCGGGTTGTCACTCACGGAGGTAATACCTATTTGATGTTCCCGTATATCAACGGGACAGGGTCCATGCCGACAATGGAATCAATCAGCTTTCTGATCCAAGGCGCCACCGCCACCGTAGCGGATTTCCTGACTATGTCAGCACTGATTAGGAAATCGGGAGGGGGTGCCCAGTGGCTGATCGAATTCAATACACCGTGGTTGTTACCATCGATGGACGTGGCAAGGAGCAAACGACCAATCGAGCGGACCGGGGCCACTCGCGAAAAATAAGATTCCCGCGATCTCCGACTATATGAAGCGCTTACGCAATTTCCCTGACATTGCGGAAAGCGCCGGCGTTTCTTAAGGGAACCGCTGAACCTCTCCGCTTGAGTCTTCTACCCAATACAGAATCATGGACTGATTCGGGAAATGCACTTCCCATCTGCCGTTGTCCAGCATGCCCGCCGATCCCTCGGCGTCGCGCGCCCTCTTTATGTTGGCGTCGAGACGAGACATGGCGATCTCTCGTGATTCGCAATCCTCTTTGCGCGGCCAGCGTGAGCTGCAGAGGCTGAAAATTACACTGTCGATGGTCATTGGGGGGCTCCGTGACTCATTCCCATTCTGAGTGGCCTTGCTGCTGTACGAGTTATACAGCAGCGATCCACAGGCCGCCCCGCACCCAAGGTGCTAGAGAAACTAGACCTTGAGAGCGGCAGCTGCAAATTGCCTCAAGGCGCCGAAATCGCTTGGCGCATTAAGGCGGCACCACGGTGGCGAAGCCGCGCAATCAATTTACGCGTAACCGATTGATTTTTATGGTCGGGGTGACAGGATTCGAACCTGCGACATCTACGTCCCAAACGTAGCGCTCTACCAGTCTGAGCTACACCCCGGCTCTCGGAGGCGCGGTAGTGTAGGGGTCGGCGGGCACTCAAGCAAATGCAGGTGCTTTGCCGCCCCAAGGGCGGCTATCGGCACCCTGCCATGCCGCCATCCAGGAATATCTCGCTGCCGGTGATATAGCTGCCAGAACGTGAAGCCAGAAAGACACAGGCGCCGGCGATATCTTCCGCGCGCCCCAGGCGTGCCAGGGGAACGCGCGCCAGCAGCTTCTGAATCGCCGCGTCTTCCTTACGAATATGCGCCGTCATCTGGGTCGGAAAATAACCCGGCGCAATGACATTGACGGTGATGTGATGTTCAACCAGATCGGCCGCAAGCTCTTTGGACAAGTGATGCATGGCCGCCTTGCTCGCGGCATACGAATACACGGAGAGCCTTTCCACAACCGCGCCGACCAGCGAGCCGATGTTAATGACGCGGCTCGGGTCTTGGGGAGAACCTGCAGCCTTCAACAGCGGCAATAGCTCGCGCACCAGCGTAAACGGACCTTGCACATTGAGCGCCATGATGCCGGGCCACGCCTTATCGGGAAACGTCTCCAGCGGCGCGCCCCAGGTCCGGCCCGCGTTGTTCACCAAAATATCGAGGCGTTGCTCACGGGACTTGTACTGATCGGCCAGGGCGACCGCAGCGTCGGCGCTGGCCAGATCCGCATGCAAAGCAATGCAGGATCCTGACTCGGACATTTGCCGGGCCGCTTGTTCGGCAGCCGCGGCATCGCGGGAGGTGATGTACACTTTGCAGCCCGCATCGACGAATCCCGCCGCGATCATTCTGCCAAGGCCCTTCGCGCCCCCGGTGACCAACGCCGTCTTGCCGGCGATATCGAACAGCGTATTCACGATTTCATTGGATTGAAATGACGACCTTGCCGAATTGATGCGCCGTCTCTAAATGCGCCAGCGCATCCTTGGCGGCATCGAGCGCAAAGCGTTTGTCGATCACGGGATGGATCTTGTGGCGCTCGACGAAGGCCAGCATGTCGCGGAACTCGCGCGCATTGCCCACATTGGTCCCCATGATCTGAATATTCTTCAGAAACAGCTCCGGCGCATTGAGAGGCACCTGGGGCCCGCCGGTCGATCCGTAAATGACCACGCGCGCCCCCATTTTCAGCGCGCGGCTGTAGTTGGGGTAGGCCGCTGCCGGGGCGCCGTCGAACACCGCATCCAGACCGCCGGTTTCCTTTCCTACCGTCTTGCGCCGATCCGCGTCCTTGTAGTTAAAGCCACCCTTGGCGCCCAATTTCTTCGCCTGCTCCAAGGTATCCGCCGAGCCGCTGGTGACATAGGCATTCGCGCCCATCGCCACCGCGATTTTCAGCGCAAACATGGCGACGCCACCGCCGACGCCGGTGATCAATACGGTGTCGCCCGGCGCGAGCGCCGCCTTGGTCATAAGACCCCGCCAGGCGGTGAGCGCCGCCAGAGGCATGGCCGCGGCGTGTTCGAAGTCCAGAAAATCCGGCACCGGCGCCACGCTGCCGGCCGGCACGACGATTTGCTCGGCCACCGTGCCGGGACCGGGCATTCCTAACAGTCCGAAGTTAGCTGCCGGGAAACGTGGATCCGGTCCCCAATGAAGACCGGGGTAGAGAACCACCCGGCTGCCCACCCACATCGGTTCCACACCGGCGCCCACCGATTCGACGATGCCGGCGCCGTCGCATCCTAAGGTGCAGGGGAGCTGCATGCCCGGATACTGGCCGCGCGTAATCCAGAGTTCGCGATGATTGAGCGACGCTGCTTTTAGATTGACTCGAACCTCGCCGGCGCCGGGTGCGGGCGAGTCCACGTCCTTGAGTTCCACGCTGGAGGGGCCATCGGCGGTCGTCAGTACCAGGGCTTTCATGATGCGCAGGTGTCGTAGCGGGCTATGTTCAAAACGAGCGCGGCAGGCCCAAGCCTTCGGCAATACCGTTGCGCGCCATTTCATTGGTGATGGGTCCGATGCGCCACAGACGCGCATCTCGCCAATAGCGCTGCATGTCGGTTTCCGCGGAGTAACCCATGCCACCGAGTATCTGAATGCCGAGATCGGCCGCGTTGACCGCATTCTCCGACGCCATCACTTTCACCATGCTGGATTCCATGTGGCAGGGTTTACCCTTGGATTGCAAATCGGCCGTGTAATTCAACATGAGCGTGCCGCTCTGCTGCCAAATGGCCATATCGGCGACGTAGTGCTGCAGTATTTGAAACTCGCCGATGGCTTTGCCAAACGCCTTGCGCTGCTTCATGTAGTCGAGCGCATCTTCCAACACTCCATCGAGCACGCCCATGCAAAACGCCGCCACCATGATGCGCTCGTTGTTGAGTGTCGGCAGGAGCATGTACCAAGCGCGCCCCGGCTCGCCCAGCACCAAATCATCCGGCACGAACACATTCTCGAAATGCACGGCGCACGACCCCATGGCGCGCATTCCCAGCTTGGGCAGCGGGGTCACCTTGATCCCCGGGGATTTTGCCGGCACCCAGAACAGGCTGACGCCTTGATGGCGCTTCGCGACATTCTTGTCGGTGCGCGCCAGCACCAGAAGATAATCCGCCACATGCGCCGAGGAGCTCCAGATTTTCTCGCCGCTCAATATCCAGCCGCCGTCGCCGCGAATCGCCTCGGTGCGCAAGGCGCCAAGCACATCCGTGCCGCCGCCCGGCTCAGTGAACGCAATCGCGGCACGCAGCTTGCCGGCGGCAATTTCCGGCAGGAATTTCTTCTGCTGTTCGAGCGAGCCGTAGATGCCGATGGATTTGCTTCCGGCAAACGAGGTGATGCCCCAAATCCACGCCATGCCCCCGAGGGTGCGCGCCAACTCGCGGCCGAGAATCATTTGGGTAACGACATCGCCGCCCTGCCCCCCGAATTCTTCCTTGATGCCGATCCCATGAAAGCCGGCAGCGGAGAATTTGTCCCAGAGCGCAAACGGATAATGATGCTCATCGCGTTCGAGTTCGCGCGCCCAGGCCTTGGGTGCTTCGCGGTCGACCCACTTATGCACTGAATCACGAAACGCCAACTGGTCCTCGGAAAATTCAAAATCCATACATGCTTCCAGGGGGCACGTGGGCGCCCTTGACTTGGGGGAAAGCCCAAGGTTGGTGAAACACCGAGGCAGGCACACCTATCGAAAGATAGTGCGGCAATTCAAGCTGCCGGCCTAGTATTACAGAGCAATTCGCCCCTTTGCGACGGGAACCGCCCCTATGTCATCGCCCGAAAATCTCGTCCATCGGCTCAACGCTCACAATGCCGGCATCCCCTTCAATGCATGGCTGCGCATCGAAGTGCTAAACGCCTCCGCGCAGGGGGTGGAGATGCGCGTTCCCTGGCGGCAAGAATTCGGGGGCGCGCCGGGAATGACCCACGGCGGGGTACTGGCGAGTTTGCTGGACACTGCCGCCTTCCTGGCCCTGCTGGCGGCCAACGGTGGCGGTGGCCCCACCATCGACTTGCAGATTGACTATCTTCGCAGCACTGCCAACGGCACATTGACTGTAAGAAGCTCAGTGCTGCGCGCGGGCGCCTCTATAAGCACTGTCGAAGTACGGATCAGCGACCCGGAACAACGCCTGCTTGCTTCCGGCCGTTGTGTCTTCTTAACCCGCGAACGCACTGGCCGCACGGCGCCCACAGTGTAAAATCCCGGCCCCACTTGGCGATTGGACTACACATGGTTGACAGAGAAGTTTGGATTGTTTCCGCCGCGCGTACCGCGATAGGCACTTTTGGCGGCGCACTCAAGGACGTGCCCCTGGCCGACCTGGCCACGATCGCCGTTCGTGCCGCGCTGCAACGTTCCGGCCTGCCGCCTGAACAAATCGAGCATGTGGTGCTCGGCAATGTGATCCCGACCGAGCCACGCGACGCCTACTTGGCCCGGGTCGCAGCGATGAACGCCGGCATCCCCAAGGAATGCCCCGCATTTAATGTCAATCGGCTCTGCGGGTCGGGCTTGCAAGCCATCATATCGGCGGCGCAAACCATTCTCCTGAATGAGGCCGATGTCGCCATCGGCGGCGGCGCGGAATCCATGAGCCGCGGCCCGTATCTGTTGCCCAGCGCGCGCTGGGGAGCTCGCTTGGGCGATGCGCAGATGCTGGACTATATGAACGGCATCTTGCACGACCCGTTCGAGGCCTTTCACATGGGCATCACCGCGGAGAATGTGGCGGCACGCCATGCCATCACCCGCGACATGCAGGATGCGGTGGCGGTCGAGAGCCAGCAGCGCGCCGCACGCGCCATCGCCGAGGGCCGTTTCAAGTCGCAAATCGTGCCGGTCGAGATCGTCACGCGCAAGGGCACCGTGGTATTCGAGGTGGACGAGCACGTGCGCGCCACAGTCACCCTGGAGCAATTGGCGAAGATGAAACCCGCCTTCAAGAAGGAAGGTTCGGTGACGCCCGGCAATGCCTCAGGCATCAACGATGGCGCCGCTGCGCTCGCCCTGGCGAGCGGCGATAAGGTCAAATCAGCGTCGCTGAAGCCGCTCGCCAGGCTGGTCGCCTATGGTCACGCGGGTGTGGAGCCGGCCTACATGGGCATGGGCCCCGTGCCGGCGACGAAGCTGGCGTTGAAGCGTGCGGGATTACGGGTAGACCAGCTGGATGTAATCGAATCCAACGAGGCATTCGCGGCCCAGGCCTGCGCTGTGACTCGCGAGTTGGGCTTCGATCCTGCGAAAGTGAATCCCAACGGCTCGGGTATTTCCTTGGGCCATCCCGTGGGCGCCACCGGTGCCATGATCGCGACCAAGGCCATCTATGAATTGCAGCGCACGGGCGGCCGTTATGCCTTGGCCACCATGTGCATCGGCGGCGGCCAGGGCATCGCGGCGATATTCGAGCGCGCTTAAGGGCTCGGCCACCGAGACGGATCGATACCCCACTCGGCCAGCACTTCTCGGGAGTGGGCGCCGATTGTCGGCGGCGGCGTCGGATGTGGCGCGGGCGTGCGTGAAAAGCGCGGTGCCGGCGCATTCTGTTCGACGCCGCCGACGTCGATGAAGGCTTGCCGTGCGCGGTTGTGGGGGTGTGCGGCGGCCTCTTTCAAAGTCAGCACCGGCGTGACGCACACATCGCTGCCCGCAAATAACGCGCACCATTCGTCGCGTGTCTTGCTCTTGAATATTCCCCCCAGTTCCGCCTTGAGCGCCGGCCAATCATGCTGCACGGTCTTTGCATCGTGCGAGGGGTATCCCGCCGATCGCCAGCGTTCGCCGTCCAAGCCCATTTTTTGCAGAAACCCTCGATAGGATTGAGGCTCGATGGGCGCGACCGCCAGGTACAACCCATCCTGGGTCGCATACGTGTCGTAATAATGGGCCCCGCCGCCGAGCAAATGAGTGCCCGTGCGGTCCTCGAATTGTCCCTGCGCGCGGTAGCCGAAGAACATGGACATGAACGACAGCGCGCCATCGAGCATGGCCGCATCGACCACCTGGCCGCGGCCGGATTGGCGCGCCTCCCACAAGGCACAGACCACGCCGAAAGCCATCAGCAGTCCGCCACCGCCGAAGTCGCCGATCACATTGAGGGGCACCACGGGCTTGCCGCCGCTGGGCCCGATCTGATGCAGTAGTCCCGCAAGGCCGATGTAGTTCAAATCATGTCCCGCGGATTGCGCCAGCGGCCCCGTCTGACCCCATCCCGTCATGCGTGCGTATACCAGCCGCGCATTACGCGCCAGGCAGGCGTCCGGTCCGATGCCGAGGCGTTCGGCCACGCCGGGTCGAAATGCCTCGACGAGCACGTCCGCCTTCTCGGTCATGGCCAAGACCAAGTCGCGGCCACTGGGTTGTTTGAGGTCCAAGGCAATGGAGCGACGATTGCGCAATAGCGGCGAGTTCTCCGGCGTGTCGCCACTGCCGCCGGCTCGATCGATGCGCACCACGTCCGCACCCATGTCGGCCAGCATCATGCAGCCATAGGGTGCGGCACCGAGTCCCGCCACCTCAATTATTTTTACGCCGGCAAGAGGTCCCATTATTTGATCTTGCGCTCGTCCAACCCTAAGCTGCGGCCGATGATCTCTTTCATGATTTCCGATGTGCCCGCAAATATACGCATCACGCGCGCATCGGTGTACAACCGGCTGATTCGATATTCTTCCATATAACCGGCACCGCCATGTAATTGCACGCAGGAATCGACGACCCGTCCGGCAAGTTCGGTCGCCAGCAACTTCGCCTCTGCCGCCAGTTCAGGCGTCAGCCGGCCGGCGTTGAACTCCAGCACGCACTGATCCACGAAGGTCTGAATGGCATCGATCTGCGCCCGCATCTGGCCCATGACAAAGCGATTGTGCTGAAAGGTGCCGATGGGCCGGCCGAACGCTCTGCGCTGCTGCACGAACTCCAGCGTCACATCGAAGCTCACCTGAGCAAGCGCGGCCCCGTCGATGGCGGAGATCAAGCGTTCGCCGCTCAAAAATTGACTCAAGTAGCCGAAGCCCTGCGTTGCATCGCCCAGCACATTTGATTTCGGAACCTTGACGCCATCGAAGAACAGCTCCGAGGTGTCCTGCGCCTTGAGCCCCATTTTCTGCAAGCGCGCGCCGCACTTGAATCCCGGCATGTCGGCTTCCACGACAAACAGACCGATTCCATAACGCTGATCGGGCACCGTCCGGGCGGCAACGATGATCAGATCCGCCAATTGCCCGTTCGAGATATAGGTCTTCGAGCCATTGAGCAGCCAGTGATCGCCGCAATCCTGGGCAGTGCTCTTCATGCCCGCAAGATCGCTGCCCGAGGAAGGCTCGGTCATGGCGATCGCCAGAATTTTCTCGCCTCGAATGCAGGGCGGCAGCCAGCGTATTTTCTGTTCGGCGCTGCCGAGTTTTCCGATGTAGGGAGCCACCAGTCCCGAGTGCAGCTGAATATAGAAGCCGGGCTCGCCGTGTCGCATGTTCTCTTCGTACACGATCTGCTCGAAGCGAAAATCCGTGATGCCGGCGCCACCGTAGGCCTCGTCGGCCCACATCAGCAAATAGCCCTGCTCTCCCGCCTTGGTGTAGATCGAGCGGTCCACGAATCCCTGCTCGCGCCATTTCTCGGCATGCGGTGCCACTTCGTTTTGAAAGAAGCGCCGCACCGACGTGCGGAAATCCTCATGTTCAGGCTCGAATATGAGTCGGCGCATGGCAGCTCAATAAAATGCATCGCCGCGCTCAGCGCGGCCGGCCAACCAGGCCGAGGGTGAGAATCGAGCGCCGTACAGTGAGGCCATGCGCGTGCAGTCCGCCACGAACGCGCCCACCCCCACACTGTCGATCAGCGACAGAGTCCCTCCCGTCCAAGACGGAAAGCCCCACGCCAGGAGCGAGCCCACATCGCCGTCCGCGGGATGGGTGAGAACACCCTCCTCCAGACAGCGCGCCGTCTCGAGCGCCTGGATATAGAGAAAGCGCTTCTTGATTTCATCGACGGACGGCTGCGCCGCAGCCACCGGGAACGCCTGCGAAAGCCCGCTCCACAGCCGCTTCACGCCGCCTTCCGGATAGTCGTAGAAGCCCTTGCCGTATTGTTTGCCCGGACGCTGCAGCTCCTCAACCATGCGCCGCATCACGTCGTAGGCGCAGGGTTTGACGAACTGGGCGCCGAGCGCGGCTGCGGTTTCCCCGGTGATTTTCCACGGCAATTCCACCGTGACTTCGTCCACCAGCGCCAGCGGCCCTACCGGAAAGCCGGCGAACTTGGCGGCGTTTTCGATCAACGCGGGAGCGACGCCATCTTCCAACATACGCATCCCTTCGTGAATGAAGGTCTGAAACACACGGCTGGTGTAAAACCCGCGGGAGTCGTTCACCAAGATGGGGGTCATCTTGAGTTGCGCAACGAAGTCCAGCGACTTTGCCAGGGTCGCCTTGCTGGTATCGGCACCGACAATGACCTCAACCAGAGGCATGCGCTCCACCGGCGAGAAAAAATGCAGGCCGATGAATTGCGTGGGACGCGATGAGGCCTTGGCGAGGCCGGTGATGGGCAGGGTCGAGGTGTTGCTGGCAAAGATGCCGCCTTGGGGCATGGCCGCTTCCGCCTTGTCGGTAACGCCGGCCTTGACGGCGGGGTCTTCGAACACGGCCTCGACAACGAGATCACAGCTGCTTAAATCAGCATAATCCGCAGTGGTCCTGATTCGGGCCAAGATCTCATCGGCCGCAGCGCGGGTCTTTTGACCGCGTTCGACCGCTTTGGCCAGCAGTTTGACCGTGGCCGCCTTGCCCTTCTCCGCGAGTTCCGCGCTGCTGTCGAGCAACACCACAGCTATGCCGGCGGCGGCCGCCACATGCGCAACGCCCGATCCCATCATGCCGGCGCCCAGCACGCCCAAGGTCTTCACGGCCGACTTCGGCACGCCTTGCGGTCGCCGCGCGAGCTTCATGGCCTCACCCTTGTTGACGAAGGTGGTGCGAATTAAATTGCGTGCCACGGAACCGCACAGCAAGTGGGCGAAATACTTCGATTCGACTTTGAGCGCCTTGTCGAAGGGCAACAAGGTGCCTTCGAAGATGCAGTCTAGAATGGCGATGGGCGCCGGATAGTTGTACTGGGTCCTGGCGGCGATGATCGCCGGTTGAAAAGTCATGACCTGGACGATCGCCGGATTCAACAGACCGCCGCCGCCACGATAACTTTTCTTGTCCCAGGCACGCACCGGGTCCGGCGATTTCAACAACCATTGACGCGCGGTGTCGAGCAATGCGGTAGCAGGCACCACGGCATCGACCATGCACAACTTCAACGCTTCCGCCGGGGCGACTTTTTTCCCCTCCAAGAGCACCGCGAGGGACTGTTCCACGCCGATCATCCGTGGCAGGCGCTGCGTGCCGCCCGAACCCGGTAAGAGACCGACCGTGACCTCAGGCAGGCCCACGACGGCTTTGGCATCATCGACGATGACACGATAATGGCACGCCAGGGCTAATTCATAACCGCCGCCCAACGCCAAGCCGTTGATGGCGGCGACGAAGGGTTTGCCGCAGGTCTCCAGGCGCCGATGCATGGCCACTGAGGGCTTTTGACTGAACTTGTACGCCTCTGCGGAGCTTATCTTGCCGCCGGCCAGGCCGAGAATGTACTTCAAATCCGCACCGGCCATGAAAGCCGGCTTGGATGAGGTCAGGATCGCACCGACGATGCGAGGATCCGTGGCGATCTGTTCGATCGCGGCAATGAATTCGTCCATCCACTGCGGCGACACCACATTCATGGGCTTGGTCGGGTCGTCGAAGGTGACGAGCGCAATTCCCGCGGCATCGACCTCTACAGTCAGCGTCTGCATGATTCGTGTCACACTCTTTCGATAATGGTCGCGGTGCCGAGACCATTGCCGGCACACAGGGTGATCAAGGCGCAATTCAAGTCGCGGCGTTCGAGTTCGTCGAGCGCGGTGCCGAGGATGATCGCGCCGGTGGCGCCCAGCGGATGGCCCATGGCAATGGCACCGCCGTTGGCATTCACCTTGCCGGGATCCAAATCCAACGCGCGAATGTAGCGCAGCACCACGGCCGCGAAAGCCTCGTTGATCTCGAACAAATCGATATCCTTGGTCTGCATGCCGCAGCGCTTCAATAGCTTCTGCGTGGTCGGTACCGGTGCGCTCAGCATGATGGTGGGCTCGGAACCCATGGACACGAACGCCTTGATGCGCCCACGGGGCTTTTTGCCGATCTTAAGACCGAACTCCCGATTGCCGAGCAGCACGCCGGCGGAACCGTCGACGATGCCGCTGGAGTTGCCGCCTGTGTGCACATGATTGATGGCTTCGATTTGCGGATACTTGTGCAAGGCCACGGTATCGAAGCCACCCTGGCCCATGGCGACGAATGAGGGCTGCAATTTGCCAAGCCCTTCCAATGTCGTGTCCGGACGCATGAACTCGTCGCGATCGAGCACCACGTCGCCGGCCACATCGCGCACCGGCACCACGGACTTGTCAAAGTGATGGTTCTGCCACGCATGCGCAGCGCGCCGCTGGCTCTCAACCGCAAAGCCATCGACGTCGGCGCGCGAGAATCCATCCAAGGTGGCGATCAAATCGGCGCCGATCCCCTGCGGGGCGAAATAATTGTGATAGGCCACCCACGGATCGGCAGACCATGCGCCACTGTCGGCGCCCATTGCCGTCCGCGACATGGACTCCACGCCGCCACCGATGGCCGCATCGTGTTGACCCGTCATGATTTGTGCCGCCGCCGCATTCACCGCCTCGAGCGCGGACGCACAGAAGCGGTGCACTTGCTGACCCGCCACGGACTCCGCATAGCCGGCGAGCAGGGCCGCGGCCCGCGCGATATTGCCGCCCTGCTCACCGACGGGTTGTGCACAGCCCATGATCACATCGTCGATCAGCGCGGTATCCAGTGCGTTGCGCTCGGCCAGCGCGGCCAGCACCTGCTGCGCGAGCCGCACCGAGCTGATTTCATGCAGCGAGCCATCCGGCCGGCCGCGGCCGCGCGGCGTGCGCACGTGGTCGTAGATAAAGGCATCGGTCATCGCGTTACACTCGGTGAGTTATTCGGTTGCGGGCGCATGCCATTTCCCGTCCTGATGACTTTCATAGGGCGAGGCGATCTCGAGCAATACCCCATGCGCGCTTTTGTTGGACACCCAACCCCAGCGCTGCCAGGGCATGGTGGGGTCGCTGTAGACCTGTCCCCCGGATGCCACTTCGATGCCCTCCGCGGACAGCTTGGCGAGCGAGCCCGCCACATCGCCCGTCGTGAAACACAGGTGATGCACATGCTCGCCGACCTTCTCCAGGCGCCTGCCAAGCGGCGTATCCGGTGCCGGCTGAATGAACTGTATCTCGCAGCCATGGTGCGAGACGAAGGTCGCCCAGCGCATGCCTGAATCAGCGCCTCCGGCAAAATCATCGTATTTGACCAGCGGCTCTTTGAGCTGGCCGGGGTCGAGCACGCCTAAGATCTTGGTCCAGTCCTCAATCGCCTTATCGAGATCGTTGACGAGCATGCAAACATGAGCAAAGGGACCGCTGGGCATGACACTGACTCCTGCAAGCAATAAATGAAATTCATCGAATCGCGGCCAAGGTGAGCGTCGCGGTGCCGGTGATGACCGGCCCGCGTGCCTCGGCCCGAAGCCAGACCTCGCACTTGATCTGTGGGGCATCATCCCCGCCGCTTAACTCCAACACCCTACCGGATGCCTCGACCGCCTCGCCGCCGAACACATTGTCCACATAGCGCACCTCCAGAGTGTCGATGCGCGCGCCGGGGAAGGCAGATTGCAGCATGCTGATGACATAGGCCAGATTGGCCGGACCCTGGTTGATGACGCGCTCCCCCAATCCCTTCGCGGCGACCGCCCTGGGGTCTAAGTGAAGCGGATTCGGATCGCGTAGGAACCCAGCCCACGCCTTCATTCCTTGCGGACTGACGTCGGCAATGCGCAAGGCCTTGAGCGTATCCCCGATCATGGGATTCATGACAGATGCCTTCGCGGCAGGACCCAGACATTCGTGGTCTTGAGCACCGCGGTGCCGTCGGGCAACGACAATCGCAACTCATACTCCAGCATATCCATGACCCCGAGCTTGCGGCTAAGCTTGCGGATCAGGCCCAGAATCTCGCCAGTGACCTGGTAAAGAACCTCAGTCATCAGCGGCTGCGAAAAGCCCACCTTGGTTGACGTGATCATCGGTCCGTCTTCGACATCGAAATCGCAGGTCTTACACAGCTCCGCCACCGTCATTCCCATGCCGATCTGCGTTGCGATGTAAAAATAGATCGGGTGAGCACTGCCGTCCTCGGCCGGCGCCACGCCGATGGTTGCGCAAAGCGCGCGATTCTCATCGGCACTGATGACATAGGGCGTCTTGCCGGACAGCGAAATTCCGGCAACCGACGGCGCGTCAGGCAGGGGCTTTAGCGGGTCCATGGATCACCGAATCCCGAAGCCGGCATGAGCATGGTCGACAAGCCTCCATCGACCGTGAGATCGACTCCCGTGATGTACATCGCGTCGGGACCGAGCAGGAAAGAGATTGCGGCAGCCTGATTCTCCGGCGTACCGATCAGATGCAGGGGATTGCGCTGCGCCGCGACTGCCCGCTGGACGGGATCGGCGTAACGCACATCCGTCATCGGCGTGTGCGTCGAGCCGGGCGATACGGTGTTGCATCTAATGCCGTCGGGCCCCCATTCCAGGGCCATCTGGCGCACCAACATGATCAACGCCGCCTTGCTGGCGCTATAGGCCCCGAGCGGAGGCGTTGGGTGATGCGCCGAAATCGACGCCGTCGCGACGATGCCGCCGCGGGACGCGGCCAACAGAGGATGCGCCGCCTTGGCCAGCAACCAGGTCGCCCGTGTGTTCACGGCGAACGCGCGCTCGTAGTCCGCCAGCGAAAGATTCAGCAGGCTGGAGCGCTGGATGATCCCGGCGTTGCTCACGAGCGCATCCAGGCCGCCGAAGGCCTGCCGCGCCGCATTCATGACGGCCTCGGCGAGGCTGGGATCGGTCAAATCGGCCACCTGCGTCTTCGCCTCGGCGTGCTCCGCCCGCAGCAGCGCTGCGGTTTCCTCGAGCCCTTCCTTCGCCACGTCGACCAACAATAGATGAGCCGGCTTGCCTTCCCGGCTCGCCGAATCACGCCCGAGCCGAATTGCGGCCGCGCGGCCAATTCCGCCGGCTGCGCCGGTGACAATAACCCTCATGTTTGCGAACCCTCTGGCGACAGTCCCGGTATCCTCGCCCCAACATGGCACATGGGGTATCGCAGGTTGCCTACCTAAAGATAGGATTGGCGGCTTGGGCTGCCCCGCTCGCCCATCCCAGAACTACCCGACGGAGCAAAACTTGATTCAGGCAAAGGGCTCGACAGTGAAATCATGTCATCTTTACAGTGACATATGGGGCATGGGCCCGTTCTGCACCTGCGCCGCGACGACGTGAATATGGACGCGACCCCGAACAAAATCGTCTCGCTGACGCATCTACAGCGCCTGGAATCCGAAAGCATTCACATCATGCGAGAGGTCGTCGCCGAGAGCGAACGCCCCGTCATGCTGTATTCGGTGGGCAAGGACAGCGCGGTGATGCTGCATCTCGCCCGCAAGGCGTTCCACCCCAGCCCCCCACCCTTCCCGCTGCTGCATGTCGATACGACTTGGAAGTTCCGCGCCATGTACGACATGCGCGATCGCATGGCACGCGACAGCGGCATGCAGCTCATCGTGCATCACAATCCGGAGGCCAAGGCGCGCGGTATCAACCCCTTCGACCATGGCGCCCTGCATACCGACCTGTGGAAGACCGAAGGCTTGAAACAGGCGCTGACCCAACACGGCTTCGATGCCGCCTTCGGCGGCGCGCGGCGCGACGAGGAAAAATCCCGCGCCAAGGAGCGGATATTTTCCTTTCGTTCGGCCAACCATCGCTGGGACCCGAAGAATCAGCGCCCGGAGCTATGGCATATTTATAATTCGCGCAAGACCAAGAGCGAGAGCATCCGCGTCTTTCCGATTTCAAATTGGACCGAACTCGACATCTGGCAGTACATTCATCTTGAGAACATCCCCATCGTGCCCCTGTATCTCGCAGCGCCGCGCCCCACGGTCGAGCGCGACGGACTCTTGCTCATGGTCGATGACGAGCGGTTCCGCCTGCGGCCGGGTGAAGTGCCGGTGACGCGATCGGTGCGCTTTCGCACGCTCGGCTGTTACCCCCTGACCGGCGCCATCGAGAGTACGGCCACGACACTGCCACAGATCATCCAGGAAATGCTGCTCACCACCACATCCGAGCGCCAGGGTCGCGCCATCGATCACGATCATTCCGCATCGATGGAGACGAAGAAACAGGCGGGTTACTTCTAGTGCACACTCCTTCCTCACCCTCCGTATACAAGGCTCATGACCTCGTCGGCGAAGATATCGACGCCTATCTGATTCAACACCAGCACAAGTCCCTGCTTCGATTCATCACTTGCGGCTCTGTCGATGACGGCAAGTCGACTTTGATCGGCCGGCTGCTGTACGACTCGAAAATGATTTTCGAGGATCAACTCGCGGCGCTCGAGGCCGATAGCAAGCGCATCGGCACTCAGGGCCAGAACATCGACTTCGCATTGTTGGTTGACGGACTGGCCGCCGAGCGCGAACAGGGCATCACCATCGACGTCGCCTATCGCTTCTTTGCCACGGAGCGGCGCAAATTCATCGTCGCGGACACCCCCGGCCATGAGCAATACACGCGCAATATGGTGACCGGCGCATCCACCGCCGACCTTGCCGTCATTTTGATCGACGCGCGCAAGGGAGTGCTGACCCAGACGCGTCGGCACAGCTACCTCGCTCACCTCATCGGCATCGAGAATCTGGTGTTGGCCGTCAACAAGATGGATCTCGTTGGCTACGATCAAGCGAAATACGAAGAAATCCTTGTCGCCTATCAAGATTTTGCCCACAACATAGGCATCAAGCACTTTGTGCCCATTCCAATTTCCGGACTGGCCGGCGACAACATCACGACGGCATCGGTCAATACACCCTGGTACAGCGGCCCCACCTTGATGCAGCATCTGGAAACTGTCGAGATCGACATCAGCGCAGCGCAGCTGCGCCCGTTCCGCATGCCGGTGCAATGGGTCAACCGCCCCAATCTCGATTTCCGCGGCTTTTGCGGACTGATCTCCGACGGGCAGATCAGGCCGGGCGATGCCATCCGCGTATTGCCCTCGGGAAGGACCTCCACCGTGGCGAGGATAGTCACTTTGGATGGCGATCTCGATGTTGCCGTGGCCGGCCAGTCAATCACGCTCACCTTAACGGATGAAGTCGATTGCAGCCGTGGGGACGTGCTGTCGATTGCCGGCGATCCCCCGGAAGTGGCCGATCAATTCGAAGCCACCCTCGTCTGGATGGCCGACGAAGAATTGTTGCCCGGGCGTCCCTACTGGCTGAAACTCGCCACACAATTGGTCAGCGCGACCATCCATAGTCCCAAGTACCAGATTAACGTCAATACCATGGAACATCTGGCGGCGAAGACGCTGGGCCTCAACGCCATAGGAATCGCAAGCCTGACCACCGACAAGCCCGTGGTGTTCCAGCCCTACGAGCAAAGCCACGATCTTGGCGGATTCATCCTGATCGATAAGATCAGCAATGCGACGGTCGCTGCCGGCATGCTGCACTTCGCCCTGCGCCGGTCGAGCAACGTGCATTGGCAGGCTCTGGACATCGATCGCGACGCGCATGCGCGATTGAAACACCAGCAGCCCCGTCTACTGTGGTTCACCGGCCTGAGCGGCTCGGGAAAATCCAGCATCGCCAATCTTGTGCAAAGAAAACTATACGCGCTGGGCAAACACAGCTTCCTGCTGGACGGCGATAATATCCGTCATGGCTTGAACAAGGACTTAGGCTTCACGGACGCCGACCGCGTGGAGAACATCCGTCGCATCGGCGAAGTCGCCAAGCTGATGACCGACGCGGGCCTGATCGTACTGACGGCATTCATTTCCCCGTTCCGCGCCGAGCGGCGCATGGTGCGCGGCCTGATGCAGGCCGGAGAGTTCATCGAAATCTATGTCGAGACTCCGCTCGAAGTCGCCGAACAACGTGACGTGAAGGGCCTCTATAAGAAAGCCAGAGCCGGAGTCCTGAAAAACTTCACCGGCATCGACTCACCCTATGAGCCGCCCGAAGCGCCCGAAATCCGCGTCAATACAGTGGCAACCTCAGCCGAGCAGGCCGCCGAAGAAATCGTCACCTATGTGCTGCGCCACTCGCTTCTCGCGCCCTATGTCGATGGCGACAACTGGCCGTAACGGCGTTGAGGTGCGACTTACTGCTTGACCGCGCCGCCCCTCGACCCTAGATTCCCCACTCACATTATTCAGATCAAGGGGAATAGCAGCATGGCGAGCGAGCAACTGGTAGATGTGGAGCTCAAGCCGCTTCTCGATTTCTTCCCGCCGATAGAGTTCTCCCGCGAGGGCCTGCCGGCTTTGCGGCAGATGTTCGCGGACATGCTCGCCGCCGCGCCGGTTGCGCCGGATTCGTCGGTAACGATGAGCCTAGTCAGCATTGCCGGACCCGCGAAGGCGCCGCCGCTGCGCATTTTGTGCTACCGACCTGCCACTTCCGCTGCAGCCCTGCCCGCGGTACTGCACATTCACGGCGGCGGATATGTGATCGGCACGCCGGACATGATGGACCTGAGCAATCGAAGATTGGCCGCGGATGTTAACTGCGCCGTGTTCTCGGTGGACTATCGACTGGCGCCGGAAACACCGCACCCCGGTCCGGTGGAGGATTGCTATGCGGCGCTGAAGTGGCTGTATGACAATGCGCCTTCGCTTAACATTGACCGCGCACGAATTGCAGTCAAGGGCGAGAGTGCCGGCGGCGGTCTGGCCGCGGCGCTGGCCTTGTTGGCGCGCGATCGCGGCGAGGTGCCCTTGGTCCATCAGCACTTGATCTATCCCATGCTCGACGATCGCACCATCCTCACCAGCTCGGAGAATCCCCACCCCTTCGTCGGCGAATACGTTTGGACTCCGGTCCAAAATCGCTTCGGCTGGGCCTCATTGCTGGCTGCCGAGCCGGGCAGCGCCGGCGTCTCTCCCTATGCCGCTCCCGCGCGCGCAGACACGCTGACCGGCTTGCCGTCCACGTTCATTTCCGTCGGCGCGCTCGATCTGTTTTTGGAAGAGGATTTGGAATACGCGCGGCGACTCCTACGGACCGGTATCCCGGTCGAACTGCATGTCTATCCCGGCGCATTCCACGGCTTCGATTTCGCGCCGCAAACCGCACGAGTGGCGCTGGCGGCGGCGCGCGACAGCGAGGCGGCGCTGCGCAAGGCCCTGCACGGCTGAGCCGGAATGACCCTGCGGCCCTAGCCCCGTCCGATGTAGGGCATCTTGGTCGCCATCACCGTCAGAAATTGGATGTTGGCGTCCAAGGGCAGGCCGGCCATGTGCACCACGCTCGTGGCGACATGCTCTACATCCATGGTCGGCTCGGGTGCCATGGTTCCGTCGGCTTGTAGAGAACCTGCCGTCAAGCGGGCCGTCATGTCGGTGGCCGCATTGCCGATGTCGATCTGCCCGCAGGCGATGTCGTGCGCACGGCCTTCCAGCGACAACGCTCGAGTCAACCCGGTGATGGCATGCTTTGAAACCGTATAGGGCGCGAAATGCGGGCGCGGCACATGCGCCGAGATGGAGCCGTTATTGATGATGCGCCCGCCCCGTGGCGATTGACCGGCCATCCGCCGAAAGGCCTCGCGCGCGCACAGAAATGCGCCGGTCACATTGACGCCCAACACCTGCGACCAATCCTCGATGCTTACCTCGGAAATCGGCACCGCGGGCAATCCCTTGCCGGCATTGTTGAACAACAAATCGATTCGGCCAAATCGTGCCACGGCCTGGTCGAATAAATTGCGCACGGAATTCTCGTCGGTCACATCGGTGGCGACGGCGACAACACTGTCCGGTCGTTCCTTGCAGACGGCCGCCAAGGCATCTGGCCGGCGCCCGGCGATAACGACTCGCCATCCCGCGTGCGCAAGCGCCAATGCCACTGCGCGGCCTATGCCGCTGCCGCCGCCCGTTACGACCGCCACTGTACTCATGATTGCGCCCTGCCTGTGAATTTATACCGAGTTTTGCCGCGAGCGCCGATGCGCAGCGAATGCCAGAGCCACTGCGATGGACGGCAGGAGCACGACTGCCTCTGCGCGGCGCACGATCAGGGCTCCCGACAGCAATGCGCCAAACAGATAGGAGACGACCACCGCACTTTGGATCTTCACATCTTTGAGGCCCGATACATCGCCGTTGGCCAGGGAGTCCGCAATCGTGCCCACCAAGCGGGTGAGCGTCGTCGTGAACACGATGGTGGTCAGATTGGTCGTTTGGCCGACGACGGATTGCAGACCCATGGCAAGGGCAAGCAACAGGATTTGCAGGTGATCGGAAATCGTATGCGCGGTAAGCGGGATCGACAGCGAATAAATCGCGAAAAAAAGCAGCAAGACCGTCTCGCTCGCTATCAGGCGGGTGAGCGCCTGTTCCTGTGCGCGGCCACGTCGCTGCAGCACGCCGACGGCGCAGCCGATGGCGAAGCCGATCAGCGCAACCACCGAGCCCATGGCCGAATGGTAATCGCTCTGCGCAATATAATAGGCCAGCAAGGCGAAATTGCCGGTCATCGCCGAGGCGAATACGCCGCCGAGAGTGGCAAAACTGATGACATCCACCGCACCTGCCGCAAAGGCGGTGAGCAGGAGAATCATCTCGTTGTAGGTAGGTTTTATTCTTTCCGGCACGATTCACCCGCCCTTGTCATCCTATCAAGGGAGGGGTCGAGAGGTCACGCATCATCTTAGGGCGGATCGACCTCGTAGCCTTTCTTGCGCAACTGATCGAGCAAACCGCCGGGTTCCAGCAGCATGTCCATGTTGATGACCGCCACCGTGGTCGACCCGCTGCGTGAGTAGTGTTCAATACTGTCCAGCCAGGTCTTGCGCATACGGGCAATGAGCTCCGCGGCGCCCACCCCGTTGTCGAGCGCCGCTCGACAAGCGTCCACTTCCGGCGGTTCACGTAATTTAGCGATGCGCTCGATGTTGCCGCTCGCCCAGGCCTGCGCCCGGTCGAGCAGCCGCGGCAAATCACGCTCGATGGTCGCGAGCGATGCGCCGACACAGACGTTCTCGGTCGACGGCGGCAGTTGCTTCAAGGCATCCATCACATCTCCGACGCCGGCGATCTTGATTTCCTCGACTTGGACATGATGCTTCTTGGCAAGCAGGCGCATCGCCGCCCCCAAATCCAGGCGCGTGGACAGGCCCACTTGATGGAATGCGGCCTGTTGCAGAAAAGCCGAGGCGATGAGCGGCCGGAATCGTTCCCATTTGTCCGGATCGTCGCTGTACTTGGCCCGCTGCACGGCAAAGCGAGCATGCAAGTCGGCGGGCAACAGATCTTTCAGGCGTTTGCCGCCGCCGATCATCAAGACATGTCGTTCCGTGATCAAAAGCCACAGTATCCGCGCGATGCCGATCTCGAACGGCTTTTGCACCAGCACCTGGTTGGTGCTGTCCAACACCTGCTCCACTTGTCTGGAGCGCCAGGTGATGCCCTTGGGCAGCGGTGACATGCTCCCCAAGATCCACACCTGGGCCGTGCCGCGATGCAGGTGCCACATGCTGGGGCCCGTGCGTTCGCTGCTCACCACCAGTTCGTCCATCTCGGACGCCGGCGGTGTATCGGCCCTGGCCACAACGGGCGCCAGTACTTGCACACACAGGAACGCCGTCATCGACAGGGCAATCGGCGTTCGCATGCCTATATCTCTGTTGGGCCAGGGGCACCCGCTAGCGGCGATCCTTGACATGGCTGGCCTTGCCGGCCGAACGGGGCAACGAACCCCACGCGGCCACCCGAATATCCGCGGAAATTCCAATATTGTCCTTTAATTTTGCGGCCAGCAGCTGGGCTTCGGCCTGATGGGCATTATCGCTCAAGTCGGCACGGGCCTCGACGACAATGGAGATCTCATCGAGACGGTTCGGCCGGGTGATTTCGATTTCATAATGGGGCGCAAGCCCCTTGCAGCGCAGAATCAGCTCCTCGATCTGCGACGGGAATACATTCACGCCGCGAACGATCAGCATATCGTCGCTGCGCCCGCTGATTTTTGCCATTCGCCGCATGGCGGTCGCCGATCCCGGCAGCAGCCGCGTCATATCTCGCGTCCGGTAACGGATCACCGGCATGGCCTCCTTGGTGAGCGAGGTGAACACCAACTCGCCCGGCTCGCCTTGCGCGACCACACTCCCCGTCGCCGGATCCACGATTTCGGCGATGAAGTGATCTTCCCAGATCGTCGGTCCATCCTTGGTGTGCGCGAACTCCTGCGCCACACCGGGACCCATGACCTCGGACAGTCCATAAATGTCGCAGGCATCGATCTTGAATGCGGATTCGATTTCCGCGCGCATGCCGTCGCCCCAGGGTTCCGCGCCGAAGATGCCGATGCGCAGCGATGTGGCGCGCGGATCCTGCCCCTGGCGCCTGAACTCATCGAGAATCGCAAGCATATAGCTCGGCGTCACCATGATGATGTCCGGGGCGAAATCACGAATCAATTGCACCTGCTTTTCCGTCTGGCCGCCCGACATGGGGATGACCGTGCAACCTGCCGCCTCCGCACCGTAGTGGGCGCCCAAGCCGCCGGTAAAAAGACCATAGCCGTACGCCACATGAACCTTCATGCCGGCGCGCCCGCCGGCTGCTCGAATAGAACGCGCTACGAGATTGCTCCAGGTCGCAATATCATTGCGCGTGTAGCCGACGACCGTGGGCTTCCCGGTGGTGCCGGAAGAGGCATGAATGCGCGCCACTTGTTCGCGCGGCACCGAGAAGAAACCGAAAGGATAGGCCTCACGCAAATCGGCCTTGGTCGTGAACGGGAAGCGGGCCAAATCGGCGAGCGAGCGCAGATCATCGGGGTGCACGCCCGCGGCATCGAATTTTCTCGTGTAACTCGGGTTGTTCGCGTAAGCATGCTGGAGCGTCGACCGCAGTCGCTTCAGTTGCAGCGACTCGAGCTCATCACGGCTCGCGCCTAAGATCGGCTCGAGACTCATCAACTCTTGAATATCGTGTGATTCCATGGTGCCGCGGCCTCCTGACGCCGGCTATTCGGTCTTGTCGCGGTCGAAATTGGGGCGGCGCTTCTCGCGCGCCGAGGCCAGCCCCTCGCGCACATCCGCTAATTTGAATCCCAGAAATTCCAAGGCCAGCGACGTGTCGAAGCTCGGACCGGCCAAGCGCAGCCAATTGTTTAGGGCATGCTTGGTCCAGCCGATGGCCGTGACGCTGCCGGCTGCCAGTGTGCGTGCCGTGTCGAGCGCAGTTTCCATCACTTGAGCGTCGGGCACCGCCAGGGCCACCAGGCCGATGCGTTCGGCCTCGGCGCCGGACAGGGGCTTATTCATCAACAGGTGGTACCTTGCTTTCGCCAGACCGCACAACAGCGGCCAGATGATGACGGCGTGATCGCCTGCCGCCACCCCGAGCCGTGTATGGCCATCGAGAATTCGGGCATCGTCCGCGGCGATCGAGACGTCGGCCAACAAAGCAATGGCCAGCCCTGCCCCCACCGCGCTGCCGCGGATGGCGGACACCACGGGCTTGGAACAATTGATGAGGTTGTAGACGAGGTCGCTTGCTTCCTTCCACACTCGGATCAGCGTCGCCTCATCGTTCATCATGCGTTCGATCATGTCGAAATCACCGCCGGAGGAGAAGTTCGAGCCCTCGCCCCGCACCACCACCACCCGCACGGCCTCGTCCATGTCGATGGCACGCCATACCAAGGCAAGGTCCCGGTGCATGGACTCGGTGGCCGCATTCAGACGGCCCTTGTTGGCCATGACCAGCTCGAGTATGCGGGCCTCGGGCGCGAGGAATTGCAGACTGGGGAAGTCCCGCTCGTAGCGCTCGATATTGATGGGGGCACTCACTGCGGCGCCTCCACCGAATCGGGAATTGCATGCACGCTGACCATGGTCAGCACATTGTAAGAGGCCACTGTCTCTTGATGTTGATTGGTGATTTCCGTATCCCAGGCCACCTCGCCCCAGCCCTTGTCGGCACGCAGGCTTTTGCGTGCGCAGGTCAGCCGCACCTTGATTCTGTCGCCGGGCTTCACCGGCTTCACGAACCGCAGTTCATCGAGGCCGTAATTGCCGAGAACCGGACCGTAGTCCGGATCGACGAACAACCCCGCTGCCGCTGAGATGAGGAAATAGCCGTGGGCGACGCGTCCGCCGAACAATGGATTGCGCGCAGCCTGCGCATCGTTCATGTGAGCGTAGAAATTATCGCCCGTGAGCGCCGCAAATTGCTCGATGTCGGCCACGGTGACTTCGCGCTCGGCGGATTTCAGCGTGTCGCCCAATTCCAGATCGTTGAAGGGAATCCGAAATGGATGCCTGCCGGGATCGCGCAACCGGCTGCCCCGCACCCAGCGGCCGCCCGTCGCCGTCAGTGTGTCCGGGGAACCCTGCACCGCCGTGCGTTGCATGTAGTGCAGCACGCCGCGAATACCGCCCATCTCTTCGCCGCCACCGGCGCGGCCCGGCCCGCCGTGAATGAGCGGAGCGAGCGGCGAGCCATGGCCCGTGGACTCCTTGGCGCAACTTTGGTTCACCACCAGGATCCGGCCGTGGTAGGGCGCCAGCCCGAGGACGATTTCACGAGCAAGCGAATCGTCGGCAGAGAACACCGAGGCTGCCAAGCTCCCCTCGCCGCGCCGGGCAAGCGTAATGGCATCGGCGGTATCACGGTAAGGCACCACCGTGGCAACGGGACCGAACGCCTCGACCTCGTGAATGGCGCGCGCCGTGCGCGGATCGCGCGACAGGAGCAAGAGCGGCGGCACGAACGCGCCACGCCTGCGATCGGCACCCTGAACCTCGAAATGATCCGCATTGCCCGCCACCACGTCCGCCTCGCCGCAAAGCTCGGCGACGCGCGCCAGCACATCTGTGCGCTGCTCCTGACTGACCAGCGGCCCCATGCGCACTCCGTCCACGCGCGGATCGCCCACGACGATTTTCCGCAGCGCCACCTGCAGGGCCGAAATGACATCGCCGGTCATGGTGAACGGCACCATCGCCTTGCGGATCGCCGTGCACTTCTGTCCCGCTTTGACGGTCATCTCGCGCACGACCTCTTTGATGAACAGATCGAACTCCGCCGTGCCCGGCCCCGCATCCGGAGCGAGAATGCTGGAATTCAGCGAATCGGTCTCCGCGATGAAGGGCACGGCATGCCGGATGATGGCCGGATGCACTCGAAGCCGCGCAGCCGTGTGCGCCGATCCCGTGAACGAAACGATATCCTGGCAATTCAAGCCATCGAACAAATTCCCGAGACTGCCGCACACCAGCTGTAAGGCGCCTTCAGGCAGCAGCTTCGATTCGACTATGCGGCGCACGACGAGCTCGGTGAGATAAGCCGTGGCGGTCGCCGGTTTCACGATGGCGGGCATGCCCGCCAACAGGGTGGGCGCAAGCTTTTCGAGCATTCCCCAGACGGGGAAATTGAACGCATTGATATGGACTGCCGCCCCTTCGCGCGACACGTACAGGTGCTGTCCGAGAAAACTTCCGGTCTTCGACAGGCCTTCCACATCACCGTCCACGTAGACCCGGGCATTGGGCAGCTCGCGCGAACCCTTGCTGGCGAAAACGAAAACCGTGCCGATGCCGCCATCGATATCGATCATCGAGTCGCTTTTGGTTGCGCCGGTGCGGTAGGAGAGCGCATAGAGCTCTTCCTTGAATTCCGACAGCTTCTTGGCTAGCGCTTTCAATGCGCCGGCGCGCTCGTGAAACGTCATTGAACGCAGCGCAGGCCCGCCGACCTCGCGCGCGTGAGTCAGCACCGCAGCGAAATCTACTCCCGCGGAGGACGCCTGGCCGATGACGTCGCCCGTGGTGGCATCGCGCATCGCGACGCCCTCATCCCGTCCGCTGGACCAGGCGCCGCACACATAACTTTGCAATTTCATCATCTTCAATTCCTGGGTCAGGGGGTCGGGACCGGTCCACGAAAGCGCGCACAGCGGCCGCGAAATTGTGCAATCACGTTGCCGGCTGCTGTCGCAACCGCCACATCGTAGATTGCATGGCGCGCTGCGCGGGAAACTTCCCGCGACTCGGCAATCAGACGGTCAGCCGCTGCCGCCGGCGCGATAAATTCGATGCTCGCACCTGCCGCCACCATCGGATCGCCGTACGAATTGCAGGCAAATGCAAACGCGCAATCCGCGAAGGAGAAAATGATGCCGCCATGGCAGGTACCATGGCCGTTGAGCATGTCGGGGCGCACGCTCATGGCAATTCGCGCATATCCCGGCGCCGCATCCAGGATTTCGACGCCGAATGCCTGCGATGCCAAATCGGCGCGATACAGCGCCTGAACCACGGCTCGGGCCCGGACCACGGCCTGCTCCGTCGCTGACGAATGATCCGCCGCCATGTTCAACGGCCCGTAAAGCGGGGCGTCCGCTTACCGATGAATGCGGCAACGCCTTCCGCATAGTCCGCAGACCGGCCGAGCTTGCGCTGCGCGTCGCGCTCGACGTCGAGCTGTTCGGCGAGCGAATGCTGCCAGCTGGCGCGGATCGCCGCCTTGGTCCACGCGAGTCCGCGGGTCGGCGCCGCCGCCAACGTGGTCGCAAGTGCATCGACGGTCGTGCCCAGATCGGCATCCGCCACGCATTGCCAGATCATTCCCCAGGCCGCGGCCTGTTCCGCCGGCAGCTTATTGCCGAGCAAGGTCAGTCCCAGTGCGCGAGCATTGCCGACCAAACGCGGCAGCGTCCAGGTCCCGCCCGAATCCGGCAGCAACCCGATTTTTGAAAATGCCTGAACGAAAGTGGCCGACTGCGCCGCGATGACAATGTCGCAGGCCAGCGCAATATTGGCTCCGGCGCCCGCCGCCACGCCGTTGACCGCGGCGATCACGGGCAGGGGCAGATTGTGCAAGCTCAGCACCAAGGGCTTGTAGTACTTGTCGATGGATTCGCCCAGGTCGATGCCTGCAGAGCCCGGAGCCACCGCTCGATCACTGAGATCCTGGCCGGCGCAAAAACCTCGGCCCGCGCCGCTCAACACCAGAACGCGCGCATCGCTGCCGGCCAATCGTCCGAGCGCATCGCGCACCTCAGTGTGCATCTGCGTATTAAAGCTGTTGAGTTTGTCCGGCCGATTCAACGTCAGGCGCGCGATGCCGCCTTCCATGCCGAACAAAATGGTGTCGTATGCCATAAGCCTCCCCGCAACGTAAGCGCCGCGATTCCCTCGGCGCCCGGATTATTTATGATCGTAGCTAATGTCGAGCGTCGGCGTGGTCGGCCGCGCCTGACAACAGAGCACAAACCCCGCGTCGATCTCCCAGGGTTCGAGGGCGATATTGTGCGTCATCACCGCCGCGCCGGCGGTGATTCGAGTGCGGCAAGTGGCACAAATACCCGAACGGCAGGAGAACGGCAGCTCCAATCCGGCCCGTTCCGCCGCATCGAGCACGGACACGTCGCTGGGCGCCATTGGAAAGCTGCGTCGCCGGCCGTCCATGACCACGGAAATGGTGGCCAACACCTCTTGGGGCGCCGGCGCCGGAGGCGTTGCCTGAGACCCGCCGGCGGCAGGCCGCGGCGCGGCGCCGCCAGTAGCGAAGCGCTCGAAGCGCACGGCGGCATTGCCGTTTATGTCCTTCAGCGCATTGCGCACTGCATCGACCATGTCCCCCGGACCGCAAATCAAGTACTCATCCGCGTTAGCGACTTCAGACAGGTGGCGGGACAATTCGCGCACCTTGCCGGCATCGATACGGCCGTTGAGACACTCGGTTTGCTGCGGCTCCCGGCTCATGACGAAGTGCACGGCAAAGCGTCCGATATAGCGATTCTTGAGTGCCAGTGTTTCTTCCAGGAACATGGTGCGTGAAATGCTGCGATTGCCGTAAATCAGCGTGACGCGGCTGTTCGCCTCACGCGCCAGGATGTCCGTGGCGAGCGACAAAATCGGCGTGATCCCACTGCCCGCGGCGAAGGCCACATAGGATCGTGCTCGCTCGGCGCTGATGGACGTGCGGAATCGACCCATCGGCGTGCCGACATCAAGCTCATCGCCGGCCCGGAGCTTCGCAGTAAGCTCGCTGGACATCCGGCCGCAGGGCTGCCGACGAACGCCCAGCGTAAGCGCGACTCCCCCCGGCGCCGTCACGATGGAATACGTGCGCCGCTCTTCGCGCCCATCGATCGTACGCCGCACAGTGACGTACTGCCCTGCGTCGTAGGCAAAGACCTCTTGAAGCGCGGGCGGAATCGCCAGCGTCACGCAGGCCGCATCATCCGCGGTGCGCTCGACGGCGGTGACTTTTAAAGGATGAAAGTTATACACGCGCGCGGCTCAAATGCATTTGAAGTACTCGAACGGCTCGAGGCAAGCCCGGCAGCGGTACAGGGATTTGCACGGCGTCGACCCGAATTCACTGACGCATTCGGTATCGGTGGAACGGCAGCGGGGACAGCCGACGGGTCGATTGCCGCGCAGCACTTCGCGCAAAGATGCCGCGGGCCGATCCGGCGGCACGATGCCGTAGGCATCGAGCTTGCGCCGGCCGTCGACGGTGATCCAATCGCTGCTCCAGGCCGGCGACAAGACCTGCGTCACGGCGAAGGCGCCGGCCCCGGCCTTGCTCAAGGCGGTCTCCACGGATTCCCGTATCACTTCGGTGGCCGGACAGCCCACATAGGTCGGAGATAATCCCACCTCAAGGGTGCCGTCGGGTCGCTCGGCGACAAAGCGAACCAGACCCAGATCGACGATGCTCAATGCCGGGATCTCGGGATCATCAACCGATGCGAGCACCTTCCACGCGGCCTCGACGCGCCCATCGGCGGGGAGTGCGGCGCTCACCAGCGTGCTCCCGGATAGGTGCGCTGCAGATGCTGCATTTCGGCAAGAATATAGCCCAGATGTTCGCTGTGCTGGCCACGCTTGCCATGCCAGGCATGCGGCCTGTCCTTGGGTCGCTGCAACGTCGCTGCGGCGAGTATGGCGTCGATGCGCGCCGACCAAGCGGCCTGCACGTCGGACAACCGCGGCGCCACGCCACGATCGGCCATGCTCCGATCCAACTCGTCCTCGGCGAACAACTCCACCGTATAGGGCCACAATGCCTCCAGGGCGGCCTGGACCCGCGCGTTGCTCGCCTCGGTGCCGTCGCCGAGCCGCACCAGCCAGTCGCTGCTATAGCGCAGATGATAGCGAACCTCTTTCACCGATTTCGCCGCGATGGCAGCCAGGCGCTCGTCCGTGGACGTCGCCATGCGCTCGTAAAGCTCCAACTGGAAGGCGTCGATCAGCACCTGGCGCACGATGGTCCGTCCGAAATCACCATTCGGTTGTTCGGCCAACACCGCATTGAAGTAATCGCCATGCTCGCGCAGAAACGCAAGCTCATCCTCGCCGCGGCCCTTGGCTTCGATCTCGCCGGCATAGGTAAGGAGCAGCCGCGCCTGTCCGATCAAGTCGAGCGCCACATTGGCCAAGCCCAAATCCTCTTCGAGCGCGGGCGCGTGCCCGACCCACTCTCCCAAGCGCTGTCCCAGCACCAGGCTCAAATCGCCGAGGCGCAGCACGAATCGGAACAAGTCCTGCGCAGCCGCCCCGGAAGGTGCGGCGCTCACAGCGTCTTCACTTCATCGGGAATTTCATAGAAGGTCGGGTGGCGGTAAATCTTGTCGCGTGCGGGTTCGAACAGTGAATCCGTCTCCGCGGGGTCCGATGCCGTGATCTCCTTGGAAGGCACGACCCATATGCTGACTCCCTCCTGCCGGCGGGTATACAAATCGCGCGCGTGATCGATGGCCATGCGCGCATCGGAGGCGTGCAGGCTGCCGACGTGCTTATGATCAAGCCCCCCGCGCGCACGGACGAACACTTCGTACAAGGGCCACTCGCGGCCTTCTTCCATCGTATTGCTCATGAGGCGATCCTTCAGGCTGCCTGGGTGATGGCACGCTGCCGCTGCTTCTCGGCGTAGGCGCTCGCGGCGTCCCGCACCCACTGCCCCTCGGCATGCGCATGACGGCGCGCGGCAAGGCGCTCTACATTGCATGGGCCATTGCCTTTCAGAACTTGATCGAATTCGTTCCAGTCGATGGGACCGAAGGTGTGCATTTGCTTGGCTTCATCCCAGCGCAACAGCGGATCGGGAACGCTCAGATCCAGGAACTTCGCCTGCGGCACGGTGAAGTCCACGAATTTCTGCCGCAGCTCATCGTTCGAGAAGCGCTTTATTTTCCACCGTTGCGAGTCGCCGCTATGCGTCGAATTCGCATCCGAAGGGCCGAACATCATGAGCGCCGGCCACCACCAACGATTCAGCGCCTCCTGCGCCATGCGCTTCTGCTCGGGCGTGCCGCGCGCAAGGTGCAACATCAGGTCATAGCCCTGCCGCTGATGGAAGCTCTCTTCGCGGCATACGCGCACCATGCCGCGCGCATAGGGGCCGTAGGAGCAGCGACACAGCGGGATCTGATTCATGATGGCGGCGCCGTCGACCAGCCAGCCGATGGCGCCCACATCCGCCCAGGTCGGCGTCGGGTAGTTGAAAATACTCGAGTACTTGGCCTTGCCCGACAGCAGCTGATCGATGAGTTGGTCGCGGCTCACCCCCAAAGTCTCAGCCGCACTGTAGAGATAGGCTCCATGGCCGCCCTCGTCCTGCACCTTGGCAATCAATATGGCCTTGCGTTTGAGCGTGGGCGCGCGGGTGATCCAATTGCCCTCGGGCAGCATGCCGACGATTTCTGAATGGGCGTGCTGCGAAATCTGCCGGATCAATGTGTTGCGATAACGCGCCGGCATCCAGTCTTTCGGTTCGATTTTCTCTTCGGCATCGACGCGCGCGAGAAAACGCTGTTCGAGCGCACCCTCGCCCAGGGATGCCGCTTCCGCACCCAGAGTATCCAGAGCCTGCGTGTACATACTCGCTCCTTGACGACCCAGCCAGAGAATATTGTGATACACAAACTTCAATAAATCAATATTTTCTGTATCACAAGAAATTTAAGTCTACAATGCCGAAAAATGCCTGCAAGTACCGCCCCTGCCGCCGCCGAACTCGTCATGCGCTTTCGCCGCCAACGGCCCGTGCGCGGCGGATCCCTGATCGTGACGATTTACGGCGACTCCATCCTGCCGCGCGGCGGTGCCGTGACCCTGGGCAGCCTGATTGCCCTGGCGGAGCCTTTTGGACTCAACGAGCGCTTGGTGCGCACCGCCACTGCGCGGCTTGCGAAGGACGGTTGGCTGACGGGTCACCGCGCGGGCAAACTCAGCGAGTACCATTTGTCGACCGTGGGACGCGAGCGCTTTGCGGAAGCGACGCGGCGCATCTACAACGAACCGCAGCGCGACTGGTCGGGGCGCTGGACCGTGGTCGTCCTGCCGCCGCTGCCCGCGGCCGCAAGGAAGGAACTCAGAGAAGAACTGGTATGGCGGGGCTTTGGCGAGCTCTCGAACAATGTCTTCGCCCACCCCGAACTCGATTCGACTTCCTTGCGAAACGCCCGGCGCGCGGCCGGCCCGCTGTCCAAGGCTATCGTCTTCGACGCCAGTCTCGACGACGAAGCGCCGCAGAGACTCGTGAGCTTGGGCTGGGATCTCGAAGAGCTCGGAGCGCGCTACCGGCGCTTTGTGGCGCGTTTCGAGCTCGTGCTCGACGCCCTGCAGGAGCGGCACGCCTTCGATCATCAAGCCAGTTTCATCGTGCGCACTCTGCTGATCCATGAGTACCGCCGGCTGCATTTGCGGGATCCGCTGCTGCCGCAGCGGCTGCTGCGGGACAATTGGCCGGGCACGCAGGCGGCAAAACTCTGCCGCGATATCTATGCTCGCGTGTTCAACGGCTCCGAAGCGCACCTTTCCCGAGTGGCGACCCAGCTGCACGGTCCCTTGCCCGCCCCCGATCCATCCGTGATGCAGCGATTCGGCGGAATCAAGCCGCTGGATTAGCGGGCCACTGCTCCAAAGTCGCAACCACAGCGCTCAAGAACGCGTTGGCCTGAAAGGCGTCCAGGGCACGATGATCGATCGTCAGCGTTAGATAGCACATCGAGCGCACGCCGATGGCCTCCACGCCGTCGACCTCGACGACACAAACCCGGCGTTCGACCTTGCCCACACCCAGAATCGCCACCTGAGGCTGATTGATGACAATGGGCGCGGCCAGCAGGCTGCCGCCGACTCCGTGGTTCGAGAGAGTGAAGGTGCCTCCCCGAACATCCTCGGGGGCGAGCTTGCCGGCGCGCGCAGCGTCCACCAGCGGCCCCAGTCGCCGCGCCACACCGAACAGATCCAGCTCCTGAGCGCAGTGAATGACGGGGACGATCAAACCTTTGTTGCCGAGCGCCGTGCCCACGCCGATGTTCACGTCCGCATGCAGCTCCAGCGCGTCCGGGTGAAACGTGGCGTTGACCTCGGGATGTGCGCGCAATGCGCTTGCACAGGCACTGATGAAGTAGGCGGTGAGCGTCAGGCGCGCACCGCGCGCTGCGAACTCGGCGGCATGCCGCGCCCGGTGCGCACGCGCGCGCGTCAGATCCGCTTCGAACAAGGTAGTGACATGCGGCGCCTCGCTGAGGCTTCGCACCATGTGTTCGGCCACGCGGCGGCGAATGGCCGTATGCGGTACTCGGATATTGCTTCGCGCCGTCGCAGCCGCATGGCGTGTGACGTCCTGCGCCGTGATGCGCCCATCGCGCCCCGTACCCTCGATGTCGGTAAGCGTAACCGCGTGTTCCTGCAGCAATCGCCGCACCGCCGGACTCAGGGTCAGGCGCGCAGCACCCTGACCGGCAGCCGGGGAGGGTCGCTGCGCAGGTCCCGGCGCGGATTGCACAAGATCCGGTAACGCCGCGTCAGCCTGCTCGACAGCGGCAGTCCCGAGACTCAGGCGTGCAAGCACCTCGTCGGGATTGACCTCAGCATTTTCCTGCTTGAGGATCTCCAGCAAGGTGCCGCTGTTCGGCGCGGCGATCTCCACCGTGACCTTGTCGGTCTCCAATTCCACCAGCGGTTCATCTTTGAGCACCGTGTCGCCCACGCGCTTGCACCAGCGCAATACGGTGGCACGGGTTCCCTCCCCGTTCGCCGGCACCAGCACGTCTTGCAGCTGCGTCATGCTTAGAGTTCCGCCAGCACTTTGATTGACCGGGATATGGTTTGGACATTGGGCAGTACTACATCGAGCAGCACCGGATTATGCGGACTGGGTATATCCGGCATGGCGAGCCGCTCCAATGGTGCGTCGAGATCGAAGAATGCTTCCTTGGCGATGACGGCGGCAATCTCGGCGCCGAAACCCGCGGTCATGGTGTCTTCATGGACGATCAGGCAGCGGCGCGTTTTGCGCACCGAAGCCAGTGTTGCTTCGCGATCCCAGGGCGAGAGGGTTCGCAGGTCCAACAGGTCGGCGGAAATCCCTGTCCCGGCGATGGCCTGTTCGCACCGCTCGACCATGGCTCCCCACGTGACGACGGTCAGCGTCGTACCCTCGCGCAACAGACTGGCCTTGCCGAAGGGCACGACGAATTCATCGCCGGGGTAGGCACGCCGCGCCCAGCTGCCGTCGAGCAACGAGCGGTGCTCGAAGAAAATCGTCGGGTCATTGCCGCGCAGGGCGCTGCGCAGCAGGCCGACGGCATCCTGAGCATTGGAGGGCATGGCCACGCGCCAGCCTAATCCATGCACCCACTGCACCTCATTCGATTGACTGTGCCAGGGATCGCCGCATTTGAAAAAACCGCCCGGAATGCGCACCACCATGGGCGCCGCGAAGCGGTTGACGGTCCGCCAGCGCATCGTGCCACAGTCGTTGAGCTGCTCCGCCGCGGGATCCGCGTATTTTCGAAACTGAATCTCCGGCACCGGCATGAGCCCTGCCGCCGCCATGCCCACGGCCCGGCCGATGATGCCCTCTTCCGAGAGGCTGGTGTCGAACACCCTGGCAGTGCCAAATTTCTCCTGCAGGCCTAGAGTCGCTGCATGCACGCCGCCTTTGCGGCCGACGTCCTCGCCGAAGATGAGCATGCGAGAATTGACGGCCATCTCGTGTTCCAGTGTGCGGCGCACGGCGGTGACCAGATTGATGCGTGGACCTTGCGGATTGGCTTGTCCGAGGCCGGGCAAGGGCACCAAACCCTCGCCGTACATTCCACCTTGCTGCTGCACCTCGACCTCGCCCGCCGTGGTTTCCGAAAACATATAGCGTCGAACCCGCGCAGAATCGGGTGTGCCGCGAGTCTCCACCAAGGCATGCGCCGCCTCGACCGCGAGACGACCCTGGGCCATCTCGACATCCCAGTCGGCGGCCGAAATAAAATTAGGCACCAATTGGGCGCGCAGCATTTGCAGTGGATCGCGCGCCCGCTCGGCCGCGATTTCCGCCGCGTCCTTATAGGCCTGAGTGTCCTGTCCCGAGTGTCCGGATAGCCGCGGCACCACCAGCCTGAGCAGCGCAGGGCCGGTGCCCGCTCGGACTCCCGTCACAGCGTCTTCGATCAGGGCTGCGACCCGCAGCGGATCTGAAGCATCGCCGTCGAGCACGCGCAGACCCCGAAAGCTCTCGAGGTTTTTGGCGATATTGCCGCCCGGCGTCTGTTGCCGCGACGGCACCGAAATTCCGTAGCCATTGTCTTCGATAAAGAACAAGAGCGGCAGCTGCTCCGTGGTCGCAATATTCAGCGCAGACCAAAAGCCGTTCGTGGCCGTGGAGGCGTCGCCGCCATGCGCGACGGCAATGCTGGTATCGCATTCGCGCTCGCCAAGCACGCTGGCGCGATAGCGCAATGCCTGAGCCCAGCCTACGGCGGGAGTGTATTGAGCGCCCACACCGCCACACACGGGCAGCACGCAGGCGCCGGATTTGCGCGGGAGATTGAATACCACGCCGATATCGCGTCCGTCGCTCATGCCCCCGGCGCGCATCATGGTCGATGCCAGCGCATCCTCCAGCCGCAATCCGAGGCTCAGGCATAGGGGCCGCGATCGATAATAGGCGCCGATACCGTCTCGCATTCCGGTCAGCAGGCGGCCCAACAGCACCTGGGTGAGCTCATGTCCGCGTGCCGAAAATTGATAGAGCACCTTGCGCTCTGGCACCAGCGTCGATTCTTCGAGGTCATCCAGCGCACGCGACGTGGCGATTTGCCGCAACACAGAGCGCCACTCCAGTGGCTCAAGTCCCGGCCTCCCCCGCACTAACTTTGGGCTTGCGTTCATGCCAAGAGACTAAGCCAGCGCCAGGAATAGGAATCGCTAAATGCTCCATGTATTGGGCTATTTATTAGTGCTATTCTCTAATAAATGTGATTTTTGGAGTTATATATGGAGATTGATCGCCTCGACGCCAAAATTCTTGCCGCGCTGCAGCGAGACGGCCGTCTTTCCGTCGTGGAACTGGCGGAGAGCATCGGCCTGTCCCCCACCCCCTGCGCACGCCGCGTCAAGGCATTGGAGTCGGGCGGCGCCATCGAAAGTTATGCCGCCATCCTCAATCCGGCCCGCGTCGGCCTTGGCGTAGTCGCCATCGTGCAGGTCAAGCTGACCGAGCACACCGACGAAACCGTGGCACGATTCGAAAAGGAAATTTTGCGCATGGATGAAGTCACCAAATGCCTCGCCATGACCGGCAACTATGATTTCATTCTGGAGGTCTACGGCAAGGACTTGGACGCGTTGAGCAATGTCGTCCTCAAGAAGCTCATCCGAGTACCCAATGTGCGCGACATGCAATCGAGCGTGGTGCTCGAGACCATCAAGCGCACGGTGAGGATTCCTCTCGGGCACCTGCCGGCTTGAGCGTCCCTGCACGGCCGGACGCGACGCTCATTAAGATTTCCTTAACAAGAGTCATTTATTTGTTTACCCGCGCTGCCGGAATATCCTGGATCATGCGCGACCGTAGAAAGAGATTCTCACCGTGGCTACACCCTTGCAAAAGCATTCCCCACCCAAGCCCGCAACCTGGCTCGTCGCCGCCTGCTTGGTCTCAGTCTATGTCATCTGGGGCACGACCTATTTCGCGATCAAGGTAGGCATCGAAGAGTCGCCGCCCTTCTTTTTGATGGGAACACGCTTTGTGGTGGCAGGCGGTCTGCTGCTCGTCTGGCAACTGCTTCGCCGACAACCCATGCCGACGATTAAACAATGGCGCGGCGCCACGCTCATCGGATTCTTGCTGCTCGTGGGCGGCAACGGCGCCGTCGCCGTTGCCGAGCGCTGGGTCAGTTCCGGTGCCACCGTCGCGCTCATCAGCGCCATGCCGCTCTGTACTGCGCTGTGGTCCGGTGTGTTCGGCCAGTGGCCGCGCCGCATGGAATGGGGAGCCATTGTGTTGGGCGGGATCGGAGCCGCGGTGATGCTGATGGGCAGGGATCTGCAGGGGAGCCTGGCGGGAACGCTGGTGATAATGCTCGGCATCTCATCCTGGTCGCTGGGTACCGTATTGTCGCGCCGGGTCGATGTCCCACATGGCCCGACCGGATTTGGCGCCGAGATGCTTGCCGCCGGATTGATTGACCTGGTCATCAGCGCATCGCTCGGCGAGCATTGGGCTGCGGCGTACTCGCCGCGGGTCGAGTGGGCCTGGTTCTATCTGGTGATCTTCGGCTCGGTGATCGCTTTTTCAGCGTATCGCTTCGTCGTTGAGCGTGTATCCACGACGCTGGCGTCAACCTATGCTTACGTCAATCCTCCGGTTGCGCTGTTTGTGGGCTGGTGGCTGGGGCACGAGTCGTTTTCCACCAATACCCTGTTCGGATTGCCGATTGTCCTAGGTGCCGTGGCGCTGCTCGCCTGGGTGCAATCACGCGGTTCCCGCCGTGAGGATCAAAGTCCCCCCTCAGCAGCGCTGGCAATCGCCACGTCACGAAAATGACGTCACGATGCCCGTAGCACCTGGCGCTCGCGGGCACACAGCTGAAGCATAAAAGTGCCTGACGCCATGTCTGCGGCGAACGACAGTGCCATTTGCCGCCATGGTATTGCAGAATCCGCGCATGGCGCATCGATGCTGTCCCTATATTCTGCTGTTGGCGTGTGTGGGCTTGAATTTGGCGCAGGTTCCGCCGGCACGCGCCGGTCTCGGCGATGACGCTGCCAGCGTTCAGTCGGACGCCGATGCCTTGCACGGCATCGCGCAAGTCACCTCGCTGCGGCAGTACGCAGTGTATGAAATCGATTCCGGCAGCGGCATGCAGGTGCGCGAATACGTCGATCGCAGCGGGACGGTTTTTGCCATAGCTTGGGTCGGCCCGGCCGTGCCCAATCTGCGTGGGCTCCTCGGCATGCACTTTGCTGCGTATTCCAAAGCATTAGCGCGCATAAGCCTGCCGGGCCGGCAGCGTATGCTGCGCGTAGCATCGCCGCAGCTCGTGGTCGAGTCTGGCGGGCACTTACGCGCTTATCGAGGCTGCGCCTATCTTCCCGCGCTGGTGCCGGCCGGGATTACCGCGGCGGATCTGCGTTGAGCCGCGGCCGCCTGCCCACGCCTATCCGTAACTCCCTTCAAGTCGCGGTTATATCGGTCAGCTGTCTGCTCACGGCGTGTCTCGGTAATAACAAATCGACTGGCAGCAGCACAACGCCCCCGCCCGCCACGCTCAATGTCCTGGCGCTAAGCGTCGATGCCGGGCCTGCGGCAGCGCCGGGCGCGATCAATCATGCCTATGTAACGGTGAAGGTTTGCGCGCCGGGCAGCCAGACGCAATGCGCCAGTATCGATCATGTGCTTCTCGATACGGGATCGGTTGGATTACGGCTGGTCGGATCTGTTTTGTCCGCGAATTCGGTCGTGTTGGCTGCGCAGAGGGATGCTCAAGGGCGGGCCATTGAAGAGTGCGTCACATTCGGCGCAGGTCAGACCTGGGGCCCGGTCGCACTGGCCGACATCTCGATGGCAGGGGAAGTGGCTGCCAAATTACCCGTCCAAGTCATGGACGATGCCGCGTCGGGTGCGGCGGCGCCGGCAACCTGCGGGGCCAATGGGACATTGATCAATGGTGTTTCCGGCTTCGGCGCGAACGGAGTGCTGGGGCTCGGCGTTTTTGCGCACGACTGCGGCGCCGCTGCCGATCTACTACGGCTGCACCTCGGCCGGTGCGTGCACAGCAGAGAACATCACGCTGGCAAGTCAAGTCTCGAACCCGGTCGCTTTTTTTGCCGCCGACAACAACGGCATCATCGTCAGCCTGCCGCCCTTGATCAATGCCAATGGAGATTCGACCGTGGCCGGCGAGGTCATATTCGGGATCGCCACTCAGACGGACAATGCGATGCCCGCATCCGGCCTGACCGTCCTCGGCACGGATGCCGCCGGAGATTTTACCGCCACATACAACGGCGTAGCCGCCGCGCGACCGGCATTGATCGATTCAGGCACCGATTCCTACGCGTTCGATGATCCGTCAATCCCGGTGTGCACCACCGGCAATTTCGTCGGCTACTACTGTCCGCCGGTAGCGCCGCATAACGCCTTCGCGATCAATCAGGGGGTGGGCGCGAACGCCGGCACGAATACGGTGAATTTCGCGATTGCAGATCCGAATACCTTCGTTCCCAATGCGGCAGCCTTCGCCGATCTCGCGGGCGGCGGTGGATCGAGCCGTTTTACTTGGGGAATGCCGTTCTTCTACGGGCGCAAGATT
Organism: Gammaproteobacteria bacterium; assembly: GCA_025358295.1. Lineage (GTDB taxonomy): Bacteria > Pseudomonadota > Gammaproteobacteria > Steroidobacterales > Steroidobacteraceae > Bog-1198. The sequence continues at coordinate 37,628 of JANYJY010000022.1, forward strand.
TATATCGCGATCGAGCAGCGTGCTGCCAGCGCCAACACCGGACCGTATTACGCCTATTGAGCCGCGGCGCGAAGCTTAACTACTGCCACCCAATTCCTTGGCAATGGGTACGAATCCGCGGCCGGCCGCCACATCGAGCGCCGAGGAACCGGCGCTGTTGCGCAGCATCTTGTTCGCCCCGGCAGCCAGCAACATCCGACAGATGTCGGCGTGCCCGCCTCGACTGGCCGCTATCAGCGCGGTGTCGCCGATGGAGTTCTGCACATTGAGATTCGCGGAGCGAGCCAGCAATGCTTCAACCACATCGGCACGGCCAGTCGATGCAGCGATGAGCAGCGGCGTGTCGCCGGCGTTGTCGCGTCGGTCAACCATTGAATCGGCAGCCAGCAGCTGCGCCAGCGCTTCGGCGTGCGCTTGAGCAGCCGCCACGTGCAACGGCGTGAGGCCTCGCGCATCGGCCGCCGCCGGGTTGGAACCGCCGGCCAACAGGGCCCCGATCGCATCGCGCGACCCGGAGCCGGCGGCATAGAAGAGCGCCGTGCGATGGTCCTGATCTTGTACATCCAGCTTTGCGTGACGCTCGATCAGAAGCTTGATCAGCGCCGCGTCCCCGCTCGAGCATGCCAGCATCAGGGGCGTGCGTCCTTGCGCATCGGCAGTCTCGATACCGGCGCCGGCATCGAGCAAACTCCTCGCCGCATCGGAATGCGCTGCGCGCAGTGCTGCGTTCAGCGGCGCCTGCTCGCCGGCCGCGTGCGTGTCGGGCGCCACTCCGGCACCGAGCAGCGACTTGATGAGGGTGACATCGCCGCGCGACGCGGCCAGCCACAACACACTGTGGCCGCTACGATCAGCCGCGGCCGCATCGGCGCCCCGCGCCACCAAGAGGGCCACACTCTGCAGCGCCTGCGCATCGGCTGCCAGGTGCAGCAGAGAATCGCCGCGCGGCACCTGTAAGTTGGGATCCGCCCCAGCCGCCAGAAACTGCCGCACCCCGACCGTGTCGTTACGCGCCACCGCCAGCGCCAGGGGCGGCCAGCCGCGATAGATTTCACCGGGTCGCGCCGGATCGAATTTGCCGCTTTGGCGGGCGGGATCCACAGTGACTCGATCGGCGTGGACTCCCAAGGATCGCAGCCGCGCTGCCGCTTCATCGGCGCCTACGACGAGAGCTGAGTCGAGCGCGTTGTAGCCACGGCTGTCATGCGCCTCGAGCAACGCGCCGGCGCGCTGTAGCGCGGTAACCGCATCGGCACGATTGGCGCGGGCCGCATAGAACAGCGCCGTGCGCTGCTGCGAGTCCGACGCTTGCGAATCGGCCCCGTGTCCTAGCAACAGCTCGACCATCCCTGCGTTAGGACGCCCGGCCGCAATCATCAAGGCTGTCGTGCCCACTGCATCCGCAGCGCGCACGTCGGCGCCCAAGTCCAACAGCGCGGCGGCGGCCGCGAGCGTGCCGGCGTCGGCTGCATAGGACAGTGCCCCGCGGCCGAATTCGTCACGCAGCGCCGCGCTCCGCGCCCCGATGCCGCGCAGCTCCGCCGCGTCATCTCTGCGGACACAGTCGATCACCCATGCCATCAACTCGCCGGGATCCGCGGCGCCGACGCGTTCACGTGCCAGCAGGGGCCTGCCCGAGCGCACCGTTTCAACCCCGCGGTGATAGCCCAATTGTGCCGACCGCTCCAGCCACTGCCGGACCGCGTCGAATGTTGCACCTGGCTCTTGCGCAAGCTCTGCGGCCAAGACAAAGGCGGCCATTCCCTGACCGCGTTCCGCAGCTGCTTGTAACAAGACGCGCGCGCGCGCCGGATCGGCGGCGGTGCCGATGCCGTTCAAGTACATGACGCCGAGCAGGTATTGAGCGTCCGCATTGCCGGCCTTGTCAGCTGCGCTTAACAGCACGATGGCCTGGTCGAATTGCAATGTCCGCAGCGCCGCGCGGGCCGGCTCCAAGGGATCCACGGGCCGCAGGGTCTTGCCGGCGGACGCGGCGACCGACGTCGCGGCGATGACGCAGCACAGAGCGGCGTTGGACCAGCGGTCGCGGCAGCGATGAATAAAGAACTGGGTCATGGCGGCGTTCGACGAAGTTTCATGCGGTTCCGAACTTGGTCTCGACTTCGATGCCGATCGATTTAAGAAAATCATTGGGTAACACTCCGCCGGCACTGACGATGACGGCATCGTTTTGCAACTCGATAGCCTTGTCGGAGTGGTGTACCAGCACGAGGTTCGGACGGATTTCCCGAATCTGGGAATTCAATAGAATCCTGAGCTGCCCCTTGGCGCTTGCCTCGTCGATACGCTGTCGGTTGCGCTGCTTGGCACGCTGGAATGCGTCGCCGCGATAGGACAGGCACACCTTGGTGTTGCCCAGTTCGGCGATGCTGGCGGCCGCTTCCAGAGCGCTGTCGCCGCCGCCGACCACGATGACCTGCCGGCCCTGGTATTGCTCGGGATCGATCAGCCGGTAGACGACCTTCGGCAGATCTTCTCCCGGCACGCCCAACTTACGCGGAGTCCCGCGGCGTCCTATGGCCAATAGCACCGCCGCCGCCCGATATTGTTGCTTGCTGGTGCGCACGTGAAACACGCCGTCTTTTCTTTCCATGCTCTCCATGCGCTCCTGATAGCGGATTTTCAAGCCATTGCCGTTGCAGGCCTGAGTCCAGAATTTCAGCAATTCCTCCTTCGAGGTATTACGGAATTGCACCCTCCCGACGATCGGTAGGTCTACTGGCGCGGTCATCACCAATTTTCCGCGTGGATACTGAAATACCGCGCCGCCCAAGGAATCTTGCTCGACGGTCTGATAGGTCAACCCCAGTTTCGTGGCGGCCAGCGATGCGGCAAGTCCGGCAGGCCCGGCGCCGATGATCAACACGTCGAGCGCCCCATCGCGCTTCACCGCGGCTTTGGCAATCGACTCCAGCGCCTGCTGCCCCTGAGTCAGCGCATTTTTGATGAGTCCCATTCCCCCGAGCTCGCCAGCGATGAATACGCCGGGAACATTCGATTCGAAATTCGGACGTAGAACCGGAATATCCAGTCCACGTCTCTCCGTACCGAACACCAAGCTGATCGCATCGAAAGGGCACGCGGTTTTGCACGCTCCGTGTCCTATGCAATTGCTCGGACCGATCAGCACCGCCTTGCCCATGATCAATCCCAACACGTCGTGGTGCGGGGCTTCAGGACAGGCCTTGACGCAAGCACCGCATCCCAGACATTTGCTGGCATCGATCAGCGGATGTAAGGATGCAGGTTCGGTCATGCCCGCGGCAACGGTGTCTTCGAAAGTCCGCGAGTCGCGCACGTGCACGCGCCGCTGGCGCAGCAGATACACGCCGATGATCGCCGCGAGCGGCAACACATAGACACCGAGAGACCAAAAATCGGTGGATGGTGGGTTCAACTTATCGGCAGCTTATCTGTTAGCGAACGTGCGCAGCATTTTGCAGCGACAATGTGTGAGTCTCATCACTTATTGCAGCTTGCGAAAGTGTCGCATTTCGCGCACATTTTATTGATTCATTCGTGGCGCTATACACTCGAGCCATCCCCGACAGAGGTTGCCGTGCAGCAATCGGTTCGGCCCTGAAATACCGGTAAGTCGGAGTCTTAATGCCGTTCCTTTGGTTTATGGCCGGATCAGTGACGACGCTTGCCGTTCTCGTCGTGATTTTGCCTTGGTTACGCACGTTTGCGCGCTTCGCAGGCTTGCCCACCTTCTCGTGGCAGGCTTCTGTCGGCAGCGCAGCGCTCGTAATTGCGGCTGTGGGATTTGCTACCTACAGCGGCTTGCAGCATCCAGGAGCGGCTCTGTCGAGCGGCCCGGCCGTGGGCGGTGCCTTTGGCGATGCGGCCAAATTGTTCGCGAACACCGAAGGCGTGTCCCCAAATACAGTAAACACGGCTGTTAATCCGCCGATGAAAACCGCGGCGGTCTCCATGCAGAGCGCCATTGCAAATTTGCAAGCCCGCCTCAGCAAGGGGGGCGGAAGCACCGACGACTGGGAGTTGCTCGCCAAATCGTTCGAGTATTTGTCCCGGCCGGAGGATGCAGCCAGGGCTCGCGCACACCAACTGCCGGCGTCGGCGTCGGGCGCCGCTGTCACGGCAGCCGCATCCGGTGCTGCCATCGACGGCGAAATTACACTGGCTCCCGGACTCAGCGCCAAAACGGCCGCCGGCGAAACTTTGTTCATCGTCGCCAAATCCGTCGACACACCCGGCATTCCGGTGGCGGTTTTGCGGCGCAGTGTGGGCGACTGGCCTTTGAAATTCACTCTGGATGATTCGCAGGCCATGATGCCGGGTCGCAATCTCTCGAGCGCCGGCCGCGTGACCATTGAGGCGCGGATTTCGCACAACGGCCAGGCACTGCCGGCGGCGGGAGATCTGCAGGGTTCAACCGGCGTGATCAATCCTAATGACCATAAGCCGCTCAAGATACTTATCGATCGAGTCATTACGTGAACACGGTGGCCGCCAAGCTTGCGGCGACACCCGCACCGAAGATTCCACGCCTCCACTGGCCTTTGATATGGACCGTGACAGTCGCGTGTCTGATCGCCTGGGGTATGCATGCGCATTTGGAGCGCTACATCACTCCACACAGCGGCCTTGGCTACTGGCTGGGGATCGTCGGCGGCTCTCTGATGCTGCTGCTGCTGTTGTATTCCGCCCGCAAGCGCTTCTCGTGGTTGAGTTGGATGGGCGGAATCCCGGCGTGGTTCGAGTTTCACATGGTCTTGGGCGTCGTCGGCCCGGTTCTTGTGCTATTTCACGCGAATTTCAAACTCGGCGCCACCAACAGCAATGTGGCCCTTTTCAGCATGCTGCTGGTCGCCGGCAGCGGCGTGGTCGGCCGCTACATCTACACCCGCCTGCACGCGCATCTAGAGGGTCACGAAGACACTCTGGAGCAGTTAAAGGCCGTCGGCGACCGGCTGCGGCAGCAATCGACCTCGATTACATTTCTTCCGGGACTTCTCGATGCCATCGAGCGCGTGGAGCACCGATATATCGACCCTCCCAAGAGCGCCATTGCACGCGCCATGCACTTAGCCACGGGCGCCGTGCGCATTGCCCTGGCACGCTGGGCCGTGCGCCGGGAAATAGGAATGGCGGTGAAAAAGGCGCTTCAACCTGAATCCGTCGTCATTTCGCGACATGCACATCGCTTCGGCGCGGTCGCCCGGCAGTACGCGTATCGGCGACTAGATGCCGGCCGGCGCATGAACGAATTTAAAATGTATTCTCAATTGTTCTCGTTTTGGCACGTATTGCACATACCGCTGTTTTTCATGCTCCTGATTGCAGGCAGCGTTCACATCATCGCGATCAACGTCTATTGAGCGCCCGCGTTCGCTTCGACGCTAGGTAAACTCAGTAGTCTTCGGCGCCGAATGTCTGCTATCACAGACGGACTGACGCGCGCGCAAAGCGATCATATAATTTGCTTTGCACTGCAAAGAGTTGCTTGATAAACGCGCCCCTTGGCGGGCACGGCATAATAAGGATGCGATGGCCAACAACACCATAACTTGGGCCCGTCCACCCGCTCTGAGCCGCGGTCTCGATGATCGTGAGATCGGCGCAACATTGCCGCTCGACGCAGCGCCATGCGTCGACATCTAGGGGCGATTCTCGCCATGTCTCTCCTCGCAGCATTGTTAGGCAATTCAGCGAGGCCGGTGCTGGCCGCCAATGTCGAAACTCTTCTCATGCCGGGAAAGGTCGCACAGGCGCATTTGAAGCAGGAAGAAAGTTGCGCGAACTGCCACGACCGCTCCAATGTCAGGACGCAAACCTCGCTGTGCTTGGACTGTCACAAGCCCATCGCCGTGGACTTGCAGCAGCATCAGGGTTATCACGGACGCATGCCCAATGCCGGCGTCGGCGAGTGCCGCGCGTGCCATACCGAACACAAGGGCCGCTCGGCAGATATCGTTCGTCTGGATCGTGCGCTGTTCAATCACCGCCTCACCGACTTTGCTCTCGAGGGAGCACATGCCGAGTTGGGCTGCGAGAGCTGTCACAAGAAGGCCGAACCCTGGGGCAAAGCCGTCACGAGCTGCGCGGGCTGCCACAAGGCGGACGACGTGCACCACGGCCAGTTCAGCCAAGCATGCGGCGACTGCCATGGCTCTGTGAGTTGGACCGGAGGCAAGTTCGATCATGACAAGACGAACTTCAAATTGACCGGGGCTCACACGACGGTCACATGCAATGCCTGCCACATCGGCGGGCAATACCGGCAGACGCCCAAGACTTGCGTCGCATGTCACGCCACCGACGATGAGCATCGTGGTTCTCGCGGCGAGGATTGTGCGAAGTGCCATGTGACCAAGGAGTGGAAGACGGCCAAGTTCGACCACCTCAAGGAAACCAGCTATGAACTGCTGGGCGTCCACGATCGGATCAACTGCGTGGCGTGTCACCGCAGCGGTAATTACAAGGAGAAGATCCCGAAGGACTGCAATGGCTGCCACCAGGCCGACGATTCGCATGCAACCCGTTTTGGGCCGCAGTGCGGCGACTGTCACGACAACGATCATTGGCAAGTCGCCGACTACGACCATGCGGGAAAACATCACTTTGCGCTGCTTGGCGCGCACGCCAAAATAGATTGCTACGCCTGTCACACGGCTCCCGTGGCATCTCAGAAGTTGGCCAAAGATTGCGGTGGCTGTCACCGCAGTGAAGATCCTCACAACGCCACGCTCAAGGGCGGCTGCGAATCCTGCCATGGACAGAAGTCCTGGCGCTCCGATATGGCATTCGATCACGACCTCAGCCATTTTCCGTTATTGGGACTGCATCGAGTCGCCAGCTGTGCGCAGTGTCACGCCACCATGGCCTTCAATCAGGCGCCCACGGCGTGCGTCGATTGCCATGCCCCCGATGATGTTCACAAGGGAGGACTCGGCAAGAAATGTGAGAGCTGCCACTCTTCGAACGGCTGGCCGCTATGGGTTTTCGATCACGCGAAGGAGACTCATTTTGCATTGCTGGGCGCACATGCGAAATTGCAGTGCGAGGACTGCCATCGCGAACCGCCAGGCTCGGTGAAGACATCACCGCTGTGCGTCAGCTGTCACCGCAAGGATGATCGACATCTCGGCGAGTATGGTGCGCAATGCGGCCGCTGCCATACGGTCAATTCCTGGAAAGATGCGCGGATCCAATAGGCCCATGGCCCTCCGGCGCAAATTGTCTTGGATCTCCCGACGCGCATTGGCGCCGGCCGTCGCGGCGTTGCTCGCCGCGGCGGCGTTGGTTGCCCCGTCGGCGCTGAATGCGGCGGCGGGTACGCAGCCGATTACGGTGCCTTTCGATCATTTGGCGACCGGCTTTGAACTCGACGGCGTGCATCGCGACCTGGCCTGCGAATCCTGCCATTTGCACGCGGTCTTCAAAGGGACGCCGAGGAACTGCGGCAGCTGCCACATTACCGGCTCGACTTTCAATGCGACGCCGAAATCGCTCACGCACATTCAAAGCACCAACAACTGCACCGCCTGCCACGATTCCTCGTCGTTCCGGCCGGACGTGCATTTCGATCACTCCGAAGTCATGGGAACCTGCGTCAGCTGCCACAATGGCACGATCGCCCAGGGCGAAGGACCCACCCATCCGGCGACGAGTCAAACCTGCGAGGCCTGCCACACCGTATTGAGCTGGAATCCGCCCAAGGTGGTGGATCACACGCAGATTCCCCTGGCGGTTGCCGGCTTCTGCATCATCTGTCACAACGGCGTGCAGGCGTCCGGCAAGAGCGCCAACCACATAGCGACGGCCTTGGAATGCGGCGACTGTCATCTCACGACAAGCTGGCTCGGTGCCGCATTCGATCATACGGGGATCACCACGGGCTGCGCGAGCTGCCACAACGGCACGAAAGCCGTCGGCAAACAGGGCAGCCATATGCCCACGACCAATCTGTGCGAGCACTGTCATACCACGGGCATCGGGACCAAGACGCCGAGTTGGGTGCCGTCAGGCTTCGAGCACACACAGATGACCGTCACGACCTGCCAGTCCTGCCACAGCGGCACGGTGAAAATCTCCACCGGGCTCGTCTCCGGACAGCCCGCCAATCATGTCCCACCGATACCGTCCGTCATCGATTGCGGCATTTGCCATGGCAACACGCCGACGGCGGAAACATGGACGGTGTTGGCCGCAAGCATACCGACGCTGCATACGGGATTGAACGTCGGGAACTGCGTGCTGTGCCACGCCGGCCAGACTTTCGCCGGCGTTCCGGCGCCCTACATTCCAATGTCGATTTCGGGCGTGTCACCGACCAAGAAGACGCCGCTCGTGCCCCCGCACATCCCGATTTTGGCAGGCACGGACTGCAGCGCCTGCCATGGCGCGGCTTATGCCGCCGGCGGTTTCGGCCCGGCAACCGCGATGAATGCCGCCAAGCACGGCTTTGTATCCGGGGCGTGCAACACCTGTCATGACACCGGCAAGAGTTTCTATGTGGGCGGCGGCACGCCGCTGCAGCTGCGCCCGGCGGACCATCTCACCAGCGCCGATACCCGCATGGCTGCGGGTGACTGCTCGCTATGCCACGAGACCACGGATTGGGTCAGCAGCACCATGCCGGCAGGGCACATGCCGAATCCGGCCAATCAGACCTGTGCCAAATGCCACGCCTCGGCGCCCAGCGACTACACAGCGGCGACGCTCGCACCAAACGCCATTCTGCATACCGGCATCAGCAGCAATTGCGGGCTGTGCCACGGCGACACTGTAACGGCGCTCACGTGGTTCAAGAATTTCACGCCGAAGGATGCTCTGCTCACGCCCTCGCACATACCCTATCTGGCGGGGACGGACTGCAGCTCATGCCACGCCTCGAGTACTTACGCAGCCGGCACCTTCGGGCCGATGAATATGACTCAGGCCAAGCACGCCTTCGTGCCCACGGCCTGCAACACCTGCCACGAAGCAGGCCTGTCCTTCTATATAGGGTCGGCAAGCCCCCTTCTGCAGGGGCGCCCCGCCGATCACACGACGGGACAAATGGTGGCGCCGAACGACTGCAGCCTTTGCCACACCACGGCGAACTGGAACAGCACCATGCTGCCGGCGGGCCATATGCCCAATCCGGGCAATGCCGCTTGCACGGTCTGTCACACGAACCCAGCGAACAACGCGACGTTGGCGGCCGTTGCCGTGCTGCATACAGGCATCACCGGCAGTTGCGGCACCTGTCATGGCGCGACCACGGCGCTCACGTGGTACAACAATTTCACGCCGAAGGACGCGGTGTTGACGCCGTCGCACATCCCATATCTCACCGGCACGGATTGCAGTTCCTGTCATGCGACGACTTACGTGACCGGCGGCTTCGGACCGGCGACGGCCATGAGCGCGGCCAAGCACGCCTTCGTGCCCACGAGCTGCGACACCTGCCATGACACCGGCAAGAATTTCTATGTGGGCAGCGGCACGCCCTTGCAATTGCGTCCGCCGACCCACGTGTCGGCGCCCAATCCTCCAAGCCAGGCGGCCGGCGACTGCTCGCTTTGTCACAACACGACTGTCTGGACCACGCCCACTACGCTGCCGGACGGCCACATGCCGATTCCAGGCACCCAGGTCTGCACCGTGTGTCATACCGCCGCGGTTGCCGGCAATCCCAATAGCTATGCCACCCTGGCGAGCATCCCGATATTGCATACCGGCATCAATACGGGATGCGCCCAATGCCACGGCGGCACGACGCCGCTGACCTTCTACAACAACAACGACAATCCGAAAGCAGCGCCGCCGACTCACATCCCATCGTTCACCAACAACGACTGCAGTGCCTGCCATAAAGCGAATTACGTGGCCGGCGGCTTCGGCCCGATGAATATGACGGCGGCCACGCACACCAATGTGTCGACGCTGACCTGCAAGACCTGCCACGAGTCGGGACTTTCGTTTTACATGGGCGCGGCGAGCCCGGGCCTGCAGGGCCGTCCGGCCGATCACACCAGCGCCGTCATGGCAGCCCCGAACGATTGCAGCGCCTGCCACACCACGGCGAACTGGAACAGCAACGCCATGCCGGCCGGTCATATGCCGAACCCGGCAAACACCGCGTGCAATACCTGCCACACGACAGCGCCGGGGAGTTACGCGACGCTGGCGGCTAATTCGGTCCTGCACACCGGCATCAGCAGCAACTGCGGGCAATGTCACGGCGGAACCGCCGCGGCGCTCACCTGGTACAACAATTTCACACCGAAAGCGGCCGTGCTCACGCCCGCGCATATTCCGTATCTCGCCGGCACCGATTGCAGCGCCTGCCATTCTTCCGCGACCTATGCGGTCGGTACCTTCGGCCCGTCGAATATGACTCAGGCCAGGCACGCGTACGTCACGACCGCCTGCACCACCTGTCACGAAAAGGGTTTGAGCTTCACCATGGGCGCGGCGAATCCGGCGCTGCAAGGCCGCCCGGCCGATCACACCTCCGGTCAAATGGTGGCGCCCAACAATTGCAGCCTTTGCCATACGACCGCGAATTGGAACAGCACGGCGCTGCCGGCTGGCCACATGCCGAATCCCGGCAATCAAACTTGTTCGGTCTGTCACACTGGCGCGCCGACGAATTACACCACGCTGGCTGCGAACGCGACCCTGCACACCGGCATCGGCAGCGGCTGCATCACCTGCCATGGCGCGCCGTCGGCGACGCCGCCGGTTTTCTACAACAACTTCACGCCCAAGTCGGCGAGACTTTCGCCCGTGCACATCCCGACCGGCGCCACGCCCTGCGAGGACTGTCACTCCAAGACCGTCTTTACCTCGTTCAGCGGCGCGGCGATGACGGCGGCGAAGCACAATCTGATGTTTACGTTCATCGGCAGCACCTGCGACGCCTGTCACAATCGCGTCACGCCGACATTGAGCTTCTACGGCGTCACGAACCTCACTATCCGGCCGACGTCGGATCCCCACAACAATGGTAACGCGCTGACCAACGATTGCAGCAGCTGTCATAGTCCGAACAACTGGGGCGGCGGCGGCGCAAGAAGAACCGCCAAGACCCAGAAGACGAGCCGCAGCACGATTGCCGCAGTCGTCAGCGCACCCGCAGTCTCACGTGCCGCGACCAGCGCTCTGGCAGCCGGCCTCGCCAAGCGAGGAATCGGTGCGGGCGCGCTTCTGCGGCCCACTCATAGCGGAGTGACCAGCAACTGTTTCAGTTGCCACAATGGCTCGCTGGCCACAGGCAAGGACGCGGCCCATGTCGCAGCGAACAGCTCTTGCGAGAATTGCCATACGACGATCGCATGGACGCCGGCACGCTTCGATCACCGTGGGCTCACTGCGAACTGCGCCGGCTGCCACAACGGAGTATCGGCGCCGGGCAAGCCGACACGACATGTGCAAACCGCGCAGGATTGCGGCACTTGTCACGGGACGATTACCTGGGCCGCGGCGAGGTTTAGCCACATGGGTGTCGCCGCGGCATGCCAGAGCTGCCACAACTCCATCACGGCGACCGGCAAGCAAGTCCAGCACGTACCGACCACCCTTGATTGCGGCAGCTGCCACAACATCCTGAGTTGGACGGTCACAGCGGTACCGCCGCGGCTGCGACCCTTGCTACCGACCAAGCGCGGTGCGGCCACCGGTCCTACCCAGTGACGGCGGGAACGACGCGAACTGGACAGCGGATGCGGCCGTGGCTGACGCATGCCATCGCATTGTTGATCGCGTTGGCCATGCCGGCAATGCGCTCGACCGCCGCGCCGGCTCCGGAACTGTCGCTGGGGCCGATGGTGCGCCTGATCGACACCCAGGAACTGGACGATCACGCAGATATCTCCATTCAGTTCGCCTGCTCCACGCGTTACATGTCCAACACACCGGTCAGTCACGGTACCGGCACGACCATTACGCTGCGGCTCGGGCCGGATTGCGGCACTCAGCTGAGTCCGCTTCCGCCGGAACTGCCGCTGGTGGGCGGGGGTGGACAACTCGTAACGGGAGCGCGTGTCGATTCGCTGCTGCCCGGACAAATTACAGTGGAGTTAACCTGGTCGCGATCCCTGGACTTCGTCATGGCGCCCACCGCAGCGGGCCTCGGCTTGCGGGTGCGCCTGCTCAACATCAACCGCCACAAAGGCAGCGTCTTCGTCGCCGAGACCGAGGCGCCAGGGGGCTATGCGGTCAATCTGGACTCCTCACAATCTCCGATTGCGCACGAGATCGTGGAGGCGGCCGCGGCCGGCCTCCAAACCCAGGCCTATGTGTCCGAGACGGACATAGACGATGAGCACTGGTTCCGATTGCGGGTGGGGCCATTCACCACCCGCAAGGAGGCTGAACGGGTTCTCACCATCGCGCAAGCTCACTACCCGCGCGCGTGGCTTGCGGTCAATGACGAACTCACCGACCTCTCCCCCGTCGAACATGCCGGAGTCCAATCGCCGGAGGCGAGCGGGCCGACTGACCCGCCGCTCCCCGACGTCGAGCGCGCGCAAGTCCTGCGCGCCGCGCGCGCAGCGCTCGGCGCCCGCCAGTATCGCGAGGCCGTCGATCTTTTGAACCGGCTGCTGCGCCAGCCCGAATTCCCGGCGCGCGCCGAGGCGCAAGAACTGCTGGGTTTGGTGCGGGAACGCGCCGGTCAATTGGCGCAGGCCAAGGCAGAGTACCAGGAGTATCTGCGCCGCTACCCGGACGGCGCGGCGGCTGTGCGCACACGGGGCCGCCTCCAGGCCCTGGCTGCCGCTTCCCTCGAGCCAAAATCCATCGGGGATTCCGGCGCGGCCACCAACAATCGCTGGGCATTGGCCGGCAGTGCGTCAATCAGCTATCAATATGGCAAGGCACAGACATCCTCGGGCAGGACGACCACGACGACGAGTTCGGTCAGTTCGGCGCAGGTTTACGGCAATCTGTTGCTTCGCGACCGCGGCAATCGCTACGATTTCACGGCGCGCGTGGATGGCGGCTACGCACACAATCTGCGCACGGACTTTGGCGGCGGCAGTCAGGATCGCACCACTGCGGCCTACGCCGAACTCAGCGATCGGCTGTTCGGATTGACCGCCCGAATCGGCCGTCAGTCCCTGGCCAGTCAGGGCGTCATCGGGCTCTTCGACGGCGTGTTCGTCGGCTACCAGGCAAACTCGACGTTCGCCGTCAGCGCCGCCGCGGGGCTCCCGGCATACTCGAGCTATTCGGCGGTCTCGAGCCAACGTAAATTCGGCACCCTGACTGCGGAGTTCGATCCCTTTCACCAAGCGTGGGTGTTCGACGCTTATTTTTTCGACGAGACCAATGGCGGCGACACCGAGCGCCGCGCGATCGGCCTACAGACGCGCTATTCCGCGCCGGGACGCACCGCCGTGATGTTGATCGATTACGACATCGCCTTCCAGCAGCTTAACTCGGCAACCCTGATTGGCAACACGAAGATAGGCCAATACTGGATACTCAGCATCGACGTGGATCACCGCCGCAGCCCGCTGCTCGAACTCAGCAATGCGCTCATCGGCCAAGGCGCAACTGACCTGCGTGCGCTCGAAACCGGATTTACGCCGTCGCAAATCAAACAGCTGGCGCTCGACCGCACGTCCACCAGCAATACCGTCGTCGTCTCCGCCAACCGGCCCCTGGGCGAGCGCTGGCAATTCATGGGCGACCTTTCCGCCATCGAACTCAGCGGCACCCGCGCCACCGGCGGAGTCCCCGACACCGAGTCCACCGGCCTCGATAAGAACGCGTCCATACAGATGGCCGGATCCAGTTTGCTGCAAGCGGGCGACTTGCACATATTTAGCGCGCGCTTCGACAATTCTCCCACCTTTCGCAGTACCACCCTGTCATGGGACGCACGCTTCCGGCTGCACGGCGCCTGGCGGCTGGGGCCGCGCCTAAGTGTCGAGAAATTGAACGACTCCATGCTAGGCGGCAAGCAGATGCTGTACCTGCCGCAGTTGCGCGGCGATTGGACCAGCCGATTCTCCGTATTCGACTTCACGGCCGGCTACCAAGTGCAGAGCCAACAGGCGCTGCAGCAGCAGTCGTTGACCGGTCAGCCTGATGCTGGCACGGTGCAACAGCGTTCGCTCTACCTCTCAGCTACTTACCGGGAACGTTTTTGAGGACCATGAACATTCGCGCAGCCTTGATCCTGTTGCTGGTATGGCTTCCCTCTTGTGCAGCCCAGTCACAGGTTGCACCCCGGGAAATATTCGACGAGCAGAGCGGCAGCACGTTGACGGTGGTCAGCAAGCCTCTGGTGTTCGCGCGCGAACGGTCGGACGTTGCCGCTCACGCGCGCGACTACGCGACAGTGGTTGCGGTCGAAATAGACCGCTCCGGAGACTACCAGCAGTATCTATTGCTATACCGATGGTCCACGGTTGACCGACGCATGTCGCCGCCGCCGGATCCCGCAGCCGGCGCAATGCGCATGCTCGCCGATGGCCGGCCGATCGATCTCTTGCCCTTGGAGCGAATGCCGGTCAGTTTGCAGCGTTCGAGCGAATTGCACGTTCCGGATCACGCCGCGGTGGTCACCCGCGCCTACAAAGTTGATCCGTCCTTGCTGCATTACATTGCCACGAGCGCAACGCTGACCCTGCGCATGCCGCGGGAATCGCTCGATGTCCCGTTCACGCTGTGGGAAGACGGGCGCGACGCGCTGGTCAAATTCCTGCAGACCGCCGCAGCGCCCTAAAAGGGTTCGGCAGCACGCCGGCGGCGCGGCGCCGTTATCGGCTGAGCGCAGCTCTACCCTCGATCCATTGCCAAGCGATGAGCTGCGGGAGGCTGAACGCCAATTCGCGCATACGTTTGGCGAGCGACAAGGCGATGGCGACGTCGGCGCCAATACCGAGCAAGTGAGCCACTCCCATCAGGCCGGCCTCTTGAACGCCGAGTCCTGCGGGGACCAAAAAGAACACATGCCTCGCCGCCTGCGCCGAGCTTTCTAATGCAAGCGCCGCAGGAACGCCCACCGGATGACCGAGCCAGCGCAGAGCCAGCCAGGTTTCCGAGCACCCCACCAGCAGACCGGCGAGTTGCCAGAACAACGCGCGTAGCAGCCGTCCATGCGCGGCCAGCAGGTCGCGAATCGCCGCATCCAAATGGGCGCCGCGCGAAAGCTCGCTCGCGCCCCGCGAGTTCAGGCCGAACAAATGCCCCGCAACGCGTTCCAGGCGGCCAAAAACCGCCCCATTTCGCAACAGCGCGAAAAATACGCCGAGCAACAGGCCGCTTGCGGCCAGGCCCAAAACCAACCCGCTGGTCAAGCCTACGGCATCCGTGAGGCGCAGCACGCACAGCACCCCAAGCACGGCGAAGATGAATTGCGCGGTCAATGTGACGGTCAGCTCAACGATAACGCTCGCCGCAGCAACGGTGCCGTCCACCCGCTGGCGCACCAGCAATCGTATGCCCACGATTTCCCCGCCGAGGCCCGCTGTCGGCAGCAGTCGTCCGACGGCTTCGCGAATGCAGGCAATGAAGAACAGCACCCCAAGTCGGCTGCGGGCGCGAACCAGTTCCTGCCAGCCACGGGCGTCGAGCAGCAACGGCAGCGCATGCAAGGGGACGAGCAGGAGCAGGGCCCACCCTCCCCGCAGCAGCAAATCCAAGATTTCCTGGACGCCCTGATGCGCAATGAGCACGATCAGAACGCCGAGACCGATGACGAATCCGATGCGCACAGCGAATCTCACGCCGCGTGCAGCTCCCGATTGCGTGGCACGTCTGCATATCCGCCGCAAATGGCGCCGGCCGCGCCGATCGCGGCACGAACTCGTGGACTCAGCAACGCACCCAGCTCGTCCGCGTGGCGATATCCGCTCATGGTCCGCGCGATGGCACTGCCCGATTCGGTCGCGGGATGAAGATAGATCTCCGTAACGCCCGGCGGCAGGCGGGCGAGAATCGCCAGAAGTTCGGCCTCCACCATCGCGCCGCTGGCCGCGACGCCAAAAATCCGATCATTGTGCAGAACCGCCTCCGCGCGCAGTCGGCGTCTCATGCGCAGTAGCCATGGTGCGAGCAGCGCTGCGTTGGCAAGCGCAGGCCATTTACCGCTGCGCGCCGCGAACCACAGCGGCTCATCGGGAACCCTGACAGCCTCCACGCCGTACTCTCGGCCGATCCCCAACAGCAAGTCGAACAGCGTTGGATGCAGATGGAAATGCTTGTGGACGTTGACATGATCCAGCGTCAAGCCGGTGCACGCGAATGCCGCGAATTGCGCGCGGATTTCCGCTGCCAATTGCCTGCGTAGCCTTCGGGAAGCGAAGTAGCGCACCCCATTGAGGAACATCCGGCCGTTCAATTGTCCGTCGCGACCCGCCAGACCGGGGATGAGATCCGGGGCCAGCGTGGCGCGTCCGTCCGCGAGGACGACATGCAGACCCACGCGCAACCCCGGCAGGTCGCGTGCGCGCCGAATGGCGTCCTCAGCCGCCGGCGCTGCCACCATCAGACTCGCCGCCGTCAGAATTCCCTGGCGGGCCGCCGTCTCGACCGCTTGGTTGACTGACTCATGCAGCCCAAAGTCATCGGCGGTGACGATCAGGAATTTCTGCATCGCGTGCGGCGGACCCTCAAGCGTTGCGCAGATGCAGGAACTTGAAGAACTCCACTCCTTCGCGCAAGCGCCGCTTGGTCATCTCCCAACTCGTCATCATTTCTGCGGTCAGCTCGACGATCTTGCGCGGCCTGAAATAGAAGCGCCGGTAAAAGGTCTCCACGGCACCGTAAATCTGTTCAGCGGCAAGGTTGGGATAGCTCAGCGGCGAGAGCTGCACTCCTTGGCTGTTGACCAGGTTCAAGCCTTCATTCGCTTTGAGCCAACCGTTCTCGACAGCCTGCTTGTAGAGTTCCGTGCCGGGATAGGGCGCTGCCAAGGACACTTGGATGGTGTGCGGATTGATATCCATGGCAAATTGAATGGTCTCGCCGATCGTCTCCATCGTCTCGCCCGGCAGCCCTAAAATGAAGGTTCCGTGAATGGCTATGCCAAGCTTGCGGCAGTCACGGGTGAAGCGCCGGGCGATGTCAGTGCGCAATCCCTTGCGGATATTATGCAGAATCTGATCGTTGCCCGATTCATAGCCGACCAACAGAAGCCGCAGTCCGTTTTCCTTCATGATGCGCAAAGTTTCGAAGGGCACATTCGCCTTGGCATTGCATGACCAGGTGACGCCGAGCTTGCCCAATCCGCGCGCGATCTCCTCTGCGCGCGGGCGGAAATCCGTGAACGTGTCGTCGTCGAAGAATATCTCCTTCACCTCGGGCATGTTCTCCTGAATCCAGCGTACCTCGGCGAGCACATTGTCCGGACTGCGCACGCGATAGCGGTGGCCCCCGACCGTCTGCGGCCAGAGACAGAACGTACACTTGGAACGGCAGCCGCGGCCCGTGTACAGCGACACGTAAGGGTGCTGCAGATAGCCGATGAAATACTTCTGGATGCTAAGATCGCGCTTGTACACGGGAGCCACCCAGGGCAGCTGGTCCATGTCCTCGATCATGGGACGCGCACCGTTGTGCTGAATAACTCCGTCCGCCCGCCTGAAACTCAATCCCAGGATTGTGTCGAGGGGACGGCCCAGGGCCACGTCCTGGCAGGTGTAATCGAATTCTTCTCGGGCGACGAAGTCGATGGCCGCCGATGCCGCGAGCGACCCTTCCGGATCGACCGCCACCTTGGCGCCCACCATCCCGATCAGCAAGCGCGGATTCTCCTGCTTGAGCAGCTCGGCGACCTTTGCGTCCTTTGGAAAGGACGGTGAGCTCGTATGCATGATGATGAGATCGTAGTCGCGCGCCAGCGGCAGCACATCCTGCATCGTCAAACCATCGGCGGGAGCGTCCACCAATTTGCTCCCCGGAACCAGCGCCGCCGGTTGCGCAAGCCAGGTGGGATACCAGAAAGAACGAATCTCGCGTTTGGCCTGGTACCGGGAGCCGGCGCCGCCGTCGAAGCCGTCGAAAGATGGGGGATGTAAAAAAAGCGTTTTCATTTCACGATATCCTTGCAATGGGCTGGACGGATCCGTCGCGTGCTACATGGTAGTGGTCCTCCCGCCAGCGCACACGGCGGGTGACGAAGCTCCAAGCCCACAAGCTTAGGCTCAAGACATCTCGTATGGGCGGCATCACGAGGCGCATCGGCAATGCCGGTCGCGTACCGCCCCACACATGCTGCAGAATCCGGGCCATTGCAGTGACTGCCAACATTGCGATCGCCGGACCCGAGCCTCCCGTGAGCACGGTTCCCAGCCCCGCCACAGGCACTCCAAAGGTAACGAAGAAGAACCCGTAGGCCGTCGGTCGTAGCGTGCGAATGGTGCGCAGCCACCTCAGCTCGTGCCGCACGAGTCCCGCGAAACTGTGCTCCGCCACGCAAACATCAACCACCACCTCCGAAAGCACCGTGCGCAGGCCCAGACGGCGGGTCAATTCGCCCAGCCGATAGTCGTCGGCCAATTGATCGGCAATCGATTTGAAGCCGCCGATGAGGCTGAGCACTTGGCGCCGTATCGCAATGGTGGCGCCGAACGCAAAGGATCGCGAACCTGATAGCGCCGCGACGTGCACAGACGGCATGAACCACTCGTTAATGAATAATGCGCCCAACATCGACCAGGGGTCCGCCTGCGGGCACCCTCGATAAGCGCAGGTAACGATACCCACGCCGCTGTCGAGAAGCGGTGTAACGACTTTGGCGAGATAATCGCGATCGACCCGCACGTCGCTGTCCGACAGCACCAGAAACTCGTCCTCGGTAAAGGCCAGCATATTGATGAGATTGCTCACCTTGCGGCTGCTGCCATGCTGTCGCCGATCGACGACAACCCGCAATTGCCGGCCAGGAAACTCCCTCTGCAATCGCTCCACGATGGCGAGCGCCGGATCGTTCGAGTCGCGAACGCCGAATACCACTTGAAACGTAGGGTAGGACTGATCGCAGAATGAACGCAGACATTCGTACGTCTCCGGCTCGGCTCCGCACAGCGGCTTTAATAACGTTACCGGCGGCAGGTCCCTCGCGGGGATCAGCGGCGGCGCTAGCCGTTTGCGCATGGCAACACACGCAATGACGGCGTACATGGCGGCGGACGCTGCAAACGCATATCCCATCCAAAAGACTGCGTGGTGAACCGCGCTCACCTCAGCCGCCCGTGACTTGAAGAATTGACGATGACCGTCTCCCGTGACACGCAAACACTTTGCGTTACAAACTATATGAGGTTAAGGGCAGGAAGCAAGTGACGGCTGGGGGAGTGTCCCCCTTATTTCAAATGGCCGCTTTCACCGTTCGTCCGCAGCTCACGGCGGCAACAGCGTCCAATAGTACCTGCTCCAAAACCGCGAGGTATTCGACATAGCGCCGGCGGCCCAAGGCCGTCACGCGGCAAAAAGTCTGCGGACGGTTGTTTTGGATGTTTTTCGTAATGACGACCAGCTTCGCTTCCTCAAGCACCTGCAAGTGCCTGTTCAGATTGCCGTCCGTCAGCGCACAGAGCTGTTTTAGATCGCCGAAAGGCAATCCCTTCGAATGTGTCACGAGAGAGGTCAGCACACTGAGCCGCGCGCGCTCGTGAATGACACGGTCCAGTCCATCGTAGGCGAAACGAGGGGCCGGATCGTTCTTGCTGACTCGCTTATTCAAGGCTTTCTCCATATCCAAATCGAAGCACGCTTGCCACCAATAGCTGGCCGATGCCAAACGGAATGCCCATCATCCAGGGCGACAATGTCTGCGTGAGGCTTCCGGCGGCCAGACAGTAAAGACCGGCCGCGAGGTACCAAACTCCGACAGCGAACATTTGCCGCGGCAGAAATCGGCACGAAGCGAACACCCCCAGGCTGAAAATCAACTCCCACAGCCCCGGCAGCAGCCAACAGACTTGCGGAGCTACGCGGACCAAAACGACCGTGAGCAAGAATCCGACCATCGCGGCGGGCAGAAACTGCGCCACTGCCGCCTGCACCATTTCTCTGGCGAATCCCACGTGCACTCGCCGAGCGCGGGTCAGCGTTTCGATGCCGGTCAGCAGCACCGCCACCAGGGCCGTGCCCGCCCACACCGCAACCCAAACGGCGAGGGCTGCCGGTGCGGGCTTACCCATCAAGTGCACCTGCAATGCTGCCACCAACAGCGCGAGCAATCCGCTCAGTCCCACCGACAAGGGCCCATAGCCGCGAAATTCCGTTTCGTGCGCCACCTGATTGCGGATGGTCTGAATCTCGGACAGCGCTTGTTGCAATTCGTTCATAGAAGCATTCCATTGACTTTGCACTACACAATGTCGGCGATCACAGTACAAATACCGCGCATGGGCGCGAATCTTCGGCGGTATCTTAAAGGAACGGCGGGGGCAACCCAAGCGTCGCATATTTGGGCCGATCAACGCCGCCCGCCCGGCTCGCCCGGCGGCGCATATATCGGTTTCCACTCGTACTAGCGGGCGCGCTCCGATCCTTGCGTTCGCATTCCGACGGCATATACTTTGCACTACAAAGTGTCGCGCCGGCGATGCAGGCGCCGAACGACAAACTGGAGGCTCCCTTGCCCGCGTCATGGATGGATCTACATGCCCTGTTCGGCGTGCTGTCATGGATCTACGTCGTCGCCTGCTTCCAGCGGTGCATGCATCAGCGCTTGCCGCGGCAGCCGGCCGATATCCACGGGCTTTCCCGGCGTCTATCTCGCCAGGTGTACTTGCTGCTCTATGTCTTGCTGTTCTGCGCGCAAACCGTCGCCGTTCGTAGCGGCGCGCCGGGGCACATCCTGTCCGATGCCGCCGACAGTTTCCGCGGCTATCTTGCCTACGGTCTGTTCACAATCGCGACCGTTCATGTCCTGGCCGCTGTGAGCCGCCACATCATCTCGAATGACCTGGTCCCTGCTTTGGACTCGATTTAAGGAAACGGCCGGCTGAGGTATTTCGAGCCCGCGAGGCCAAAGCGCCAAGGCTGATCGACCGCCTTGGAAATGCCGATTCGCGGCCCGCGCTCGACACTGATTCGCGTTTTTGCCGCCGTCAAACTGAAGGGTAATCTATCGACGCGCTTGCCGTTCAGCTCGTGAGTGATCGCCAATGCCTGCCCCAGCCGGCCCGGTCCCGCGCATAGCAGTCGCGGATCGCGTTGCCGCCGACGCTCGACCATGGTCGCGATGCCCGCCGTCGGCTCCAATGCGCGAATCAACACTCCCGCACCGTGGCCGACTTCGCGGCAAACGAAATTGAGGCACCAGTGAATGCCGTACGACAAATACACATAGGCGCGCCCGGGCGGACCGAACATCACCGCGTTGCGCGGCGTGGGGCCCGAAAAACTGTGTGATGCAGGATCCTCCCGGTCGTAAGCCTCGGTCTCGACTATGACCCCGCCGACCCCGTCGACCATCACGGTCATCCCGATGAGCCGCCGCGCGACTTGCGGGGAGTCCTGCCCAAAATCAATGCCTCTCAATCGCGCAGCGCCTGATGCACTTGCTGCACACATGCCGATCCCTCGCCGACCGCAGCGGCCACCCGCTTGACGCTGCCGCAGCGCAGGTCGCCGACCGCGAATATTCCGAGCCAGTTCGTTTCGAAGGATTGCGGCAGCCGCGCGGCGGCCCGCATCGTCGCAGGCAGGTCCGTCGGCGCCAGCTCGGATCCCATCAATACGAACCCCTTGTCATTGAGCGCGATGCAGCCATCGAGCCAATGGGTGCTGGGCACGGCACCCGTCATGAAAAACACATGTGCGATCTCGTGAGTCTCCAATGCATTGGCGGGCCCGGACTTCCAAATCACCCGCTCCAGCTGCTGATATCCCTCCAGAGAGGCGATCTCGGTGTTGACGTGCAGAGTGATGTTCGGAGAATCGTTGATTCGGCGGAAGATTCCCGTGGGGAATCCCAGATAATTCTCTATTTTTGAGCTCGATCCTGCCTGGCCGCCCGGGGTGCCGGTCTCGAGCACGAGCACGTCCAGTCCTTCGCTGGCCGCGTATACGGCGGCGGCCAAGCCGGCCGGGCCGGCCCCCACAATGACGAGGTACGAACGTATCGAGGTCAGTGCATTGCTGTCTGCTTTCAGTCATTGGTGCTCCTGAACCTCCAAAACCTACTGCGCCACAATCCGAAACTCAACTAGACGAATCCGATCCAACGTCCGAGCGAAACCACGCCGATCCATAGTGCCAGGGACAGCCCGCCCGATACTCTTGCTGCACGCGGCAGTCGCCGGCTTGCGCCCCAGGCAGCGACGCCGCGGTACGTGGTTGCGTGAAACACCAGCATATTGAGGCCAGCCAGCGCCATGACCAGCATCTTTGCGCGAAACGGCACCGTGCCCCAGTAGTGAGTCGCGTTCGAGGAGAATAGTAGCGCTCCGCTGCACACGGCGACGGCAAAGCTGATCCAAGTCCACGGCAATACTTCGGCGATCAGCTCTTGCACTGGGCGGTCGCGCAAATTGATACCGAGCAACCGCAAATCCACCATGCTGATCGAGCCGACCACCAGCGTAATGGCGAGAACGTGAACGCTCTCGATCCCCGGAAAAAGCCAGGAGGATTCGCTGATCGCGACCGCGATCGGAGTGGATTCAAGCCAGTGCAGAAAATGATCGAACACGGTTCAGCCTGTATACGCGATTAAGCGCCCGGCCACCGCGATCCCGACCCATAGGACGAGCGACAACAGGCCGACGATTTTAGCGGCGGCAAAGTGCGGGGATGCCAGATCCGTGTTGCCGCCGGCCAAGTCGCGCTTGAGGATGATTTGAAAACCCAGCGTCAGCAGGATGGCGGCGGCCAGCAGGCACATCTTTGCCAGAAAGACCGAGTTGCCGAGCGCGCGCTTCGGCTCACCGATGATCAGAATGCTGCCGCTGACCGCCAGCACAATGAGCGAGCCCCATAGCCATGGCATGAAGCGCCGCGACAGCGACACGATGCTGTGGCGCGTTCCCACGAGTCCGAGGAGGCGCAGATCGAACATCGCCATGGAGGCCAGCACCGCCGAGATCGCCAAAATATGCACGGTCTGGACGGTCGGGATGATCCAGAGCACCTTTTGGATGAGCAAGCTGAGCGGAGTGGCGCCGAGCCAAGTATTAAATTCGTCCAGCATGGGCAGCCGCTCGCGCAACACAAACCCGGATAATAGCCAATACCTTACTTTGGGAGGCGACTATCGCCGCTACTGGGCGTGCAGGATCGTGCCTGCCAGCCTAGAAAATGCCCAAGGCCATGCCCGATGCCAACGCCGCCCCGACTTCCTCGCAGGGCTTGAGCTCCTGTTCCGAAATGTGCTTTGGCCTCAGAATTTCCTCGGTAGTTTGGGCGTGCGTACACACGATGATCGGATCGGCAATCGCCCGCAGCCGCCAGCCGGTCGCGATACGTTCGATCTGTTGCGCCGCATTGCGCCCGTCGCTGCCGGCACAGACCAGCGTTGCATACGGCCTGCCGTTCACATGTTCGAGCGCGGCGTAGTAGGTGCGGTCGAAGAAATCCTTCATCTTTCCCGACATGGCGGCGAGATTTTCCGGCGTCGCAAATATGAAGCCGCCGGCATCCAGCACATCGGCGGCCTGAGCATCCGCGGCTCGCAGCAAGGACACCTGCAATACCGATTCGCTGCGGGCACCGGTGGCTGCGGCCTGCGCCATTTGCAGGGTCCCGCCCGTCATGGAGTGATACACGATCAGCAAGGTTTTCATGGCCCGAATTATCGCAGAACGCGCCGCGGCCAAGGGCCTGCAACAGACGTCGGCTGGGTCCTACAGCTGGCGACGATCCGCGCCGACTGTACCCCGCCGATCATTAGCCGACACTGCCCGCGAAGCGCAGCAATGCGTCCACGTCCAAAAAGGTGCCATCATGCTTCACTATGCCGCTGTTTTTTTCGTCATTGCCTTGATCGCCGCCGTGTTCGGTTTCGGCGGTATCGCGGTCGGCGCGGCCGGAATCGCAAAAATACTGTTCATCGTATTTCTCATTGGCGCAGTCATCAGTGTCTTGATGAGCTTAGGCCGCCGGGCCTAGCATAGCAGTCTATGCGCGGCGCCACTGCGTGGCGCCGCCGGGCCTGTCTTCCAGCAATATCCCGGCTGCGGTCAATTGCGCGCGAATCCGATCGGACTCGCCGAAATCCTTGGCGGCGCGCGCCGCCTTGCGCGCGGCAAGCAGCGCGTCTACGTCGGCATCGGACACGGTCTGCGAGCCCACGCTGCGTTTCAAATAGGCATCGGGTTCCTGTTGCAGCACGCCGAGCACTGCGCCCATGGCGAGCAGCGTTGCCGCGCCGCCGGCCGCCTTCAGCGCGTCTCCCGCCGCCTTCGCCTGATTGATCTCCCGCGCCACGCCCTGCATTGTCGCCAGCGCCTCGGGAGTGTTGAAATCGTCATCCATGGCTTCGCGGAACTGTCCCATCCATTCCGCATTGACGGCTCCGGAGGTGCCCGCCTCCTTCAGCGCGCGGTAGAGGCCCAGCAAGGTCTCATCCGCCTGCGTGAGCTGCACCGAGGAGTAATTAATGGGCCCCCGATAATGGCTGCTCAATAAAAAGAATCGCAGAACTTCCGGATCGCGCAGCGTCTTCAGCACCTCGCGCACAGTGAAGAAATTGCCGAGAGACTTCGACATCTTCTCGTCATTCACGCGCACGAAACCATTGTGCATCCAGACGTTCACGAACGGCGTACCGCAGGCACAGACGGACTGGGCGATTTCGTTCTCATGGTGGGGGAACTTCAAATCTTCGCCGCCGCCGTGCAGATCGAAATAGCTGCCGAGCACGCTGGTCGACATGGCCGAACACTCGATGTGCCAGCCGGGGCGGCCCTCGCCCCAGGGCGATGCCCAGGAAGGTTCGCCCGGCTTTGCATGCTTCCAGAGCACGAAATCCAAGGGATCCAGCTTGGCGTCGTCCACCTGCACGCGCGAGCCGGAGCGCAAATCGTCGATCTTCTTGCCTGACAGAAGACCGTAGGCGGGGAACTTTCGCACCGAGAACATGACGTCGTTGTTGTGGGCCACATAGGCGAAGCCCTTGTCGATCAGGGTCTGTGTCATGGCGATGATCTGGCCGATGTACTGCGTGGCGCGTGGCTCCACGTCCGGCGGCTGCAATCCCAGGGTCGCGCAATCCTCGTGCATGGCCGCGGTGAAGCGGCCCGCGAGGTCGGCCCAGTTCTCGCCATTGGCGGCGGCGCGCTCGATGATCTTGTCGTCTATGTCCGTCACGTTGCGCACATAGGTGACCGCATATCCCAGTGAGCGCAGATAGCGCTGAATGAGATCGAATACGGTCAGCATGCGCGCATGCCCGACATGGATGTAGTCGTAGTTCGTCATTCCGCACACATACATGCGGACTTCGTTAGGACGCAGCGGTTTGAACTCTTGCTTCTCGCCCGTGAGTGAATTATGTATTTTGAGCATGGGACTCAAGGCGGCGGCGCGCAGTCTCCGGAGACATGAGCTTGAGGAGGGGGCCCAGTTCGGGGCCATGCGCCTGACCGGTCAATGCCACTCGCAGCGGCATGAACAGCCCCGCGCCCTTGCGGCCCGTGCGCTCTTTCAAGAGTTTGGTCAGCTGGTTCAGATCCGACCGAGACTGGTCGAATGCAGCGGCGGCCGCGGCGAAAAACTCCGGTCCGGCCGCCGCAACGATGCTTAGCTCAGCGCTTCCCAGAGGCGGCAGGTCACCGCGCACCACGGCCCGCCACGGCGCGGCATCTGCTGGCAGCACCACATTGTGGCGGACCAACTCGATGAACTCGGCCGAGTCATCGGCTCCCAACCAGCGGCCGAATTGCGCGGCCGACATCCGCTCCACCGTCTCTTTTTGCCAGTGCGCCAATTGAGTCTCGTCGAATCGCGCCGGCGCGCGGCCCAAATGTTCCGGACGGAAATGCGCCGGCATGTCGGCCTCCGGCAGCCAGCCGTCAATGTCGCTCGCGTGCCCCAGGCGGAACAGGTGATTGAGTATGGCGGCAGGCAAAAATCCACGCTCGCGAAATTCCTGGGCGCTCGTGCTGCCGTGGCGCTTCGACAGCGGCGCGCCGTCCGCCCCCACCAACAAGCCCACATGACCGTAGCCGGGGCGGCGCATGTCCAATGCGTCCAGCAGCATGAGCTGGCGCGGCGTATTGGTGAGGTGATCGTCGCCGCGTAACACCTGCGTGACGCCCATCACGGAGTCATCGACGGCATTGCAAAAGAAAAATGCCGCCGTGCCGATGTCGCGACGGATGATGAAGTCGCCGATGTCGTTGGATGCGAATCGTTGCGCACCGTGCACCACGTCGGTGAACTCGATGACCTGATCGTTCGGCACGGCGAACCGCAGCGTCGGCTTCAGGCCCCGAGTCTCGCGCTCCGCGCGCTGCGCAGCCGATAGATGACGGCAGGTCCCTGCATATCGCGGCGGCTTGCCCGACATGCGCTGCAGTTTGCGCGACAGCTCAAGATCCTCCGGCGCGCAATAACAGGGATAGGCTCGGCCGTTCGCCTCCAGCGTGTCATACAAGGTTCGATAGAATTCGCCGCGCTCCGCCTGCGAATAGGGCGCCGCCGGACCGCCGACATCGGGCCCCTCGTCCCAGTCCAAACCCAGCCAGCGCATATCGGCCATCAACTCGTCGCGGAAGCGGATCTGGCTGCGCTCAGCATCGGTATCTTCGATCCGCAAAATAAACCTGCCGCCGCTTTTCCGGGCCCATAAGTGGCTGAAAAAGGCAGTTCTGGCGTTGCCCAGGTGCAAAGAACCGGTGGGACTGGGCGCAAACCGTGTGGTAACGCGCGTTAGATCTTTGATTGCGGACATGTCTCAAGATTATACCCATTCGAGTAGAATCCCGGAGCATGAAACTACTACTACTCATGATCGGACTGATATCGGCAACCTGCTCTCCCCTGGTTGGCGCCGCTGAAGCGCCCAAAGCCGCGGCGGCGACCGCCGGATCGGCGACAGCGCCGCAGCTGCGGGTGGTCACGTCATTGGGCAGTTTCACTCTGGAATTGAATGCCGAGCGGGCACCGCTAACCGTGGCGCATTTCCTGAAGTACGTCGATCAGGGGCACTACACCGGCACAATCTTTCATCGAGTGATCGCTAACTTCGTCATCCAAGGCGGCGGCTTCGACAGCGACTACAAAATCAGGCCCGCGCCCAGCAAGGTGGTCAACGAATCCGGCAATGGATTGACTAATCAGCGCGGCACGGTAGGCATGGCGCGCAGCCAGGATCCGCACGGCAGCGATGCTCAATTTTACGTCAATCTGTACGATAACGAGGCCCTCGACCCGAACAAGACGCGCTGGGGCTACGCGGTCTTCGGCAAAGTCGTTCAAGGCATGGACGTCGTCGACCAGATCGGCAACGTCGCCACCGGCTCGCGCGGGCCGCTCAAGGAAGATGCGCCGCTGAAGCCCGTGGTCATAGAGCGAATCGAGCGCGTTGCCAATCCTTAGCCGCTGCCGCCCCTTGGGTCGCGACGGGCGCTAGCCGCACGTGGCTACGCTGTTCATCTCGGATTTACATATCGACGCCGCGCGTCCGGCGATCACCGAGCAATTTTTGAGCTTCCTCGCGACCGAGGCTCGCCAGGCCGAAGCCTTGTACATTCTCGGCGACCTGTTCGAATCTTGGGTCGGCGACGACGCCGCCGATTCATCGCAACACGATGCGATCGCCGGATTGAAATCGCTCACTGCGCACGGCGTGCCATGTTTCGTCATGCACGGCAACCGCGACTTTCTGCTGGCGCAGCAATTCTGCCGGATGAGCGGAGCGCAGATCCTGCCGGATCCGTTGACCGTCACACTTTACGGCGAACCTGTTTTGGTAATGCACGGCGATGCGCTCTGCACCGATGACCGCGCCTACCAGCAGCTGCGCGCCACGGTGCGGGACGCCGACTGGCAGCGGGAATTTCTCGCCCTCTCGGTTGCTTCGCGCCGCGCGATCGCGGGCGCGGCACGCGTCGGCAGCCAAGTTCACACCGCCGCCATGGAATACGCCATCACCGACGTCAACGCGGGCAGCGTCGCCGCCGCCTTGCGCGGGGCGGGAACCACCACCCTATTGCACGGCCACACTCATCGGCCGGGCATCCATCACTTCGACCTCGACGGCCGCCCCTGTACTCGAATCGTGCTCGGCGATTGGTACGACCAAGGCAGCGTGTTGCGATGGGACGGAAACGGTCCCCAGCTGGCGTTCCTGTCGCGCTGAAGAGCAGCCCGTCGAGCGGCCGCGGCTAGGGCGGCCCGGAGTGAAATCGAAAGACGGGGTCGGATTCTGTAATGAGCTCTGCTTCTAGCTCGGCAAATGCCGCGACGCGCGGCTCCAACGCCACGTCCGCCCGCTTGGCGGCGCGCCGCGCCAGATCTAGGTACATCTTGTAATGGCGCGCCTCCGCATTGTGCAGGCCTTGAAACAAATCGCTCAAGGGTGCACCGATGGCCGGCGCCAATGCAGCGAACCGCTCGCAGGAACGCGCTTCGATGAAGGCGCCGCATATCATCAGGTCGACCTCGCGGTGCGGCTCACTTTTTGCGACCAGACGGCGCAACCGCTCGGCATAGCGACCGGGGCCCAGGCGCTGATGCACCACACCCAAGGCGCCGATCACCTTGGCCACCTGCTCGTAATGGCGCAATTCCTCGCGGGCGAGGCGCGACATCTTGGCGGTAAGTTCCAGATCCTGCGCATAGGCGAACATCAGCGCGAGCGCGGTCGACGCAGCCTTCTTTTGGCAATTGGCGTGATCGATCAGCAGCACGTCCCGCGACGCACAAGCCTGCACGACCCATTGCGCGGGAGTGCTCGCGCGCAGCAACGGATGCGCAAAATCCGGGGTGCGAATCACGCGGCAGTCTTGAGCGCCGCAATCGCTTCGAGCAGCGCGTCGGCCGACTGGTAGCGGTCGAGCGGAGATTTGGCGAGAAGGCGCAACAATATCTCGCGGTAAGCGGCAAACTGCGGCGCGATCTCCGGCAGTTCCGCCCTTTTGTGCTTGTAAATCACTTCCATGGCGGTCGCGCCGGTATAGGGTTTGTGGCCGGTCAGCATTTCGTAGAACATCACGCCGACGCTGTACAAATCGCTGCGGCCGTCGATTTCCTCGGCATGACCCTGCTCCGGACTCATGTAATACGGCGTGCCGAAAATCTCCCGCGTACCGGTCAACGACACCTCCAGCTCATTGGCCTTGGCCAGGCCAAAATCGATCAAGCTCAACGACTCGTCGGCGCGCAGCATCACATTGGCGGGCTTCAGATCCCGGTGCAGCACCCCTACCGCATGAATCGCGCTGAGCGCACTGGCGATCTGCTCCACGAATTTGAGCGCCGTCGCCGGCAGCATCGGCGCCTTCATGCGTTGGCGCAGATCGCCGGCGGGAAAATGCTCCATAGCGATATAGGCATGATCGTCGGCAACGCCGAGATCGTAAATACGCACAATATTCGGATGTTTGAGCCCCGCGACGATCTCGTATTCCTGCAGGAAGCGGTCGAAACTGACGATGCGCTCGGAAACATCCGGCACTTGGTTGAACACTTTGAGGACCACCAGGGTGCCGGCGCGTTCGCTCTCGGCCAGATAGATCCTGCACATCCCGCCGCTGCCGACCTGGCGGATGCAGCGGTGGCCTCGAATCATCACCGAGCCGAAGCGATATCGGTGTTCGAAATCCGGGTGGGAACGCAGTGCGGAAAGCATCTGCCGATGCTCGCGCGAAGCGGCTTCCACCGCCCGGATGAGCCGGTCGCGGTCAATCTTGCGCCCATACACGCGATGCAGGCCGCGAACGGCGGCGGGCTCCGTCTTCGGCGGATCCTCGAGCAGCAGCAACACGATGGGGGCGAATTCCGGCTTGGCCGTCAAATCGGCCGCCAAGGCCTCCGCGGACTTGGCCGGCGGAACGCCGACGATGACCACCGCATCGAAACCGGCGGCGACGAACTGCTCCTCGATGGGATTGTCCGCGGCCAAGCGATGCTCGACGAGCTCAGCCAAGGGCCACTCGATCTCGACATGCTTTCTGACGAGCAATCGATATTCGGCGCGCTCTGCGATCACCAGTAGACGCATGATGCTCGCCAGGCTAGCGCCGGCGGCTATCGGACGGACTTGAGCCCACGACCGGCGCCGTCGCGACGCTGCTGCTTAGCTTCGTCGGATCGCTCTCCCTGCAGGCGCTTGAGATATTCCTGCGTCACGTCGCCCGTGACGTACTCGCCCGAAAAACACGAGGTGTCGAATTTCTCGATCTTGGCGTTGTCATGACGGACGGCATGCACCAGATCTTCCAAGTCCTGATAGATCAGCCAATCGGCGCCGATGATGTCGCGAACTTCCTCGTCTGTATGGCCCGCGGCCACCAGCTCGGACGCATCCGGCATATCGATGCCATACACGTTGGGATAACGGACCGGCGGCGCCGCCGATGCGAAGTACACCTTCTTGGCGCCGGCTTCGCGCGCCATATCGATGATTTGCGCGGACGTCGTGCCCCGCACGATCGAATCGTCGACCAGTAGCACGTTCTTGCCGCGGAACTCCAGGTCGATGGCGTTCAACTTGCTGCGCACCGACTTCGCACGCTGCTCCTGGCCCGGCATGATAAAGGTGCGCCCGATGTAGCGATTCTTGATGAAGCCTTCCCGGTATTTGATGCCGAGCAGCTGCGCAACTTGCACGGCGCTGGTGCGGCTGGTGTCCGGAATCGGAATCACGACGTCGATGTCGTGTTCCGGGCGCTCGCGCTTGATTTTCTCGGCCAGGCGCTCGCCCATGCGCAGGCGCGCCTTGTACACCGAAATATTGTCGATGATGGAGTCGGGCCGCGCGAAGTACACGTACTCGAATATGCACGGCGTGTGCCGGGCCATCGCCACGCATTGCTGTGCGTAAAAGCGGCCCAGTTCGTCGATGAACACGGCCTCGCCGGGCGCCACGTCGCGCACCATGTCGAACCCCAGCATGTCGAGAGCCACGCTCTCGGATGCCAGCATCCACTCAGTGCCCTTCTTGGTCTCGCGCTTGCCGATCACCAGCGGCCGGATCCCGTTGGGGTCCCGAATTCCCAGGATGCCGTGACCGATCACCATGGCGACCACGGCGTACCCGCCCCGGCAGCGGCGGTATACGGCGTTGGCGGCCGCGAAAATATCCGCCGGCGTGACGCGGGGCGTACCCACACGCTGCAATTCGGACGCCAGCACATTGAGCAGCACTTCGGAATCGGAACCGGTATTGAGATGCCGGCGGTCTTCGCGCACCAGCACTTCGGTGAGCTCGCGCGCGTTGGTGAGATTGCCGTTGTGGCCGAGACAGATGCCGTAGGGTGAGTTGACGTAGAACGGCTGCGCGTCGTTCGCGCTCTCGGCGCCGGCCGTGGGGTAACGAACGTGCCCGATCCCGACATTGCCCTTGAGCTTGAGCATGTGCTTCTGCTGAAACACATCGCGCACCAGCCCCGAATCCTTGCGCATGAACAGCTCGCCGTTCTCCGAAGTCATGATGCCCGCGGCATCCTGACCTCGGTGCTGCAGCACTATCAGCGCGTCATAGATGCGTTGATTGACCGCATTCACGCCCACCATTCCGATGATTCCGCACATGAAGGATCTCCGCCCTACCTGGGCCTGACTTTGACTCCGGTCAGGCGCTCGAGCTTGGCCCAAGGTTCGCCTTTCTCGCCGACCATGGCCCGCAGCCAATCGCCGACTGTCTCACCGTAGGGAACCAATTTCGATCGGTTCCACCACTCTTCGTGATTCAAATGCAGCAACTCGCCGCCGATGGCGATCAAGCCGACGAGAACCATGCCGCGCACGATTCCAAATAAGAGTCCTATCACCCGATCTATCGGCCCCAGGCCGACACTGCGCGTGAAATAGCCCAGAATCAGGCCGACGACCCAGCCAACCAGGAGCACCAACACCAGAATGACCAAGCGGCCAACCCACGGCGCGATGTTCGGATCGGCAAGTAGACCGCCCAGGTGGGGCTCAACGACCGGGCCGATTTTCCACGCCGCCCAAATGGCAAGGATCCAGAAAACCACGGACACCGCTTCTCGAACGAATCCGCGCAGCAACCCGACGATGGTCGAACCCAGCAGAACCAAAATGATAAAGACGTCGGCTCCGGTCAATCTGCCTCTTCCCAGGCGCTTCGCGCCACTTTCGACGAGGCCGCAGCGGCCGCGTCCGTTAATCATCTTTCGGACCGGAACATTCTACCGGAGCACCGCAGGCGCTGTGGTGAAACGAGCGTCACAAACCCCAAATCAACGTGCCGGGGCCACCAAACTTGAGGCAAACCCTGACGCCTTGAGCTTCACCATGGTCTGGGCGGCGGATCCGCGATCCACCATGGGTCCGATGCGCACTCGGTAGCGCGCCGCTGCTGCGGAGCCTCCCGACACCACATAGGCCGAATAACCCTGCGCCTTTAATTGGCGCACCAATTTATCGGCGTTCGCGTGGCTCGCGAAGCTACCCAACTGCACGGACCAGGAATGTGCCGCGGGCGTCGCTTTTGCCACCGTCGAAGTCGATTTGGGGGCCGCCGCCACCGTTTCAACCGGCGCCGGCGATTCAACCGCCGCCCGTGTGGCAGAAGGCGCAGCGGGCAGTACCTCCTCCGCAGAACCAGGTGAGGAAGCCGTGGAGGCTGCTGTGGCCGAGACTGGCGCGGCTGAGGCCGGCGCTTCGGCGACAGGCTCCGCCACCGGCGCCCTGGCAGTGGTCAAATCCACGGTGACGTTGCGAATCGGCTCCGGCACGCTCACGGGCAGAGTCGGGCCGGCGGGCACCGGCGCGGGACCGGACAGGAATTCCGGCACAATCAATACGATGAGAAGCACCAAGATGGATGCGCCGACCAGACGTTCTTTGACGCGACGATCCATGGTGAGTAAGGCCTTAAACGTTAGTGGCTTGAGGCGCCGCAGTATATTCGGGAAGTGCGCTCGTTGGCAGCAAGTCGTGCGCCTCGAGCCAATCGAGCGCGGGCCCGACGACGTGAAATGAACCGAAGACGACGATTCGATCGGCGCGATTGTCGTGAGTCGAGGCGGCAGCGCATCCCGCCGCGATACTGTCCCTGGCATCGACAGGCGCCGTGACTTGGCTTGCGACCATCTGCGCCAACGCGGCCCCGCTGCGGCCGCGCTCGCCGTCGGTGGATACGCACCACCAGGCATCGACACAGTCGCGCAGCTCCGCCACCACCGCCGCGGCATCCTTATCGGCCAAGATTCCGCAAACGACCAGAGTTCGCCCGGCGCTCGGGTGATCGCGCAGATTGCAGGCCAGCACCCGCGCGGCGGCTGGGTTGTGCGCAACATCCAAAATCCAAGTGGGTGTACCCGGGGTCGCCGGAGCAATCACCTGAAATCGCCCGATCAGCCGCAGCTCACGAAGTCCCCCGGCGACCGCAGTGGCCGGTATCACCAGCTGGCCGTCAATCTCTTCGAGCGCCGCGATGGCCGTCGCGGCATTCGCGTACTGCGCGCTGCCCAGCAGAGCTGGCGCCGGCAGATGCGCCAAATCCCAGCGGCTGCCGCGGTAGCGCCAGTGGTCGCCCGCGCGACTATAAGAATACTCGACGCCCGGGCACTTCAGGGGCGCCCCAAGCGCGCGTGCGCGCTCCTCGATGACGCCGGGCATCTCGGGGTTGCCCAATACGGCCGTGCGACCGGCGCGGAATATTCCGGCCTTCTCGCGCCCAATGGCCTCCAGCGTGTTGCCCAGGTATTCCTGATGATCGAATCCGATGCTGACGATCACCGCTACGCTGGGATCGACCACATTGACCGCATCCAGGCGGCCGCCCATGCCGACTTCAAGCACCCACGCGTCGAGCCGCGCGGCCTCGAACACCAACAATGCAGCAAGCGTATTGAACTCGAAAAAGGTCAGGCCCACAGCGCCGCGCGCGGCCTCGATTCGCTCGAAAGCCGACACCAACTCCGCGGCGTCGACCAGTCGCCCGTGAATCTGGATCCGTTCGCGATAGTCGCGCAAATGCGGCGACGTAAAGGTGCCCACGCGGTAGCCTGCGGCGCCCATGATGGCCGTGCAATAGCCGCTCACGGAGCCCTTGCCGTTGGTGCCGGCCACGGTAATGACCGGAACCTTCGGCTGACGCCAGCCGAGGCGGCCGAGAACCTGCAAAAGACGCTCCAGACCGAGATCGATGGCCTGCGGGTGTACCTGCGATTGGTAAGCCAGCCACTGCTCGAGACTCGACATGGCGGGAACGGCCTTTATGCCGCGGCGGGTTCTTTGCCGGTAAACAAGCGCAGCATGGCGCCGATGATATCGCGCAGCTCGCGCCGGTCGACGATCATGTCCAGAGCGCCGTGCTCGAGCAGAAACTCGCTGCGTTGAAATCCTTCCGGCAGGGTCTCGCGCACCGTCTGTTGAATCACGCGCGGGCCGGCAAAACCGATCAGCGCCTTTGGCTCGCCGATGTTGATGTCTCCCAACATGGCCAGGCTGGCGGACACGCCGCCCGTGGTCGGATCGGTCATCACAGAAATGAAAGGCAGACGCGCCTCGGACAAACGCTTGAGTGCCGCGCTGGTCTTGGCCATCTGCAGCAGGGAATACAGCGCCTCCTGCATACGCGCGCCGCCGCTCGCGGCGAAGCACACCAGCGGCATGCGGTGTTCGAGGCAGTGCTCGACGGCAAGCACAAATTTCTCGCCGACGACGGACCCCATTGAGCCGCCCAGGAATCGGAATTCGAATGCGCACGCAACCACGTCGAGACCGGCCAATTTTCCGGCCATGACGATCAGCGCGTCGCGTTCACCGGTCTGCTTCTGCGCCTGGGTGAGGCGGTCCTTGTAGCGCTTCGAATCCTTGAATTTGAGCGGAT
The DNA here is from genome assembly GCA_025358295.1 of Gammaproteobacteria bacterium. GTDB lineage: Bacteria > Pseudomonadota > Gammaproteobacteria > Steroidobacterales > Steroidobacteraceae > Bog-1198. Next base: position 72,537 of record JANYJY010000022.1, read on the forward strand.
CCTCGGGCTCCACCTTGGTGGCAAGCTCGGTAGTCGATCCGGTATCGAGAAATTTCGCCAGTCGCTCGCGGCCATTGATCCGCATGTGGTGGCTGCATTTTGGACAGACATGCAGATTGCGCTCGATCTCGGCGCGGTACAGCACGGCGTCGCAGGCCGGGCACTTGGTCCACAAGCCTTCGGGCACCGAACGCGTGCGGCGTTCGGTTTTAATTCGTGAGGGGACGATTCGTTCAAACCAGGACATACGCTAGTCTAGCCCATCGGCTGTAGGCGGCACCAATGGCGCGTAGCCCGGCGCCGGAATGCCGTATATGGGCGGGTACTCGACCTGCCAAAGGTAGAGGCCCGCCGCCGGCGCTGTGGCCCCGGCGAAGCGTCGATTACCCGCTTCGAGCACCCTGGCCATGGCCGCTGCCGGATCAGCCTCGCGCTGCACGGCGAGGAGAGTTCCCACGATGTTGCGCACCATGTGATGCAGATAGGCGTTGGCCGCTATTTCCAGCCACACATAATCGCCTTCGCGCCGCACCTCGATTCGCTCGATCAGCCGGATCGTGGTTTTCGATTGGCATTCCACCGAGCGAAAAGCGGAGAAATCATGCTCGCCGACCAGCGCCTGTGCCGCGGCGTACATGGCCGCCGAATCCAAGGGCCGGTGAATCCACGCGGCCCGCGTGCGCGTCAATGCGGAACGCTCGCTGCGGTTCAATATGCAATAGCGGTAGATGCGCCGGACTGCCTTGTGGCGCGCATGAAATCCAAAGGTCACTTCGCCGGCCCATTGCAGGGCGATGGTCGGCGCGAGTTTGGTGTTGGCGCCCAGCACCCAAGCACGGGGAGTGCGTTCGGCATCGGTGTCGAAATGAATCACCTGCCCCAATGCATGCACACCGCTGTCGGTGCGGCCCGCGCATATCGCTACGATGGGATGGCCCGCCACAAATGAAATCGCGGCCTGCACGGCGTCTTGCACCGATATCGAATGATCCTGGGACTGCCAACCGGCGTACTCGGTGCCGTCATACTCGATGATGGCGGCGAAGCGGCGACCCTTAGTTTGCAGGTCCAGAGGCCCTCATTAACCGGGCAGGGTCTCGATCAGTCGCTGTGCTTCCTGTTTTTGACTGGCGGAGCCTTCGGCAACGACTTCCTCGAGAATGCTGCGCGCACCTTCGGGATCGCCCATGTCCATGTAGGCCCGGGCCAAGTCCAACTTGGTGCCCACCTCACTCATGGTCACCGGCTCCAATTCCGGCAGATCGAGTTCGTCCGCCTTGATCTTCGTGGTGCGCGCCGCCGTCGTGCCGATACCGTCATCTTGTTGGTCGACGCCTCGCCGCTGCTCATCGCCTCGCCCACGTCGAGATCGACGCGGCGGCTGCGCTGGCTGGCCTCGAAAACTTCGGTCGAGAACACCTCGTCATCCGCGCGCGGCTGCTCGACGGTATCGCCGCTTCCCAGCGCGCTCGCCAGGCGGTCCAGATCCAAATCGATGCTGTCGCCGCTCAGGCCGCGCAACCTGGAGGTGGAATCGACATCCACTTTCTCCGCGTCGCCGACATCGGAGAATTCCGGCGACTTGAATCTCGACGTCGCGGCGACATCGAGGGCGCGCGGCATTTGCACCGTGGGCGCCGATTCCGGACCCAGCACCGCGGTCTTGATTTCTTCGTGATCCGATCCCAGATCGGCGACGAAGGACGCTTCCAGTTCGCGCTCCAATTCGGTCAGATCCCTGTCGCGCGCCCGGCCCTCGGCTTCGGCCATCATGCGCCGCGATTTTTCGTCGAGGCCGGCCACCATGGTCGGCGCATCCGACGGATGATCGGTCACTTCGAGACTCGACCCGCTGATCGAGGGTGCCCCCGTCTGTTCGAGCTGATCGAGATCCAAGCCCAAATCATCGATCGATACTTCCGCGGTTTGATCCGCTTTAACCGAGCCCAACTTGGAGGAAATGCGGTCGTGCACGCCGTTGGACTTCAACATCGGCGATTCCGCCGTAGGCGAATCCACGAAACTCATCATCTCGGACTCAACCGTCGGCTCATCGCGCGGCGCCATCTCGCGAGTCGTCGATTCGTCCGCGCCGCGTTCCGGCGCATCCAAGGTAAAGTCGAGATCGGATCCCGAACGCATGGCGGGTGATTCGCCGGTTGCAGCGTTTTCGTCGCCTTCCTTCGCAAGCGGATGATCCAAGCGGCTGCGCTCGCCTTCGGGCTCGCCGAACAAGTCGATATCGACCCGGTTTTCGCCGCCTTCTAGGTTCAAGTCGACCAGCGCGCCCGCGCCGCGGCCGCTGCCTGCGGTCGTGGCAAACAGTGCTTCGTCGGGGCAGATCTGCTTGCCCATGATGGCGATCTTGTCCCACTCGCCGGCAGGCGCCCGGTCGCGCGTCGCCTCCAAGCCCTTCGCCGTCTGCAGGAACGCATCCTTGTTGCCCCAAACGAAATAAATCTCCAGCAGCTTCAAGCGTAAATCGCGCCGGTCCGGCTCGCGCTCAAGCGCGATGCGAACCAGATCGGCCGCTTGGTCATACAGACCATAGGCCATGTGAAAATCGGCCTCGGCCAACGGATCGCCCTGATCCAGATTGACCGCGCTCTCGCTCGACATCGTGTCGTCGGGGGACTTGATGTCCGAATGCGTGTCGCCCAGGCGCTCCTGGGTGGCGGCAAACTCCGGCAAGGGATGTTCACCGGACTCCTCGACTACGAATGATTCCTCGCCCCTACGCATGGAGCCAAGCTTGGCGGTCGGATCGCGGTAATCAGCGACATCGGTCGCTTCCAATCGGCTCATATCGTTGCCGGCTTGCCGGCGGCGCCACGCGGCGAGCGCCAGGCCGACGATGAGCGCCAGGATCACGCCTGCCGGAACCCACCAGTTCGCCGCAACCCAGTCGATCCAGGAACCGGAATCCGCGGGCACCACGGCAGGCTTCTTCTGCACGACAGGTGCGGGCAGCGGCGTGGGTGGTGAGGTGCTCTCCACCGGCGGCGGCACGGGAGTCGCCGTCGGCGCCGTGTTCACCACCGGAGTCGGCGTGGTCGCCGGCGCGGGAGCAGTTTGTACCGGCGCCGGTGTCGGTGCCGTTTGCGGCACGCCCAGCTTGCGCTGCAGAGCACTCAGTTCGCCGTTACGGATATCGATCAGCCGATGCGACTCCGCCAATTGTCCTTCCAAATCCTTGACACGATCCCTGAGTGCCATCGCTTCAGCACTGCCGGCGCTCGCCTGACCGGTGCCGCTGGTGCTGGTGACAGCACCAGGGGTCACGAGACGTAGGTGGCCGCTGGGCGGGGCCCCGCTGCCGCCGCGCCAGGCATCCATTTGACGGTGCACTTCGTTGATCGACTCAGTCTGGTTGAGCGCGGCGATCTCATCCGCTCCGGGTACGCGCAGCACGGCTCCGCGATGCAAAATATTGATATTGCCGCCGAAGGCATCGGGATTCGCGCGATACACGGCCAACATGGTCTGATCGATATTCACCTGCGAGTCGCCGCGCAGACTGCGCGCGATCTTGGTGAGCGTGTCGCCGCCGGCGACGCGATAAGTGTTGCCGGTGATCGGTGCCGCCCGCTGCGACGTAGCGGCAGCCGACTGGCCGGCGCTTGATTCGCTCGCGGAGGCACTGGCGGCGGATGAGCGCGGTGCCACAGGCGCAGCCGCCACGGGCTTGGACCGGCGCGCCGGGGTTGCCGTGACGGTAGGCGCAGCGACGGGCGCCGCACTGCTTGCGGTCTCGCCCGGCGTGTACACCGGCGGGTCGAGCAATACCGTGTACTCGCGCATCAGGCGCCCTCGCGCCCAATTGACCTCGACGAGGAAGGTGACGAAGGGCTCGGGAATGGCGTCGGTGGAACGCACCAACAAGGCTTGGCGCCCGTCCTTGGCCTTGCCTACCTTGAACGTCAAGGTGGAGAGAAACGGCGGCCGATCGATACCGTAGCGGGTAAATGCCTCGCGGTTCGCCAAGGTGGCACGCAGCGCAGCCAATTCGTCGGGGGACGCCGCGATGAGGTCGATTTCGGCATTCATCGGCTCGTTGAGGGCCGAATTTAAATGGATCTCGCCAAGGCCAAGCGCCCAAGAGGAGGACGGCCACAACAAGGAGGGGGACAGCAGGCACGCCATCATCATCAGGCGGGGCATCGTCACAGACATTTCTACTCCCAGGAATCTGGTAGGCAAGCGGGTAAAGTTCATTGTGGTATAGGAGCTTGGAAGCGAATTCTCACTTGCCTTTTACATAAGCCAATAACTATATCTTACTGGGGTCTATTTACCAAAATATGGGCTACCGAAACTGCGTTATGCGCCGCACATTTCCGAACATTATCGGCCACCACCCAAAAATTTAAAGCGCAATCACGGGTCAAATCCCCCCGCAATCGCCCTACATATACCTTATCGGGCGCCATTGCCAATGTGGCCGGCGTCGGAAATTCCAGGGTTGAATCCGCCTCGATCAGAGCGATACCACTGCTGCGCTGCAGCATCGATGCGGCCTCTGTTAACGTCAGCGGGCGCTCGAAGCTGGCATGGACCGCCAAACTATGCCCGAAGAATACGGGCACCCGCGCCGCAGTAGCATTGACAGCCAGGCCCGGCAAATTTAGCACCCGGCGAGTCTCCTCCCAGAGCCGCCGCTCCTCGCGCGAGACCCCATTGGGCTCGATGGTATCCACCTGCGGAATCACATTGAAGGCGATTTGCCGGCCGAATGCGCGACCCTTGGGCTTCTTGCCGCTGAGCATGGCGACGGTCTCGCCGGCGAGTTCATCCATGGCGCCGCGGCCACTGCCCGACACTGCCTGATAGGTCGCCACGTCAGCTCGCTTCAGCCCCGCCAACGCATGCAGTGGCGCCAGTACCGTGGCCAGCGCCACGCTGGCGCTTCCCGGCAGCGCAATCAGGCCGCGATTCCCGACCTCGTTCAGGGCCTCGGGGTTGACGTCGGCCGCCACCAGCGGCACGTCGGCTCGACCGCGAAAGGCCGCTGAGCCATCGATGACCCAGGCATGCGCAGCGGCAGCCTCCGCGTAGCGCTCCGACAACGCCGCGCGGCCGCAGAAGAAGACCAGATCCACGCTCGAAAAATCGAACGCGGCGACATCGCCGACTGCCGGCGCCTTGGCCGACTCCGCGCCGTCCTCGCTGTTCACCGGCCGGCCGACATTGCGTTCGTCGTCGAGCGCATGCAATTTGGAGAATTGCATTTTCCGCGCACGCAGCTCGTCGACTACGGCTTCGCCGATCAGACTCGACACCCCCACCACGGCAACACGCAGGCCGGACTTGCTGTTCATATTTGCCCGCCTCGACTCGTAATGACCGGCGTCGTCCGCACCACATCGCCGCATTGCGCTCGAAACCGCAAATAATGATCCATCAGCACCAAAGCCAGCATCGCTTCGGCTATCGGTGTCGCGCGAATCCCAACGCAGGGATCGTGCCGCCCGGTGGTCACGACCTCGGTGGGATTGCCGTTGACGTCGATGGTGTCGCCGGGAACGGTGATGCTCGAGGTCGGTTTCAGTGCCAGGCTCACCACGATGTCCTGCCCCGACGAAATACCGCCGAGCACGCCGCCGGCATGATTGCTCTTGAAACCCTGCGGCGTCAGCGCGTCGCGATGCTCCGAACCGCGCTGCACGACCGCGCCGAAGCCGGCGCCGATCTCGACTCCCTTCACCGCATTGATGCCCATCATGGCGCTCGCCAAGTCCGCGTCGAGGCGCTCGAAAACCGGCTCGCCCCAACCCGGCGGCACGCCCGTGGCGATAACCGTGACCCGCGCACCGATGGAATCACCCGACTCGCGCATGCGCCAAATGAATTCTTCGAGCTCTTTGACCCGCTGTGGATCCGGGCAAAAAAATGGATTGTCGTAGGCGCTCGGCGGATCCACCGGTTGCAATACCAGCGGGCCGAGCTGCGCGAGATAGCCATGAATGTTCACTTGCAAACGTTCACGCAGGTATTTGCGCGCGATCGCCCCGGCTGCGACGCGCATGACGGTCTCGCGCGCCGAAGAGCGTCCGCCGCCGCGATAATCGCGAAAGCCGTATTTTTGATGGTAGGTGTAATCAGCATGACCGGGACGGAAGCGATCTTTAATCTTCTCGTAGTCGCGCGAACGCTGATCTTCATTCGCGACCAGCAGGCCGATGGGGGTGCCGGTGGTCTTGTCCTCGAACACGCCCGACAAGATGCGCACCGTATCGGATTCGCGGCGTTGGGTCGTGAACTGCGACATGCCGGGACGCCGGCGTTCCACATCCGCTTGCAAGTCCGCCTCACTCAATTCCATGCCCGGCGGACAACCGTCCACGACGCAGCCGAGCGCGGGGCCGTGACTCTCCCCGAAACTCGTCACCGTGAATATTCGGCCGAATGTATTGCCCGCCACCCGCTCTTTCTCCTCGCTCAACCCGCCATGTCATGCAGGCGACTCAGGTCCAAATCTCGTGCATGCAGCAAGAATACCCCGCCGCCGCCCATCGCTATCTCCGGCCAAATGAACGGCATCCTGGGATAAGCGCGCAACAGCGCGTTCTCGCTATTGCCCACTTCCACCACCAATATTCCTTCACGGCTCAAATGACGCCGCGCCGCGGCGAAGATCGCCCGGACAGAGTCTAGGCCGTCGGCTCCCGAGACCAGTCCCAAGCTCGGCTCGTAGCGGTACTCGCGCGGCAGCTTGCGCATTTCCGCAAGGCCGACATAGGGCGGATTGCTCACGATGATATCGTAACGGCGGCCCTTCACGGCGTCGAAATAATCTGACCGCAGCACGCTCACGCGTTTTTCGAGACCCAGTCGACGCACATTGCGCCGAGCAACTTGCAGCGCGGGTGCCGACACGTCGACGGCATCCACTTTCCCTTGGGGGAATGCCATGGCGCACGCCAGGGCGATCGCACCCGAGCCGGTCCCGAGGTCGAGGATGCGGCGCACGCGGCGCGCGCGCGCCCACGGCTCAAAGCGCTGCAGAATGAGCTCGGCGATGGGCGAGCGCGGCACCAAGACGCGCTCATCCACATACAGCTGGAGGCCGGCGAAAAAGGCTCGATGCGTCAGATACGCGAGCGGCCTGCGTTCGGCAATGCGCCGCGCCAGCAGCTCATCTATTCGCGCGATCCTGCGCGGCGTCAGGCTCACGGAATAAGCGTCGGACCCGAGCTCGTGGCCGAGACCCGCGACGAAGAACACCAGTTCGGCTGCTTCATCGCGTGCGTTATCGGTGCCGTGCCCGAAATACACCCGCGCGGATTTGAGCGCCCCCGCAACCCGGGAGATCGCGGCGCCTACCGTTTCACGCGAGGCGGTGCGGCGCGCCGAGGCGCCGGTCTTAGCAGCTGTGTGGGATAATCGGCGCATGGCAGTTCATTCGAAATTCCTGTCCTTCGCAATCGTGTGCATCTTCGGCATCGCGGGCGGTGCGGCCTCGCTATTGTGGCGTCATCCTGCGGCTCCGGTAAATCTCTCGACCGGCTCGCTTCTGTCGCCCAGCCGTGCGCTGCCGGATTTTAGCCTGATCGACCACCACGGGAGGGTATTTGGCAACGCCAATCTGCGCGGGCATTGGTCGCTGATGTTCTTTGGCTACACGAATTGCCCGGACTTCTGCCCGACCACGCTCACGACCTTGGCGGCCATGCAAAAGCGCCTGCGCGAGACCCATGCACGGGTCCTGCCCGAAGTGATCTTCGTGTCGGTCGATGCAAAGCGTGATACGCCCGCGCAGCTTTTGAACTATGTGCCGTACTTCGATGCGGATTTCATCGGCCTGACGGCTGCGGACCAGCCGAGCATCGAAGCCGTGGCGAAAAAGCTGGGGGTGGGCGTCATCCTCCAGCCGGCTGCCGACGGCAATTACACCGTCGACCATTCCGGGGCGATTTTTGTGCTCGATCCCGCCGGGCGCCTCAGCGCGGTTCTGACCGGGCCATTCACCGTGAGCGCCCTGCAAGACGATTTCCGGCATATCGTGAGTGCCCGGACATGAGCGCCGAAGGCGCCACCGCGGCGGCGGGCGGCGGATTTCGCGGCCGGCTGTTCGTCTGGTTTCAATACCTGCTGCCCCAGCACGGGCTGTCCAGATTGGTCCTGGCGGCGACTCGGGTGCGCGCGCCATGGTTCAAAAATTGGATCATCCGCGGGTTTCTTAAACTCTATCGCGTCGACATGAGCGAAGCCGCCGAGAGCGACCCCTATCGCTACGGCAGCTTCAACGAGTTCTTCACGCGTGAGTTGAAGGCAGGCGCGCGCCACATCGCCGGCGACGCGGATGCCATTGCCAGTCCGGTCGACGGCCGGGTCAGCGAAGCGGGCGCCATCGACGCCGACCGCCTTCTGCAGGCCAAGGGCCGCCACTATCGTCTGGCGGAATTGCTTGCTGGACAGCCCTGGGCAAGCCGATTCGAGGGCGGATCTTTCGCGACGATTTATCTCGCACCATTCAACTATCACCGCATCCATATGCCGTTGCGTGGGGAATTACTGGAGACCGTGTACGTTCCCGGGCGCCTGTTCAGCGTCAACGGGGTGACCGCGCAGCACGTTCCCGGCCTGTTCGCGCGCAACGAGCGCGTGCTCACGCTCTTTGACACAGACTACGGCCGGTTTGCTCTGGTGATGGTGGGCGCACTGAATGTCGGCAGCATGGCCACGGTGTGGGCCGGCGACATCACGCCCGCCGCCAGGCGCCTGATCACCCGCGTGCCGAGCCCACCAAGCACGTTGGAGAAAGGCGCGGAACTTGGCCGATTCAACATGGGCTCGACGGTGATTCTGCTGTTCGAACCGAATCGCGCGCGCTGGCAACCCCAGGTATACGCCGGCAGCGTCGTGCGCCTGGGACAATCCTTGGGCGTTCTCGTGAACGCGGCGCATCGCGAACCATGAACGGCGCATGGCGCCCTACGGCAGCCATGAGCGCCCTGCACCGCCGCGCGTCCATGCTGTCCGCCACTCGCGAGTACTTCGCAAAACTGGGCGTGCTGGAAGTGGAAACGCCGATCTTGAGCGCCGCCGCCGTGAGCGATCCGCAAATCGAATCGCTGGCGACTCGCGTCGCCGGCATGCCATCGCCGTCGTATCTTTGCACCTCGCCTGAATACGCGATGAAGCGGCTACTGGCGGCGGGCAGCGGCGATATCTATCAAATCTGCCGGGTATTCCGCGACGCGGAACGCGGCCGCTGGCACAACCCGGAGTTCACCCTCGTGGAGTGGTACCGTGTGGGGTACGACGATGCGGCGCTCATGACGGAGGTCGAGGCGCTGGTCGGCCGGCTGTTGGAACCCTGGCGCCGCCTCGAGTCGGCGGAGCGCCTGAGCTACTCGGCCGCGCTCCAGCGTCATGCCGGCGTCGATGCGCACACGGCAAGCGATGCCGATCTGGCCGAGGCAGCGCGGCGCCACGACATTAATTGCGACGCCGAACTCGATCGCGACGCCAAGCTCGACTTGCTGATGGGCCTGGTAGTCGGACCACGCCTGGGGCTGCAGCAGCCCTGTTTTATCTGTGATTACCCCGCCTCGCAGGCATCGCTTGCCCGATTGAAGCCGGGGCTGCCGCCGGTAGCCGCACGCTTCGAGTTATATCTGGACGGGGTCGAATTGGCGAACGGCTTCCACGAGCTGGCGGATGCCGCGCAACAACGCCAAAGGTTCACACACGATCTGAGGGTGCGGCGCAGCAAGGGTCAGTTGGAACTGCCCTTGGATGAGCACTTGCTGGCGGCGCTGGCGGCGGGCATGCCGGATTGCGCGGGGGTTGCCCTAGGGTTCGACCGTTTGGTCGCCATTGCGCTGGGCGCGCCGCAGCTCGCCGACGCCATGGCGTTCACCATCGACAATGCCTAGCAGATCAGCCCTTGCCGCGTGACAGATACTCGCCCGTGCGTGTATCGATGCGCAAAACCTCGCCTTCGTTGATGAACAAGGGCACACGCACCATCGCGCCGGTTTCCAGCTTCGCGGGCTTGGAGCCGCCTGTGGCGGTGTCGCCGCGAACGCCGGGATCGGTCTCGACTACCTTCAGTTCCATATGCGCCGGCGGAGTCACCTGCAGCGGCACGCCGTTCCACAAGGTCACCACGCACACCGTGCCGTCTTTCAGCCACTGAGCGCCGTCCCCGACCGCTTCCTTGGAGGCCGTGAGCTGCTCGTAGGTATCGGGCACCATGAAATTGAAAAAGTCGCCGTCCCGATACAGGTACTGCATGTCGGTATCGACCACGTCGGCGGCCTCCACCGTATCCCCGGACTTCCAGGTGCGCTCGATGGTCCGGCCTGTTTTCAGGTTGCGTACCCGAACGCGATTGAATGCCTGCCCCTTACCCGGCTTGACCATCTCATTCTCCACGATGGCATAGGGGTCGCCGTCGATCAGGATCTTGAGACCGGACTTGAATTCGTTCGTGCTGTAGTTCGCCATCGAAGGCCTCGGATTTGAAGGGCGCGTATGATATCCGCAACCCCGTGCCTAAGCCAATTTGGGCCGATTGGCAGCGGCAACCGGCCCAACCGGGCCGGCCGTCCTTCCCCGCGAGCTAGACGCCGATCCCAGATTCGATAATTTCCAGGTGATACACTTTGGTCCCTTTTTGAGAGGATTTTGACCCGTGAGCGAACAGGGGGCCGTACCGATGATTGTATTGACGAGGTCGCAGGACCACGTCGAGGCGATCAACAGCTCCTTGCGAAAGGCCGGGCATCCCGTGCACTGCACGTGGCTGCCGGACGCCCGCGACTTGGGCGACGCCCTGACTCAGATCAACCCGGAGATGCTGATCGCCTTCATCGAGGAGATCGGCCTGGACCTGGCCTCGCTGATGAAGATCAAACAGCAGAGCGCGCCCGGCATGCCGGTCCTCATCATGCGCGAACACGTCGACGAGGCCGCCATTGCGGACGCCATGCGCTTGGGCGCACAGGACGTGGTGACGTTGGCCAACCGCAGCCGCCTGCAGTCGGTCGCGACTCGCGAGCTTCGCGCCTATCGCCTGGAACGTGCGTTGTCGACCACCCTTTCCTCGGCGCGCGAGTATCGCGAACAGCTGCAGAATTTTCTCGAAGGCTCGGCGGACGCCATCACGCACGTGCAGGAAGGCATCATCGTGGATGCCAACAAGGCCTGGCTCGAGTTGTTCGGCTATTCCGGCGACGACGCCCTCACCGGCTCGCCGCTGATGGATCTGTTCGAACCGGAGACACACCCCGCGCTCAAGGGCGCACTGGTCGCCTGCTTGCAAGGCAAGTGGTCCGGCCACAGCCTCAAGGTGCAGGCGCTGCTCTCGGACAGCTCCACTCTGTCGCTCGAACTGCTGCTCACCAAAGCGGACTTCGAGAACGAGCCCGCCATCCGCATTGCCATATCGGCGATGCACAAAAAAGATCACGATCTCGAGGTGCAACTGGCTGACGCAGTCAAGAACGACGCCTCGACGCGGTTTCTGCAGCAACGTTACTTGATCGCAGCCGTGCGCGAACGCTGCACGCAGGCCATGAAGGGCGGTGTGCGCCAATTCGCCCATATCAAGCCGGATCGCTTCATCGATATTCAGAATGCCATCGGCGTGCTGGCCAGCGAAGATTTTATGGCGCAAATCGCCGACTTGCTGCGCTCACAACTGACGCCCACCGATTTGTGCGGCCGCTTCGGCGGCAACGGATTCCTGGTCCTGTTGGAACGCGGCACCGCTCGCGACGTGGAGACCTGGGCCGAGAATGTCGTCAAGCGCGTGAACGAATTTGTGTTCTCGATCGAGGACAAGACCCTGTCGGCCACCGTCACCGTCGGCTTGGGCCTCCTGCCCGCGACCAACCCGGACGTTGCGGCCGCGATCACCGATGCGGTGAGCGCCACGCGCCGCGGGCGCGAGCTCGGCGGCAATCAGATGTACGCGGTCGACAAGTCCGACACCGACACCCGCGTGCAGGCCTACGACAAGATCTGGGTCAAGCACATCAAGAGCGCCTTGATGGAGAATCGCTTCCGTCTGGTGCAGCAGCCGATCGCCAGCCTGCTGGGCGAAGATAAGGGCATGTTCGACGTTCTGGTGCGGATGCTCGACGAACAGGGCTCGGAAGTGCTGCCCTCGGAATTCATTGCGGCGGCCGAACGCAACGACTTGATGAAGAACATCGACCGCTGGGTAATCGGTGCGTCGATGTCCTTTGCGGCCAATCGCAAGGCCGCATGCATATTTGTGCGTGTGTCGAAGGACACCGTACTCGACAAAAGCCTGCTGCCCTGGCTCGATACCCAGCTCAAATCGCTGAAGATCGAATCGAAGCGTATCTGCATTCAAGTGACCGAAGATCTCGCGAATCAGTATGTGCGGCAGACCAAGGAGCTTGCGGAACAGCTGCGCAAACTCGGCTTCCGATTCGCCCTGGAGCATTTCGGCACCGGCCGGGATCCCTTGAAACTGCTGGCCGACCTCGATATGAATTTCATCAAGATCGACGGCTCACTCATGCAGGGACTGTCGACGAACCTGATCCAGCAGCAGCGCGTCAAGGGGCTGGTCGAAGCCGCGAAACGTAGAGGCATAGAAACAGTGGCCGAGCGCGTGGAAGACGCCAACACCATGGCCGTGCTCTGGCAGCTCGGCATCGAATTCATCCAGGGCTATTTCGTGAATGCTCCCGAGGAAGTGACTATGTCGAGCGAGCGACACTAGCTAGCGGCGCCTCACCGGCCGCGCCTCACCGGCCGCGCCTAGCCGGCCAGCCTAGCCGGCCGCGCCTACCTCGAGCCGATCCACCTGTTTGTAAGCGCGCGAGAATCTCTGCCTGCGCTGACCCTTGCGGTCCTGGAACTGTTTCAAGTCGTCGAATTTCAGCTTCATCGGCGCACTATTGCCGCTGTAAATCGTCAAGATCTCACCGGCCGCCACCACCGCCATGGCCACCAGATACTCATCTCGATCCGCGGATTTCTTGCCGGGGATGCCGAATAAATTCTGCCCCTTGCCGGCCGTCATCTCTTCAATTTGGGACGCCGGCAGCGCCAGCACTTCACCGTCGTTGTTGACGAAAATCGCCAGCGCCGACTTTTGCGCAATCGGCTGCGCCGGCAATACCCGCGCGTTCTCCGGCACCTTGAGAATGGACTTGCCCTTCTTGTTGCGCGCATACATTTCGCGCAGCTTCACGGCAAAACCGTAGCCGGCATCGCTTGCCACCAGCCATAGATCGTCCGGCTCACCGATCAACACCGCCGCGAAGGTTGCGCCGTCCGGAGGATCGACGGTGCCGGATAACGGCTCGCCATAACCTCGCGCGGCCGGCAATTGATGCGCGTCCAGACTATAGGCGCGACCCGTTGAATCGATGAACACAGCCTGTTGCAGGTTGCGACCGCGGGCTGCGGCTTGGAACTCATCGCCGGTTTTGTAGCTCAGCGTGCGGACATCGATGTCGTGCCCCTTCGCGGCGCGCACCCAGCCCAATCTCGACAGGACGACGGTGGTGGGTTCGCTGGTAAGAAGCTCCGTGTCAGAGATGGCCTGCGCAGCCTCGCGCTCCACCAGCCGGGTGCGCCGCTCATCGCCGTACTCCTCGGCATCGCTCAGCAGCTCCTCGCGAACCAGCTTGGTGAGCTTCGCCTTGCTCTTGAGTATGGCTTCGAGGCCGTCGCGCTCTTCGCTCAATTCCTTCTGTTCGCCGCGGATTTTCATTTCCTCGAGGCGCGCCAGATGACGCAGCTTGGTCTCGAGGATGGCTTCGGCTTGCTCATCGGACAGCTTGAAGCGCTTGATGAGTACGGGCTTGGGATGATCCTCGGTGCGGACAATGCGAATGACTTCGTCGAGATTCAGGAACGCGATCAACAAGCCATCGAGGATGTGCAGCCTGGCGTTCAATTTCGCGAGACGATGGCTCAGGCGGCGCGTGACCGTATCTTTGCGGAATTGCAGCCATTCCAGCAACAGTTCCTTCAGGCCCATCACCCGCGGACGGCCATCCAGGGCGATGACGTTGAGATTCACACGGTAATTGCGTTCCAGATCGGTGGTGGCGAACAAATGCGCCATCAAAGCGGCCGTATCCACCCGGTTGGACTTCGGCACGATCACAAGTCGCGTAGGATTCTCGTGATCCGACTCGTCGCGCAAATCTTCGACCATGGGCAGTTTTTTCTGCTGCATTTGCGCTGCTATCTGCTCCTGCACCTTGCTGCCGGACACCTGGAACGGCAGCGCATCGATGACGATTTCGCCGTCCTCGACCTTATAGGTCGCGCGCGCCTTGAAGCTGCCGGAACCGGTCTCGTACATCTGCACCAGGTCGTCACGCGGCGAGACGATCTCGGCGCCGGTCGGCAGATCCGGCCCCTTCACATGCGCCATGATCTTGCGCGTGCTCAGTTCCGGATCGTCGAGCAATGCCACGCAGGCCTTGACCACTTCGCGCAAATTGTGCGGCGGAATGTCGGTGGCCATACCCACGGCTATCCCTGAGCCGCCGTTGAGCAATAAATTCGGCACTCGCGCCGGCAGCATGGTGGGTTCGTCGAGCGACCCGTCGAAATTCGGCGCCCAGTCCACGGTGCTGGAACCGAGTTCCAGCAGCAACAAGGTGGCGTAGCGCGTCAGCCTCGACTCGGTGTAGCGCATGGCCGCGAACGACTTCGGATCGTCCGTTGAGCCCCAATTGCCCTGCCCGTCGACGATGGGATAGCGGTACGCGAAATCCTGCGCCATGTGCACCATGGCTTCGTAGCAGGCGGAGTCCCCGTGCGGGTGAAACTTGCCGATGACATCGCCCACTGTGCGCGCGGACTTCTTGTGCTTGGCGCCGGCCGCCAGACCCAATTCGCTCATGGCGTAGACGATGCGCCGCTGCACCGGCTTCAAGCCGTCGCCCAGATGGGGCAACGCCCGGTCGAGAATCACGTACATCGAGTAATCGAGATACGCACGCTCGGCAAACGACTTGAGCGGCTCTCTCTCGACGCCTTCGAAATTCAGTTCTTGGTCTTTCATCGCACGGCCTTCGCGGCGCTAGATGCGCGCGAGATTTCCTTTGGTCTCGAGCCATTCGCGCCGATCGCCGGCGCGCTTCTTTGCGAGCAGCATGTCCAGCATCTGGTCGGGGCTGTCATTGGCATCGATGGTCATTTGCACCAGACGGCGCGTTTGCGGCGCCATGGTGGTTTCGCGCAATTGCAATGGGCTCATTTCGCCCAAGCCCTTGAATCGCATCACCACGGGCTTGGCGCGGGGATTCTCGGCGGCAATGCGCTTCAGCGCCTTTTCGCGCTCCGCCTCGTCGAGCGCGTAGACCACTTCCTTGCCGGCATCGATCCGAAACAGCGGCGGCATGCATACGTAAATATGGCCGGCCGTCACCAGCGGCCGGTAATGACGCAAAAACAAGGCGCACAGCAGCGTGGCGATGTGTTGGCCGTCGCTGTCGGCATCCGCCAGTATGCAGATCTTGTGATACCGCAAACCCGACAGATCGTTGGCTGCGGGATCCACGCCGATGGCAATGCTGATGTTGTGCACTTCCTGGGATTGCAGCACCTCGCCGGTATCCGCCTCCCAAGTATTCAAGATTTTGCCGCGCAGCGGCATGATGGCCTGGGTGACACGGTCCCGCGCCTGCTTGGCCGATCCGCCGGCCGAATCGCCTTCGACCAAAAACAGTTCGCCGCGCGCCGGATCCTGACTGACACAGTCGGCGAGTTTACCCGGCAGGGCAGGCCCGGAAACTATGCGCTTGCGGGCGACTTTCTGGCTGTCCTTCAAACGTTGCTGCGCGTTCGAAATGGCCAGCATGGCGATCTTCTCGCCCTGATCTGGATGCTGATTGAGCCACAGGGCGAAAGCATCCTTGATCACACCCTGCACGATCCCCGCCGACTCGCGCGAGGACAGCTTCTCCTTGGTCTGACCCGCGAATTGCGGCTCACGCATTTTCATCGAGAGCACGAAACTCACGCCGGCCCAGACATCCTCCGGGGAAAGCTTCAAGCCGCGCGGCACGAGACTGCGGAATTCACAGAACTCGCGCACCGCGTCGGCGGCGCCTGAGCGCAAGCCGTTGACATGCGTGCCGCCTTCGACGGTCGGAATCAGATTGACGTAGCTTTCGGTGACGCCGTGCTCGGACTCCAGCACCCAGGCGAAGGCCCATTCAAGGGACCCGCCATCGATGTCGCGCTTGCCGTAGAAAGTCTCGGCCGGCAACCATTCGCCCTTGCCCAGCTCCTCGGCCAAATATTGATGCAGACCGCCGGTGTACAGCCACTCGTCGCGTTCGCCGGTGAACTCATTGGTCAGCGTGACCCGCAATTTCGGGCAAAGCACAGCCTTCGCCCGCAGCACTTGTTTGAGCTTGGGGATGGCGAATTTATCGGTGTCGAAGTATTGCGGATCGGGCCAGAAGCGCAAGGTCGTGCCGGTCTTGGATTTCGGCACGTCGCCGACCACCTCGAGCTTGGACTTGAGACGCCCACCCGCAAAACTCAGGTTGTATTCCTTGCCGCCGCGGCGCACCCAGCACTCCAGGTGCTTGGACAGCGCATTGACCACCGACACGCCCACGCCATGCAATCCACCGGAGTGCTGGTAGGTCTTGTCGTTGAATTTTCCGCCGGCATGCAAGCGCGTCAGGATCAATTCGACGCCGCTGATCTTCTCC
The DNA here is from genome assembly GCA_025358295.1 of Gammaproteobacteria bacterium. Lineage (GTDB taxonomy): Bacteria > Pseudomonadota > Gammaproteobacteria > Steroidobacterales > Steroidobacteraceae > Bog-1198. The sequence goes on from JANYJY010000022.1 coordinate 89,213, forward strand.
TTGGGATGAATATCGACCGGCATGCCGCGCCCGTCATCTTCGACCTGCAAGGAGCCGTCCTTGAACACAATTACATTGATATTGTCGCAATGCCCCGCAAGGGCTTCATCAACGCTGTTGTCGACGACTTCGTGCGCCAGATGATTCGGGCGCGTCGTGTCGGTATACATGCCCGGGCGCCGGCGAACCGGGTCCAAGCCGCTCAATACCTCGATGTCGGAGGCGGTATAAGTCGATGCCATCGGTTACCTCTTCGAAGGCGGCGGAGTCTAGCATGCGAAACCGACGCTGATCAGCTGGCAGCCTACCGGCGATTCGGCTATCTTTCGAGCATCATGGGAATCGCAAACATTCAGAATTTAGTGCGCACCTTGCCGGTGCTGCCTCGACCATACGGCGTCCGCGTGCGGCTGCGGGCCAGCGATCCGTTCGCCAAGCTGCTGGGCGCCGACTGGCAAAAGACACATTGGTTTTTCACCGCTGCGGAACGCGACCGGGTCCTCGAGGACATGTCGCGCAAGCACGAATATTCGAGAATCGGCGACCAGCCGGCGCTGGTGTTCGAGAAGGTGGAAAAGCTCGCCGAGAGCCGCAACTTCTAGAACGTTCGCCCCAGAAACAGATAAAACGCTGCAGTGCCCGCCTCATCGTAGCCGGTTCCCAAGTACACGGGCCCGAGGAAAGTGTCGAAGGCCACGAACATCGACGCGTCCTTGTGTGCCGAACCGAGGCTGATGTCGCCGCGGTGTTGCCAGGTATTCCCGGCCTCCAATGACATGCCGATGTAGGCCGGAAACTCAAAAAAGCCCTCGCCGCCGCGGCCGATCTTGCGAAAGTAGATGGCGCGGGCGACCGCGTAGTTTGGCCCACTCAGCGAGCTCGGTGCGAGACCCGATAAATTGAAAAATCCGCCCAGGGAATAGAACTCCGGCAAGGCATTCGTTTTGAACTGCCCGTCCAGGGTGGTTCCAACCGAGGTCCACAACAAAATAGTGTTGCGTCCCCTGGAGCGCGCCGTCAACCAATCGGCCGTTACTTTGTCGGAGGATATGTCCGCCCCCAGGTTGGTGCGATTGGCGTCCCATTGCAGGGTGAATGTCTGGCCCCCGCGCGGGAAATGCACGTTGTCCAGGCGGTCATAGCTGAATTTGAAGAAATATTCACCGCTGTTGTATTGCTGTTCCACCAGATCGGGATCGCCATAGCGCACGCGGGTCGCGCCGTTGGTGCGGTGGTACCCTGCCCGAATCTCACCCCAGTTGCCGAGATTGCGCCCGAAATCGAGATCCACTTCCGCCTCGCGATCACGAAAGTCCGCGATTGGGAGATTCTTCGAGTAAATCGACAATTCGCGCGCCTGGATGCGGGCGCTCGGCGCCACGAACCACGTACGCGATGCATCGAGCGGCTGATAGAACTCACTGGCCACCTTCGGATCGCTGCCGATCTGCACGTCCGTCAGCAATTCTGCACCGAGCTCGTTGATTTCGGTCAATACGAAGCGCGCCGCAGCGTTATAGCGGCTATTGCCCTGGAAATCGTCCTCCAGATTCAAGCCGAAACGCAGGTAATTCGGGCCCCAGGATTTGCGCCGCGCCCGAATCTCCAGGCCGGCATCCTCGCCCGGTGCGCCGTTCGCGGACAGCTGCTCGACCAGTGAGTAATCCAGAGTCTCAAAATTCCCCAAACCGTACAGTTCGGTGATGTCCTTGCCCAGTTGCTTGGGATCGAGCGGCTTGCCGACGAGCGGCTGCATCTCGGCCATGATGGTCTTCTCGTAGCGCTTGGATTGCGCATCGACGCGCACGAACTTGATAGGCGGCAGCCCCGGCTCGCGCGTGGCGCGGCGCGCCAGGTAGTCGCGATACGCGGCATCGCCGACACCGTATGCCGCGAGCTTGCCCATGGACTCACGCGCTGCGTCTTCTCCGCGGGCAATGACCGTGCTCGGGGCGGTGAAATCCGTGGCTGCAGCCAGGCCCAATATGGGTTCGATCAGAATATCTCGCGGTCCCAGGCTCGCACGTTGCCGGTCGGAGTCCTTGCGCACCAATATGGCCAGCATTTGATTGGAAATGGACAGGGCGGAGTCAAGCGCGGAGCGCGGCTGCAGGGGAAAACTCACGTCGGACACGATCAGAATGTCGGCGTGCATCGCACGCGCCACGTTCACAGGTAAATTCTCCGCCAATCCGCCGTCGACCAGCAGGCGACCATCCGATTCAACCGGCGCGAATACGCCCGGCGCCGACATGCTGGCGCGCATGGCGATGGCGAGGTCGCCCTTATCGATCACCACGGCATTGCCCGTTTCCAAATCCGTCGCCACCGCTCGAAAAGGCGTGGGCAAGCGGTCGAAATCCGTGCTGTTGGCAAGCGGCAGGGTCAACTGGCGCAGCGTCTCTTGCAGCTTCTGGCCCTGAATCAATCCCTTCGGCAGCAAGATGGCGCCGTGTTTCAGTCCGAGCGGCAGTTTGACCAGAAAATTGCGGTCATCCTGTTTGCGCCGGAAGGCCAGATCGCGGCGCGGCGGCGCATCCCGAAATGCCTCCTGCCAATCGACCGAGCGCATGGTCGAATCGATCTGTTGAGCGGTCATGCCGCTGGCGTACAGTCCGCCCACGATTGCGCCCATGCTGGTGCCTGCGATGCAGTCGATGGGGATTTTCAGATCCTCGAGGACCTTGAGCACGCCGATATGGGCCATGCCGCGCGCGCCACCGCCAGACAGCACCAGGCAAATCCTCGGGCGCGTCGTTGCCGCAGCCTCGGGCGCAGGTTGCTCTGCCGCAGCGCTTCCTGCGCACCACACGCAGCCGGCGCCGAGCGCCCAGGCCAATCCAAGTCGTGACAGAAGCGTCCCCATGCTGGGGAGCTAGTTTAGTTCACGACGTCGATGCTGGTGGCAGTAAAGACGTTCGTGCTGCGCAGGTAGCTTCCATTGGCCACGAACTTCACCGCCGGAGTCGCCGCCACGATGGACTTGGGCAGCTGGGTCGCAAAGGTCGCGAAGGTGTTGTACGCCGTCGTGGCTGTCGTGTTGGCGGTCGTGGTGAGGTTGCCGACGGCAAACAACGGCAGGAACACCGCAGGCAAGCCGGGGGTAGCGGCTGGCGGGGCCTGCGGGATGATTTGCGGAGACGCCGGCAGGGTTTTCAAGTCGATGCTTTCAGAGCCAATCTGGATCACACCCGTGCTGTAGTTGGCATTGGCAAGATCAATGGTCAACCCCTTGGAGGTCAATGTCACAAACGGCGTCGTGGTGCCGGCACTGGTCCAGGATACCTGCAGGGTCGCGGGTACCGAGACTTCGTTGCTGATGGTGTACGCGTTGAAATCCGGCGGCGCGGAACCGAACGACGTGGTAATTCCGCGGATCCATACCGGGTCGCCGACGGCCAGCGTGGGTACCGTCGCGGTGCCCGTATTGACGGCGTAACTCGCCGGCGTCACCGCGCCCGCACCATTGCCGGCGAAGTTGTAGACGCTGACAGGCCAATTCTGGACGGTCTGCAGATCCACCGTCATGCTTCCCGTCCCCGTGGATACCAAAGTCCCCCACAGATCGGTCTGCCGCAGCCGGACGGATCCCGTGTTGGCGCTGGATGTTCCGCTGGCGTCCAGGGTCACAACGCCGGAGGCCGGCAGCGAGTACAGACCCCGGGCGATGATGTGCTGCCCAACCGAGATCGACGTGTAGTCGAGTCCCGTGAGGGTGGTGATATTGTCCGCGGTCACAATGGTGGAAGGGCCCACGAGAACGACGGCATCCGCCTCATTGTATTGGCTCGTGCCGTTGTTGAACTGCAGCGTCGACCCCCGCAATCTCAGTGTATTGCCGCTGCGAGCGATGACGTCGCCTTCCAAACCCTGAGTATAAAAGTCCTCCAGAGTGCTTCCCGCAACCACAAAGGTCGCATTGAATCTTCCCGCCGTTGTCGACGGCGTCAACGTCGGCTGGTAGTTCGTGTACGCCGCGGTCTCGGTGCTGCCGGCCGAGCTCTTCGACAACATCGTAATTCCGGCCGTGCCTACGTAGGTGCTGCCGTTGATGGCGTACACCGTGTTGGCATCGTTGAAAATCGTCAGCTGCCCAAGGCTGTTCACCACGTCGAAGAAGGGTCGCACGTACACCGAGTAGGTCTGCTCTCCGACACTGGAGTTGACGATCGGACCGCGCACCCTGACTTGCTTGGTGTCCGGCGCACTGGTCGAACCCGTCACGAAGGGTTTGATCGTGACCGTGGGCGGAGTGGTGGCCATGTTCACGGAGTTCGACGCTGCGAGGTCGATATTGAAAGCGAGGCGCTGCGCGCTGGTCGATGCAAAGGTCGGCGCGATGACCAGGGGATTGTTCGGATCGAGAGTGACTTTGATCGTCTGGGTGGTCACGGCGGTGCCGGTCGTATCCACGACCTTGGCCTTGGTGGGCACCCCATTGACCATGACGGAAATGTTGGCGCTGGTGTAATCGATGACAATCGAGGCCGAGGTGTACGTGTCGTTCGGAATATTCGCCGAACTCCACAGCTCGGATATGTTGTTGAGCTTGGTCAGGTCCACCGTCTCGACCGCCCCAACCGCCGTAATCTGCCCGACAACCTTGCCGGTCAGAGTGACGGAATCGACGTTGACGGTGTAGCCGGCGAAATCACTGGGCGTGGCGCTCAACGTCACCCACGCTATGCCGTAGCCGCTGGTTTGGTTGTTATGGTGGCAGCCGGCCGCGAATACGGCGGCGGCGCACAGGGCCACGCGAAAACGTTGACGAGCCAATCGACCGAACGGTGAGTGCACTTCAGCTTCCAATAGTGTGGGGGATGGGGGGTTTTAGGCTGCGTAGAATAAAGACTTTCGAGAGCCTGCGCGCAGCAAAGTTCCATTTTGCGATAATCAGCGGTCCGTCGGGCGGGGTACCTGCTGGGTTATGCAGTGGATATTGCCCCCTCCCAGGAGCACCTCGCGGGTGGCGACTCCCAGCACCTTGCGCGTAGGGAATAGTCGCTTGAGCGCACGCAGTGCCGCGGCATCGTAGCGCTTGTCATACAGGGGCATTACGACGCACTTGTTCGCAATGTAAAAATTGATGTAGGACGCCGGCAGGCGGTCACCCCCATTGCGTGGCTGGCTGCCGGCGCGCCGGTCGATCCCCGCTGCCTCTGCGGAAGTCATATAAAGGGGCCCCGGTTGGTGAATTTTGTGAATGCTCAATTCCCGGCCGCGCGCGTCGCGAGCCTTCCTGAGGCGCTGATAGGCATCGAGCGAGATCTCATACTGTGGATCTTTGCGGTCCGAGGTCCAGGTGAGAACCACGTGCCCGGGGCTGGTGAAGCAGGCCAGCTCGTCGATGTGCCCCCCGGTCTCGTCCAGGTGGACGCCCTTGTCCAGCCAAATCACGCAGGTGACACCGAGATAGCGCCGCAGCTGCTCCTCGATGTCGGACTTCGTCAAACCGGGGTTGCGGTTTGGGTTGAGCAGGCATTCTTCGGTGGTCAGGCAGGTTCCCTGGCCGTCGACGTGGATGGCGCCGCCCTCGAGCACGAATGGGGTTCGATACCGATCCGCGCCTTCGATCTCCAATACCTTTTGCGCAACCTCATCATCCCGATCCCAGGGAAAGTACAAGCCGCCGTCGAGTCCGCCCCAGGCGTTGAACGTCCAATCGACTCCCCGGCGACGCCCTTTGGCGTCGATGACGAACGTCGGCCCGCAATCGCGTATCCACGCATCGTTGCTGGTGAGTTCAACAACGCGCACAGACGGTGGCAAGCGGGCGCGCGCATTGCTGAATTGCGCCGCTGAAACGCCGACGGTCACGGGTTCGCCCGTGGCGATGGCGGCGGCGATCGTGGCGAATACGCTCTGCGCGGGCTTCGCGCCGGCGCGCCAATTGTCTGTGCGTTCGGGCCACAGCATCCAACAGCCGGTATGCCGCTCAAACTCCGCAGGCATGCGGAAGCCGTCCTTTTCAGGCGTTGATCTCAGTGTGCGCAATGCGAGTCTCCTGTCGCGCATGCTAGCATTGCGGTTAAATTTATAGGAGCGATTGGAATGTCAGAAGCAAAGCCCGTGCATGTGAAAATCCCCGCCGGCGGCGAGAAGATCACCATCTCGAACGGCAAACTGCACGTGCCGGACCAACCCGTCATTCCGTTCATCGAAGGCGACGGCACTGGCCGCGACATCTGGCGCGCAAGCGTGCGGGTATTCGACGCGGCTGTGCAGAAAGCCTATGGCGGCAAGCGGAAAATTCACTGGATGGAGATATTCGCGGGCGAGAAGGCCAACAAGGCCTACAACACCTGGCTGCCCGATGAAACCGTCACCGCCTGTCGCGATTACCTGATCTCGATCAAGGGACCGCTCACCACACCGGTGGGCGGCGGCATACGTTCGCTCAATGTGGCGTTGCGCCAATTGCTGGATCTGTACGTGTGCTTGCGGCCTGTACGTTGGTTCAAGGGCGTGCCCTCCCCGGTCAAGGCGCCGGAAAAAGTCGATATGGTGATTTTCCGCGAAAACACCGAGGACATTTACGCCGGAATCGAGTTCGAGGCCGGCTCTGCCGATTGCAAGAAATTTCTCGATCTGTTCAAGCAGAATTTCCCCAAGCAATTCACAAAGATTCGCTTCCCGGACAGTTCGGGCATCGGACTGAAGCCCGCGTCGAAGGAAGGGACAGATCGCTTGTTCCGTGCCGCCGTCGCCTATGCCATCGCCAACAAGCGCAAGAGCGTGACGATCGTGCACAAGGGCAACATCATGAAATTCACCGAGGGCGCTTTTCGCAATTGGAGCTATCAATTGGCGGAGCGCGAATTCCCGGAACAAGTATTCACCTGGGAACAATGGGAGCGCATCAAGGCCGACAAGGGCGAAAAGGAAGCCAACGCGCAGATGGATGCCGCCAAAAAGGCCGGCAAGGTCATCATCAAGGATGCTATCGCCGACATCACCCTGCAGCAAGTATTGACGCGTCCGGATGAATTCGACGTCGTCGCCACCATGAATCTCAATGGTGACTATTTATCGGATGCACTCGCGGCGCAGGTCGGTGGTATCGGCATTGCGCCCGGCGGGAACATCAACTACATGACCGGTCATGCAGTATTCGAAGCAACCCACGGCACCGCGCCGAAGTACGCGGATCTCGACAAGGTCAATCCCGGCTCCGTCATCTTGTCCGGTGAAATGATGTTGCGCTACATGGGCTGGCTGGAGGCCGCTGACGCCATCATCAGCGCAATGGACAAGTCCATTGCGCAGAAGACCGTAACCTATGATTTCGCGCGCTTGATGGAAGGAGCGACCGAGGTCAAGTGCAGCGAGTTCGGCGATATCATGATTCGCAACATGTAGGGTGAAACGCTCAGCCGGCGTGCGCCAGCTGCAGATGCGGCGCCTGCGGCACCGATCGCTGTTTCATGACGTCGAATGCGGCGATTCGATACGCTTCGGACATCGTGGGAAAATTGAATATCTGCTCGATGAAAAAATCCGCGGTGGCCCCGGCGGCAATCGCCGCCTGACCGAGATGCACGAGCTCGGTGGCGCCCTCGCCGATCACCTGACACCCCAGGACTCGCGCGGTACCCCGCTCGCATAGCAGCGCCAGGAATCCCACGGCTTCGCCGGCAATGTGCGCGCGCGCAACCTCCCCGAAATCCGCTCGGCCGACGATGATGTCTATTTTCTTTGCGGCGGCGTCGCTTTGCGACAAACCGACGCAGGCGATTTCCGGGATGGTGTAAACACCGCTCGGCACCAGGCTGCCGGCGGCGGGGGGCGGCAATCCGAGCGCGGCCAGTGCGGCACGCCGGCCCTGATCGGCTGCCGCACAGGCCAGCGCCGGCGGACCGATGGCATCGCCGGCCGCAAAAATTCCAGGAATATTGGTTTCGAATCGCTCGTCCACTTGCACATGGCCGCGGCTGCTGATGGCGAGCTGCAGCCGATCGAGACCGATGCCGTCGAGATTCGCCACCCGTCCGAATGCCGCGAACACGATGTCGGCGCTCAACGCGGTGCCGCTGCGCAGCTGGACTTCCACCTGGGAGAAGCCATCGAAGCGTGCGCCGGCAACTTCCGCGCCGCCTTGATAGGTGCCGCCCATCGCTTGGAAGGCGCTCAAGAATCCCTTGCGCAGCGGCGCGTCGAGAAAACCCAAGGGTTCCGCAGCCTTGTCCAGCAATGTCACGGCGCAGCCCAACGCCGCGAATATGGAAGCGTATTCACACGCGATGACGCCGCTGCCCAGCACCACCATGGAGCGCGGTAGGTAGGGCAGGCTCAAAATGGAATCGCTGTCGAGAATGTGCTCGTGGTCGACTTCGATCGAGGCCACGTGGCGCGGCCTCGAACCGCTTGCCAGCAGGATCCGCGGTGCGCGCACCACCATCCTCGATCCGTCCAGGCGCTGCACCTCGATGCGATTGGCATCCAGAAAGACCGCGCGGCCGCGAATCAACTCAACTTGATTGCGCAGAAGCTGCGCCTGCAAATACCGGTCTTGAGCGGCAATGACGATATCGACGCCGTGCAGCAAGGCGGACAACGGCGCGTCGCCGCGCAGCTCCACCGCCAAGGACGAGGCACTGCCCTGCATCCGCCGGTAGCGCAGCGCCTGTTCGCGCAGGGCCTTGCTGGGAATCGTGCCGGACAGCAGGCAGGAGCCGCCTACCTGGGCATCCCGCTCGATGATCGCCGCACGAAATCCCGACTTTGCCGCTTGAATGGCAGCCTTCTGGCCCGCCGGCCCAGAACCCACGCACAAAAAATCATAGGCCTCCGGCTGCATCGCTAGATGCCCGCTTGACCGCGTACGTGATCGATTTTTGCCAGCATGCGCCGCCGATCGTCGGGAAATACGCCGAGCTGCTCGAAAACCGGACTGTCGATCACGACATCTTCATCCAGCAACTGCGGGTGCATGGTGTGCGCGGCCAACAGATGAGCCGCGTGCACGGTTCCGGCCAAATCGCTCTGGCTCGATTCACGGTAGTTGCGCCAATCGCTCGCGGCGTCCTGAACGTCCTTCGGCAGCAGCCAACCATTCATCAAGAGGCGACCGAACACAGGCTCGAACTCCACCACAAGATCGCCGAAAGTGCGCGTGTCCATGACCGTGCGGTGTTCCAATTCGAAGCGCGACAGGATTTTCAACGCCAGCGCGGCGCCGGTGCGATGCATCAGGGCCGCCAAAAAGGCACTCTCGACATGTTTGCGGCGTTCGCGTGCGATCTCCTTGGCCCATAGGCCGGCCAGCCAAGCCTCACGCCACAACTCTTCTGCTTCCGGCTCATGACCATGAGCAACGAACACTTCGCCGCGCAGCATCACCGCCATGGTGATATTGCGAACCTCGGCGACGCCCAGCCATGAAACCGCCTGCTGCAGTGACACGATTGCAACCCGCGGCCGAAGAGCCGGAGAATTCGCCACCCGCATGATCTCGCCGGCGAGCGCCGGATCGGATTGAATCAGTTTCGCCAGTTGGGCCGAATCGGTGACTTCCTGGGCAGTGAGCTCGGCGAGTTGCACGCACACTCGCGGCAGAGGCGCGATGCTTTGCGGGCTGCCGGCGGATTGGCTCAGATATTCACGCGCCGCCTGAGAGTTAAGCGAGGAAAGGACAACGACGGACTCGAGACTCACCGGCCACCCCACACTTCAGCGCGTCAACCCTCCTAGATCGGCACGCGGATAGGATGCTTTAGGTGCATCCAACAAGGGGCTGAAGAATATGTTAACTGAAAGCCCGATCAAGCGCCTGACTGAGATCCTGAATGAGATCCTCGACGTCCTCCAGACCAATGGACAAGCGCACGGTTCCGCGGGTGATCAGCGCTGCCGCCCGCTGCTCCGCCGTGTATTCATTGCCGGCCAACAACTGCGGCGGCATCACCAACGACTCCGCGGATCCCACGCTGGCTGAAATTGAGAACAGCTGCAGCGCCTCGGCAAAGCGGGCGCCCTGCTCCAGGCCCCCGTCCAGCTCGATCGTCACCACCGCGCCGAAATCGGTCATTTGCCTACGGGCCAGCGCGTGCTGGGGATGGCTTTCAAGTCCCGGATAGTAAACGGCTTTGACCCGCGCATGGCTTTTCAAAAATAGGCCCGCCGCCTGCGCGTTCGCGCACTGCCGTTCATAGCGCAGGAAATACGTGCGCATCCCCCGCTGAATGAGAAATGCGGCGTGAGGATCGAGAGTCGGACCCATAGATGAGAGGTCCTTGCGCATGGCATCGATGAGCTCGCCGCGGGCAATAATGGCGCCGCCCATCACATCGCCATGGCCCGACGCGTACTTCGTGAGGCTGTGCAGGTAAATATCGATATCGTAGGCGCCGTGGTTGTGAAATCCTGCAAAGGTGTTGTCGAGCACCGTCAGGGCGCCCGCTCGCCGTGCCTGCTTGGTCAGATGTTCGATGTCGGCAATCTTGGTGACTGGGTTGGTGGGGCTTTCGAATACCACCAGGCGAGTGGGCGATTCGCGCAGTACGCGCTCGATGCCCGCTAGATCCTCGATGGACAGCAGGGTGTGAGTCACACCGAATTTCGCCAGCAAATGCTGCACGATGTAACGCGTTGGACCATAGGATTCGATGAAGGCGAGAATGTGATCGCCCTGCTTGCACAGCGATAGGAGGCTTGCCGCGATGGTCGCCACGCCCGACCCTGTCAGCAGACAATCGTCTCTGCCCTGTAGCTGCGCCAGCAGCAGTTGCAATTGCTTCAGGGTGGGGTTCGAGGATCGCGAATAGAAAAAGCCGTCTCTCTCGCCACGCAGGTAGCTTAAGGTCTCAGCCGTGTCATCGAAGGAGAACTTCACGGACTGATAGATCGGCGCCACGAGGGAACGATTGTCCTCGGGCATGGGAACAGCGGGCGGATGGTTCACCAGCGTGTTGTTTTTCATACTTCGCACGATAATCGAGCGCCGCCCGCATTGAAAGCGACCATTTTACCCGCGCTTGCCGTCTAAGGCGCGAGGTAGCGGTCCAGCTCAGCGCTGATGCCGGCGGCCGCGTCGAACAAAGCCTCGCCGTCGGATTCAGTCAGCCCCAGATCCAGGTAGGCCGCCGTCGTCATGAGCAGATCGCGGCCCAAGCGCGTGGCGTCGAGCAAGGTGAAATCCGCGAGCGCGTGCGCCACATTCACCACATTGCATTCGAATCCCGCGAAGCCAGCCGACTCGTACGCCTGCCATTGCGCCGTCACGGTGAGTATGGGTGACGGTAAGGACCAGGCGGCAACCACGCGCGCACCCACGGGGTGGTGAAATGTCTCGATGAGACGGTCGTAGTCCTCGCCGGTCAGTTTCTTGCCCGCGGCTTGGGCAACCTCATACACCGCAGCCAAGGTCACCACCTTGCCGATGTTGTGCAGCAATCCGCACAGGTAGCACGTGCCGGTTTCTCGAGCCAGCATATGGGCCAATTGCCGCGACCACAGTGCGCTCGCCAGCGAGTGACGCCACAAGCGCCTTGCCTTGTGCTGTTGTCCCTTCACGTCCAAAATTTTTCCCTGCAATGCCAGCGTAAAGGCCAGGTTCGCTACTTCGTCGAATCCCAGCCAGGCGATCGCATGCGGCAAAGTCTTGATGGGCGATGCGGGTCGTTTCGCCGCGGATCCCGCGACGCGCAACACATGCATGGTAAGCGCCGGATCCGCGTTGATGATGTCCGCGAGTTGCTGTGCGTTGGCCGAGTCATTGGGCCCGGTGCGCGCGACGCGAAAGGCCACCTCCGGCAATAGCGGCACCGCCAGATCATCGCCCGCCAGACATCGTTCGAAGAGGCCGTGGACGATCTCGCAACTACCCAGCTCGACCGGCACGCGGCTTGTGGGTGACATCGGTAGTTCCTGCATGGCTCATATTAACGGCCGGCTCACGCATGTCTTGAGGCGCGCATTCCGACCCCATAAATGCGTAAAATCAACTGCATATGAACGCCGTTGCCGATATATCGGGGTACGCCCGACGCCGTGAAGATCTCGAACCTGAATCGCGGTTGCGGGAAATCCCCTATAACTAGCCTCACTGGCCGATTGAGAAATCGTCATCCGCCTGCTGGGCGACGATGCGTGGGGCGTTCTCGATGATCTGCGCACCGATCAAGCACACCGACGCGTTCAAGATCAACGAGGACGTGGTCATTCCGCTCGAACGGCTCGGCGAATACACCGACGCCATCGAACGCATCAACATCGAACTGTCGATCCGCAACAAGCTCGAGCTGCTCGACGCCCTCGACGACTATTTCTCGGGCGACATCAAGGCGGGAAAGACCGCCGATGTCGACATGCGACGCAAGAGGGAGGCTCACGACCTGCTGGCCGGTGCCCGCGCGCGTTGGCAGTACTTGCTCGGCGCCGTGGACACGCCGGTGGGCGAGGCGCGGGCCGAGCTGGATGCCCGAGGAATCACGCTGCCGGTCGAGGCCCTCGGAACCATATTCGATAAGTTGCAAGACCGCAGCATTCGAGTGAGCTGGAAATCAGAAGTCCTCGCCAGCCTGACTCGAATATTCGGCGGCGCCGCCTTCGCACAGGTGCTCGCAGAGTGCGAGGCCGTGCACAAGCGCGTGCTGCAGGGACGCGTGTTCGTCGCCCTGCACATGCACGCCGGCGACGGCAACGTGCACACCAACATCCCGGTGAATTCCGATAACTATGCCATGCTGCACGCCGACAACCGCACTGTGGCGCGTATCATGCGAATTGCGCGATCTCTCGATGGCGTGATTTCCGGCGAACACGGCATCGGCATCACCAAGCTCGAGTTCCTCACCGAAGCGGAACTCGCGTCGTTTCGCGCCTACAAAATGCGGATCGATCCCGACGGCCGGTTCAACAAACATAAATTGATGCCTGGCAGTGATTTGCGCCACGCCTACACGCCGAGCTTCGGGTTGTTGGGGCACGAATCCTTGATCATGCAGCAGTCGGACATCAATACGATCTCCGATGCGATCAAGGATTGCCTGCGCTGAGGCAAATGCAAGCCGGTATGCGCCACCCATGCGCCGCGCGCCAATTTATTGTATTCGCCGCGCGACAAAATTCTGGCGACATCGCTGCTGATCGAGGCATTTTTTATACGAAGAGCAGACGCGCCGCGGCGTCTCTCTGCAGCATTGGGACGAGCTCTCCGACGTGGCCGATCACTGTACCGTCTGCCATAAATGCGAATCGCCCTGCCCTGTCGATATCGATTTTGGCGATGTTTCCATGGCTATGCGCGACCTGCTGCGCCGCATGGGGAAGAAGCGCTTCAATCTCGGCAACGCCGCATCCATGTTCTTCTTGAATGCCACCAATCCTGAGACCATCAAACTCACCCGCAAGGTCATGATCGACTGGGGCTACAAGGCACAGCGCGCCGCCAATGGCGCGTTGAAAACCTTTGCCAAGGCGTAAACCAAACGCCCGCCGGCGACCGAAGGCAGGCCCCCGATCAAGGAGCAGGACTTCCACTTCGTCAATAGGCGCATGCCCGGCGGATTGCCGAAGAAGACCGCGCGGGCATTGCTCGACATCGAGGACCGCAATTACGTACCCATCATTCGCGATCCGCTCAAGACCAACAGCGAATCAGAAGCGGTGTTCTATTTTCCAGGCTGCGGCTCGGAGCGCTTGTTTTCACAGGTGGGTCTCGCGACCCAGGCCATGCTGTGGCATGTCGGCGTGCAGACCGTGCTGCCCCCGGGGTATTTGTGCTGCGGTTACCCGCAAAGGGGCGCCGGCGAATTCGACAAGGCCGAGAAGATCATCACCGATAATCGCGTGCTGTTTCACCGTGTCGCCAACACGCTGAATTACCTCGATATCAAGACGGTGGTAGTGAGCTGCGGAACCTGTTTCGATCAGCTTCAGGGATACAAGTTCGAGGAGATTTTCCCCGGCTGCAAGATCATGGACATTCATGAATACCTGATGGAAAAAGGCGTTCGGCTGGAAAACGTCACCGGCGTGCGCTACCTGTATCACGATCCCTGTCATTCGCCCATGAAGAAGCACGATGCACTGAAAGTCGTGAATACCCTGATGAACAGCGAACAAAACGGACAGATCCAGAAGAACGACCGATGCTGCGGCGAGTCCGGCACGCTCGCCATCAGCCGACCCGACATATCGACTCAGGTGCGCTTTCGCAAGGTAGAGGAATTGCGCGGTGGTGTCGACACCATGCGCGCGGCAGGTCACCGCGGCGAGATCAAGATTCTGACATCCTGCCCGTCTTGCTTGCAGGGCCTGAAGCGCTACAACGCCGACACTGAGACGGACGCCGATTACATCGTGATCGAAGTCGCTAAAAATCTACTGGGACCGGACTGGCTGCCGCAATACGTACAGCGCGCCAACGCCGGGGGCATTGAAAGAGTGCTGGTCTGAAGCGGGCCTGCGACGCGCAGGCCCCCGACCCCATTCAGACATTCCGGTTCAATTGCCCGAAGTGCTGGTGCGTCGAATGAACCCCACCACATTGTCGTGCAATAACTTGAGCGAGGATTCCTTGGCGTACACCATATGACCGGAATCGTAGAATTTGTACTCGATGTTGGACTGCAGATTCGGCGGAATCGGCAGGTGATGCATTTCGTACACACCCTGATAGTAGGGGGTGGCGAGATCGAAGTAGCCGGCATGCAATTGAACCTTCAGATTCGGGTTGATCTTCATTGCATTCGCAAGATCGGGCATGACATTGGATCCCTGGCGCGATGAAAGCGGCTGCTGATTCTGCCCCGGCAGGCGGTGCTGGAAGTTCCAGGTCCTGAACAGCGGAATGCTCTGCTTGAAGTACTTGCCCTCGCCGTAATGCAGATCCTTGCGCGCGTATTCATTGAATGCGGAAACGTAGGCTGAACCGAGCGCAGAGGCCTGCGGGTCGTAATCGGCTCGCTGACTCAACGGATCGATGTCCGGACCCGAGAATCGCGTATCGAGTCTGCCCGTCGTCATGCCGTCGCCGCCGCGAAGGTTCTGTCTGAATTCGCCGCCATCGATGCGCAGGTCCGCCCTCAATATGTAGTCCACCGGCAGTCCGGTGTATTGATGCAGCTTGTCGGCGATTGCGGCGCGATCGGCCGCGCCCAGCTCGGACCCGGCGGCGAGTGCCCGTGCGTAGTCTCCCATGGCGAAATGCTCGACTTCTGCCAGCAGGGTCTCGAGATCCTTGTATTCGCCGCTGAGCTTGTGGTGATACCAGGCCGTTGCGGCGTAGGTGGGCAATACCGTCTGGTATGGCACATCGATGCCGGGGTTTCCCGTCGGCCGATCGGGACTCAGATCGAAATTGAGAATCTGCGACAGCAGGATCACACCGTTGAAATCGATCGAGCGATCCGCCTCCAGCTGGTTGATCAACACTGCAGATCGCGGCGTGCCGTAGCTCTCGCCGAACAGATATTTCGGCGAATTCCAGCGACCGTACTTGGACAGAAACTGCGAAATGAACTCCGCGAACGCGTAGGCGTCCTGATCGACGCCATAAAAGGCCTTCTCCTTATCCTTGCCCGCTACGCGGCTGAAACCCGTGCCGGGTGCGTCGATGAACACGAGATCCGTCGCGTCGAGCAGGCTCGAGCTATTGTTGACCAGGGAATACGGCGCGGCCGGTGTGTGTGCATCGGTGGACGTGACGACACGGCGGGGCCCGAAAGCGCCCATATGCAGCCACAAAGTCGCGGAGCCGGGACCGCCGTTGTAGACGAAGGTCACGGCCCGATTGCCGCCGCCGTTCTTAAAGTAGGCGACGTAGAACATCGAGGTTTCCGCCGCCGGATTCTTGGACTCGCCGCCCTCGTCCCCCGAGGGTGATCCCGCCTTGTCGGCCTTGGGGTCGCGCGGCACATCGTCCCAATCTTTGGGATGCACGATGAAGGTGCCGGCGATCGCCTGATACGCCACGACCTGCCCGCCGATGGTGACCGTGCCCGTGCTCGAGATCGATTCGGGCTTGAAGGCCTCGAATTTTCCGCCCTCCGTCTTCTCGGAATCACCATCGGGCTTCTTGTCAGCGGCGCTCGGTGTGCCGGCGGCAAACGCCCCCGCTGCGGATAGGGACAAAACCAATCCCACCACAATGCCGGCCGACGACCTGAATCGATTCATGCTTGCTCTCCCATAAATCGCGTGTCTCGTTATATCTGGCGTTCGAACCACTGACGCAGCGCTGCAAAGCCGCGCGCGACGTGCGATCGGCCGAAGCCCACTCGCAGGCAATTTTTCGGCACGGGGCCCAGCTCCGAGCGATAGACGCTCGACGGTAGAAATAAAACGCCCGATTCCTCGACCAAGCGGCTGGTAAATTTCTCCACTCCCTCCGCTCCCTTGTAGCGGATGAAGCCGATACAGCCGCCGTCGGGCTCATGCCACTCGAATAGATGCGGGTAGTCGGCAAAGAACGCACTCACGATGGCGAGATTGTCGCTCACCACCTGGCGGTTCTTCTGAAGGATCCGGTCCCGGGCTTTGAGCGCAATCCTCGCCAGCACCTCGGAGGGCGCCGCATTGCATATGGATAGAAAATGCTTGTAGTGCTCGAACCTGACCAACATTGCCCTGTCCTTGCAAGCCAGCCAGCCGATCCTCAGCCCCGCGAGCCCATAGGCCTTCGACATCACATTGAGGGAAATGCCGCGCTCATAAACATCCACGACCTGGGGCAATCGGCGTGCCGGATCACGTTCGATCAGGCGATACACTTCGTCGCTGAACAGCCAGATACCCCGGCTGCGGCAGAGCTCGACCACGGCATCGAAGGTTTCGCGAGCAAGGATCTTACCCGTGGGATTATTCGGAAAATTGATGGAAATCAACTTGGTATTGGGCCGCAGCGCCGCACGCAATAGATCGACATCCAGATCCCAATGGCTATCGATATCGAGCGGCACGCCGGTTACAGCGCAAATGCCCAGCGGAATCGTCTCAGCTGCCTGGTAATTCGGCGTGATGACGATGACGTGATCATCGGGCTCGAGCAGTACCCGCATCGCCACATAGATGCCCTCCTCGGCGCCGGCGAAACACAGCAGGTGCCCCGGCAGCACGCTGTCATAGGTCTTCGCGATTTCATCTCGAAGCGCCGGAGCACCGAATGTCTCCGTGTAGCCGAGGCCTACGTTATCGAATGCGGCCCGATCCTCCGGGCTTGCCAATGCCAGCAACTGCGCGAGCGTCATGTTTTCGCCGTCGGAACCCGCCAAATTGTACTTGGCGGCAAACTCCCACTTGGAGAAGAAAACCTCCAGTGCAAAATCCCTCATGTGTCTTGGGTGTATGCCATTCACTTCGCCCTGACTCATGGATTGCCCGCCCATTTATTTTGACCGCGTTGCTTTAAGGTCAAGTATGCCACCGGCTTGAACCCTCAAGACTGCCAGAAGCAGAGCAGGAAGGTGTTGCCGCTACGCGCTTACACCTCGACGGTCTGCCCTAGTCACATGTTCCAAAGGCATGACCATCCCTTGACATGACACCAGAATAGAACCATTATAGAACCATAATGGTTTCTAGACGACGGAGCAGAGTATGGCCACAACGTTGACGCTCAAAAACATTCCGGACGAGATCTATAACCGGCTGAGACTCTCGGCCGCGACCAATCGCCGCAGCCTGAACAGCGAAGCTATTGTGTGTTTGGAGACGGTACTGCTACCGATCAAGCTCGGGGCCAACGAGCGCTTGACCCGCGCGCGTAAATTGCGGGCGGAACTAGCCCCGCTTAAGTTTCGTGCACGCGACATTGATACCCTGAAGCGACAGGGTCGCCCATGATTGTGGTGGACACCAGCGTAGTGGCATACCTATACCTTCCTGGCGAACACACAGCAGATGCCGAAGCGCTACTCGAGCGCGACCCGGAATGGGTAGCGCCGGTCCTCTGGAGAAGTGAGTTTCGCAATATTCTCGCGGGCTACATGAGGCGACGGGCAATCACGTTTGAACAAGCCCACAGACTGCAGAGGGAAGCAGAGAGCTTGCTCTCCGGTTCGGAGTTCGAAGTTGACTCGCTTACCGTTCTTGAACTCCTACGCGACAGCGATTGCTCGGCTTACGACTGCGAATTCGTAGCACTGGCGCAGAAGCTCGATACCAAGTTGATAACACTGGATGGCAAACTGTTACGTGCATTCCCAACGCACTCGAATAAACTTGTTTGACGTCGGTATTTCCTTATAACTTGCCAAACTGACCTCTAATTAATGCTTTCGCACACAAAGGTTTAATAACAAATCTTCTATTAAAGTTTCTTGTGTTGTTTTGAAATCATAACCATATGATTGTGTTGGATATGCGCTACGAACGGCCATTCGATGACAATTTCGCCCAGCGACAAAGAGTGTCCGAACCTTTCCCGGCTACGGTACGCCCCCAATCAACCGCACCTCGCATTGCGCATACGGAATGCCGATGCTGCGCCGACGCAGTTCCTCGATCAACGACAGATTCAGTTCACCTGCGACAGGTCCGTAATCGGCCACTGCAACCCAGGGCTTGATCACTATTTGCACCGCTGAGTCTGCCAGGGTCACTACTTGAATCACCGGTGTCGGCTCCGCCAGGACACGCGGATTCGCCTTCACAAGATCGCGAATCGTGGAAAGCGCTAGCTGTAAATTAGACTCATATGCCACACCGACACGGATTTCCGACTGACGGATTCTGCCGTAGTTGTGCAGAATTTCGCCCACCACCTTGCAATTGGGCACGATGACCCGCGAGCGATCGGGATGGATGAGCGCCGTTATCGACGAATTGCGCCCTTTCAGGCTCCCGATGTACCCTCCTGGGGGGATCAATCACTTGGATCAGTTCGGGCTGCAGCAGGTTTACCTGCGGATGAAGGGACTCGAATACACGCCGCTAGATTTCACAGCGCAGAATATGGCGTCTACCGGGCGCGGGTGCCCGCTGTTTCCGACCGGCACCAAAAGGAAGTTGGCCGGCTTTAAGTGCTGAACAGCGGCGTCGCTAGTCGGCTGCTTTGTCCAGCTTGGCCCGCCGCGCCATCCACAGGCTCACGCCGACGATCATCAGCGTGACCACGGTGATGGTGATGGTCGCGAGCACGTTGATTTCCGGGCTGACGCCGAGCCGCACCTTGGAGAACACCACCATGGGCAGAGTGCTGCTGCCCGGTCCCGAGGTGAAGCTTGAGATCACAAGGTCGTCCCACGACAGGGTGAAGGCCAGCAGCCACCCGGACAAAATGGCGGGAAAAATAATCGGCATCGTAATGACGAAAAATACCTTCAGCGGGCGGGCGCCTAAATCCATGGCCGCTTCTTCCAATGCCGTGTCAAAAGTCGCCAGGCGTGAATTGACGATCACCGTGACATAGGCCATCGAGAACGTCATGTGACCGATGGTCATGGTGGTGATGCCGCGTCCCGCCGGCCAGCCGATCAGCTGCTCCAACGCAACGAACAACAATAGCAGAGACAATCCGGTGATGACCTCGGGCATGACCAACGGCGCCGTGGTCATCGCATTGAGAGTAAAGCGTCCCCGGAATTGGCTGAAGCGCGCCAATCCGAATCCGGCCAGGGTGCCGAGAATGACCGATCCCGATGCATTGATGACGGCGACTTTGAGCGAGATCCAGGCGGCATCGAGTATCTCGTCATTGCCGAGCAGCGCGTAGTACCACTTGAGCGTGGGTGAATGGGCGCTGTCCCACACCGTCACCAGCTTCGATGCGTTGAATGAAAACACCACCATCGACAAAATGGGGATGTAAAGAAATGCGAAACCGAAAGCCAGGCAGGTGATGATGAAGTACGAGCTTTTATAGTTCATCGCGCGCCCGCCGATTCACGCGCCTGCACGCTTTGGTACCACATCATGAAGGGCACCAAAAGGATCAGGAGTAATATCGCGACCGCGCTCGCCACCGGCCAAGCGCGGTTGGAAAAGAACTCGTCCCAGAGCACACGCCCGATCATGAGGGCATTAGGGCCGCCGAGCAGCGCCGGGATGACGAACTCTCCCACCGCCGGAATGAACACCAGCATGGAGCCCGCCAGAATCCCATTGCGCGAGAGTGGCAGCGTTATCTTGTAAAACGCCTGCCATGGGCGGCAGCCGAGGTCTTCGGCGGCTTCGAGCAGCTGCCAATCCATTTTCTCCAAATTCGCGTACATCGGCAGGATGAAGAATGGCAGGTAGGAGTAAACGATGCCCACGTACATGGCGAACGGTGTGTACAGCAGGGTCAGGGGTTCGTTGATGACGCCCATCCAGATCAGCACATTGTTGATGACGCCGTTGGCCTTCAGCAGACCGATCCACGCATAGACGCGCAATAACAATGAGGTCCAGAACGGCAGAATCACCAACAACAACAGGAGATTGCGGGTGGCCGGCTTGGAGCGGGCGATGCCGTAGGCCATGGGGTAGCCCACCAGCGCACACAGCACCGTGGAAATGAACGCGACCTTGATCGAGTTTAAGAACGCGTTGATGTACAGCCTATCCGTGAACAGAAAGGCGTAATTGTTGAAATCGACCTTGATGGCCAGGGAATTCTTGCCGACCCACTCCAACAGCGGCTTGTAAGGTGGTATCGCCAGATCGATGTCCGAGAAGGAAATTTTTAGGACGATGACGAAGGGGACGACGAAGAACAACAGCAGCCACAGATACGGAAGCGCCACGACGAGGCCGCGGCCGCTGATGCCGAAGCGCCGGAGATAAGCGGCTGTCTTCACGGAGCTAACGGGTCACCACCACCGGACTGGTCGCGTCCCAGGAGAGGTACACCTGCTGATCCCAGGTAATGGCTTCCGCGTGACGCGATGTGTTGGGCTGAGTCACGCGCACTACCTTGCCCGTGGGCAACTTCACCAGATAAATCGACAGGTCGCCAAGATAGGCAATGTCCTGTACGGCACCTCGAACCACATTGTCCGTGCCGGCCGGCTGCGCCGTGGACATGAAGATCTTCTCCGGCCGCACCGCTGCCCACACGATGGCTTCCGGCGGCGCGCTGATGCCGTGGCTCACGTAAATAGTCCCGCCCATGTCATCGGAGGCAATGCGCACATGCTCGGGTTCATCCTCGATCAGCTTGCCCTCGAACATATTCACTGAGCCGACGAAATCCGCCACGAATTTCGAACTCGGAAATTCATAGATTTCCGACGGCGTGCCGGCCTGCACGATTTCCCCATGGTTCATGACGCCGATGCGGCTCGCCAGAGTCATGGCCTCTTCCTGGTCGTGAGTCACCACCACGAACGTGACGCCGAGCTTGTCCTGCAGGCTGATCAGCTCGAATTGCGTGTGCTCGCGCAATTTTTTGTCCAACGCACCCAAGGGCTCGTCGAGGAGCAGGAGCTTGGGGCGTTTGACTAGGGAGCGCGCCAGCGCCACACGCTGGCGCTGACCGCCCGATAACTGATGTGGTTTGCGCTTGGCGAAATCGCCCAACTTCACCAGATCGAGCATGGTGGCGACCCGCTCCTTGATCTCGGCCTTGGGAATCCGGTCCTGTTTCAGACCGAAAGCAACATTTTCCTCGACATTCATATGCGGGAACAACGCATAGGACTGGAACATCATATTTACCGGACGCTCATAGGGCGGAACGCCCGTCATGTCTTCACCGTCGATGAATATCTTTCCGGAGGTGGGCGTCTCGAACCCGCCCAGCATGCGCAGCAGCGTGGTCTTGCCGCAGCCCGACGCACCCAACAAGCAGAAAATTTCACCCTTGTAGATCTTTAGGCTGACATCGTCGACCGCTTTGAAGTCCCCGAATGCTTTGGTGACCCGGTCCACCTGAACATAGGGGCGGGCCGACGGATCCTTCCAAGGGGCCGATTTGACGGCCGCGCCACCAGATGTCGTCATCGCTTATTGGCCCGTCTTGAATTTTTGCCAGACGCGGGTAATCGCGCGGGTCTGATCGGCGGAGTCCGCCAGCTGCACCGCCAGCTTCTGCCGCTGTTCGAGAGGCGGGTAAATCCCAGGATCGTTCTTGACCGAGTCCATCACCAGGGGCTGCGAGGCCGTGTTGCCGTTGGCATAGCGCTTGAAATTAGAAACGTCGGCGATAACTTGGGGAGTCATGATGTAGTTCAGAAAAGCGTATGCGCTTACCTTGTTCGGCGCGTCCTTGGGGATGGCCAGCATGTCGAACCATAGTATTGAGCCTTCCTTGGGCACGGAGTACTTGATTTCGATGCCCTTGTTGGCCTCGCGGGCGCGGTCGCGCGCCTGCATGACGTCGCCGTTGTAGCCGACCGCGATGCAAAGATCGCCGTTCGCCAGCGCCTCGATGTATTCGGAGGAATTGATATTGCGTATGTAGGGCCGGATCTTGCTGAGCACGGCTTCGGCCTGCACCAGATCATCCGGTTTTTGCGAATTAGGATCCTTGCCCAGATAGCTATATACGGCGCGCATCATTTCGGCGGGCGAATCGAGCACGCTGATCCCGCACTTGGCCACCTTGGATGCAATGGCAGGGTCGAAAACCAGGCGCCAGCTGTCGAGTGGAGCATCGGGCAGCAGCTCCTTGATCATTTTCCCGTTGTAGCCGATGCCGTTGGTGCCCCAGGTGTAAATGATTCCATGGGCATTGTCCGGATCGTGTAAGGCGACCTTGGACATGAGCTGGGGGTCCATGTTTTTTAGGTTCGACAGCTTCGATTTGTCGATCGGAAGATAAACGCCTGCCTTGATCTGTCTCTCGAAGTACGAGGCCGTGGGCACCACGACGTCGTAGCCGCTGCTTCCCGCCAGCAGTTTGGTCTCCAGGGTTTCATTCGTGTCGAAATAGGCGACGTGCACCTTGATGCCCGTTTGCTTTTCGAAATCTGACAGGGTGTTCGCCGCCAGGTAATCGGACCAGATGTATAGGTTCAAAACCTTACCCGAGTCGGTGTCGGCGGATCCAGGGGCGGGCTCCGATGCACTCTTGTGGTTCCCGCAAGCACTCAAAGTGAAAACGCAGCCCAGGAC
Organism: Gammaproteobacteria bacterium; assembly: GCA_025358295.1. Classification (GTDB taxonomy): domain Bacteria; phylum Pseudomonadota; class Gammaproteobacteria; order Steroidobacterales; family Steroidobacteraceae; genus Bog-1198. The sequence continues at coordinate 112,190 of JANYJY010000022.1, forward strand.
CAGAATCGCCATCCGACGAACGCTTCCCATCAAATGCTTCCCCTTTTGTTGCGCGAACGGACGCAAGAGCGGCGCGTCCGGGACCGTCTCGCTAGTTATATCGTAGCGCGCCGCTCGGGGACAGAGCCAGGCGGATAAAACTCGGGCAAACAGAAGCGCCGACGGCGGGTCGCTACACGTTCAGAAGCAGATGCTCGCGCTCCCAGGAGCTGATGACTTGGGCAAAGGTCTCGTATTCCGCTTCCTTGACCGCCGTATAGGCCAGCACGAAACGGTCGCCGAACAAGTCGACCAGGGGCTTGGATTCCCGCAACAGGCGCAGCGCCTCGGCCAGGGTTCGAGGCAGCGCTATTGCCAAGTCGTACGCGCTGCCGGCAATCGGCTCGGACGGCTTCAACGCCTCGACCATGCCGAGGTAACCGCATGCCAGGGATGCCGCAATCGCGAGATAAGGGTTCGCATCCGCGCCTCCGACTCGATTCTCGACGCGTCGGGCCTCGGGGCCGGACATCGGCACTCGCAAACCCGCCGTACGGTTGTCATAGCCCCAATGCACATTGATGGGGGCCGACGAATAACGGCTGATGCGCCGGTAGCTGTTCACATTCGGAGCGAACAACGACATCGCGCCGGGGAGATATTTTTGCAATCCGGCGATGTGCCCAAAAAACAAAGCAGTGGGCGTGCCGTCGGGATTGCTGAATATGTTTTTGCGGGTCTTGATGTCGACGATGCTTTGGTGCAAGTGCATGGCACTGCCCGGCTCCTTGGCCATCGGCTTCGCCATGAATGTGGCGTACATCTTGTGCCGCAACGCTGCCTCGCGAGCCGTGCGCTTGAATAAAAAGGCCTGGTCGGCAAGGCTCATGGGGTAGCCGTGCAGAAGATTGATCTCCATCTGCGCCGCACCGGCCTCGTGGATCAGGGTATCGATCTCGATGTCCTGCGCCTCGCAAAACGAATACATGTCGTCGAACAGCGGATCGAACTCATTGACTGCCGCGATGCTGTACGCCTGCCGGCCGATTTCCGGGCGGCCTGACCGGCCCACCGGCGGCTTCAAGGGATAGTCGGAATCGACATTGGGTTCCACCAGGAAAAACTCGAGTTCCGGCGCGACCACAGGCTCCCAGCCGTGCGCCTCGTATAGATCGAGTACCCGCCGCAGCACATAGCGCGGCGCCATGGTGACCGGCCGGCCATCGCCGTAGAAGCAATCATGAATTACCTGAGCGGTCGGTTCCGCGGCCCATGGGACGACCCGTACTGTTTTTGGGTCCGCTTTGAGGACGATGTCGATATCCGAGGGGTTCATCGCGCTTTGATCGTCCGGATAATCTCCGGTCACCGTCTGCAGGAAGATGGCCTCCGGCAGGCGCATGCCCTCCTCCTCCGCAAATTTCTCCGCGGGCATGAGCTTGCCGCGCGCGACGCCGGCCATGTCCGGAATGATGGCTTCGACTTCCGAGATGCCGTGTTCTTTTAAAAATTGTTGGATCGTACTGGCCATAAATCACCTTTCGACATTGCGCGTGCGGCTGGCTTCACCAAACGCCGCAAATAACGCGCGAGAAAATGGATTCTTCGCAAACTGCCATTCAGGATGCCATTGCACGCTGAGGGCGAAATTCGGTGCGTCGGCCACTCGAAATGCTTCGATGACTCCGTCCGGTGCCCGCGCCTCGACCGCCAACTTCTTGCCCAAGGTTTGAATTCCCTGCCAATGCAGAGAATTGACCTGCAAGCGATCCTGTCCGGCTATGTTTCGCAGGGCTCCTCCAGGCTCCAGCAGGACTTCGTGGGCCGGGCCGTACTGCACGTCCAGAGGCTGTGATTCATCCTCGCGGTGATCGAGGAGCCCAGAAACCTCGTGCAGCCGTTGGTGCAATGTGCCGCCGTAGGCGACATTCATTTCCTGAAATCCGCGACAGATGGCGAGCACCGGCAAACCGGCGGCCACCGCCCGCGGAATCAGCGGAAGCGTCGTAGCATCCCTATTTGGATCATGTAGCGTTCCCGGCTCACTCGCCGGTCCTCCGTAATGGTGGGGTTCGACATTCGTAGCGCTCCCCGTCAGCAATAGTCCGTCGCAAACACTCATTAAGGACGTCAGATCAATCTCAGACCCGATAGCGGGTATGAGCACCGGCACCGCGTTCGCGCCTGCGGCGACGGCCTCGATGTACTTCTCACCGACCATGTGGGAATAGTGATTCCCAAACAGCCTGCGATCAGCCGGAATTCCGATGAGCGGCAAGCGAGACATGTTTAATATATTAAACGCCCAGATGGACGATTGAGCTTCCTTAACGACCGTATTACACCATACCCCCGGTGACTCGTCCTGCCTGAGGTGCGACAATTGGCTAAGATTTAGGCATATCCATGACTTAGCTTCGCTTGGTGCATCGCAACAACATTGTTATAAGGTCGAATGAGCCCACAAGCCCACAGGTGCCGAATCCTGTCAATAGCCATAAGATTTTAAACACTTATCACCCCTGCCACCCTTGCGCCTAACCTATCCATCCGCCTCTTCCTACTACGCCGCGGGCAACAGCGTCGCGGCCTCAGCCGTCGCGCCGGCGCAACGCGCTCCTCTGCAGGGTGACCTGAAGACCGATGTCGTGGTGCTGGGCGGAGGCATTGCGGGCTGCTCGGCCGCCCTGCATCTGTCGAAACGCGGCTACCGGGTCGCCCTGCTTGAAGCCCACACGGTGGGTTACGGGGCCTCGGGACGGAGCGGCGGCCAAACCATCTTTGGGCTGGCTGCCGGTCAAAAGGCGCTCACCGCCGAGGTGGGCCGCGATGACGCGCGGCGGCTATTCGACATGTCCATCGAAGCGCTCGACCTGACCCAATCGTTGATCAGCGAGTATTCCATCGACTGCGACTATCGCCCCAACCACGTGCACGTCGCCACCAAACCGCGGCACTTGAAGGAACTCGATGATTGGGTACGTGAACTGCACGAGGTGTACGACTACCGCTCCGTGCGGCTGTTGAACCGCGAAGAGCTGCAGGCGCACGTACGCAGCGAACGCTATCTCGGCGGACTAATCGATCCGCGCAGCGGCCACCTGCACCCGCTCAAATTCACTCAAGGCGTGGCGCGCGCCGCCGAGGCTGCGGGTGCGGCCATCTTCGAGCACTCCGAGGTGCTGCGCTATGAAGACGGCGCTGAAATCGCCGTGCAGACCCCGCACGGCACGGTGCGCTGTGCGAACCTGGTGTTGTGCGGCAACGCCTACATTGGGGCCGTGGCACCGCTGCTGGCGCGGCGAATTTTGGGCGTGGGCACTTATGTCATTGCCACGGAACCGCTGGGCGAGGATCGCGTCCGTGCGCTGCTGCCGAGCAATGCCGCGATCGCGGACATCAACTGGATCTTGGATTATTTTCGCCGCTCGGCGGATCACCGCCTGCTGTTCGGCGGGCGGGTCAGTTACAGCGCCCTTCAGCCGCCGAACCTCGCCGAATCCATGCGCCGAAGAATGGTGCGAATATTCCCGGCGCTGCGTGACGCCAAAGTGGCGTACGCCTGGGGCGGGTTCCTGGACATCACCATGAGCCGCGCGCCGAATTTCGGGCGGCTCGCGCCCAATGTGTTCTATATGCAAGGATTCTCGGGTCACGGTATGTCGCTGACCGGTCTGGCGGGCAAACTGGTGGCGGAGGCCGTTGCCGGAACGGCAGAGCGATTCGACGTCTTTGCGCGAATCCCGCATCGCGACTTTCCGGGCGGCCGGTTATTTCGGCGCCCCTCACTAATGACGGCCATGATGTACTACCGCATCCGTGACCTACTCTAGGGGCAGGCACCGCTCCGGGCGCACGCGCGCTACTTCAGTCCGGGCTGTTCCTTGCCGAAACTCGGAACCAGCTTCTGACCCGTATCGAGCAGGGTCACCGAATTCAGAGTGCCGCCGTGCGAACCGTCGCGCAGCGGACTCAAGATCACACTGACGCGGTCACCGGGCTTGAGAGACTGACGAGTCCAGCCATTGCGCGTCAGCACTCCGGGGCTCGTGGTCTCCAGCGACCACTCTTGGGGAGCAGCGCCTCCCTCCGGTTGCACCATCACCCACACGATGACGTGCGGATTGGTCCATTGAAACGTCTTGATGGTACCTTTGAACGTCAACGTCTTGGTCGGCTCGAACATGGCGAAGGAATGGTGCGCCTGCGCGGGCGCGGCGGCGATCAACCCGCCAAGCACGGCCGCCATCGACATTTGCACCAGATAGAAGCGTTTCATTTCGATTCGGATCCTACGGGAACGCCATTGTGAAATTTGATCGGCGCGAATATTGAGTTGCCGTTCTTATCGACTGCCTCGGAATAGCTACCCTGCTCGCAAACGCCTTCGACGATGTCGTATTTCTGTGCGCGCTGCCGATAATACTTGCGTGTGGTGCGCCAGGGCTTGGACAACACTTTCTTGGCAGTGATCTCCAGGTCGTCGACCAAGGTGTCGGGGCCTTGTAGCTGCAAACGTTCGACAATATGCATGTCGCCGTTATTCGGCACGCCGACTGCTTCACTGACCGCGAGATAAACCTGCGGCAGCAGAGCCACAGTATCGACCACCAGGGTGTCCTTCTCCCAATGTCCGATGGAGTGACCATGAAAACTGGGATCGGGGTCGGCCGGATGCGGCCGGCCATCCGTGTAAATGCGGCGCAGCCGATTGCCGTCTCCCTCTCCCAATATGGTCACACGGCCGGGCGTAAACAGAATCTCGAAGGCGTTGTGGGTGATGAGCATCCAACTCGGCATGCCGGTCGGAAAGCAATGGTCGATGATGGGAAATGGCCGGCCGGCATCTTCTTCCGCATTCATGTGATCTATCTGGGTAGTAATCTGCGGCTTCCACGGCGGCCGATTGGTCTTCTCTTGTGCGATCTGATCGCTGATCACCGGCGTCCAAACCCCGCTCCAATCGGGCAGCTTGGCCAGAGCCTGCCAATCCTGCACGGTGGGGGGCGCGTTGACGGGATCTTTGTCGGCGGTGGCAGGAGCCGCCAGAAGGCGGCCGCAAACCAAGACGGACAATATCAGCGCATGCCGGGAGGTGCGTATTTGCATAGGCATTAGAGAGTACCGCAAGCCGCGGCTGCAGCGCCAATCATTTGCACAAAGCGGGCCTCATTTGAATTTGATCACGAAGCAGCGGTGAATCCGCGCGTGTCGTTCAAAATCCTTCGGGATCGTCTGGGCACTGATGTCCTCGATCGCCAGATCCGCAAGAGCCTCCGAATCGAGCTTGAAGCGGGTGTAGTTGGTGGAGAACAACAATCGTCCGGACGGACGCAGTAACTTCAAGGATCGGCGAATCATGCCGACATGGTCGCGCTGCACGTCCAGCACTCCTTCCATTCGTTTGGAATTGGAGAAAGTCGGCGGATCGACGAAGATTAAATCGAAGCGGGGGCCTGCGGGCTCCTGCTCCTCCAGCCATTGAAGACAATCCGCGCGATACAATTCGTGCCTGGAATCGCCGAATCCATTGAGCATGAGATTTTCATGCGCCCAATCCAAGTAGGTATTCGACAAATCGACACTGCTGGTCGTGCGCGCGCCGCCCGAGGCCGCATACACAGTTGCGCTGGCGGTGTAGCAGAACAGATTCAGAAAATCCGTGCCCTTCGCCCAATCGCGCAGCATCGCGCGCACGAGGCGATGATCGAGAAATAGTCCGGTGTCCAAATAATCGCGGAAATTGACCCAGAATTTCAGGCCGCCTTCCTGCACGGCATGACGTTCGGCAACGGCCTCGCGCTTCTCATATTGCTCACTGCCTTTCTGCTGCTTGCGCACTCGCGAATGCACGTGCGTTACGGGCACAGACAGCACCTCCGGGAGCACCGACAGCGCTTCACGGCGTCGTTCCCGCGCGCTCTCCTGATCGACGGTTTTCGGCGGAGCGTATTCCTGAACGTAGACATGGCGCGATCCGCGACCATACAGGTCGATGGCAAACGCGTACTCGGGCATGTCCGCATCGTAAACGCGGAAACAATCAACACCCTCGCGCTCGGCCCAGGGATCCAGTCGTTGCAGATTCTTTTTCAGGCGATTGGCGAACATCTGCGCGCCGGGCCGGCTCGACCAGTCCGCGCGCACCACCTCCGCCGGTTTCTGCTCGCGGGCCTCGTTCAAATCGAAGCGCAGCAGGCGGCACTCGATGGTGCCATTGAAGAAGCGATGCGTGCGCTTCGCATAGATACCGAGGTTTCTGGCGAGCGGTGGATTGCCGGTGAGGATCGCAGCCTGCCACCCGTTAAAGTGGTCCCGCAGCGCGCCGCCGAGTTCAGAATACAAGGCCGGCAGTCCCGATTCGGCGCCGATGCGTTCGCCGTAGGGCGGATTGGCTACGATCAGCCCGGTTTCTCCGCGCGGGCGGACGATCTCGCTTAAAGAGCGCTTCTCCACATGCAGCCAGTCGGCTACGCCGGCCTGCTCGCCATTGGCGATGGCCATGCGTACGGCATCCGCGTCGGCATCGGATCCTAAAATGCAGCGGCGCACCGTGCGCGCGGCTCGGCGGGCCCGCGCTTGCGCGCGCAGCTGCTCCCAGAGCGCGGCGTCATGGCCACGCCAGCCCGTGAAACCAAAATATTCCCGCTCGAGCGCAGGCGCGGCGTCCGCCGCGATCAACGCCCCTTCCGTCAGAAAGGTGCCCGATCCGCACATGGGATCGAGCAAGGTCCCGCCGCTCTCGAAAATGCCTGGCCAACCGGCACGCAACAGCACGGCGGCCGCGACGTTCTCCTTGAGCGGCGCGCGACCTGCTTCGGCGCGATAGCCGCGGCGATGCAGACTCTCACCGGAGAAATCCACCGATAACAGCGCGGTCGGGCCTTCGACGTGCAAGTGCAGCAGGACGTCGGGGCGTTCCGGTTTGATATTCGGCCGCTCGCCGGTGGCATCGCGCAGATTGTCGCAGACCGCGTCCTTGAGCAGCTGAGACCCATAGATCGTGTGTCGAATGGATTCGTTGCCGCCACTGCAATCGCAGGCCAATGTCGCACCGGGCGCGATATGCTCCCGCCAATCGATGCGCTTGACAGCGTCATACACGTTCTTGGAACTGCTCGCGTCGAGCGATCCCAAACTCAACAGTACTCGGGTCGCCGTGCGCGACCAGAGGCAGACTCGATAGCCCACCTCCAGCGTGCCTTGAAACTTCACATCGTGACTACGCTCACGTATGTCGTGGGCGCCGAATCGCGCGAGTTCCTCCGCCAGTACCGAAGCCGCGCCCACCGGCGCCGTGGCAATCCAATAGCGTACATTGTCGTTCACGTGCAATTCGCGCCACGTCGATCTGCCATTTACTTAGAACGGCAAACCATGTGACTGGCCGCCCATGCACATAATCATCGGAAGGGAGAGGATGAAATTGATGCGCGACGCCTTGGCGGCAATCTTGCGCGCTGCAGCTTTTTCATCGTCCGTCGCTGTGACTATCCCCAGTATTTTCTTTTGGTTGGGCCAAATGAAAACCCAGACGTTGAACAACATGATAGTACCGAGCCACGCGCCAACGCCGATCGTCCGAAATCCGGGCTGCAATAGAAAGGCCTGCACCAAACCGTTCACCGCGCCGTATCCAGCGATCAAGTAGCAGGCTCCGGTCACCCAGGTTGCGACGGCGGCCCAGCGAAACCACAGCAAGGCCCTGGGCGCGATGTATTTCGACACTCCCGCACCGCCCGGACCGCCCTTGTCGGCGGCCGCGGCCGCGAGGCCCGGGGTCTGCACGACATTGAAGTAGTACAGCAGTCCGATCCAGGTGATGCCCGAAACAATGTGCAGCCACCGATCGATGCGCACCGGGTGAAACGCGAGACTGGCCCCGGCGTAGTAGCTGAGCGCAATGCCGATGATTATCGCGAGTACGACGCCGGTGGTAATGGCGCCCTTAACGGTATTGAGCGGATGCATGATGGTGAGTCCCCAATTTGGCTGCGGATAGGTGGCGACAGGAAAACAGGTTCCAGGCGAGCGGCGCCATTGTACGCCGCCGAAAGAACAAAGCCATCGGTTCGCCTTAAGCCACCGGACGCTCGGATCTGCGCAAATCAAGCCAATCGAGTTTTGGATTGTTGGCGAAATAACGCACCAAGATACGGTACACGTCCGCGTCGAACTCGATCCGCGAACTCTGCGCATCGAACGCGGCGAGTTCCTCCTCAGTTCGCGCCGTGCCAAGGTAGGCCCAGTGATCGACCACATGCAGGTCGGTGCGCATCAAGGCCTCCGGCAGGCCGCCCCGCACCTCGCGCTCGCGCAAGGCAATGCGTCCGGGAAACGGCCATGCCTTCAGTTTCAACGACGACAGTGCGAGCACCAGGCGCATGTTGTGCAGCATGAGCGGCTCCTTGCCGATGCAGGCGCCCTTGCACTTTTCGACTTGATACGCGAGGCAAGAACCCGCGCCGTCCTCCAGCCCCAAGACTTTGAGGCACAGTTGCTTGGCGTTCGCAATGTCGCCGAGCGCCTTGCGGGCGTCCTTGTCGGAGTGAAACATGCCGTAGCATTGATTCAAATCGGAGAATTCCACCTCATCGACGGCCACAGCCGCGACAACGTTGCTTCGGCCCGGCGGGGCCCGCGAAGTGCCGGCACGCAAGGTGTGAGGGCGGGCATTGATCTTGCCGCGCCGGTTATAGAGCGGCTTGCGAGTTTTGATCCACTCGGACTCCTTGAGCATCGCCCCCAATTCACCGGGGGTTTGCACCCAGTCGATGCGACGCACCTGATCGGCCAATCGGCGATCCTTGGATCGCACGCTGCCGTCGGCAAAATGGCTGCACACGCCGGTGCGCAGCGACCTGCACCGGCCGACATAGAGCAAGGCATCGTTTTCGCCGAAGAACCGATACACGCCGTAACCCTCGGGCAAGTCATCGGCCAATCCCGGAGGCAGGTGAGCCGGGAGCTTATGTTCGCCCAAGGCAGCCTGCACCGCGGCGAGAAGGCGCGGTTCGGCCACTTCGCGACGCAGCTTGAACCACAAGTCATGCAGTACTTTGGCGTCCCCCAAGGCGCGATGTCGCGCGCTGCAGCTCAGCCCATTGCGCTCCATGACCGCATCGAGATTGTGCTTCACATGCTCGGGAAACAGACGCCGCGAGAGCTTGACCGTGCACAGGACCCGCGCGGAGAAACCAATATCCGCCTTGAGAAACTCACTGCGCAAAAACGAGTAATCGAAGCGCGCGTTGTGCGCCACGAACACCGCTCCATGTAGCTTCTGTCGTACCGTTGCGGCGATCTCGGCAAAGCGCGGCGCAGCGGCGACCATGTCATTGCTGATTCCGGTGAACGCCTCGATATAGGGGGGAATGAGGCACTCGGGATTGACCAGCGAGCTCCATTCTTCGATCAGTTCGCCGGCGCTGACTCGGACGATGCCCACCTCGGTGATGCGGTCGATCTCCGCGCGCGCGCCCGTCGTCTCCAAATCGACGAATACCAGATCCTCGGGAAGCGCCTCAGCCGCGCCCATCGAGGGACAACAGGGGGTAGTACAAATCCGGCCGCCGATCGCGGAACACGCCCCATGAGTGTCGATAGCGACGCACCGCATCCAAGTCAAAGGACGCCGTCAGCACCGTTTCACTCACGCGATCCGCTTCGGCGACCTTTTCACCGGTCGGCGAGGCAATGAACGACGAGCCGTAGAACGTCATGCTGTATTTCTCGCCCTTCTCGGTGCCGATGCGATTCGACGCCACCACCGGCATGATGTTGGCCGCGGCATGGCCCTGCATGGTCCGCTGCCAGTGTCCGCTCGAATCAATGCTGGGATCCTGTGGCTCCGAGCCGATCGCCGTCGGATACAGCAGCATATCTGCGCCCATCAACGCCATGGAGCGCGCGGCTTCCGGAAACCACTGATCCCAGCAGATCGCGACGCCGAGCTTCGCATATCGAGTATCGAACACCTTGAAACCGGTATCGCCCGGCGAGAAATAGAATTTTTCGTGGTAACCGGAGCCCTCGGGAATATGCGACTTGCGGTAACTGCCGAGCACCGTACCGTCGGCATCGATGACGGCCACGGAATTGTAGAACGCGTTGTTGGCGCGCTCGAAAACGCTGATCGGCAGCACGACGCCGAGTTCGCGGGCCACGCCGCGAAAATGTTCAACGGCCGGATGACCCTCCATGGGCCGGGCGAGTTCCAGATGCTGCGCGCAGTGATCCTTGCAGAAGTACGGTGTCTCGAACAGCTCCTGGATCAGGATCACCTGGGCGCCAAGGCTCGCCGCTTCGCGAATCAATTTTTCGGCGCGCGCGATATTCGCGTCGCGATCCCAACTACAGGCCATTTGAGTGGCCGCTACCGTTACTGTGCTCATGGGGTGCCTATGCTACCTGAAGGCCCGCGAAATGCGGTCACAGGCCGCCGATTAAAACCGGCTGATTAAAACGTCGGCGGCGAACTGGCGCTGACGATCTCACATTCCTCGCGCCCAAGATTGCGGAAGCGATGCGGCAAGGTGCTCTTGAAGTAATACGCGTCGCCGGGACCGAGGATGCGCGATTCGCCGCCGACGGTGAGTTCGATTTTCCCTCTGACGATCACGCCGCCCTCCTCGCCTGCATGCGTGAGCATCTCCTCCCCGGTATCCGCGTTCGGGGCGTACCGCTCGTGCAGGATGGACATGCTGCGCTTCGCCAGATGACTGCCGACCAGACGCAGCTCGACGCTTCCGGTACCGATATCGCTCAGCTCTTCCCGCGGAAAGAACACCTGCGGCTTGCCGCCGACATCCAGCGTGAAGAAGTCGGCCAGCGCCATGGGAATCCCGTCGAGCACCTTTTTCAGCGAGCTGACCGACGGACTCACCCGATTCTGTTCGATCAAGGAAATCAAACCGTTGGTCACGCCGGCGCGCTTCGCCAGCTCGCGCTGCGACAAGCCGTACATTTGTCGTACGGCTTTCAAATGAGTTCCCACGTCCACGCTCATAATGTCTATTATAATAGACAGTTCTGGTGCCAATTTGGCCAAAATTGAGGTCAGTGTCGAATTTCCTTATCATCCAGGCTCTTGGATGGCAAAAAACCGTAGAGGATCCTGCAATGAACGCCCAGCTCACCCCCGCTCCCGCAAACGCCGACCTCGACGCATTTTGGATGCCGTTCACCGCCAATCGGCAATTCAAGTCCAATCCACGCATGCTGGCGCGCGCGGAAGGCATGTATTACTGGACCACCGACGGTCGCGAGATCCTCGATGCGGTTGCGGGTCTTTGGTGCGTGAACGCCGGTCACGGACGGCGCGAAATCACCGAGGCGGTGACCAAGCAACTGAGCACCATGGAATACGCCCCGGCCTTCCAAATGGGCCATCCCATCGCCTTCGAACTCGCCAATCGGCTGGCCAAAATCGCGCCTCCCGGCCTGGATCGAATTTTCTTCACCAACTCCGGGTCGGAGGCGGTCGACACGGCGTTGAAAATCGCCATTGCCTATCACCGCGCACGCGGCAACGGTCAGCGCACCCGCTTCATCGGCCGCGAAAAGGGTTATCACGGCGTTGGTTTCGGCGGCATGTCGGTGGGCGGAATTGTCAACAACCGCAAATTCTTCGGGCCTTCGATGCTCCCCGGCGTTGATCATCTGCCGCACACTTTATCCATCGAGCACAATGCGTTCTCGCGCGGGCTACCGCAGTGGGGCGCCCATTTGGCCAATGAATTGGAGCGTTTGATCGCTCTGCATGACGCGTCGACCATTGCCGCAGTCATCGTCGAACCCATCGCAGGATCGGCAGGCGTGATCCTGCCGCCGATCGGCTACCTGAAGCGGCTGCGAGAGATCTGCGACAAAAACGACATTCTGTTGATTTTCGACGAAGTGATCACGGGTTTCGGCCGCATCGGCAAGCCGTTCGCAAGCCTCGCTTTCGACGTAACTCCCGACCTGATGACCACCGCCAAGGGCCTGACCAATGGCGCCATCCCCATGGGCGCCGTATTTGCCCATCGCAAAATCTACGACACCTTCATGCAGGGACCGGAAAACGCCATTGAGCTTTTTCATGGTTACACCTACTCAGCGCACCCGGTTGCCTGCGCTGCGGCGTTGGCAACGCAGGATGCGTATGCCAAGGACGGTCTGCTGACTCGCGCCGCATCGCTGGCCGCCGAATGGGAAAATGCAGTGCATTCCCTGCGGGGACTGCCGCACGTCATCGACGTGCGTAACTATGGCCTGATCGGTGCGGTGGAACTCGAATCGCGGGCGGGAAAACCTGCAACACGTGGCTTTGAGGTATTTCTAAAATGCTTCGAGCGCGGCGTGATGGTGCGTCAAACGGGCGACACCATCGCCATGTCGCCGCCGTTGATCATCGAATCCAAGCAGATCGCGCGCATCGTCGAGACCTTGGGCGCCGTCATTCGCGAAACGGCCTGAACCGAAGTCGATAGGCGGCCGGGCCCGATTGGGCCCGTCAGCCCTTAGGCTCGAAGATCGAATACCACTTCTTGCAGGGTTCGACGACCTCCCATATGCCCTCGAAACCCGCGGGCACGATGAAGGCATCGCCCGCGCGCAAATCATGCTTCTCACCGGAAACCGACTCCAAGCGCACGCGGCCTTCGATCAGCACGCAAAACTCGTGCTCGGTGTAGCGCACGCGCCATTTGCCGGCTGTGCTGCTCCATATGCCGCAAAAGAATTGCTGAGTCGGCTCGGCGTACTGATTGGACACGCGCGCCCGTGGAATGCCCGACAAGATATTCTCGGGCGACGGATTGGCGGACTCTCCCGTCTGCAGACGGTCGAGCACGACGATTTTTGGGTGCGCACTCATGCCCTATCCTAGGCTCCGCCTGCCCGAGGAAACAAGTACTGTGCGGCCCGAAGCTTAAGGGCTCCGGGCCGCAACAGCCCTCCAGGGCCTCATCGAATCACTCTTTCTCGCTCACCTGCGCGACCGCGGCTCCTCCCTGTGCCTGCAGAGTCAAGCGAACTCGACGCTCGAGCGCATAGCCGTCGGCATCCGCGGCGACGCTCTGACTCTTGCCGTAGGCGTTGACCTCCAGCACATCTTCCCCAATGCCGGCCGCCATGAACAAGTCGCGGACCGCATTGGCGCGGGCCTCCGACAGCTTCTGATTGCCGTCCACCGTCCCGCGCGGATCGGCATACCCGTCCACCCGGACTTTGAGGGCCGGAGACTTGGCCACCGCCTGCGCCAGCACCTGGATCTGGTGTGCGATCTCCGGGGTGATCTCCGCGCTGCCCGTGCGGAACAGCACATCGCCTTCCAGACCGTCGAGCAGCTCGCTGCCATCCGGCTTGTTGTTTTGCGCCGTCTCGACTTTGTGGGTGAGATCATCGAGTCGTGCGCTCAAGTTGCGATTGGTTTCCGTCAGCGCGTTCTTGTCGTTCAGCAGCGCGGATTTTTCCGCTTGCAGTGCGGTTTTATCGGACTGCAGCGCGGCAGCGCTCGCCTCTGCCTTGCCGGCATCCGATGCGCGATGTACGCGGTTACCGAGCCAGGTACCGAGTCCTGCCCCCACGACGGCGCCTAGCGGCCCCGCCGCGAACGCGCCGATCACACTTCCCGTTACAAATCCGATCGGTTCCTGCTGTGTCGCCGGCTTGGGTGCGACCGGCAACGGTGCGACCGGCAACGGTGCGGCCGCCAAGGCCAGCGCGCTGATACTCAACAGCCCTATCGTCCCTATGGCCCTGGAAATTGCAGTGTTCATAACAGCTCCTCGCTTCGTTTCGCCAAGAGGCGACGACCGTCACCTCATGGGAACCATTACGGTCCCGGAATCGGGCGCTGCCCTGTCCACATAAGGGCAAAAAATGGCGATGCTGCGGCCAATTCGGCCGGGCGTTAGGTCTTCAGCGAGAAGGGTGTGAAATTTGTGTCCGTGTCGTAGTAATCCTCATTCTCGGCCTTCTTCAGGAAGGCGACGACGCGATAGGTCAGCGGCGAGGCGAAGATTTCCCAACCGCTCTTGAGCGCATATTGGGTGAACATGAGCCCGACGAGCTGCGATTCGGGCATCCGCCCGTAGAAGGCAACGAAATAGAAAATCACCGAATCCACCAATTCCCCGCACAACGTGGAACCCACGATACGCGTCCACAGCCAGCGTCCCTGAGTCCAGATCTTCATCTTTGCCATCACATAGCTGTTCACGAAGGTTCCGCACCAAAATGCCATGATGGAGGCGACCACGATCCTGGGGGTGTTGCCGAAGACGGCTTCCACCGCGGATTGAGAGGAGCGCGATGCAGCCGACGGCGGCAGGTGCACCACCACGGCCGCCATGAGCGATGCGAAGGCAAGCGCACCAAACCCGGCCCATACGACTCTGCGATCCCGGCCGTAGCCGTACACTTCGGTCAAAATGTCGCCGAATATGTAGGAAATAGGGAAAAACAGCACGCCGGCGAGAAACGTCACCGTGCCGAATAGGGGCACCTCGATTGAGGTTTCTTTGGCCGGCCCGATCAGATTGGAACACAAGAGAACACAGACATAGGCCGCCATCACAAAATCGTAATAGCGGTATTGACGGGATGGGTGTGGCGTAGTCATGGTCCACCCAGTGTAGCTGGTGGCGCCCACGGATTCCGACGATATGTCACACCGGCCGACCCCGTCGCATTTTGGCGAAGAGCATCACATCAAGAAGGGTGCTTGTACGGTAGATATACACACTTAAACATCACGCAGCGGATCTATGGAGCACGGCAAACCCTACAGCGCGACGGACAGTCCGCTTGTCGATTACGATGCCGTCTGCCAGAAAGTCCGCGTCGCCGTGGAACCGGCGCGTGCTCATGCCGTGTCCCTGCACGACGAGCACGGCGAACTTCTCTGGCTCAGTGAGAGCTCCATGGGCCCGGACGAACACAACGCGGTCCGCGATGCCATTGAGGCCTTCTCCGCCGAAGGCGGACCCCCAGTATTCGTCCAGGACCTCGGCGACTCGCGCTGCGCCGTGCTGCTACGCGCGGTCAATGGTCGGCGCGCCATGGTCGGAGCCATCATGATGGTGATGGATGCTCGCGTTGTGAAGCAGGACGCACGCGGTGTGCTCAAGGTATTGACGCCGAAACTACAGCGCGCCCTCGGTGACTTCGCGGAAATGCGTCCCCAGATCGAGGCCTCCCCCGCTGCCGCCCCGGCTCGCAACAACGCCGGAGGCGAACTCTCACTGGTCGACGACACGCCCGCGCGGGCAGCCTCCCCTGCAGCGGTTCAAGCGCCCAAACCTGCCACCCCCGCGCCGCGCATGAGCGGCGCCTCCGCACCGCGCATGGCTGGGACGCCCACGCCCCTCGCGCCACTATCCAAGCCCGTGATCGCCACGGGGGCCATGGTAAAACCTCCTGCCATGACCGCTTTGGGTGCACCTGGGGGTTTCACCGACAAGCGACTTCAAGGCGGTGTAACGCCGGAAATCGATCGCTTGCACGCGGCACTGCGTCGCAGCCCCATCGCCTTGCACGTGCAAAGGTTGGTGCCGTTGACCAAGGGCAGCCAGCTCAAACGCTACGAGGTGCTGCTGCGTTCGAAATCCGAAACCGCGCCCAATGCGGCCCCGCAGGCCATGTTGAAGGCGGCCGTGGAAAACGGATTGGGCTCCATGATCGACCGCCGCGTGGTCACCGAACTCATCGGCTTTCTGGTTCGTCACCCGGAGACATGGAAATCCACGGCAGTGCTTTTTTCAGTCAATCTCACCACCACCGCACTGCACGACGAGCACTTCATCAAATTCGTCGGACTATGTTTGGTCAAGTCATCGCTCCCCAAGGGCATGATCGCTTTTGAAATCGATACGGCGACGGCGGTCAAGCTCGCCGACAAAATGCCGGAACTCGCCGCCTCTCTGCATCGCCTGGGCTGCCCCTTGGTGCTCGACGACTTCGCGCTGAAGACCGAATGCTTCGATTTACTGCGCCTGCCCGGAGTGCACTACGTCAAGCTGGCTCCGGAAATCACGGCGAAAATGCGCACCGACAAATTGTCGCAGGCGGCCATTACGGCCGTCGTACAAATGGCTCGCGTGCTAGGCATGCACACTGTGGCCAAACGCACCGAATCCGCCGCGGAGCAGGAATGGCTCACCGCGCTCGGTGTCGACTTCATTCAGTCGAACTCCATGTCCCCGCCGGTTGCGATCGAGACTCTCGCCAAGACGACGAACCCGCCGAGGCTCCATACCCCGGCCCCCTAGTGCCCGCGCGCGAGTCCGCGCGATCTCTCGTCCCAGCCTCCGCCCAACGCCTTAACCAGGTAAACCCCCGTGGCAAATTGCTGACCACGGACTTGCGCCGCCTGGCGCTGATTGCCGAGCAGAACCTGCTGTGCCGTGATCATTTCCAAATAGGTATCCACGCCGCCCTTGTATCTCACGGTCGCAATGTCGAACGCCGTCTGAGCGCTGGTCACACCGGCGTCGGCCTGGGTCACGGCGCGGCCGAGTGAAGCCAGCCCCGTAATGCCGTTTTCCGCCTCTTCCATGGCACTTAAGACTGTCTGCCGGTAGCTCGCAACCGCAGCGGTGTACTCCGCATTGGCGATACGCACGGCCGCGCGGGTTTTGCCGGCATCGAACAAGGTCTGGGTGGCGGAAAGCCCCACTGACCATAACCTGCTCGGTGCGTCGAACAGTGTTGTCAACGCATTGCTCTGCCAACCCGCATTGACCATGCCGGGACTCGAACCCAATAGGATATTTGGGTAGTACGCCGCCTTGGCGACGCCGATGCGCGCATTGGCCGCAGCCATGGAACGTTCGGCGGACGCCACGTCCGGACGGCGTTGCAACAGGTCTGAAGGCAAACCCACAGGTATCGCGGGCAGCGTTACATGCGATGGGGCGGCGGAGAGTGCGAAGCTCGGTGCGGGCGTGCCCACCAGCGTGGCGATGGCGTGCTCGTATTGCGAGCGCTGATTATCCAGCAGTTCGGCCTGAGTGGCGCTGGAATCGAGCAGCGCCTGCTGCTGCGCCAAATCGAGTCCGGTGGCGAAGCCAAGCTCATGCCGGGCAGCAATGAATTTCAAGGCGTCTTGCTGCAGCACCAGGCTGCGCCTCACCACGGCGATTTCTGCGTCCAATTCCCGTAAGGCGAAATAGTCCGTCACCAGTTGCGCCGTCAGGACGAGACGCGTGTTCTCGTAATCTGCCTCGGCCTGCTGCGCGGAGGCGCGCGCGCCCTCGATCTCGCGGCGCACTCGCCCGAATAGATCTACCTCGTAATTCACCGTGGATCCCAGTACGAAATTATTTTGCACAGCGGACTGATTCGGCACCGAGTCCTGGCTGCGTGGGCGGTTCGCGGAGGTCTTGCTGCGCGCTGCCGCGGCGGAGGCTCCGACCGAAGGATATCTATCGGATCCGGCAACGGTCACCTGAGCCCGCGCCTGATCAAGTCGGGCAGCGGCAACATGTAAATTCTGGTTGCCGGCCAACGCGCGTTCCACCAGAGGAGTCAACGTATCGTCCTGGAACAGTCGCCACCAATCGCCTTTCAACGCAGCGTCATCCGGCGCGGCTTCGTGCCAGGGGACAGAGGGCTGCCATGTCGGCGGCACTGGCGCTTCGGGTTTATGATAGTCGGGGCCGACGGCACAGCCGCCTGCAACCAGCAACACGGCCCAACACGGAGGCTTGAGAATACCCAAGGCTACTCGCCCTTCGCCTGCGGCGCCGGCAGGGTCACGACATCGCCGTCGGCAAGTGAATCCGAAGGATTCACGATCAGCTGATCGGTGGGCTTGATGCCGCTGAAGACCTCCACTCGGGTACCGAAATCCGTGCCAAGTTTCACGGTGCTCAACTGCACGCGTCCGCTGGAATCCACCACCGCAACTCGCGTACCTTCGGGCCGAAACAATAAGGCATTGATGGGAACGACCAGCGTCTGGGAATCGGCCTTGATCGGCAGCGTCACTTGCACATAGGAACCCGCAATTAACGCAGCCTTGGGATTGGGCATCTGAATCTCGACTTGCATGGTGCGGGTCGACATATCGATGGCACGGGCCGTACGCGCTACCGACCCCTGATACTGCTCACCCGCCCGTTCAGCCAAGGTCACGGTCACCGCGTCCCCGACCTGGATTTGGCGCGCATAAACCTGCGGCACATAGATATAGAGACGCAGCGGATCCACTTGAGCCACCGCAAACAGCGCCTGTCCGGTCCCGCCATTGCCGGCGTTAACTAGATCGCCCACATCCACGTTGCGCCGCGTAACCACGCCGTCGAACGGCGCCAACACATGAGTGAAGCCCAGCAACTTCTGCAGCCGTCCCACATTGGCGTCGGCCGCCGCAAGATTCGCTTTAGCTTGGTGATACGCGCTCTGGCGCTCATCCAAGTCCTGTTGAGTCACCGCATCCTGTTGACGCAAAGTCTGCCAACGCTCAGCAGTGCTCTTGGCCAGCTCGGTGCCGGCCGCAGCCTGGGTGCGCGCGGAAATCGCCTGAGATAGTTCCTGATCCATCTCCGGCGCCGTGATCTCGGCCATCAGATCCCCCTTGCGCACCGAGCTGCCGATGTCCGCCAGCCGGCGCACGACATAACCGTTGCTGCGCGCATACACCGTCGATTCGATCACGCCCAGCAAACTGCCCGGCAAGGTCAGCGACTGACCCTCCCCGCCCGCTGTGGGCTTGACGGTTGTCACGTATCGCTTCGCATGCAGAGCCGTAGAATCCGCCAAGGCGCGAGCCTGAAAGCTGCGCAACACCAGCACGATCACCGCGCCGAGGATGAGGGCCCCGACAATCGTGCCGGTCGCGACCTTGGCACGCTTCAATACTGCGGAGACTTCGGATTCAGACATATGAAGTATTCCCTTAGGCGCTCTGCGGCAACGCGGCAGAACGGCGCTGCTTGCGCTGCTCGAGCCGTCGATGCACACCGGCGAATATCGCCGGCACGAATAACAAGGTGGAAACCGTCGCGAACAATAGACCGCCGATCACTGCTCGACCCAAGGGGGCATTTTGCTCAGCCCCCTCGCCCAAGCCAAGTGCCATGGGGACCATGCCGATGATCATCGCCAAAGCCGTCATCAGAACCGGACGTATGCGCGTGGCGCCCGCATCCAGCGCCGCCGCAAGCGGATCAAGCCCGTCGTTCATACGCTGCCTCGCAAAGGACACCACCAAAATGCTGTTTGCGGTGGCAACGCCCATGGTCATGATGGCGCCGGTGAGCGCCGGCACGCTCAAGGTGGTGCCCGTCAAGAACAGGGTCCAACAAATTCCCGCCAGCGCGGCGGGCAGCGCGGTGATGATGATGAAGGCGTCCACCCAGGACTGAAAATTCACGACGATGAGCAGATACACCATGACGACGGCCATTACCAGGCCCACGCCCAGCTCGATAAACGAGGATTTCATGGTTTCCGATTGGCCAAGCATTGCGACGCTCATCCCGCGCGGCAAATGGGGGCGCAGGTCATCCACCAGGCGCCTGATATCGGCGGAAATGCCGCCCATGTCGCGGCCCTGGACTCCCGCGTATATGTCGATGGTAGGAGCAAGGTTGTAGCGCGAGTTGACCGCTTCCTGCGCCGCCGGCGCCACACTGACGAGATTGCTCAGCGACTGCGGCAAGCCGACGCGAGCCGCGGCTGCCGCGCGAATCGGCGTGCGCAACAGCGAGTCGAGGCTATCGACTGCATATTGCGGCGACTGTATCGCCAAACCATAGACGATCCCGTTGGCGGGGTTTAGCCAGAACGCGGGCGCCGTGGTGGTCGTTCCGGCGGTGGATACCAACAGATTCGTGGTTACATCCGTTGGGTTCAAGCCCAGCTGCTGCAGTTGCGTGCGATCCATTTTCAGCGACACCGTGGGCTGATCGAGCCGTTGGTGAATATGCGTGTCCACCGTGCCCGGAACTCTCTCGATCTGCTTCATGAGCGTCGCGGCGATGGCATAGTCGGCAGACACATCGGCGCCGGAAACCTTCACATCAATCGCGGCCGGCGTGCCGAAGTTCAAGATCTGCGTCACCATGTCGGCCGGCTGAAAGAAAAACTCGATGCCGGGAAAACGTCGCGGCAGCTCGCGTCGCATCGCCTCCATATAGTGCTCGGTCGGCCGATGCCCAGGGTTGAGCGATACCTGAATCTCGCCGTCTTGGCTGCCGAAGGTGCCGGAGTTGCTATAAGTCTTGTTGATGCCGCTGACGGCCACGCCCAAATTATCGAGCACGGTGCCGAGCTCGGCGGCCGGCACTATGGCGCGAATGGCAGTCTCCACTTCGTCCGCCACTCGCGCCGTTTGCTCGATGCGGGTGCCCGTGGCAAGGCGGACGTGCAATCGAATTTGCCCGCCGTCCACGCTGGGGAAGAAATCCCGTCCCAGAACAAACACCAAGCAGCAGGACAGGACGCAAAATCCCAGGAAGGAGGCCGCAAACACTCGGCGTCTTTCGAGGACTTCCGCAAGAATTATCGAGTAGGCGGCGCGAATCTTCTCGAAGCGGGCATTGAAGCCCCGGTAGACGCGCTGCGGCAGGCTCGGCGCATTCGACGAGGCCGGCGCATGATCCGACATTAGCATCACCAGAGTGGGCACCAACGTGCGCGAGAGAATGTACGACGCCAGCATGGCGAACACCATCGCTTCGGCGAGTGGCGTAAATAGGTAGCGTGCGACTCCGGTGAGAAAAAACATCGGGACGAAAACGATGCAAATGCACAGCGTGGACACCAGCGCAGGCACTGCGATCTCCCCGGCACCCTCCAATATGGCCTTGTGCAAATCCGAGCCCAGATGCAAGTGGCGCTCGATGTTCTCGATGGTCACCGTGGCATCATCGACCAAAATGCCGACGGCCAGCGCAAGACCGCCGAGAGTCATGATGTTCAGTGTTTCTCCGACCAGGAACAGTGCGATGATGGAGGACAGGATCGACAGGGGAATCGATACGGCGATGATGCAAGTGCTGCGCCAATTGCCGAGGAACAGCCAAATCAGCGCTGCGGTAAGACAGGCGGCGATCAGGGCCTCGCGCACCACCCCGCTGATGGCGCCTCGGACAAATCCCGACTGATCGAACAGAGGCGTGATTTTCAGATCCTTCGGCAATATCTGCTCGACGATAGGCAATTGGGCGAACAGAGATTTGACGATATCGAGCGTCGAGGAACCGCCGTTCCTGATGATGGAGACTAGAACACCTCGTTCGCCGTTCTGGCGGACGATATTGGTTTGCGGCGAGAATCCGTCGCGCACATGCGCCACTTCCGACAAATAGGTGGTGGCGCCGTCTCGGGTCAGGACGGGAATATTGTTCAAACCGGCGATAGTGTCGGGGGAGCCGTTAGTGGCAACGACATACTCAGTCGCACCGATCTTGGCGGTTCCTGACGGCAGCACCAAATTCTGGGTGTTCACGGCATTGACTACGTCAGTCGGCGTCAGGCCCTTGGCAAGCAAGGCGTTGGTATCGAGATCGACTGAAATGACGCGTTGTTTTCCGCCGTAGGGCCAGGGAACCGCCACACCCGGGATTGTCACTAAGCGGGGTCGCAGGAAATTGACGGCGGCGTCGAACATCGCCTGTTCGGTCATGGTGGGGCTGGATAGGCCGAGCTGGATGATGGGAATCGCGGAGGCTGAGTATTTGATGATCAGCGGCGGCAGGATGCCGGGCGGCAATTGGCGCAATTGCTGATTTTCGGCCGCCACTATCTGCGCGATGGCGGTCGGCATATTGGCGTTCGGCTGGAAGAAAATCTTGGTGATCGCGAATCCGGCCAGGGACTCCGATTCAATGTGCTCGATATCGTTGACCGTGGTCGTCAGACTGCGCTCAGTGACCGACGCAATCCTCCGGCCGGTTTCCTGCGCCGATAGGCCGCCGTAGTTCCAAACGATGCTGATGACCGGAATATTGATTTCCGGAAAGATGTCCGTCGACATTTTCAGCAGCACGAGAGGGGTGGCGAGCAGAATCAGCAACGCCATGACTAAGAAAGTATACGGCCGCCGCAGCGCAACTTCGACAATCCACATTAGCTGAGCAACCTTTAGCGCATGCCGCGCAGTGCGCAGCGCAAATCAATCGGGGGAATACGGGAGCAAACCATCGCTATTTCACCCGCCACCTTGGGCGCTGCGTCGTTAACGCCCGGTGGTCAATTTATTAAACTCCGTTAATGAGCGTCCTATCCTTGCCGATACCATCATCGAAATCAACGCGATTTCGAGGCTTCCGCGCAACAGCACTTGCAAATCACTGGAAACAAAGCAAACTATGCGGGTCTGCAACGAGACACCGGGACCGAGCTAAGTGTTTTGTTAGTCCCATGAAGTTCGGTTCCGGTTCCCGCTAGACTCCCCCCATGACCATTACAGCACTCATCGTCGTTTTCGCGCTGGTGGGAGTTCTGTTCTTTTTCGCTGCGATCCGCCGTCTGCGCCGGCGCCGCGTGCTCGGCGGCGTCCTGAGCGGCGCCACCGCACTCGTACTGATTCTACTCAGTTTGGGTGCCGCGCTGATCGCTGCCAATTTACGAACCTATCAGCGCCTGAGTTTCGAACAGCCAGCCGGAGAACTGCAATTGACGCGCACGGGCGAGCGCGAATTCAATGCGGTATTGACCTATCCCAGCGGCGCGCACGCAGCTTTTGTGCTGCGCGGCGATGAATGGCAGGTGGATGCCCGCGTCCTCAAGTGGTACGCCTTTGCCAATATGATCGGATTCGATTCCGCCTATCGCCTGGAGCGCATCGGCGGGCGGTACTCGCGAATCGAGGACGAGCGCAGCCAAGCTCGCACGGTGTATTCGCTGAATCCGCCTCAGCGCGTCGATGCTTGGGAACTGGTGCATGGCTATCACTCCTGGATTCCCTGGATGGACGCACTCTACGGTAGCGCGACCTTCCTACCGATGGCGGACGGCGCGCTGTATGAAATCAAGGTGTCGCAGAGCGGTCTGATCTCCCGTCCACTTAATCAGGCAGCCCGCGACGCGGTCGGTAGTTGGCACTCATGACCCGACGCATTGCTCGGATCTTCGCGTTCGGGGCCGGCGCCACCTTGCTGATCGGGGCGCTCACCATGGGATGGCTCGAAACGCATGAGGACGAACTGGTATTTGAGGGCGCTAGAAGTAGGGAGCATCTGCTGCCGGTTCTGCCGGTCGATGCGCAACGCGTTGAGGTGAGCGGAGCATCGGGAACCCCACTTGCCGCCTTGGTGTTTCGCGCTGACAAGGGCACCGACAATGGATTTTGGGTGTTGCAACTGCACGGCAATGCCGATTCGGCCTTCTCGCGCTGGCAGGTCGGCCACAGCGAAGCTCTACGGCGGCGGGGATTCAGTGTATTGGACATCGACTATCGAGGGTTTGGGCGTACCGCCGGCAAGCCCTCGGAGGCCGGGATGTACGAGGACTCCGAAGCGGGTTATCAAGACATCTTGCGGCGTGGCGTGCCGCCGAATCGAATCATCCTGTTGGGCCATTCCTTGGGATCGGGACCCGCGGTGCAACTCGCCACCAGGCACCCTGCGGCGGCGCTGGTGCTGTTCGCCGCGTTTACATCCATACCGGATGCGGCCGCCGATCGGTATCCGTACCTGCCCGTGCGCCTGGCCGTCGCGGTTCAATTCAACTCTCTGGCGCGCATCGGCGAAGTCCATATGCCCGTGGTGATCGCTCACAGCCGCAGCGACACGGTGATACCCTATTCGCACGCCCTTAAACTATTCGCCGCGGCGAATGAGCCCAAGCATCTCATCACCTTCGATAACGCAGCCAATGATGGATTCGGCGGCCACGTCGATACCTTGTTTGAGCATGTGGATGTACTCGAGACAGCGCTCGCCGGGCTGGTGCCGGGCGTGCCGCCGGTTGCACTATGACCATCGCACAGAAGATATTTTCCGCTGTGCTGGCACTGCTGCTCGTGGTCGCCGGGGCCGCCTGGTGGAAAACTGCGCCGCCCACTGCCAAGGTGACCAAGCAGCGGGCCGCCGCGCTGGCTGCGGCGGAGCTGGTGGATGAAAGCACTTACAACACGGCGCAGCGGCTGGCCCGGCTCGCAGAAACGCCGGACGAACAGATCTACGCGCAATCGGCGTTACGGGTGGCGGACCATGCACTCGCCTTCGCGTTCACGGCCGCGTTGCGCGAAGTGGAGGCGCATCCGCCTAGGTTAAGCCCCGAGGCGCTGCAGATCCAAGACCGCATTCGAAAATCCCAGGCGCTGCTCGGTGCGGATCAGCAGCGAGTGATGGAATTGACCGGCGCGCTGGCTTCGTCCAAAGAGACGCAGAAAGACGCCTTGCAGGATGAACTGGATCTTGCCCAATCGCAGCTCGAATTGGACAAGGACGAACTGGAAGAAGCCAATGGAGATTTCGTCGAGGCCGGCGGCGACCAGCAGAAGCGCATCGAGGCTCTGGAACAGGAACATGAGGCGAAGGTCAAAGCTCGCACAGCCGCACCCGTATCCCCCCTCATCGCGGGGGCCCCGCTGGGCCGCGGCTCAGCGCCTGCCGCCGAGGAGAAGCGCGGCTCGCTGAGCCGCTTCGTCGAGTGGCGGTACCTACGCCAGAAGCGCCAGGAAATCGACGACGCCCGGTCGAACGCCCTCCAAAAGATAGACAGCCTGTCCGCTCGCCACGATGCGCTGGCGGCAACGCTCGAAAGCACCAAGGGTGGCATATCGGAGCTTGCGCAGCATACGAACGGCGCGAAGGCGCAGGGCGCTGCGGCGGCACCGGCGAAGCGAGCGCAACACAGTCACGAAGATGCTGCAGCGCTGCTCAATCAGACCAAGCAAATCTCCGCAGACCAGAAAGTGCTGACATTGTTCGACCGGCGCATTGCCGACCAGAAGCAGCTCGCCGGCATCTACGAGCAATGGTCGGCCTCAGTAACCAGCCAAATGCTCACTTTGGCGCATTTGCTGCTGCTCAATGCCCTGATCATTATCGCGGTGTTGATTGCGCTGCTGGTCATCGATACCTGGTTGCAACGACTGCTCGGCAATCCGAAGCTCGATCGGCGCCAGGTGGAAACCCTGCGCAGCATCTCGCGCGTCGTACTGCGGCTGGTCGGCGTGGTCGTCATCCTGCTGATTTTCATCGGTATGCCGACGCAGTTCGGCACCATGATCGGTATCGTCGGCGCCGGCCTCACCGTAGCCCTTAAGGATTTCATCGTCGCGTTTTTCGGTTGGCTGATGCTGATGGGGCGCAACGGCATTCGGCTCGGCGACTGGGTTGAAATCAACGGCGTGAGCGGCGAAGTCGTGGAACTCGGCATGTTCCACACCGTACTGATGGAGACAGGCAACTGGAGCGATCCCGGCCACCCCACCGGCCGGCGCGTCACGTTTACCAATAGCTTCGCCATCGAGAAGCATTACTTCAATTTCTCGACCTCGGGACAATGGCTGTGGGACGAACTCCAGGTAGTCGTGCCCACGGGCAGGGACCCGTACCCCATCGTCGACGCCATTACCAAGAAAGTCGGGGAAGCGACCGCGGAGAGCGCCCGCCAAGCCGAACAGGAGTGGCAGCGCGCGGTTCCTGCGCAACGCGCCAAGGTCTTTTCCGGCGCCCCCGGCATCAACGTCAAACCCGTCGTGGGCGGCGTTGAGATTGCCGTTCGCTACATCACCCGGGCCAACGAACGCTTTCTGCTGCGTGCCAAGTTGTACCAGCAGGCGGTCGATTTGTTGGGCGAAAAGCCCGTCCCGTGATCCGCGTCACCCGGTAATTTACACGCAATCACCGCGTAGTCATCACCTCGCGCGGCGCCACGCTATAATGCGCACCGTCGCCGGCTTAGCACAGTGGTAGTGCAACGGTTTTGTAAACCGTAGGTCGGGGGTTCGAATCCCTCAGCCGGCACCAAATTTTTCGGGGTCCGTTCCGGGCACATCGGTAACCTTTTATACCGAGGACATAGGTAACACTTTAGGTCTGCACGGATTCTCGGCGCTGCTCTCAGCTCGCGTAATGTCGGGGGAACAAAATTCGAAATGTAGTGCCCTGATCCTTAACCGACTGCATTTCGATTTTCGCATCCAGCATCTCGCAAAGCCGTTTGACGATCGACAGACCAATCCCCTCGCCCGCTTCCCCCGTCAGGGATCGAGTTGGATCCGCCTGCACGGGACATTCGCCGGCGCCGCTCGGCGCAGGACGTGGAATGGAATGGACGTTGGGGGGCAAAGAATCAGCTCCAGTCGCGAGCGCCGCAGCCAAGGGCTTGCCGGATTTGGTGTGAAATCCAGGTCCTGTGTCCTGAATAGTTAAGAACCAGCGTTTCGGGTCATTGGGTCCACTATCGCCCCAGGTCATGCTGATGCCGCCATGGCGCGTGTATTTCACGGCATTGAGCAGTAAGTTTTGCGCGATCCTGCGAATCTTCACCGCATCGCTATCCACGGCTAATCCAGCCGGGCTTTCGCACCGCAAATACAAACCGCGTTGCTCCGCCAACGGACGAATCCCATCGGCCAAGGGCTCCAAGATCGTCGTCACATCAATGGGCTCGATCTCCCGCTTCTCACGCCCGGCCTGAAGGCGTGCCAGGCTGGTGACATCGTTCAGCAGATGATGGAGCGAGGTAACGTTGCGCGTCAAAATACGCACGAAATCCTCGCGCGAGTCATCGCGCTGTCCGTGCCCGCTAAGGCCAACGGCGACGTTCGCAACGACCCCTAAATTGCCGCGCAGATCGTGGGCGGCTTGGCGCCACAAATCGCCACGCTCCTGCTCGAGCTCGCGGATATGCTCAAGGGCGTGCTCCAAGTCCTCGACGTGGCCCGCTGCCTCCCTTTGTTGAAGAGCAAAATATTGGCTGACACTTTCCTCGATCGCAGTACAGCAGAGCGTGGTCCACATTTCGCGTGCGTGCGACAGGGCATCGGCTGAGATGCCGTCAAACCTCTTCCCGTAACGATCCAATTCCAAGATGACGCATTTATTGAGCTGACCCAATTCGCGAGTGACCTCTCGCAAATCATAGCCCTGCTGCCAGCGCTGCAGGCCATGCGCCGCCGCCGGCTGCGCAGCAGCGTCAACGGCCGGTTCCACGGGGGCTGCGGGTTCTGCGGCATGGCGCAGGCTGTGTTCAAAGGCGGTCAACAACGCGGGGATGTGATCGTACACTTCAGCCCGTGGCAGCGAATCACCGCTCGTGAGGTTGGGGTCGCGCTTAACGGCGCGATGCCATTCGAGCAAGATCGCCTCCCGCTCATTCCGCAAGTAGTCCGCCAGCGTGAGGAGTTCTCCCTGGATTTCTTGCAACTCTTGTTCTCCCACCAAGGCCGTCACTCGTTAGGCGATCGGCATACCAACCGGCCAATCAGTCTCCCCGGCTGTCCGATCAACCGCTTTGGAACTTATACAGGAGATTTTTACTTGAGCGCTACCACAACCCAGCGCTCGCGGTTGGGAGAGCCTAATGGGCGGGGCGTGTCGAGGTTATGTCTGTTTTCAACTCGCGGGGGGCCGCCCTCGTCGCCCATGCAGCCAACCGGTATTGTGGTTAGTAATAACTCGATTGTGGAAACATCCACCGGCTTGGTCAAATGCCCATCGAAGCCATCCTGTTTCGTGCCCAGCCGGTCCTCGGGGCCATCCCACCCTGTGATCGCCGCCAATACCGGGCGACCCAATTCCGGCATGTAGCGAAGCGCCCGCGCCACCGCGTAACTATCCATACCCATTTTAATGGGAATTCGCCTTGCGTGACCACGCACCGACAAGTCCTATGCACGCCGCATATGACCGCGTGGCATCCAGTTCGGCCTCGAGCCGATTAGAAAGCGTCGCGAGATCTCCGAGCGACTCCGGGGATATCCCGAGCATCCCAAATCGGGGATACACCGTGCAGACAAGATCGTAGACCCAACGCCTGGTCTCGGGATCATTACCAATAGGTGTCTCAAGTCTGAGCTCTGGCACTGGAAGTCCTACCTCTTGAAAGGCGCGGAAGAGTGTGAGCTCCATGTCGGTCCTTGCACCGGATCGGCGAAAAGTCTCGATGATCAATTGGCCACACGCCGCCCGCAGAGGTAGATGCGCACTCTGCGCGAGAAAGCTTGCCCAGTTAGCCTCTTGAAACGCAATTATGCCGCCGGGCCGAACTAACCTCGACAGCGTCTGTAACACTGCCGACGGGTTCGGCAGGAACTGAAGAATGAGTCGCCCAACGACCGCGTCGAAGGGTACGTCCGACGGTACTTGCGAGACATCCGCCTCGATGAATTTGATATTGGTTAGGCCGGAAGCTGCCGCACGCATCCGCGCCTTTCCCAGGGCGATCGAGTCGCGGTCGACGCCGACGACTTGGCCGGACGGGCCGACGAGGCTCGCCGCGAGCATGGCTACGTCGCCGACGCCCGATCCGATGTCGAGTATCCGCTGGCCGGGACCCATGCCAGCGTCCCGAAAAAGTCGCTCGGTATATGGAGCTAATCGGGCTGCTTGGCGCATGAGCCGCTCGTGTTCTGCGTCCGTGTCGCCAAGTACGTACTCGTCAGATAGCGGGCTTTTGGTCATCGTAATTTCCGATGTCGGTTAGAGATATCCATGCGGCGCGGACGTTTGCTTCTCGCCAATCGAAGTTTAAATCGTCCCTATAGGCTGGCTCGCGAGCACAGAAACAAATGCAATTGCTGCGAGCGAACCAATCGAACTGCTCAGGGATATCGATGCTCAATGAACTACATTACGCGATATTTACGACTCCATAGCCTTTACACAAGACAAGGTTCCGCAATTGGCTTACGTTGAGATTCGGCCCACCGCCGACGGACCGCGTTGTTGCGAATCATTCCGTCTCTGGAGATGACGGCGGCGGGCAAGCGGCGCCTAGTGCGGCTCGCGGATCGGACTGACGCGCCCGCCTTTGGCCCGCGTCGTGTGGCCATCCGCTTCGGTAAGATAGATTAGGTCATTGCAATGACCCATAATTCAGACTAAATTCGAGCGGCACACAACACAATTAGGGAGATGTCGGATGCACAGGTTCAGGGTCGGCCTGGTGATCACTGCCGCCACGGTATCCACGGCGGCACTAGCGCAAGAGGCATCAAGTTCCGGCGCGCAATCCTCGAGTTCCGCGCTTCAGGAAATCGTCGTGACCGCGGAGAAGCGCAGTGAGGACCTCCAGAAGACGCCCATCAGTGTCGCTGTCTTCGGCCAAGAAGCCCTGGCCGAAACCGGCGTGCAGGACTTCACGGCGCTGGCCGCCCGCATCCCGGGAGTCACCCTCAATTCGGCGGGGCCCGGACAGAGCAGTTATTCCATTCGCGGCGTAGCCTCGGTCGGTGGCAACGCGCCCACCACCGGTCTGTACATAGACGACACACCGATCCTGCCCTCGGGCGGCGACGGCGCAACAGCGACTATCGATCCGGATCTCTACGATCTCGCGCGCGTTGAGATATTGCGCGGGCCGCAGGGCACCTTGTACGGAGCAAGCTCGATGGGCGGCACCATCCGCTTCATCACCAATCAGCCGGATCTGACCAAGCAGGAAGGCTCCGTCAAGGGCCAGGGTTCGTACACCGAACACGGTGGCGGCAATGCGCGAGTGGACGCGATGTTCAACGTCCCACTGATCGAGGACCGGGTGGCGCTCAGGCTGGTGGGCACGTACAAGAATTACAGCGGCTTCATCGACCGCGATGTCGGTGTGTGGGCGCCCAATCCGAACGTGGCTCCGCCCTATCCCGCCTATCCCGTTTCCCCGGCGCAGCCAAGCGCCGTCGTTCGCAATGTCAACACCACCCAGGCATACAGCTTTCGTACGATTCTGAAGGTCGCGGTGTCAGATGTCTTCACGGTGACGCCCTCCGTGTGGATCCAGGATTTGCAACAGGGCGGCGCGCCGAACTACGACGTGCCGTCCGGCCAGACGGGCGGTCCGCTCGTGCAGGCGCGCCCGTTCAATCTGTCGGAGGCGTATTCGGACCACTTCGTGCTGTCCAACGTCACCATGAACTACGAACTCGGCTGGGGCAATGTGCTGTCCACGACCTCGTATATGACCCGGCAGGAAGGCACCCCGGACGATGAGACCCAGGCTCTTGAGGAGACTATTCCTCAAGGTAAATTCATTCCGAACAGCTACTCGCCCATCATTCGCACGCGCGAGCTCACCGAAGAACTGCGCCTGGTTTTCAACCCGGCCGGCCAGCCGTTGAGCGGTGTGGTGGGCGGGTATTTCAACAACGCCAATCGGCACTACTACGTCAATTATCTGACGCCCGGCTACGCACAGTTCAACGGCTCCTACACGAGCAATACGCTTTTCCAGGGTGTGGTGCTGAACGATTACAATTATTCGCAGCACGGTGACTATTCGCCTAAGCAATTTGCGGCGTTCGCCGAGCTCAATTACGCGATCTCCAGCCTGTGGAAGGCGACCGCGGGGGTGCGCTGGTACGATTTGCAGTACACGGCGACGCGCTACGAGGACGGCTGGAGCAACGGCGGGCCGACGCTATCGGAGGGCTCGGCCAAGAGCACCGGATTCGCGCCCAAGGGCGAGCTGTCGTACCAGGCCAATGCCGATCAACTCTACTATCTCAGCGCATCCAAGGGCGTACGTCCGGGGGGTGTCAACACCAGCAACCTGGCGCAAAAAGGTTGCGGACAGGACTACGGTCCGTACCAGCCCGACAGCCTATGGACCTATGAACTGGGCGGCAAGACGCGCTGGCTGAACAACCGCTTGACCGCCAATGCCGCTATCTACTACACCAAATGGCAGGACGTGCAGCAGGGCGAGACCCTCCCGTGCTCCTATCAGATTACTGCGAACGCCGGCGGCGCCAAGGTGAAGGGCGGCGAGCTCGAACTCGACGGGCTCATCGGCGCCCATCTGCAGCTCGACGCGGGCGTCGGCTACACCCGGGCCGAACTCGACGCCGATGCCCCGAATCTAGGCGGCCTGAAAGGCCAGCAGCTCGAGAACGTGCCGCTGTGGAATGGCAACGCCAGCGCGAAGTATCTGTTCACGCCACGCGCCGGCTATGAAGGATTCGTGCGCGCGGATGGCCAGTACGTCGACGTCTCCTATCCTTCTTTCGATCGCTCGGATCCGGCGACCTACCAGCGGGCCTATGCGGTCATGGACCTGCGCGCCGGCCTAAACCACGAGGCGTGGGAGCTCAACGTCTTCGTGACCAACGTGTTCGACAAACAGGCAGCTCTGTCCTATTACCTTTCGGACAATTACTCCTCGTCGACGCGCGCGCGGCTGTTTACCAACGTGCCGCGTACAACGGGCCTTTCTCTGCGCTGGAAATTCTAGCGGTTGGGCGGGCCCGAGTCGGCGCAGGGGTTCGGGCAACGCTGCGTACGCCGCCGCAACTTCGTGGCCCGGCACATAGAGTTCCGTGAACTCGGGCGGGAACTGCGCAGGCGCACGTCGCAGCTGATGATACAGGTGGCGATGACCATCGAGCCGCGCTTGAATTGCGGTCTGCAGGGTATCCGCGCGTCCGGTAGCCTCACGTTACTGACTTCATTAGTCGCGAACGTTAGTTACGTGCGCCAAATGTGCCTAAAATAGCGGCATGACTCCTACCGAATTCATACAGGCGCCCCTTCGGGCCAAGCTTTCGGTGGCGCGCGTATTCTGGCTATACGGCATCGTGGGCTCATTAGTATATGGAGGCCTGGAGCTTTTCATCGATCCGGACGACACACTCCTGATGCGCCTATACACCATCGGAGGCTGCCTCTACTCCGCGTACGTCATCGTCGGCACCTACCGGTGCGCTGTCAATTGCAGTACCGAAGGCATGGCGCGTTTTGTGCGCGTATCCAGCATAATCTCTCTAATACTGTTGCCGATACTCACATATTTTGCGCTCAGCGGTGCGTTCAGCAGCGAGCTGTCGCAGCTTGAGCAGCTCGACTTCTAAATACCATGTGGCGCATGCAGAGCATGCGGTCGCCCTAGGATGTGCGGCATCCGAAGTCAGTTATCGGCACACATGCGGCCATATTGGAATCAGTGCGAATTTCACTCCGGAGCAGACACCAGAGGTACGACAGACGACGAGCGGCACGAGCTGCAAGTGAGTGCACAAAGTTCGCTTGCAGAAACTAGTGGTTCAATTCGACAAGCGCGCTGCAAAAAAACTCCAGTTCGACGCCTGCTCAAAGCATCGAACCGGAATATTGACAGTGTTACTACCCTTCCACCCACGACGCGCCCGATCATCTGGCTGTCGGCCAAATGACCCTGGTGAATCAATCCGTCGATTTGATGGAGAAGGAAATTTACGCCCGAACTCATTGCAACCTGCCGCAAGCGCTTGCCCGGCGTCCAGCCGGAGTACACCGAGTACACCAGTCAAATTCACTCGATTCTGGCCCTGGTACGGGCTGGATTCGGCGCGGCGCTAGTGCCGCAAGCCGCTACCAGTCTGCGTTTCAAGGGAGTAGTCTTCCGCCCGGTCCGTAAGGCACGTACGGAACAACACGCGGAGCTTTACGTCGCTTGGAAGCGCGACGGCGACAATCCGCCGCAACAGAGCGTCCTCGAGGCGTGCCTGGACTATTGTCGCGGCATCTCGCCGCACAAAGCGATGCGCAATACTATGCACTTGGGCCGAAAGCCGTCTGTTTAATTTGCATGGCAACATTCACCTAAATGATCGTTATGATGATTCGAAATTCATGCGAAGTACTATTACTCACTCCCTTGCCCGCTACCACGCAAAGCGAGCTTGAGCGGCGGTTCAAAGTCACGATGTTGTGGGAACAAGGCAACTCCGAATTATTTCTGAGCGCGGAAGGTGCTCGATTTGAAGTGGCCTGCACGCGGTCGACGTATCGGATCGATGCTGCGTTGTTGCAAAAGTTAGATCATCTCAAGCTGCTCGCTTGTTTCGGAGCGGGAGTCGATGGTATCGATCTCCACGCGACTCGCTCAAGGGGCATCGCTGTCACCAATACGCCTGACGTGTTAACCGATGATGTGGCGGATATAGCCATCGCTCTCATGCTGATTGCGGCGCGCAGACTCCTGGAAGGTGATCGTTTTGTGCGTGCGGGACGATGGACCACCGCAGCGATGGAACTGGGCCATAGTCTGCGGTCAAAACGAGTTGGAATCGTCGGTTTAGGACGCATAGGAACGGCGGTAGCACACCGCGCCGCCGCGTTCGGCATGAGCATCCAGTACTTTTCGCGCACCTTAAAGCCGAGTGTGCCATTCGAGTATGCCGACACTGTCACCAGCCTGGCGGCGAAAAGTGATTTTCTGGTTGTGTGCGCCGCAGGTGGTCTCGCAACCAAGCATCTCATCGATGCAGCGGTTATTGCCGCTTTAGGACCCACTGGGACACTGATCAATGTATCACGTGGCTCTGTGGTCGATGAACAGGCACTTATCGAAGCGCTGAAGCTGCGCCAAATCCGCGCTGCCGCTCTGGACGTCTTTGAAAACGAGCCGAATATTCGCTCCGAATTTCGGGAACTCGAGAACGTCATTCTCTTGCCGCACATGGGCAGCGCGACGGTTGAAACGCGGGGTGCCATGGGCCGGCTACTGATCGACAATATAGGCGCCTATTTCTCAGGTAAAAACCTGCCAACTCCGATTCCCTAGTTGTATCACCGGTGGTGCTGACCGCCGCCGAGGGCGTAGGTACTATTTCTCTTCGCTACAATAGGCTGCCACTTCGCAATGCACATCGGGTAACAGCATGAAGACACTATTCTCGGCGATCTTGATCCTTGCCCTTGTGGGTTGCTCAGTATGCAAATCCTCTGATTCCCCCGAAGTGTGCAGGACCAAACAACGCAATAAGTCGCAGAAGGGTGTGGACGACCTGGCGGCGCTGACACCCATTGGCCGGGGTTCTTGCGGACCCCGCTCTCTTTGACGATGCACCCTTTATGGGGCGCCTTTCTCGAATGGCTTAAGATGGTCCGCTAATGCCTTCTTGAAAGCGGGTCGCGACTCGCAGCGACGCTGATACGCATCGAGCACCGGCCGCTCGGCAATGATATTCGTGTGGCGCAGATTGCGCAGCACCGTGGTCATCATTAGGTCAGCCGCGGTGAACCGATCTTCCAAATATTCTCGATCGCCCAACCAGGTTTCGAGTACGGCCAGTCGGTTTTGCGCCATTTGCAGGGCCACGGGTCGCCTGGCCTTGGCCCACTCCTCCTTCGCAAAAAACAAGTCTAATTCGGTGAGATGTTGTACGTGGGGTTCGACCGAGTTCAACGCGGCGATGATCCAGGCATTGGTCCGCGCCCGGCCGTTTGTATCTGACGGCATCAGGGCCTGTGAATTCTCAGCGATATACATGACGATGGCGCCCGATTCGAATAGCTTTAGGTCGCCTGTCTCAATGGCCGGCACCTGGCCAAACGGTTGCAACGCGCGGTAGGCAGCGGTCGAGACATCGTCGCGCCCAACCAGCCTCTCCTCATATGGGAGGCCGGCCTCCTCGAGCGCCCACCGTACGCGCAGATCTCGCACCAGACCCTGTACAAAGGGAGGCACCCAGCGGAACGCGCTCAATCTAATCATGCTGTCACCGACTTTGGGCTGACTGCCTGGGAACGTCCGTCGTTCTCGTATCGATCATGCCGTTTCATCCAATCGCCGAGCGTGCCGCTGTTCGCCTCGTTGCGTCCTTTGGGCACGATGTCCAGCCAGTTATATACGGTCAAGAACATCTCTCCGCCGCGGGCGTAGGTCGAATAGGTGTGATACATCGTTCCGGCGTCATCCCTGTAGAAAACGCTGACACCCGGCAGTTCGTCAACCTGAGGATCAGGCTGCTTATCGAAATTGTAGAGCACTCCCTGTTCGCGCGTGCCAGTTGGAAAGGACACGTGAAAATCGACATTGAAATCACTATCCGCCGAAGACACCCAGCGGAACCCCCAACCCATCCTGCGACGATAGGCGTCC
The DNA here is from genome assembly GCA_025358295.1 of Gammaproteobacteria bacterium. Classification (GTDB taxonomy): domain Bacteria; phylum Pseudomonadota; class Gammaproteobacteria; order Steroidobacterales; family Steroidobacteraceae; genus Bog-1198. Next base: position 147,134 of record JANYJY010000022.1, read on the forward strand.
AGCTTCTCGATCGGCCCGCGCGACACGGCGACGAAGCTCACGTCGTTGTGTTCGAAATGTTGTCGGGCGCCGTCGACGTGATCGGCAAGGAGCGAACAACCGGGACATCCCTCCTGCCAGTCCGGCCCGAACATGAAGTGATAGACCACCAACTGGCTGCGCCCATCGAACAGATCCTTCAGAGCGACGACTCCGGTAAGTCCGCGAAAAACATAGCTCTTCTTGACCTCGACCCATGGCAACTCACGCCGCTTCTTCGCCAAGCGATCCCGTTCGCGCGTGAATGCCTTCTCTTCTACCAAAAGAGCGCGGCGCGCCACCATCCATTGTTCTTCCGAGACGATCTCGTGCTTGATCATGAGGGGCTCCTTAGGTCTTGCGAGAAAGATAGTTCCGTAGCTTGTTCAATGCGCCATTCCAACCTTCCTCGTGGGTGCGGCGAGTCTCTTCGTCATGCAGACGCGAATGAGTAAACGTCAGCTCGGTGCCGTCGGCGACGGAACGCAGCTCGATCTCGACCAGAGATTCGCCGGGATCTTCGTTGTTCTGCCAGCGCCAAGTCATGGCTAGCCTCGCGGGCGGCTCGACGTCGACGTACTCGCCGCCGCTCTCGTGCTCCAGACCGTCGAGGGTTCGGAAGCGGATGCGGAATCGGCCGCCGACGCGCACGTCGGTCTCGGCCAGCAGTACGGGTCCTTCGTCCGGCCCCATCCAACAGATAATGCCTTCCGGTGTCGTCAGCGCATCGAATACGATCGACGGCCGAGCGGCTATGCGGCGTACCAGTGTCAGGCTCGTCATCGCGCGCTCTTCTTGGCTTCGGCTTCCTTGCGCTCGGCGTAGGCTGCAAGTCGGTCGAGGCTCGCCGACCAGAATCGCTCATAGCGACGCAGCCAATCGAAAGCGGCGCGCATCTGCCGCGGCGACAAGCGCACTGTGACTGTACGGCCCACTTTAGACCGAGTGATGAGTCCCGCAGCGTCGAGTACGTCGAGATGCTTCATCACGGCCGGCAGCTTGATCGCGAAGGGCCGCGCGAGCTCGCTAACCGAAGCACCGTCCTCCCGCTCAAGCCGCGCAAGAATGGCGCGCCGCGTCGGATCGACGAGCGCCGCGAATGTCAGAGTGAGTTGCGCTTCATTGTTCACTATATAGTGAAGTGTTGGTCATTGGGGATGGGTTGTCAACCCCGGGGCATTGGTTGAGGTCCATTGCCGTACTGTTACAGTACGCGGAACAAGACCCGCGCTACAGGAGCTGTCATGACCCTAGCAGTAAACTCAGAGCACTTGCCCGTGCAGGGCAACCACGCTGCACGGCCGGCGCGCCGCATCGGCGCACCCGGAGTATTTTGCGCGATCGCACTGCTCGCCGTGGTGTCGGCGTGCAGTGGATCGAACGATGGCGATGAGTCGAACAAGGTCAACGGCTCGGTTCACGTGGCAGCGGGCAAACCGCCCGCCACCGCCGCCACGGTGAATGGCGGCATTCACATCGATGCCAACGCCGCGGTGACGAACGCCTCGACCGTGAACGGCGGAGTTGCATTGGGCGATCATGCGACCGCGACTTCCTTGGCGAGCGTGAATGGCTCTATTAAGGTGGGGGCCGGTGCGCATGTGTCGGGAACCGTCACATCCGTCAATGGTGACCTGACCTTAGACGACGGTGCGGAAGTTTCCGGAGCGCTGACGAACGTCAACGGCACCATCACTCTGACTGCCGCGCATGTGGCGGGCGGGATCAAAACAGTCAACGGGGACATGAATATCACCGGTCCGTCCCATGTTGAGGGCGGAATATTCGTGGAGAAGTCGTCCACCGGCTTGCTACAACTGGGCCAACACGTTCCGCGCATCGTGATCGGTCCCGGAGCGACGGTGCAGGGTGAGTTGCATTTCGAACGCAAGGTACAGCTCTACGTCAGCGACAAGGCAACGATCGGCGCAGTAACGGGAGCGACACCGATTTCGTTTACCGGAGACTCGCCGCCGAAATGATCGGTTTGTAACGATAGAGTGACGCAACGCGCGCGAATTTGGGATACTGAGTCCTAGCCCTGGGCATAGAGGAAAGTATTACCATGCAAAACTCTCACTTCCGTGCATTGTGCGCAGCTGCTGCGCTCGTTTTGGTAGGTGCCACTGCCGCTTACGGCGTGACGAATGCGGATCACGCGCTGGTGAGTGCGGTTACAAGCACCGCGCGCAGTCCCAAGGCGATCGCCAGAGACCCTGCCCGGCATCCCGTTGAAGAGCTGACTTTCTTCGGCCTGAAGCCAACAATGACAGTGGTTGAGTTGTGGCCCGGCAGCGGCTATTGGACCGATATCCTGGGTCCTTACCTGTTACCGACCGGCCACTATTACATTGCATTGCCGACGCCGGGCAATGCCGAGGAGGATGCCGGAGCGACTGCCTTTCGCGCGCGAATTGCCGCAGAGAAAGACCGTCTCGGAACTCCCCATGAAACTGCGCTGGGCGCCGGCCATTACGACATCGCCCCGGCAGGCTCGGCAGACCTCGTGCTGACATTCCGCAATCTGCACAACTGGATGGAAGATGGCTTCGCGGACCAAGCGCTGGCGGCCTCATTCAAGGCCCTCAAGCCGGGCGGGATTTTGGGCATTGAAGAACACCGGGGCAGGAACGACCAGCCGCAGGACCCGAAGGCCAAGAATGGCTATGTGCGTCAGGACTACACCATTGAATTGGCCAAGAAAGCCGGCTTCGAATTCGTCGCAGCCTCGGAGGTGAATGCAAACCCGCGCGACACCAAGGACTGGGTGGACGGCGTATGGACACTTCCGCCGACCCTTTCGCAAGGGGAGAAGGACCGCGCCCGATATGTGGCAGTCGGCGAGGCGGATAACTACGTTCTGAAGTTCCGCAAGCCGCGATAACGTCAGGCCTGCTTAGATCAGGCCGTCGCACTCGCGGCGGCCTGATTAAATTTCAGGACCCATCACGATCGGCGAGCCGTCGCTGAATCGCGAGATGCGAAACGGCGTGGGATCCGCGCACGGAATATCCCCGATCGCCAATTGCGCCGCCAATCGTCCGGCGGCCGGACCGATACCGAAACCATGTCCGGAAAATCCCGTCGCAACCGTCAGGCCGGGCAGCGTCTCGACCGGACTGATGTAGGGAACGACATCGGGCGTCACGTCGATGTATCCGGCCCACTGCTGCACCACATGAGCATCGCGAAACTGCGGGTACAGTTCAATCATCGCCTCCAGCGCCTCACGATTCAGCGTTCGATTCGGCGCGGGATCCAAAACTCGCGTCGCCTCGAATGGGCCGGGACGGTCGAGCGGCCAGGTTCGCGGGCCGCTAAACTCGCGCAGCGACTGCGCATTGAAACGCACGCGCATCGCGCCGCGCTCCTTGCGAATGGTGGGCAGAAACTCGCGCAGATACCGCAGCGAGTCGGGTACGAAGGGCGCCACATAGACGGTGCCGCGCGCAATCGTGTAGCCGCCGTCGCGTCGCTTTCGGTAGCCGACCGCATCCAAGTACGTGCATGGATCCGGCCCGCCCTTGATCGGGGCGGTGCGCAGCACCGAGGATAGAACCTTCAGTTGCGGCAGACGAATGCCGAGGCTCGCGCAGAACAGACTGGACCACGCTCCGCCTGCGAGCACGACGGCATCGCAAGCGACTCGTCCTCGTTCCGTGATGACCGCACTCGTTCGCCCCCCTGAACGTTCGATACCGCGAGCCGCGCAATGAGCAAGAACGATTGCTCCCTTGCGTTGAGCGGCGCGCGCAATTGCCGGCGCCGCCCGTTGCGGCTCCGCGCAGCCGTCGGTAGGTACGAACATCCCGCACGGGAAAGCGCGGTTTGCTCCCGGCATGAGTGCCGCAAGGTCGGAGCCGCGCACGATGCGGGTACCGATATCATAGGGCTGCGCCATCGTCGCCCAAGCGGCAAAACGCGCCTCGTCGAGCTCACTCTCCCCCACATACATGACTCCACACTCGCGAAAGCCGACATCGGATTCGGTCAGACGGCCCATCTCGCGCCATAGCTGTAAACTCTGCACGATGAGCGGCATCTCGCGCTCGTCGCGCCCTGCCTGGCGGCACCAGCCCCAATTTCGGCTGGATTGTTCACAGGCGATATACCCCTTCTCGCAGAGCACCACGGAAATTCCGCGATCGGCAAGCGTGAGCGCGGCGAAGGTGCCGACAATGCCGCCCCCAATGACGACCACGCCGGTGGCGGCAGGCATTACTTCATTGGGGATGATCGAATCTACATAGGGTCCCATTGACTCGCCTCAAGCGTTGTTCCGCCGGAATACGTGCGTGGATTCTAACCTGCGGCGAAAATTCGCCAAGAAATCATGGCAATATGTCGATAGAAACCGCCCATTGCGGAGTTGGCTGACCAGTGCATGGATTACTCCATTCCCATCATCGACATCGGATCCCTGTTCGGTATACGCACAGCCGAGCGTGACTCCGCCGACGCAGCGCTCATGAGGGCGGCAGCCACGACGGGCTTCATGGTGGTGACGGGGTATCCGCCTGAGCTGCCGGCAGGCAGCGCTGTTCGCAGAGATCTACTGCGTCTATTCCAGCTTCCCGAAACAGAAACCCGCAAACTCTGGCGCCAGAAATTCGATCCAACACACTGCAACGTGTACCGCGGATGGTTCCCGCTGCAGAAAGGCTTCCTGACCGCCAAGGAGGGCATAGACATGGGTGCCGACGTGGTGCACGGTTCCGCGGTGACTCGAGTCGACGATCCGCTGCGCGAAGCGACTCCCCTGCCCTCTGCGCAGGCTCTGCCCGGCTGGCGCGAATCAGTGGCAGCCTACTACCGCGCGATGGAACAGGTAAGTCAGGCTTTGATGCGGGCGATCGCACGTGGACTCTGCTTGGATGAGCATTTTTTCGATTTGTCCTTCGACAAGGGCCTGTCCACGTTGCGCCTGCTGCGCTACCCGATCCGAACCGACGCCGAGCAGACGGCTCAATCGGATCCCGACGTCTGGGTCACTCATCAAGGTGTCCGGTACTACGTGAGCGGTGCGCCGCATGTTGATTCGGGTTTTTTGACACTGCTGGCGCAAGACGGAGTATCAGGTCTGCAGGCGCGCCACCGTGACGGGCGCTGGCTCGACGTCCCGCCGATTGAAGACGGCCTGGCGGTCAATTTCGGCAAGGTACTAGAGCTGTGGTGTGGTGGCCGAATTAAGGCAACCGAACATCGCGTCATCGGCGCCGACCGCGAGCGCCGATCCATTCCCTTTTTCTACGAAGCGCGGGCCGATGCCGAGATCCAGCCGCTGCCGCGGGATGATCCATCGTCGTTCGAGCCTTTTTTTTACGGTGATTACCTTTGGGCAACCACTACGCAATTTGTTGAATTTAAAGGCATGGCGGCTTTGCGCAAGCCGTTGCGGCTGCCTGGGACCTGGGTGTCATGAAGCTGCTGCTGATCGAAGATGATGGCGAACTCGCCCGGTCGCTCGTTACCCGCTTCATGGAGCATGGCTATGCAGCCGAACATGCGAGCGACGGCCCGGAGGGTCTCGACAGAGCATTGCAAGAGGAATTCAATGCGGTGATCGTGGATCGAATGCTGCCCGGGATGGATGGACTGGAATTGGTAAGAGCGCTGCGCCGTGAGAAGGACACTCCGGTCATTTTCCTGACCACCATGAGCGGGATCGACGACCGAGTGCAAGGCCTCGAGGCAGGCGGGGATGATTATTTGGTGAAGCCGTTCGCCTTCGAGGAACTGCTGGCGCGCATCCGAGCGCTGACGCGGCGCTCCAGCACCAACGCCACCAAGCTATCCTCCGGAAGCATCGAAATGGACCTGGTCGAGCGCACCGTCACCCGAGGTGGCAAGGCAATCGACTTGGTACCCCAGGAATTTCGGCTGCTGGAGTTTTTAATGAGAAATGCGGACCGCGTCGTCACGCGCAAGATGCTGCTTGAGAAAGTCTGGGATATCTATTTCGATCCACACACCAACGTAGTTGAGAGTCATATCAGCCGCTTGCGAACGCGCCTGAATACCGGCTTTTCGATGGATGCCATCCAAACTGTTCGCGGCGTGGGATACAGGCTCCTTGCGGCCAGTTAGGGTCGTCAAGTCCGAAACGTTCAGGCATGCCACCCTGTTTGCGGTGCTGTTTCTGGCGCTTGCCGGCATTTTGATCGGCGCCGTGCTATGGATGGTCCAAGGCAGGCAGGAACAATCCATCAGGCGTGCCAATGATGCAGATGTCGCCACGGTAATCAATGCCTTTCGGGACGAAGGTGTTGACGAAGCCGTCGAAGTGATACGGCAGCGAGTGGGATCGCCCAAGTACAAGCGGATCGTTGCGACCGACTACTACATGTTGCTCACGAATGCCGATGGCACCGAACTCGCGGGCAACGTGACGGGGCTGCCGCCCCGGCTTGGCATTTTCACTACGACCTTGGATCGTTCCCATTTTCCGGACTGGCTGGAAAGCACGCCGGGGACGAGACGACACAAATCCGTCAACGTACTGGGCCGCCGCGTCGAAATCACCGCGGGCATTTATTTCTATGTTGGACGAAACACCGAAGAAGTGACGGCCACGCGCCGCAGCATTTTGGCTGCCTTTGTCTGGATCGCACTGGGCGCGAGCATCGTCGCCGTCCTCGCCGGCATATTTCTGGGAACGAGATTTACGCGGCGCGTCGATGCCATTGCGCAAACCTGCGGCGACATCATCGCCGGGCGACTGGATGAACGCATTGCATTGAGCGGACGCGGAGATGAATGGGATCGCTTGGGGAGCGCGATCAATGAAATGCTGAATCGCATCGCCGTATTGATGGAGAACCTTCGGCAGATGTCGAGCGATGTGGCGCATGATCTGCGAACACCCCTGACACGCATGCGTAATAGGCTTGAGGAAGCGCGCTTGAAGTCCCCATCACCCTCGGACAACGCAGCCGCGATAGCCGCCGCGATCGAGGACTCGGATCACCTTCTCGCAATGTTTGCTGCGCTTCTCAGAATCTCGCAAGTAGAATCCGGCACCCGCCTGAGTGGGTTTTCTGAAGTCTCATTGTCCGATCTGGGCGAGAAAGTCTTCGAGATGTACCTGCCGGTCGCCGAGGACTACCAGCTATCATTCAGCCGCCGCATCGAAACGGGAGTGATGGTTCACGGTGATGCGGAACTATTGCTGCAGATGCTGACGAATGTGGTGGAAAACGCGATCCGACACACACCCAAACAAACGCGGATCCAATTAATCGTAGCCACGGTGGAGGGACAGCCGACGGCCTCGATCGAGGACAATGGACCTGGAATTCCTGCGGACGAACGCGACAAGGTACTGCGGCGCTTTTATCGGCTGTCGACCAGCCGCTCGACGGCTGGCCACGGGCTTGGTCTGTCGTTGGTGGCCGCCGTGGCGCAGCTCCATCATGCGGCCGTCACGTTATCGGACGCGGGACCTGGATTGCGCGTGGAAATGCGATTTCCAAGAGTTGCTCTGAACTGACCTCTTCGTGCACGGTACGTTACAAGTTTGTACAGTTTTGGGGGCCGACGGCCTGCTAACGTCCTGACTATGACTGCCGGTGCTCCGCTCGTTCTCACTATCCTTGCGCTAAGCCTAGCCGCAGCCGGTTGCGCGACACCGCCACAGCCGCGGCAGCCAGCCCCACTTCCCGGCGTATTTCAAAATCAGCGTCCGTCCGACCCGCCCAACTGGCCGAGCAAGGAATGGTACGAAGGCTTCGCTAGTCCTGAATTGGCCAATCTGATCTCGCAAGCTGCCGCCGCCAATTTGGATTTGGAAATGGCGCGCGCCCGAGTCACGCAGGCGAATGCGCGGGCGCGACAAGCGGGGGCGGCCATTTTTCCGAGCGTCGATGCGGGCGGCACTGCCAATTATTTAGCCGGACACTCGACCAACGGGGGCGTCCACGAGACCGATTGGGCGGCGCTGTTGTCTGCCAAGTACGAGGTGGATTTTTGGGGCAAGAATCGTGCGACTGCCGATGCAGCGAGCCATCGGGCCGCCGTCTCGAAAGCGGAACGTGACACGATAGCGCTCACCACGTTGGCCGGCGTGGCGGACACGTATTTCCAAGTGCTGTCGCTGCGCGAACGAATGCTTGCGGCGCAGTCGAATGTCGATGCCGCGCGGTCCCTGCTGGAAGTGGTTCAAGTGCGTTTTGACGTAGGGATGGCAAATCCCGTGGAACTCGCCGGGCAGAAGGCGACGCTGGCAAACGCGTCGTTGGCGCTCCCGGGTTTGCGTCAACAAGAAACGGAATCGCTGGCGGCGCTCGCGCTTCTGGTCGGACACGCACCCGAGAACTTTGTGGTGAGCGCGCAGTCGCTGGAGTCGCTGCAAGAGCCGCATGTTGCTGCAGGGTTGCCCGCGGATCTCTTGAGGCGACGTCCTGATATCCAGTCAGCCGAAGACCAAATGCAAGCCGCCAGCGCCGACTTGACGGCAGCAAGGGCAGCGATGTTTCCATCCCTGACCCTGACCGCCAGCGGCGGTTTACAAAATCCTGCTTTGCAGGCGGCGGTCCTCACTTTGAGCGGCGCAGGCCCGACCCTCAATATAGGCGCCTCTTTGATGCAGACGATATTCGACCACGGTAGATTGCAGGCAGTGCGCGCGGAGGCTGCCGCCAGGGATGACGAATTGATCACCGCGTATCGCGCCGCAATCCTCGGGGCGCTGGTCGACGTGGAGAATGCACTCGCGGCGCTCAAGCACCTGGATGACGCACGCGAGTTCCAGATCGAGAGTGTTGCGCAAAGCGAACGTGCCTTCGAGGGTGCCAGGTTGCGCTATCGCGAGGGATCCGGCGACTTCCTCACCGTACTCGACGCGCAGCGCGCTGTGTATGCCGCTCGCGACCAGTTCAGCCAGTATCGGCTCGCGCGAATGCAGGCACTGGTGACGCTGTGTAAAGCCTTGGGCGGCGGATGGTCGGCGAATTGAAGATATGGAACAGATACCAATGAATTTTTCACATATGCGAATGAGTGTCGGGTTCGGACTGCTGTTGCTGAGCGCAGCTTGCCACCAGTCAACTCCGCCGGCCGACAGCAAAGCGGCGGCCGACACCAAAGCGGCGGCCGATAAGACGGAAGCACCCGTCGGACTCACGTTGACGGCGGAGCAGATCGAGAAACTGGGAGTGACGACACAGCCGCTCCAGGTCCTGGATTACTCCGCTGAAACCGAAGGTTATGGGACGGTGATGACTCACGAGACCGTGGCACTGGCGGTGGCGGAACAGCAAACCGCTGAGGCCGCGGAGCGGCAAAGCACGGCCGCACTGGCGCGCTCCCGGCGACTGGCCGGCACCGCGGGTGCGATCTCCGCCGACATCTTGGAGGGGAATGCTCGGCAGGCGGCGGTAGATGCTGCGGCCTCTGCCCTGGCGAAGCGACGGCTGTCCTCCATCGTGGGCCAAAATCCACCATGGAATGGCGAGGAGCAGACATCGACACTCAAGGCGCTCGCGGACGGCACCATCAAATTGCTGCGGGTTACATTTCCGCTGGGGAGCGTGCCAGCTCCCACTCCCAAAACTCTGCGGGCCGAGCCGATTGGAGCCAATTCTTCGGTCAAGTCTTGGAAAATTAATTCTGTATGGCCGGCCCCGGCCGATGCGGCCCTGCCCGGGCGCAGCTTTTTCGCGCTATTGCGCGCGAGCGACGCAGCCGAAGGGGAGCGCCTTCTGACCTGGGCGCCCACGGGCGCGATACAGTCCGGGATATTGATTCCCGCCGTCGCGGGAGTCATCAGTGAGGGGAAGTATTGGTGCTACATCGAGAAGGAGCCGGGTCGCTTCGTTAAAACTGAATTCGACGCAGCCAAGCCCGTCGACGCGGGTTACTTCGTCACCAAGGGCGTAGCCGCCGGCGATAAGGTGGTCATTGCCGGGGCCGGGCAATTGCTGGCCCAAGAATCGAACTCCGATCCCGGCTCGGAATAGCCATGATGCGTTCGCTCGTCGCACTTTGCGTGCGTCACTACGGCGCGGTCGCCGCGCTCAGCGTCTTGGCCCTGCTGCTTGGCTTCTGGGGCGCATTGCGCTCTCCCTTGGATGTATTCCCGGAGTTCGTCCCGTCCCAAGTCGACATACAAACTGAAGCGCCGGGGTTTGCGCCCCAGCAAGTCGAAGAGCTGGTCACCAAGCAAGTCGAAAATGCGGTCAACGGCGCCTCCGGCCTGGCCACCCTGCGTTCCGAGTCAATACCCGGATTATCGGTGGTCACCGTGACATTCAGGGATGGGGTGGACGTTCATATCGCGAGGCAGGGCATTTCCGAGCGACTGTCGGAGATCGGCAGCCGCTTGCCCGCAGGAGTCGGCACCCCGAAGCTCTCTCCCCTAGTGTCCAGCACCATGGACCTGTTGAAAATTGGGCTGCTGTCCGATCAAGTCGATGCCTATACGCTGCGTGACACAGCAGACTGGATCATCAAGCCACGGCTGCTGGCGGTCCCAGGCGTCGCGCACGCCATTGTGTTCGGCGGCAGCGTACGGCAAATTCAAATAGCCCCCGACACCCGCAAGCTCGCGAGCTTCGACCTGACGCTTGCCGATATATCGAGCGCGGTCCAGGCAGCATTGCCGCTGCGCGGTGCGGGCTTCATGGATTTGGCGGCGCAGCGCGTGTTGATCCAATCGCCGACGCCGGCCCCGGATATCGAGGCGATCGCGCATGCAGTGGTCGCGATGCGCAACAAGACGCCGATTCTCGTACGGGATATCGCCGAGGTTAATGTGGCCCCCGCGCTGCGCTTCGGCGACGCCCTGATCATGGGAAAACCAGGCGTGCTGATTTCTCTCGCCAGCCAATTCGGCGCCAATACGCTGACCGCGACGTTGGCCGTGGAGCAGGCCCTTGCCGATTTGGCGCCGAGCCTGAAGGCGCAAGGAATTACTCTTTACCCAAACCTGCACCGGCCCGCCAACTTCATTGAGCGCGCCTTGGGCGATCTGAAAGACTCGCTGTTGATTGCAGCATTATTGATTTTGGCCGTGCTGTATCTGTTCCTACGTGATCTACGTGCGGCGCTGATCGCATTTACCGCCATCCCGCTGTCGCTTCTGGCCGCCGTCGCGGTCTTGGATCGGCTGGGCTTCACGCTCAATACCATGACGCTAGGCGGATTCGCAGTTGCATTGGGTGTGCTGGTGGATGACGCCATCATCGGCATCGAGAACATATTGCGGCGCCTGGCCGAGAACCGCCGTCTACCCGAGCCCAAGCCGCGGCTCGATGTCGTACGTGACGCCTCACTGGAGGTGCGCGGGCCGGTCATTTACGCGACCGCCGTGGTGATTGCGGTCTTCCTGCCAGAACTATTTACCAGCAGCGTTCAGGGCCATTTTGTCGGACCGCTGGCGTTGGCGTTCATCTTTGCCGTGATTGCATCGCTGTTGGTCGCCATGACGTCGACTCCAGCGTTGTGCGCGTTGCTGCTGCGCCAAGATCACGCCAAATCAGAGGCGCGTTGGCTGACTCGGCTCAAGACCTGGCAAGTATCGGCCGTGCACGGAGTCGCGGCGCATTTTCGAACGGTCCTGGCCGTATTACTCGCGTTGGTGATTCTGGCGGCGGCGGCCCTGCCCTTTCTAGGCGGAACCTTCATGCCTGAGTTTCGTGAGGGTCATTTCGTGCTGCATGTGTCGAGTTCCATTCCCGGCTCCTCATTGGATTCAATGCTGAATATCGGCAAACGTGTGAGCACCGAGGTCTTGGCCCTTCCCTATGTGCAAACCATTGAGCAGCAGGTAGGACGGGCCGAGCTCAGCGAGGATACTTGGGGCCCTCACCGCAGTGAATTTCATGTCGAGCTGAAGGCGGATGCCACGGTGGATCAGAGCGCGGCCCAACAAGATCTGCGCAGTATCCTGCAACACTATCCCGGCAGCCAGAGCGAAGTTGTCACCTTTCTCGGCGATCGAATTAGCGAGAGCTTAAGCGGCGAAACGGCGCAAGTCGCGGTCAAGTTGGTGGGCGAGGATCTCGATGCCCTGGACGCAACCGGAGACAAAGTCATTGCGGTGCTGGGTAAAGTGCCCGGCGTCGTGGATCTGCAATTCAAGCGACAGAGCGGCACCCCGACCATTGCCATCCAACTGCTGCCGCAAGCCCTCGCGGCGTCAGGATTGAAGGCGCAGGACGTCCTCGACACGGTGCAAACCGCTTATGCGGGCGCCACCATGGGTCAAACCTTTCAGGGTTCGCGCACCATCGATGTCGTCGTGCTGCTGCCAGAGAAACAGAGAAATCGGCCGACGGACTTGGCGAAGCTCATGATCACGAGTCCCCTGGGCCCCGTGCCGCTGTCGCAAGTTGCCCAGATCGTCGTCACTCAAGGGCGCTATAGCATCGAGCACGATGGCGGGCAGCGACGCGTCAGCGTCACATTCAACGTCAGCGGACGCTCATTGCAGGATGTCGTTCATGAAGCGCAGACCTTAATCGCTCAATCCGTCGCTCTACCGCATGGCGTATACGTCCAATTCAGCGGAGCGGCGGCGGCGGAAACGCAGACGCGCAATGAACTCGTCATTTATTCCGGTCTCGCGATGGCGCTGATCGTCATGATTCTATTCGTCTCGTTTCACTGGAGGGCCAACAGCTGGTTGGTGCTGGCCAACTTGCCGTTCAGTCTGATCGGCAGCGTATTCGCGATCGCAGCTACCGGCATCGGGATTTCGCTGGGCACAGTCGTGGGCCTCGTCACGGTCTTCGGCGTGAGCGCTCGCAATGCCATATTACAGTTGGCCCACTATGAACACTTGGTGGAGATCGAGGGAAGCCAGTGGAATCTCGCTTTGGTGATTCGAGGAGCTAACGAGCGCTTCGTGCCCATTCTCATGACGGCCGCAGTGACGGCCCTGGGCCTGGCGCCATTGGCATTCGGGATCAATCGGCCCGGCCAAGAAATTGAAGGACCGATGGCGATTACAGTCCTAGGTGGACTGCTGTCCTCAACGATTCTGAATCTGTTCGTTCTCCCGGCTTTGGCGCATCGGTATATCAAGCGGTAGCGTCGCCGGCGGCCTTGAACTGCGGGCATACCGCCCCCAACAAGCTCCATTACCGTGCGGCGAATTTTCTTAAGCCTCCTTTGGCTGCTCTTCTCCCTGCCTGGATACATTGGCTGGCGACTCTTGCCCGCTCTATCGATGGGACCGTTGGGAATCGGCACCGGCGTGCTGCTGTTGATTGTCTGCTGCGTGGTCATCCCCTTGTCACTTCGACATCAGACGATGCGAAATCCAGGGTTGGAAAACCTGTTCGGTTGGGTTGGCGTGCTATCGATGGGATTCTTTTCGTCGTTATTCGTTTTTACGTTGCTGCGCGACATCGTCTTGCTGGGCGCCCGCCTGTTTCTGCCTTCGTACCAAGCCGTATCACTCGCAACGCCGTCGGCACAATGGACATTGGCGCTGACCGTATTCGTCACCTTGGCAGGGCTGGTGATTGCACGACGCCGGCCCCGAATCGTCCACGTCGACATTCCGGTGGACAATCTCCCGGCGGAATTACATGGATTTTCGATTGCCCAGATAAGTGACGTGCACGTTGGCCCGACGATCAAGCATGGCTTCGTCACGCGGGTGGTTGCCGTCGTCAATGCATTGAAGGCCGATCTGATCGCCGTGACCGGTGACTTGGTGGACGGTTCGGTACAGCAATTATCTGCACACACCGCCCCCCTGGCCCAGCTCCGTGCGCGGCACGGGGCCTACTTTGTCACAGGTAACCATGAGTACTACTCCGGGGAAACCGCGTGGACCGCGGAAATTCGGCGCCTGGGATTGCGGGTTCTCAAGAACGAGCACGTGGTCTTGAATCATGACGGCGCATCGCTGATCCTCGCCGGCGTCACGGACTTGAGCGCCCATCATTTTGATGCCGGGCAACTCAGTGACCCGGTAGCGGCACTGCGCGGCTCGCCGGAAGATGCCGGAGCCAGGATCTTGCTCGCCCATCAGCCGAATTCGGCGCCCGCGGCCGCCGGCGCGGGATTCGACGTGCAACTGTCGGGGCACACCCATGGGGGTCAGTTCTGGCCGTGGAACCTGTTCGTCGGCTTCTTCCAGCCCTTCACCGGCGGACTGTATCGGTTGAAGAATCTGTCGGTTTACGTGAGCCGGGGCACGGGCTACTGGGGCCCGCCCAATCGCTTTGGGGTGCCGTCGGAAATCACTCGCATTCGGCTGATCCCGGCGACTGTGTGAAGCCAAGGCTCACAATAATTAGGTTATGTCGGCCAGCGCACGGCGGCCCAATACAGGGCAAGTACGATAATCACGCTCGACGCCGCGGGCAGCCAGCGTGTGACGTAGGCGGGTCTGACGCGCCAGACAAAGAGCAGCGGTAACGTGACGGCGACAACCCCTAGCTGACCGACTTCGACACCTAAGTTAAATCCGAGCAAGGGAATGATGACATCGCCACGGTGTAGGCCGAGATCGGCTAGGGCATTCGCAAACCCAAAGCCGTGAACGAAGCCGAAGCCAAAGGCGAGCCAGGCTCCCGAGACGGTCCAGCGTGGGAATAGGTTGAGCGCGGCCGCGCTCGCCACGGACAGGGCGATGGCGACTTCGATCGCCTGCGAGGGCGGCCGCAGAAACCCTAAGGCGGCAAGCGCTAAGGTGATGGAGTGGGAGACGGTGAACGCCGAGACGATCTTGAGCGTCTCGAGGGTGGCATCTCGAAAGCGCGACACCGGCTGCCAATGACCGGGGGATTTTCGCAGCACCGCCGGCAACAGCAGCGCTAATAAGAAAGCCAAATGGTCGTAGCCAATCCAAATGTGATGCGCGCCTTCCGCAAGATACCGGAAGAACTCGGCTAACCGGGAGGCATGGGCGGCGCCGATCTCTCGGGCCATACCGGGTGTGACCACGACGACGCGAGTCTCACCCCGCTCATTGAGCCGGACGAGCATTCGATGCGAGGAATCGATGTCGGCCAGAAATCGATAGTCAACGGCCAGTGCACCGGGATCTCCGCGACAGGCAAGCGTCAGGGGGATGACAACATAGGATTGTTCACCGTGCCAATCGATCATGAGTGGCGAGATGTCGGAGGTGCAGGTCCCCCGTAAGTCGCTAAAGTGCAGGTTCGCGCGCACAAAGGTCCGGATCGCCGTCTCTTGCGCTTCTACTTCGCCCCACACAATGCGTTGGTCATTGTTGAGGTCGAGCGGCATCGCCACCGCCAAGTCGACGATCGCGACCTCCCATTGGACATGTCGCCGGCCCGCGGGATCCGGTTCCTCGACGGTCAGATAGCTGCGGCTCGTGCCGTGGGGCAACGCCCATGACCCCCAGAGCAGTGAAGTCAAGGCGAGAGCCGCAACGGAGACCCGCCTCACGGGGGTGCTCCGAGCTTGGCCAGTTCGGGGGCTAATCGCTTATCTAGGCTGTGCGACTCGTGCAGCCAGGCAAGTCCGTCGCGAGCGCCATCGGGCGAGCCAGCCGCTACGGCGGCTTGCAACAACACCCGGAGATCCACCAATTCGCGCTGCGTGCGGTAGTTTTCTTGGGCATGCGCCAGAGCAGCTCGAGGCTCGCCAAATTGCAGTTCGAAGGCGGCGCGCTCGCGCAGGTGCGTCCGATCGCCCAGCTGGTCGGCTTCGGTAAACCGCCGCGTCAACTCGGCAACCACGGTCTTGAGCGTCGGATCGCCAAGCTCTCGTAACGCAACCGCCTTGCGAATCAGGAAAGCATCGCTCGCCGGACGATTTTGAATGAATTCGATAGCCTGGGCGGCGCGTCCACTGTCATTCCAGAGGTCGATGAGATCGATGGCAGCCACGTGATCGTCAGGATCGGCCGCAATTGCCCGCCGCAGCCAGGTTTCTGCGGTGGCCCGATCATCATTCTGTAGGGCGAGCTCCGCCATGACGCCGGCAACCCAGGAGCCGCCCGGACCACTCAAGGGATCGCCGTGCAGGCTCGCCTCCAGAATGCGTTGCGCCTCAGGTAATCGACCGCTGATGGCCAACGCTTGAGCCGCACAGGCACTCCAGATCCAGGCGGATTCGCGTCCCACGAGTGTCATGCAGTCGCTAATCGCGTCCCGTCCTCGGCCCTGTACAATTCGAATCTGCGCACGCATCAATCGGGCATTGGATTGGCGTGGATCACGGGCGATGATCCCATCCAGAATGGCTACGGCGCCGTCAAAATCGTGCCGATATTGATGAATATCGGCGAGCAGTAACGCTAATTCGGTATTGCTCGATTGCTGAATGGCGTATTTCGCCAAGAGCCGATCGGCATAAGCGAACGGTCGAATGTCGGCCCGGCGCCGGCCTTCATTGATGAGGAGATGCGCTTGGGCCAGCGCGGCAGGAAGGTTCTCAATCCCAGAACCCAACGAGGCTCGATACGGCGGCAAGTTGTGCGCGAGTTCGAGCGCCGGATCGGTGGGCCGATACGGCGCCGCGGTGGTGATCGAAGCGACCAACAGAGCTGCAACCGAAAAGCCTCGAGGCAATAGCAGACCCAAGCTGCGCGGGCACAGACGGAAGGCCACGCGGGGCAAGAGGAATTGTCGTGCCAGATCGAGGAGGGGAAGCCGAATCCGGCTTCCCCTTGTGTCTACGTTCACATCATCTTCGTGTGGTGGCTATTCTATGGCTCCCTGCGGCGAGCCAGGTAGCGGGGAATCAAGATACGGGAATGCACTCAAGTAAATGTCATCCGGGTTGATCTGGCCAGTGACGTGAACATTGGCCGCATCCGGTCCCGCGGCACGCACCCCATCGGTATAAGGCGCACCATTGTTGGGATCCTTGAGGTCGCTGCCGCAGTTCCCGATAGCACCGCACAATGCCCCCTCCGCCACGCGCAAAGTGATATCGACGACATCATCGTAGGGTCGACGACCGTTCGGGAAGCCCGCCAAGTCGCCGCCAAGGACACCCAAGTCGTTCTGTTTGGCCGGAGGTGTGGGGGCGATCGAGGTATTGAGCCTCAGCATTTCGGACGGGTTCACGTGGGCTGGCTGGTTCAAGCCTTTGACACCGGTCAAGAACGCAGCGACCAAATCGTTCCGCGGAGTCCCGGGCGCCTTGGCCGCGTCGCCAAATAGCACGTTGAGCAATACCGGAAGGGACGGATTCGTCACGTAATGCAGGAACTGCGCATCTTGGGCTGGAGAACTTGCATTGAATTTGTCTTTATCGGGCAAGCCGATCACGAGTTCGTTCACCAGCGGCATGCCGAGACGAGACACCTGAGTGAAGCCGCCCTCAGAGTCGCCATTGCCGGACTTCCCCAAAGACGCAGTAGTATAACCGCCGATTACAGGATCCTTTCCCGAGACCAAGCAGCTGATCGGGAGTTCCAATGCAATGGAAGTGACATTCTTTTTGGCGAGATCATTCTTCTTCCCATCGCGGGGACCCACTGGATTCATGTTCACGAGATCAAATACCTCGCCAATATTGATGAAGAACCCCTCCTTTCGTTGCCCGACAAACACTCGGCCCGGCATCGCACACCCGGGAATCACGATGTCATAGATAAAGTGGGAAGCGTAGTCCGGATAATTGGGAATGGACTTGTGCCCAATGTTGTCGGCAGGCTTTCCAAAGGTCTTGCGCTCTGCGGATTCATTTTCAATCGGCTGAGCGTCGCTGCGGTTGCCATTGCGGACGAGAGAAAGCGTATAAGTTTGCACGACATTTAAACTCGTGCCTGTCGCATCAACGGGTCCGATATTAAGGAGCGGCACCGGTGTTTTTTGGTTGCCGGCAGGAACGGCCAGATTCTTGGTCGTGTTCTTGAAGCGAAACTCAAACGTCAAATCGGGGCGCCCGCTGCCATCGTTGTCGATATTGATGGCATACACCGCTTTTTCATCCATGTTAAAGAAATTCGGGCCTCCTTGCGGATCCTGAAATGGAATGTAATTGGCGAGCACGGTGACATAGTTGCTGCGCCCGGGTTCATAGCTGCGGAACATATAGAAATCCGTTCCGTCGACACGGGGGGCGCCCGCGATTGACGGCGCCTCGCGGTGACTTGAGGCAACCGCAAGTAAAGGCAAACACGCGGACCCGAGAAAAACGAGTCCGCTTAGAGAGCGTGAGGTCATGAGAATTCCCCTTAATTGTCAATCTAGTTGTGAAATCGAAATTAGCAGTTCCGATAACAATACGTCCCGCAATCGGTCGCGGATGCACTAACTGCAAGATATTTATTGAAACAATTACAAATCGGGAACACGACGTTATCAAGGTTGCATTGCGGCAATCTCCACGCGTCAGGTAGCATTGAATTTTAAGAATCCTCGGCCAATGAACGTCGACGCGGCTGTGCTCGGCGTAGCGAAGGCACGTGCTCTCAAAGCCAATATTCGGATCGGAAACGCGCTCATCGGTGTCGGCGCTGGCGCGGGCGGCGCGTCGCGCATGCAGCGATCATGGGTAGAATGCAATGCGCTTGACGAGAAATCGAGACTTGCGGGATGGAAGTGCGGTGTGGAAAGGATTTGATATCCCTCGCGTTCCAGTCCAACGGCTGCGCCGCTCAACCCGGGCCGATGTGGTTATCGTTGGCGCGGGCATCAGCGGTGCTCTTATTGCGCAATCCCTTACCGAAGCCGGTATGAAACCTCTTATCCTGGAGAGGCGACGCCGTGCGTTGCTAGGGTCCACCGCAGCGAGCACGTCGCTCCTACAATTCGAATTAGACACGCCGCTGACAGCGTTGAGTCGCAAGTTGGGTGCGCGTGATGCTGCAAAGGTATGGCTCGCCTCCCGCGATGCCGTCAATGAGCTGCGCACGCGTTCCAAGCGATTGGGTATCGAAGCCGAATTCGCAACCCGTCCGTCATTGTATTTGTCAGGCAATGTGCTTGATGCGCGTGGCCTTCGCAAAGAAGCTCGCTGCCGACAAGCAATCGGGTTATCGAGCGAATATATGGATCGTCATGCGCTTCGCCACCATTTCGGCATCGAACGCGACGCGGCGTTGCTCAATCATGGCAATGCGGAGGCCAATCCCATCCAATTGGCCGCTGGCTACTTGCGGCTCGCTATGAAAAGTGGCGCCAGATTGTGCGCGCCCCACGAAGTGGTCGACCTTAGCTCCAGCTCTCGCGGTATTGAGCTCGTGACTGACGACGGCATCGAAATTCAAGCCTCTCACGTGGTGCTTTGCACGGGATATGAATTGGCAAAAATCGTACCGCCCATGAACAATAAGATGATTTCTACCTGGGCGATCGCGACGCGGCCACAGCCTGAATCGATTTGGCCACAGCGTGCTTTGATTTGGGAATCCTCCGAGCCCTACCTTTACATGCGATCGACCCGCGACGGACGGGTGATTTGCGGCGGGGAAGATGCGGAGTTTTCGGATCCTGAGAAACGCGATCGGTTGACGAAAATGAAGGCCGCGCGGATCTCAACGAAGTTAAGTCGGCTGATGCCCGCCATTGATGCCAGGCCCGTGTATTCATGGTCGGGCACATTTGGCGCCAACAGCTCAGGGATGCCAACGATCGGCCAAATCCCCGGATATCGACATTGTTACGCGGTCATGGGCTATGGCGGGAACGGCATTACCTTTTCCATGCTTGCCAGCAGGCTGATTACCGCAGCACTACTCAAGAGAAAGTTGCCGGAAAGCGGTCTTTTTGGCTTTCGCTGAGAATAAGA
>JANYJY010000025.1 GCA_025358295.1 Gammaproteobacteria bacterium
CTCGAAACTATCCCGATCGTAAGACGCTGCTCGAGTTCGGCAAGACGATTTGCCAAGTACTGCACCCGCAACGAACTATAGAGCGCAGTGCTGACGCAATGTCTGAGACGCTGAATGCCGAACGTGATCGCATTGAGCCAAGTCTCCTAAAATCCTTGAGCGCTGCATGGGATGAGGGACGCCGATCCGTTGAGCCTGATCGCGTGTTCACTCGTGCCCAGTGAATAAATTGTGGAGGCGGTACTGCCGACACAAGACGCCAAGGCCACCTGAGGCGTAAAACTAGGAGTGCTCGAGCCGGGCAGAGGGGTGGATTTCTCGATGACGGCAAATGGAACCATGGAGCCTTGAGCCGTCCTGCACGGCCTCGACCAGATTGTCGTGGTGCGCATGCGCTAGCGGCACCAGCGACATTATTTGACCATGCAAGGAGTGGGGATCTACGAAGCCCATGACTGATCCTGGTGAAAGAATGGAACGGCGATGGCGGCCTGCGAACTCATGGCGGCATAATATGGGAATGACCGCGCGAATTATCTACTCAACCGGAGTGGGAAGTCTCTGCCCGAATTGTCGCCGCGCGGTGCGCGAGTGTGTTTGCCCCAAGGGCGCGCCCGGTGCCGCAAAGCCCACGGCCGTGCGCGTCGGCCGGGAGATCAAGGGTAGGGCGGGCAAGGGCGTCACGACCGTGACCGGTCTGCCCATGTCGTTGTCGGACATCGAATCCCTGGCCACGCAACTAAAGAAGCGCTGTGGTTCCGGCGGCACCGTCCGGGAAGGCGTCATTGAAATTCAGGGCGATCATCGTGATGTCATCGTTGCTGAATTGAGCAAGCTGGGATGGTCGGCCAAGAAATCGGGCGGATGAGCGGGTTGCGGTTCGTGTATCATGGCCCCATCGCGATAAGAGCTGTCTGGAGAGAGTCCTTTCGATAGGGACCGCCGAAGGCGCAACCGCCCGGAAACGCTCAGGCAAACGAACGGCAGACTCTCGCGATCTCTGGAGAGCGATCGCGCTGAATCGGCGATCCACCGAAGGGGAGCCGCGCTGGTAGAAGCGCGCAATCTCTCAGGTCTTAAGGACAGAGGGGCAAGGCACGACGGTGCTTGAGTCTCAGTGCGTTCTTAAGACTGCGAGGTTGCAATGGGCCAAAAAACTGTTCTCTATGACACCCACGTTCTGCAGGGTGCAAAAATCGTCGATTTTGGCGGCTGGGAAATGCCGCTGCACTATGGCTCGCAGATCGACGAGCACAATGTCGTGCGCCGCGATTCAGGCATGTTCGATGTGTCGCACATGGGCGTCGTCGATCTTCGCGGCGACCGCGTTCTCGAGTTCTTGCGCGGCCTGCTGGCCAATGATGTCGCTCGATTAAAGACTCCCGGAAAGGCATTGTATTCGTGCATGTTGCTTCCGAGCGGCGGCGTGATCGATGACTTGATCGTCTATTTCATGTCGGACACCTGGTTTCGACTGGTCGTGAATGCCGGCACTCGCGCCAAGGATTTGGCCTGGATTCGGCGGCACGCTATGAGTTGCAGCGTGAGCGTGGCCGAGCGCGATGATCTCGCCATGATTGCCATACAAGGACCCAAGGCTCGCGAAAGAGTCTTGCCCATTTTGCCGGCGGCCTGGCGCACTCGCGCGAGCAAGCTAGCAGTCTTCCAAGGCGGGTGCTTCGATTCCTGGTTCATCGCGCGGACCGGTTATACCGGCGAAGATGGATTCGAGGTGATGTTGCCGGTCGTCGATGCCATTGCGACGTGGACGGCGTTGCGGGCAACGGGGATTCAGCCGGCCGGCTTGGGCGCCAGGGACACCTTGCGCTTGGAAGCCGGCATGAATTTGTACGGCAACGACATGGATGAGGATCACCATCCATTGGAATGCGGGCTGGCATGGACGGTGGCGTTCGAGCCGGCGGAGCGCGATTTCATCGGCCGCCAAGTGTTGGAGGGCCTGGGCCGGACCTCCGATGACGAACTCGTCGGCTTGTTGCTCGAAGAGCGCGGCGTGCTGCGCAGTCATCAAAAGATTATTCCCGCAGGTGAAGTCACCAGCGGCACATTTTCTCCCACCTTGAATCGTTCCATCGCGCTGGCGCGTGTGCCGCGCAACACTGCTTCACCCGTACAAGTCGAGATTCGCGGCAAATTGCATGTAGCGAGCATCGTCAAGCCGCCCTTCGTCCGTCATGGACGGGCGCTGATTCCAATCCAGCCATAGGAGATCCACATTGAGCAATATTCCGAATGATCTGCGGTATACGAAAAGCCACGAATGGGTCCGCGCGGGCAAGGACGGTGCCGTCGAGATCGGCATTTCCGATCACGCGCAGGGCGCGCTCGGTGATCTGGTGTTCGTCGAAGTTCCGGAGCCGGGGCGCAGCTTGAGTGCCGGGGAGGCCTGCGCCGTCGTCGAATCGGTCAAAGCTGCATCGGATGTTTACTGCCCGGTGAGCGGCAAGGTGACCGCCGGCAATCCAGCGCTGGCTGCTCAACCTGAACTGCTCAATCAGGATCCGTATGGCGCCGGGTGGCTGTTCCGCCTGCAAATATCCGCACCGATCGACGATGCTGCCCTGATGAGCGCCGCGGGCTACGCGAATTTCCTGGCCGCGGAAGGCCACTAGAGGGGCACATGGCATTCATTCCTCATACTCCTGATGATGTCGCCGGCATGCTGGCCGTAATCGGTGTGCAGTCGATTGAAGACTTGTTCGATGAAATCCCCCGCGAACTTCGGACGGGCAAGCTCGCCGTGCCGCCTGCCATGGCTGAAATGGACGTCGGGCGATTGTTGACCGAACGCGCGGCCCTCGACGGCCGGCCGATGAATTTCATCGGTGCGGGCGCCTATGAGCATCACATCCCCGCGCCCGTGTGGGCGATCACGACGCGCGGCGAATTCTATTCCGCGTACACCCCATACCAAGCCGAGGCCAGTCAAGGCACGCTGCAGCTGATTTACGAATATCAATCGATGATCTGCGCTCTGACCGGGATGGAAGTATCGAATGCCTCGCTTTACGACGGTGCTTCCGCTCTGGCTGAGGCCTGCCTCATGGCGGTACGTGCCAATCGCGCCTCCAATTCGCGGCGCATTCTGCTGCCGCGAGCCGCGAATCCCATCTATGCGCAAGTCGCGCAATCGATTACCGGCAATCAGGGCATTGTGTTCGAAAGCGTGGATTTCGATCCGGTGAGCGGCCTCACACTGCTCGAATACCTGCAACCATACAGTGGCCAGGACATCGCCGCCCTGGTGGTGCAGCAGCCGAATTTCTTTGGCAATCTGGAAGAGGTCGACCAGATCGCCGACTGGGCGCATCAAAACAAGATTCTGCTGATCGCTGTCGTGAACCCCACGTCGCTGGCCGTGCTCAAGCCTCCCGGGCAGTGGGGCGCATCGACGGACGCGGTTCGAGGCGCCGACATCGTGTGCGGTGAGGGTCAGCCCCTGGGTGTGCCTCTCGCGGCGGGCGGACCCTACTTCGGATTCATGGCGACACGAATGCAGTATGTGCGGCAGATGCCGGGGCGGATCGTGGGGCGCACTATGGACGTGGAGGGACGTCCGGGATTCAGCCTGACTTTGCAGGCGCGCGAGCAGCACATTCGGCGCAGCAAGGCGACCTCGAATATCTGCACCAATCAGGGATTGATGGTGACCGCCGCCACCATCTACATGTCGCTGATGGGTCCGACCGGCCTTGCGCGCGTTGCGGCTGCCAGCATGCAACGCACTGCTGATTTGGTGACGCGCTTGACCCGGGTTGCCGGCGTCAAGCAGGCCTTCACCGCAGCGCGCTTCCATGAGGCCGTGTTGATTTTGGACCGGCCTGTGGCGCCGATCCTTGCGGCTCTCGCGCGCCGCGGGATTGTCGGCGGATTGGATCTTGCAGAGCGCTATCCGGAGCTGGGCCACGCACTGTTGGTATGCGCGACTGAGACCAAGCTGGCCGCCGACATCGATGCCTATGCCGGCGCGTTGGCCGACATCATGAATTCATCACGCGCCGCTGCCTGAGTGCGCGCCGCGATCAGGAGAGCACAATGACTGAATTGCAGGCCAGAGAGCCGCTGATATTCGAGCTGAGCAAGCCGGGCCGTCAGGCCGGAACGCAGTTCCCGCCGCCGGTCGATGGATCGGCGCAGATTCCGGCGCATTTGCGCCGCGCGACACCGCCGGCATTGCCGGAGGTGTCCGAACTGCAGACGGTGCGCCATTTCACGCGCCTGTCGCAGATGAATTTCTCCATCGACACGCACTTCTATCCGCTCGGCTCGTGCACCATGAAATACAACCCCAAGGCATGCAACAGCTTTGCCATGCTGCCGGAGTTTCTGGGCCGCCACCCGCTTGGGCCCGAGCCGCAGGGATTTCTCGCCTGCATGTACGAGCTGCAAGAAATGCTGCAGGAAATCACCGGCATGCAAAGCGTCAGCCTCACGCCCATGGCAGGCGCGCAGGGTGAGTTTGCCGGAGTCGCCATGATTCGCGCCTACCATCGGGCGCGAAATGACCTGGGACGTACGGAGATCATCGTGCCGCAGGCCGCCCATGGAACCAATCCCGCCACCGCTGCGATGTGTGGTTGCACGGTCAAGGAGATTCCCTGTGATGTGGACGGCAATGTCGATATCGACGCCCTGAAGGCTGCGGTGAGTCCGGCAACCGCCGCGATCATGCTGACGAATCCATCCACTCTCGGGGTGTTCGAGCGCAAGATCACCGAGGTCGCGCGCATCGTCCACGAAGCCGGCGGGCTGCTGTACTACGACGGCGCCAATCTCAACGCCATACTCGGCAAGGTGCGGCCAGGCGACATGGGCTTCGACGTTATCCATATGAACTTGCACAAGACCTTTTCCACGCCGCATGGCGGCGGGGGGCCGGGTTCCGGCGCGGTCGGGGTCGGTGCGCGACTTCGGCCCTTCCTGCCCATTCCCATTGTGGGCAAGGACGGTGCGCGGTATCGCTGGCTGACGGAGCGCGATTTGCCCCAGACCATCGGCCGATTGTCGGGCTTCATGGGCAATGCCGGCGTCAATTTGCGGGCCTATGTTTATATGCGATTGCTGGGCCGCGACGGCATGGTGCGAGTCGCAGAATTCGCCGCGTTGAATGCAAACTATTTGATGAAGCGCCTGCAAGCGGCGGGATTCGAGGCGGCTTACCCCTCGCGCCGCGCCAGTCACGAATTCATCATCACGCTGAAGCGGGAAAACCGCATGTACCAGGTAACCGCGATGGACGTGGCGAAGCGGCTTCTCGATTACGGATTTCATGCTCCAACCACTTATTTCCCGTTATTGGTGCCGGAATGCCTATTGATCGAGCCGACCGAAACGGAGGCCAAGGAGGACCTTGATCGCTTCTGCGACGCCATGATTGCGATTCGGCGTGAAATGGAGCAGGACCCCGAGAAACTCTCCTCGGCTCCGCATACAATGCCAGTGCGACGGCTCGACGACGTGCGCGCAGCAAAACAACTGGATTTGGCATGGAAACCCGCCGCTTGAATGAGCGATAGAAATAAACCCACAGGAATAACGCGGTTATTTCGCGCCTTCGGCTATTCCTTCCAAGGGTTTCGTTACGCCTGGCGGGAAGAGGCGGCGTTTCGGCAGGAGGCGGTGCTGTCGCTGCTGGTCATTCCGGCGGGGCTGTATCTGGGCAATTCGGGCGTGGAACGGGCCATGCTGGTGAGCCCGATGATGCTGATTCTGGTGATCGAAATACTCAATAGTGCGGTGGAAGCCGTCGTGGACCGCGCCGGCACGGAACGCCATCCCCTGGCGGGAATGGCCAAAGACATGGGATCAGCCGCGGTCATGCTGAGTTTCGCTCTGTTAGGAACCGTCTGGCTCCTTATCTTGTCCGATCACGGGCATTGAACACAATCTAACCCTAGGACCGGCATGACCCGTATCGCGTTACTTCTGTCCCTATGCGCCTTGTCCGTTGCCCACCTCTGTAGCGCTGCCGTGCCCGCGCCGGTGCCCGGCATACCCAGTTCACCGGCGAATTGGGCGCAAACCATCGAGCGAATCGCGAGCGGTGTGGTCACCATCCAAATCGACAGCACTCGTGCCTTCGACACGGAGTGGAATACCACCGCCCAGGCCACGGGCTTCGTCATCGACGCCAAGCGCGGATTGATCTTGACGAATCGGCACGTGTTGACGCCGGGTCCCGTCACTGCGCAGGCGATTTTCCTCAATCGTGAGGAAGTGCAGCTGTATCCGGTGTACCGCGACCCCATCCACGACTTCGGCATTTATCGCTACGATCCGGCGAAGCTCAAATTCATTCAGCCGGCGGAGTTGCCTCTTTATCCTGCCGGTGCAGTCATCGGCCGTGAAATTCGCGTGGTCGGCAACGATGCCGGCGAGCAATTATCGATTCTTGCCGGCACCCTGGCGCGTTTGGATCGCGAGGCGCCGGAGTACGGCTACGGCAAGTACAACGATTTCAACACGTTCTATTACCAGGCTGCCTCCAGCACTTCGGGCGGTTCCTCGGGCTCTCCCGTCATCGACATCGAGGGCCGGGTGGTCGCACTGAACGCGGGCGGTGCGACCGGCGCCGCGTCGAGTTTTTATCTGCCTCTGACGGCCGTGACGCGTGCATTGAAATACATCGATGAGGGCAAGCCCGTGCCGCGCGGCACGCTGGAGACGGTGTTCAAATACACCCCCTACGATGAGCTGAGGCGACTCGGCCTGGATCCCAATACCGAAGCGCGCATGCGCAGTGCATTCCCGAAATTAACCGGCATGCTGGTGGTGGAGGACGTGCAGCCGGGATCGGGCGCCGATGGAGTGTTGGCGCCCGGCGATATTCTCGTGGCCATCGACGCCAAGCCTATCCCTGAATTCTTTTCGCTCGAGGACGTGCTCGATAGTCACGTCGGACAGCCGATCAGTGTGGAAACTCAACGCGGCCCGGGGACTCTGCGGCATTCGCTCGACGTGCAGCCCCTGAGCGCGATCACAGCGGATTCTTACATCGAATTCGGCGAGGCGGTTGTGCATACGCTGTCCTACCAACAAGCGCGCCATTTCAATGTGCCCATCAAGGGCGTGTACGTCGCCAACCCGGGGTATGTGTTCGGCAGTGCCGGTATTCCGCGGGCCGCGCTGATCAGTTCGTTCAACGGCAAGAAAGTCGACAATCTCGCGGATTTCGAGGTCGCACTCGGCGATCTGGCCGACGGTGCCAGCGCGCCGGTCCGCTATGTGACGCTCGAGGACCCGCGGGCCGTGCAATTGAAGGTGATTCGGATGGATAGGCGCTGGTTCCCGGCGCGCAAGTGCACTCGCGACGATGTGTTGGGGACTTGGCCCTGTGTTGCAATCAGTCAGGGCCCGAGCGCCTCGCCCGTAAAGCCTGCCTCGACTCAATTCGCCAAGACCGGCGATCCGCGCATCGACCGGCTAGCCCCGTCCTTGGTCATGGTGAACTTCGATATGCCGTATTCGGCATCGGGCGTCACCGAGAAGAACTATCACGGTACCGGGGTCATCGTCGACACCGAACGCGGTCTGGTGGCCGTCGACCGCAATACCGTGCCCCTCGCCATGGGAGATGTGCGCATCACCTTCGCGGGTACGGTCGAGGTGCCTGGCAAAGTGGTTTTCATCCATCCTCTGCACAATCTTGCGGTGATTTCCTACGACCCGAAGTCGATCGGCGCCACGCCGGTGCGGGCCGCGACCCTGCTGACCAAATCCTTGAGTGCGGGCGACGATGTGTGGGTGGCGGGGCAGCGTACGGACTCCAAGATCCTGTCGCAAAAGACTCAAATATCCAGCGTCGATGTGGTCTCGTTCCCGTTGTCGCGCACCTTGCGTTTTCGCGACAGCAATCTGGAGGCCATCAGCCTCATCAATCCGCCGGGTGATTACGACGGCGTACTGGCGGATGAAAAAGGCAATGTGCTGGCGTTGTGGTCGAGTTTCGCGTTCGAGTCGCAGCGCGAACTCGAGCAAGTCAATCGCGGCATGCCGGCGGAGCTGGTGTCCGAAATGATCGCAGTGGTAGCCCAGGGCCGGCCCCTGTATTCGTTCGAAGCCGAGTTCGCCGTGCAATCCCTGGCCGGCGCGCGCGAACTTGGATTGTCCGATGAGTGGGTGAAGCGTTTCGAGGACCATAACCCGCAGCGCCGGCAGGTCCTTGCGATCGACAGGCTGGTGGCTGGTTCTCCCGCGGCGGCGCTACTGGAGCCCGGCGATTTACTGCTCGCCATCGACGACAAAGTGGTCAATCGCTTCCGCGAAGTGGAGCGCGCCGTACAACAGCCGCAAGTGAAGCTGAGCGTCTGGCGGGAGGGTGCCGAGAAGACGCTGCAACTGAAAACTGTGCCCCTGGACGGGCGCGATGTCGATCGGGTGCTGATCTGGGCAGGCGCCACTCTGCAGGCGCCGCATCGGGCCATGGCTGCGCAGCGCGGCATCGCTCCGTACGGCGTCTTCGTTTCTTTCTTCTTCTACGGTTCGCCTGCGACGCATTATGGCCTGTATGCCGGGCGGCGCATCACCGAAGTCGACGGTCAGCCTACCGCCGATCTAGACGCCTTCATCAAAGCAGTCAGTGGCAAGCGCGATCGCGCGTCTCTGCGCTTGAAGACCGTCAGTTGGAATGGTCAAACGGATGTGATCACACTGAAGCTCGACAAGCACTTCTGGCCGGCTTACGAGCTCAATCGGCAAAAGGACGGGACCTGGGTCCGCACCGCGCTTGATCCACCGGAGGTCACGGCACAGTTGGCTCAGTAAGATCAGCGGGCCGCAGTTCAATGGGTGAGCCGTGCGGCGTGCGCTCGGCAGCTTGCGCCCACGCGTGTTGATATCGGTCGAGTTCGTCGCCGGAGGCCGCTCCCTTGCGCGCCACCATGCCCTCGAGCGTTCGCAGCCAGTGTTCATAGTAGGTGTCGCCCAGATCGGCGTCGCCGCGTGCCCGCGCCGTGCCGATCTCGTGCGCAAGGGCCTCGGCCCATTCGTTCCAAGTGAACACTCCGCGCTCATGCAGCCGAAGCGCCATGGCAAAGGCCTTGGCTTCCCAGGGCTCCTTGAATACAGGGCCTTCGCTGTCGCGCGGAAGGCCGGGCAGCCCGAGCGGCGAATCGCGGCTCACGACGGCTCCAGATAGGGTTCCCACGCATCCACCGAGATGGTGGAGTGTGGGTGCGGTGTGGCCGGCCCCCAGAGTTCGTCCCCTGTGAAGGCCACGGTGTACAGCCACTGCGGCTGTTCTCCCAAGCCCTGCGCGTTCGAGTCTGCAAAGACATGGGCACCATGCACTCGTTCGATGACGCCGCGCTTGTCGCGCGCATAGCCGGGGAGGCGAGTGTGATGTTGCGGCGTGGCGGCACCCGCCGGTGGCCCCGTGCGTACCCATTGTCCGAGCGTGAAGCGCGCCGGCTGCGTTGCTCTTCGCGCCGTCGGCGCGCCCCGCGCCAGCGCGGCCGCGACCTGGTCGGCGCGTAGCATCGCTGGGATTCCCGCGGCGGCATGCAATGAACGCCCGCTTTTTATTTCATCGGGCTGCACGACGCCGAATCGCAGCAGGAGTTTCTCCAGGCCAGCCAGCCAGATCTGGTAGTAGCTGAGTACTCGATAGTCGGCGAGGGTTTCGCGCGCGGCGCGGCTGATGTCGATATTCCACAGGCCGCAAGCGCCCATGGCGAGAGTAAGCGCCAGCACGCGCGGCTCCCACGCGGCATGAAACAATTCCCCCTCCGGTTCGGGTCGAACGGCACCATGCCCCTCCTGCCCGCCGAGATCAGCGTGCGACTGGTAATTCATGGCGCGCGCGCCAATCCGGTCCCGATCATCGAATCGCGTGTCACCAGGTCCGCGAGTTCCGTTTCGGTCAGATGCTCGGTCGCTGCAGGCCGCTGCGGCAGCACCAGATAGCGTACTTCAGCAGTGGAGTCCCACACCCGGATACGCACGGCCTCGGGCAGGGTAACGCCGAAATCCTTGAGCACTCCGCGCGGATCCTTGACCACTCGAGCGCGATACGGAGCGCTCTTGTACCAAGTGGGCGGTAGTCCGAGCACCGGCCAGGGGTAGCAGCTGCACAGGGTGCAGACCACCATGTTGTGCAGTTCCGCGGTGTTCTCGACCGCCACCATGTGCTCACCCTGTCTGCCTTGGAAACCCAGCGAAGCGATCGCCGCAGTGGCGTCATCAAGAAGCCGGCGCCGAAATTCGGCATCGCACCATGCCCGCGCCACCACCCGCGCGCCATTGCGTGGCCCGATCTTGGTCTGGTAGGTCTCGATCAACACATCGAGCGCGGCCGGATCGACATAGCCCTTTTGGGTCAGTACGGTCTCCAATGCGCGCACTCTCAACTCCAGCTCACTTAGGCTGCTGTGCTCGTGATCTTCGTGATCGTGGGCATGTCCGGACATATGCCCATGCTAAGTCAGGCCGGTGAACTGAGCTACTATTGTCTGATGATCGACAACGCCTCCCGCCACGAAATGCCGCAGATTCTCTCGATCTACAACGAAGTCATACGTAACTCGACCGCCGTCTATTCGGAGGAGGAGTTCACGCCGGCTCGCGGTGAAACATGGTTCGATGCCAAGACGGAGTACGGCTTTCCGCTGCTCGTGGCCCGGGACGAATCGGGCATTACTGGGTTCGGCACCTTCGGCGAGTTCCGCGCATGGCCTTGCTATCGTCATAGCGTCGAACATAGCGTACATGTGCGCGCGGACCGGCGCGGCCAGGGAATCGGGCGAGCACTGGTGGTCGAACTCCTGGCCCGCGCCGCCGCCATGGGCAAGCACGTGGTGATTGCCGGCATCGACGCGGACAATGCGGTTTCGATCGGCTTACACGGCAGCCTGGGATTCACCAGCGTCGGCCATTTTCACGAAGTGGGCTTCAAGTTCGGCCGCTGGCTCGACCTGGTGTTCATGCAATGTATCCTGAAACCGACAGTTGACTCGTTTGTGAAGTAACGCAAAGTGGCGCATTGACGCAGGCAAAACCGGCATTTCTGCGCAGATCGAACATTTGAATGCGAAGCTAAGCCTTGTTGGTAGCGCAGTCTTGATATTATGGATAGGTGGTAAGAGCAACTCAGACTGAAATAGAAGAGGCCGTCGAAGCCCTGCGTGCCGGCGATTTGGTGGTGTTCCCGACCGAGACCGTCTATGGACTCGGGGCGAACGCCTCCAATCCAGCCGCCGTACGCAAGATTTTCGAGGTCAAAGGACGCCCCCCCGACCATCCGGTCATCGTGCACTTGGACGATCCGCGATACTTGCATCGCTGGGTTTCCTCGGTGCCCGCCGTGGCCGAGCAATTGGCTGCTCATTTCTGGCCAGGACCTCTGACGCTAATATTGCCCAAGGCGGAGAACGTCAACGACATCGTTACCGGCGGCCAGGACAGCATCGGTATCCGGGTGCCTTCGCATCCCATGGCGCAGCAGTTGCTGAACGCCTTCGGCGGCGGTATTGCGGCACCCTCCGCCAATCGCTATGGGCGGCTCAGTCCGACCAAGCCAGAACATGTGCGTGACGAACTGGGCGATGCGGTGAATGTCATCCTCGACGGCGGGGATTCGCCCATTGGCCTTGAATCGACCATCGTCTCCTGTCTGGACAATGAAGCGCGCCTGCTCCGGCCCGGATTCATCACTCGGACTCAGCTCGAACAGGTGGTCGGACGTATGGCGGTCGGTGGCGCCATACCGCGCGCCCCGGGCGATCGTGCACTGCACTACGCGCCGTCCACGCCGCTTGAGATCGTGGGTTCGGACGATCTGGAGGTCCGAGCCGGTGAGGTGACCGCTCGTGAGGAAAAGGTGGCGGTGTTGGCCATGCGCCCGCCCTTGCAGACCCAACGGCACATGACGTGGATCAATGCCGGCAAGAGACCGGATATTTACGCACACAACCTTTATAACCACCTGCGGACGCTGGATCGCGCGGGCTGTGTCAGGATTTTTGTCCAGGGACTGCCCCAGGATGAACGCTGGGCGGCGATTCTCGATCGTCTGCAGCGTGCCAGCGGCATGGGCGACGATTCCCTTGAATTGAGCGTGAGTTAGTGCCCAAGATCGCGTTGAAATCGCTGGCCGCTGCCGGCGAAACATTGGAGCTGGCTGCGTCTCAGGATCCCTTTGCGCCGGAGTCCATCAAACACTTGGTGAACCGTTACGGCTCACCGCTGTTCATCATCGATGCCGAGCGAGTACGACAGCAATATCGGCGGCTGTCGGCGGCGCTGCCCGGAGTCGACCTTCACTATGCATTGAAGCCGCTGCCGCATGCGTCAGTCATCAAGACATTGAACGACGAAGGCGCGTTCTTCGACTTGGCCACCAACGGTGAAGTGGAGCTGGTGCGGCGATTGAACATCGCACCGCAGCGCTGCATACATACCCATCCCATTAAGCGCGACAGTGATATCCGCACGGCGCTGGCCTACGGCGTCAATCGATTTGTCGTCGATAATCCCGATGAGCTTCGCAAGTTCGTCAAATACCGCAATCGCTGCACGCTGCTGATCCGGGTGTCCTTTCGCAGTCCCAATGCACGGGTAGACCTGTCGCGCAAGTTCGGCTGTGAGCCGGACGGTGTGCCCGATCTTCTGCAACTAGCGGCCGAGTTACGCATCAAAATCGACGGATTGTCCTTTCACGTCGGATCTCAAGCGGCAGACCCCAAGATGTTCGTCGCCGCCATTGCACGCTGCAGCGAGATCATGCGGGCGGCGCCAGAATCAGGACACAGCATCGGCATCCTGGATATCGGCGGCGGCTTTCCCGTCGACTATCTGCAGACGTGTATGCCCATCGAGGAATTCTGCGAGCCGATTGTCCGGGCGCTGAAAGAGCTCCCGACGAGCGTGCGGGTGATCGCGGAGCCGGGCCGATATATTTCTGCGCCTGCCGCAATTACCGCGGCCTCGGTCATGGGGCGCGCGCTGCGGGACGGATGCTGGTGGTACTACCTCGATGATGGTCTGTATGGCAGCTACAGCGGTCAGATTTACGATCACGCAGCCTATCCGGTGGAAGCGCTGGTGGACGCGGGGAAAACCTACCCGTCGGTGCTCGCCGGCCCCACGTGCGACAGCATCGATGTCATCAAAGAACACCTCGAATTGCCCAAACTGGACATGGGCGATCTCATCGTTGGCCGTGCCATGGGTGCTTACACCTGGGCGTCCGCCTGCGAATTCAATTTCTTCCCACGTGCCACCGTGCTGGTTCTGGACGGCGGGCGCCTGCTCACCGACGGGAGTCCGGAATGACTTGGAGCCGGCGCAGAGTACTGAAGGCGGGAAGTGTTTTCGCCGGGGTGTCGGCGGCGAGCCTGCTGTTGGGAACCGCGCGCAGTCAGGAGCCTCTCAGGGCCACCGGCGCGAGCGCGCCGATGCGAATTGCGCTGTTCAATTTACACACCGACGAGCATCTTGACATTGAGTACGCCCGCGACGGCGCGTATCTGCCCACCGCGCTGTCGGCCATCGAAGTGCTGCTGAGGGATTTTCGCACCGGCGAGCGTCATGCCATTGACCCAACTCTCATGGACCACCTTGTGAATGTTGCGCACGCAGTAGGCGCCGACCCTCAGTTCAGCGTGATCTCCGGCTATCGGTCACCGCTGACCAATGCGCGCCTGCATGAGCGTAGCTCTGGGGTCGCCTCTCACAGCCTGCACATGGAGGGGCGCGCCATCGATGTTCGATTGAGCGGCGTCGATTGCGCCAGTCTGGCCTCGCGTGCATTGGACTTGAGGTGCGGCGGCGTCGGTTACTACCGAGCGTCTAATTTCGTGCATTTGGATACAGGTGCGTGCCGGACTTGGAAAGGCTAGCCACGGAGCGTTTCCGCGTTCAGTGACACCGCGCGCGCATCGTAACGCTAATTAATAGCGCGCGTGCAGGGGGAGTCGCCTACTCACCGTCCCTCGTTGCCCATCTTCTCAAACATTTCGGTGAGCGAATTCGAGGCCTCAAGGATTTCTCAGGCGACATTGCTTACGCACGAGAAATCGCGGCTATCTCACCGACTTTCGATGTGTTCCCGTCGAACGCACACCTGACGGGACAGAGGCAATCGTCAGTCGCTCATCCGCCGCGACAGCGAGCAGCGCTTCCGTACCGAGAGTTTCCGGGCTGGTGGCAGGCTGCTAAGTCCAAAGAGCGTGATTGCGACGATCGCCTCGCTCCTAATCCCGCGCGTGTTTCGCCTCCAGCGCCTTTTGCAGCCTCTCGTCGTGGCGATAGATGTCGTCAAAGAAGAGAATATTGCCCTTCTCTGTGGCTATGGCGGTGCCATAGAGCATAAAGACGCGGATGCGGTTCTTCAGAGTCACGGTCTGCGTTTTGTTGCCGTTCATCGCGGCTTGAATCTTCTCGCGGGTCCATTCGGGGGCGTCGCGCAGCACGTATTGCGCCAATCCGATGGGATCGCTGACCCTGACGCAGCCGTGGCTGAACGCGCGGCTGTTCTCCGCAAACAGTGCCTGGGCCGGCGTTGAGTGGAGGTACACGTTGTAGGGGTTGGGCATCATGAATTTCACCAGCCCGAGTGAATTGTCGGGCCCCGGCCGCTGGCGAAGCCGCAGTGTGCCCTTGGCGACGAGTTCAACGTTCGCAACGGTATTCGGCATGACGACGCCGGCGTCGCCGTTGCCTTTCACGATTTCCATGTTTCGCCGCTCGATATCGGCGGGATTGTTACGCGCTGTCGGTACGATTTCTTTCAGCGCGATGCTGTACGGAACTTCCCAATAGGGCCGAAAAACCAGGTAGCTCATGTCGGCGGCAAATACCGGTGTCTGGGTCGAGTCGAAGGTCTTGCCGACTATCACATCCATCTGGCGGATCTGCGACTCTGAATCGACGGTCGACTCGAACGCAAACAGGCGAAATTGGGGGATGTTGACCATGATGGGTGCGGTGACGAGCTCCGACGGCAGCCAACGCCAGCGCTCCATGGTGAGTTCAATTTGCTGAACTCGCTGACTCAAGGGCCGCGTGAGCTGGGTGAAAGTGACTGCGCCCAACACTCCGTCGGCCTTTTCACCATGCCGGCTTTGAAAGTGCTTCAGCGCATCGGCCAGGTCAGGTGACAGGGATTGCGGCGGCGGCGCAGCGGGCGGCGGTGCTGCAGCGTCGCCCAGTTCCACGAGTAGCCGTTGCAGCTGCGGTGCCCCCGAATACTCATCGCCGGGTTTGAGCGATTTCGCGGGCAGCGCCGGCAAGTCGGTGAGGCCGTCTTCACTCGCCAGTGTCCGATACCGGGACAAGTGCTTTTTTAGCAGCGCGAAATGCGTGAACTGCGGTTCCAACGCATCGACGGCTACAGTGACGTCGACCGCGCTCGACAGATGCGCAAGCGTGGTGGGTATATCCAGTTTTATCCGCCCGACGCTGATGTCGTGTCCCATGGACGCGGGATCGATCCGGCCCAAATGCACATCCGACAGGAATCGCATTCCGGCAAGCGACAGGCCGGCATCGAACAGCGCCCACTGTTCAATGCCTGAATGCGGCGAGTCGATCAAGTCAACCAAGAGGTAGGCCAAGCTATTTCCAGGATAGTCCTCAGGATCCAAGCCGCGTTCGCCGGCCAGGCGAAGTTGTTGCAGCAAGGCGATGGCCGCCGTCGTGGGCTTGGCGCCGTCGCTCCAAAAAAGCCGATAGCTATTGGCCGCGTATAGTTTCGCAATCTGGTCGCGCTCGCTCGAGGCCGACGACCAGTCCACGTAGGCTGGATTGCCTTCTTCGATAATTTGTTTCAACGCGTCTTCGGCCGGTGACACGGCTGTCGGCGGCGTTTGCGCTTGCGCCATCGAGGCAATTAAACAGACAATCGCTGCCACCGATGCCGAGCAGATGCGCATTGTCGCGCCAGATGGTCGCATCGGGATTCTCCGGTTCCGTTAAGGTTGAATAGATGTCGACACAAAACATATTAGCAATACTCGCTCTGGCAGGTGCTCTCACTGCGTGCTCGGCAAAAGCACCGGCCGGCGCCCCGGCGACACTCGCCGGCGCGGAATCTTCGCAGCCCGGGTCAACGTCCGCTGCGACGCCTGCAACCGCGCCTGGCGCCGCGCTGGGTGAGCGCATTTACAACGGCAATTGCCTGGCCTGCCATCAACAAAGCGGCGTTGGGATACCCGGCGTCTATCCGAGTTTGTCCGCATCACCCGTGGTGCTGGGCGATCCTGCAGAGTTGGCTCTATGGGTGATCAAGGGAATAAGACCTCGTTCCATGCCGGCGGGCCGATACAGCACGCAAATGTTGCAGTTCGGCTGGATGAAACCTGTCGATGCGGCGGCCCTGTTCTCTTATCTGCGTTCTAACTTTGGTAATTCCGCTGCGCCGGTTGATGCCGACACCGTGGCCAAGGCCTTGGGTCAATGACGCCGCTGACCGCCATCCATGCCATGGTCGAGCGGTGCCGTACCGGCGAGTATCCGGCGGCCGTCGCAAGACTGGGTTCGGGCTGGGTGGTCATGGGCGAGCGCCAAGTATTGACGGGGTACTGCCTGCTGCTGCCCGATCCGGTCGTACCGCACTTGAATGGGCTGCCGCCTGAGCTGCGGGTTCAGTTCTTGTCGGATATGGCGCTGGTAGGCGATGCGCTGTTGGACGTCACGCTGGCTCTGCGCATCAACTATGCTATTTACGGCAACGTCGAGCCCGCCTTGCACGCGCATATTTTTCCGCGTCATTCCGCGGAGCCCGAGGCGATCCGTACCGCGCAACCCTGGGCGCTCGACTGGAATGCAGCACCCATCTTCTCGAGCGCCTTGCACGGCGAACTGAAGCGCCGCGTGGCGGCACGGCTTGCCGCTGTTCAAGCCGTCTAACCGTCGGCGGTGCGGTCGGCTATGTCACTCAATACGCAGCGCGAGCGTTCGCGCAAGCTCGCCTAGATCGGTCAACGGTGCCGAGCACGTCATCCCGGTACACACATAGGCCGCCGTCCCGGCCACGGCGCGCTTCGTAGAGAGCGCGGACGGGAGTTCCTCGGCATCGCGGGGTATGGCGAATATCATGCGCGCGGGTGCGTACAAAGCCCCAATCTTTGCCGACCATTCCGCGATTCGAAGTGCATCGCCACGGATAATCAGGATTTGTACGGACGTCAGGAAGTCCTCCAGTGCATTCGCCACGCTCATATGTGCTGGAGGGTATTGCTGGAGCAGGGGCCATCCTGCCCGCAAGGTGCGCTCGGCGGCGTCCAAGTAGGGTAGCTCGCCGAGCAAATATCCCAGCCGACACAGCACCGATGCCGCAATTCCATTTCCGGACGGGGTGGCGTCGTCGCTGAATGTTTTGGTGCGATGAATGAGCCGCTCGTGATCGCTGGCGGTGAAGAAAAATCCGCCGTCGGCGGCATCCTCGAATTGCAACAGCAGCGCATCCATCAATGATTTCGCGAACGTCAGGTCGCTGCTCCGCCAGCGCGATTGCAACAACTCGAGCAAGGCGTCGGCGAGAAATGCGTAGTCATCGAGGTAAGCCGGTAAGTGGGCTCGTCCGTCCTTGGTGGTCGCCAGCAGGCGGCCGTCGCGCCATAGGTTGCGACAAATAAAATCGACGGCGGCCGTTGCGGCGTCGGCCAAGTCGGGGCGATGCAGCACGCGCGCGGCGATCGCCAATCCCTTGATCATGAGTGCGTTCCATGACGTGAGAATCTTCTCATCGCGCGCCGGCCACACGCGCAAGTCACGCACTTTCAATAGTTTGGCGCGTGCGGACTGGATCAAATCGTCGACCGCTTGCGGCGATTCTCCGAGTGCGGCCGCAATGGCATCGATGGACTCATAGGTGTGTAGATGCCACTCAGCTTCGAAGTTGGCATCCCTATCCAAGCCGAAGCGGCGCGAAAATGCCGCGTATTCCTGCGGACTCAACAGCGGTTCAACTTCGGTCCGGGTCCAAATGTAGAACTTTCCCTCGTGTCCCTCCGAATCCGCATCCAAGCTGGAATAAAATCCGCCTTGCGGCGAGCGCATATCGCGCAAGGCCCAATCCGCCGTCTCGCCAGCGATCCGTATGAACAGCGCTTCGCCGGTGGCGAGCGCGCCCCTCGAGTACTCGCAGAGCAGCTGGCCGTTGTCATACAGCATCTTTTCGAAGTGCGGAATCATCCACTGCCCATCGACGGAATAGCGCGAAAACCCACCGCCCAGTTGATCATAAATGCCACCTTCCGCCATGCGCGTCAGGCTCAGGCTCGCCATATACAGGGCCTTGAGATCCGGGCTGGTACCGGCCGATGTGCGGTACCAATGGCGCATACATCGCTCGATGCTGCCGGGGTGGGGAAATTTAGGGGCCTGGTTGAAGCCGCCGCACTGGCTGTCGAAGGTCCGCTCGAAGGCCGCGCGCGCCTCGTCCAGCGGCGCTGCATCGAGTTCGACGCTCGCGGGTGCGGGTCCCGTGGTGAGTTGCGCGAGGGCGAGTTGCAATTGCTCGTTCTGCTTGCCGATTTCCGCGCCGTGAGCGTGATAGTACTCGGCCACTCGTCGTAGCAGATCGCCGAAGGCGGGCATCCCGTAGCGCGGTTCTTTCGGAAAGTACGTGCCACCAAAAAACGGCGCCTGGCCTGCCGGCGTCAGGAACATCGTCAGCGGCCAGCCCCCGGAGTCATGAGTAATGAGCTGCTGAGCTGCCTGGTAGATCTTGTCCAGATCCGGCCGTTCTTCCCTATCCACTTTGATGTTGATGAACAGTCGATTCATCAGGGCTGCGGTCTCGGGGTCCTCGAATGACTCGTGCGCCATGACGTGGCACCAATGGCAGGCTGAGTAGCCGATCGACAGC
The DNA here is from genome assembly GCA_025358295.1 of Gammaproteobacteria bacterium. GTDB lineage: Bacteria > Pseudomonadota > Gammaproteobacteria > Steroidobacterales > Steroidobacteraceae > Bog-1198. Next base: position 18,830 of record JANYJY010000025.1, read on the forward strand.
AATATGGGCTTGTCTTGCTGCTGGGCCGCGAGTAAAGCCGGCTCTCCCCACGGATGCCAATCCACCGGATTCTCCGCGTGCTGCAGCAGGTACGGGCTGGTTTCTGCGGCAAGGCGATTGCGCTGCGTGTTACAGCTCCGCGTCGGTTAGAATGCGCGCCACTATAGCCGAAGTCATTTCCATGTCTGATCCCACTACTGCCGCAGAATTGCCTGCGCTGCGCTTAAAACGGAATGAAGACCGCCGTCTGCACGCCGGGCATCTATGGATCTTCAGCAATGAGGTCGATACCCAGCAAACGCCGCTGACCAAGTTCAAGGCGGGCGACCTCGTACGCGTATTGGCTCACAACGACCGCGCCTTGGGGCTGGCGTACGTGAATCCGCAGTCCCTGATCAGCGCGCGCCTGCTCGAGACGTGGAAGCTTCCCGATGCGGCCTGGCTGGCGGTGCGCTTTCGAGCGGCCTTGAGCATACGGGAGCGGCTGTATGCAAAACCCTACTACCGCCTGGTATACGGCGAGTCCGACGGGTTGCCGGGCCTGGTGATCGACCGTTATGGTTCAGCCTGCGTTGCGCAGATCGGTACCGCCGGCATGGAAAAGCTCAAGCCCCAGATTCTACAAGCGTTGGAGCAGGTTCTGCGCTGCAGTGCGCTGCTTTTCAAGAATGACAGTTCGGCGCGCGAAATGGAGGGCCTTACCAGCTACGTGGAAGCCGCCAAGGGAAAATTCAATGAATCGAGCGCCGTCATCGAGGACGGCCTTGAATTTCAGGCCCCGCTGGCCGAAGGACAGAAGACCGGATGGTTCTTCGACCAGGCAGCCAACCGGCGAGCGCTCTCAAAATACGTGCGCAAGGGCGCTCGAGTTTTGGATGTGTTCAGCTATGTGGGAGCCTGGGGTGTGCGCGCGGCGCAGGCCGGCGCTAGCCAAGTGCTGTGCGTCGACAGTTCTGCGGCCGCGCTTGAATTGGCCGCGAGCAACGCCGAGCGCAACGGCTTCAAGCTGGAAACGGTCAAAGGCGAGGCCTTCGATGTGCTGGAGGACCTGGCCAAGAAACGGGCTCGGTTCGAGGTCGTGGTGATCGATCCGCCGGCGTTCGCGAAGCGCAAGAAGGATCTGCCGAAGGCACTGGCCGCCTACAAGCGATTGAACCAATTGGCAATGCAGGTGACCGCGGACGACGGCATTCTCGTTTCCTGCTCCTGTTCGTATCATGTGAGCCCGGAAGACCTGCAGGAAGCCATAGCCAAGGCGGCGCGGGGGGCGGACAAGCACGTGCAAATTCTGGAAGCGGGCGGCCAGTCGCCCGACCACCCGGTGCATCCCGCCATTCCCGAGACCCGATACCTGAAAGCCTATTTCTGCCGGGTTGGGGACAGTTTAAAGTAGAGCGCATGCTGACCTACCCACACATCAATCCCGTCGCCGTATCGATTGGCCCGGTATTAGGATTGGGACCCTTGCGCGTCCATTGGTACGGCATCATGTACCTCATCGGATTCGTCGCTGCCTGGTGGCTGGCGCGATACCGTGCGCGTAAGCCGGGATCGACATGGTCCGCCCTCGATATCGATGACCTTATCTTTTATAGCGCCATCGGCGTCATCGTCGGCGGCCGGCTCGGCTGGTGCATATTCTACGGCCACGACGTGATCGCCGAGAATTGGCTTAACGTGTTCCACATCTGGGATGGCGGCATGTCCTTTCACGGCGGCATGACCGGCGTGCTGGTGGCGGGCATGGTCTTCGCGCGGGTCAAGAGCAAGCGAATCCCCGACGTGCTCGACTTCTTGGCGCCGCTGCCGGGCATCGGGCTCATGGCCGGCCGGTTGGGGAATTTCATCAATGGCGAACTGTGGGGCAAGCCGACCGATCTGCCCTGGGGCTTCGGCGTGCCGAATGCCGATGGCGTGCTGGTCGCGCGGCATCCCTCGCAGCTCTATGAGGCGGGCCTCGAAGGGTTGGTGTTGTTCTCGGTGCTGTGGTGGTTTACGAGCAAGCCGCGGCCGCGTCTGGCGCCCACCGGTCTGTTTCTGCTCCTGTACGGATGCGCGCGCTTCACCGTCGAATGGGTTCGCCTGCCCGATGCGAATATCGGCTATCTGGTCGGCAATTGGTTGACCATGGGCATGCTGTTGACAACACCCATGATTTTCATCGGCGCCGGAATGATGATGTATGCCTATCGGCGCAACGCGCCGAGCGGCAATCTGGGTGCAGTGACAGCCTGATGCGGCAGTATCTCGATTTTCTGCGCCATATCAAACAAACGGGCGCGCGTAAGAGCGATCGTACGGGCACCGGCACATTGAGCGTGTTCGGTTACCAAATGCGGTTCGATCTCGCAGCTGGCTTTCCCCTGGTTACCACCAAGAAGCTGCATCTGCCGTCCATCATTCATGAGCTCCTGTGGTTTCTGAGCGGCGACACCAATGTGAAGTATTTGCGCGACCGCGGCGTCAGCATCTGGGACGAGTGGGCCGACGCAGACGGCAACCTGGGGCCTGTGTACGGCAAGCAGTGGCGCAGTTGGCCGGCCGCCGACGGCACCAATGTGGATCAGCTTGCGCGAGTGATTGAGCAGCTGAGGAGCAACCCGGACTCGCGGCGCATTCTCGTGAGCGCGTGGAACGTCGGGGAATTGGATCAGATGGCGCTGCTGCCGTGTCATGCTCTTTTCCAGTTCTATGTAGCCGGCAACCGCCTGTCCTGCCAGCTCTACCAGCGCAGCGCCGACGCCCTGCTGGGTGTGCCGTTCAATATCGCCTCCTACGCACTGCTCACCCATCTGTTGGCGCAACAATGCGATCTCGAAGTCGGTGACTTCGTGTGGACGGGCGGGGATTGCCATCTATACCTGAATCATCTGGAGCAGGCCGATTTGCAATTGAGCCGCGAGCCCTATCCGCTCCCCCGGCTGGTTCTGCGGCGCCGGCCGCCCAGTTTATTCGACTATTCCTTCGAGGATTTCGAAATCCTCGATTATCGTTTCCACGCTGCAATCAAGGCTCCCATCGCTGTATGAAAAAAGCTCCGACTCGCCGCCGCGCTCCCCTTTTCAAAGTGCGTCACTCGCCCATCCATGGATATGGAGTGTTTGCCGCGCGCCGCATTCGCAAGGGAACGACCGTCATCGAGTATCTCGGCGAGCGCGTGAGTCATGCGAAAGCCGATGCGCGCTACGAGGACAAGGACCCGAACGACAATCACACTTTTCTGTTCACGGTGGACGCGAGGACCGTGATCGATGCCGGCGTGAACGGCAATGAGGCGCGGTACATCAATCATGGCTGCGACCCGAACTGCCAGAGCACGACCGAAAACAGGCGGATTTTCATCGAAGCCATTCGGACCATCCAGCCCGGCGAGGAACTCGCCTACGACTACCAGATCCAGCGCGACAGTGACGATGCGCCCAACGTCGATGAGATCTACGCCTGCCGCTGCGGAGCCAAAAATTGCCGCGGCAGCATGCTGGAGGAGCCCAAGAAGCCGCGCCAAGCCGCGCGGCGCGCGCCGCAGCGCGCCGCCGGGAAAAAGGGAGCTACCCGCAAAAATGGGGCAACTCGCAAGCGGGTGGCAAGGCGTGGCGGTACGGCGAAGCAGTCGCGGCGGAGTGGCCGCTGACACCGATGTGTTCGCGCGCCGCCGATCCTTAAGCGTGGTGGCCGACTGGGGCGATGACTTGGGTATCGACGGTGTCGCCACTCGAGAGCAATTTCTGCCATCGGAGCAGATCCGCGCACTGGCCGAGTGCGCGAGGCTGCGACGGGAGCGGGGCGATTTCGGCGCGGCGCGCATCGGCAGCGATGAAACGCTGCAGCGTCGCGAGGAGATCCGCGGCGATTCTACCTGCTGGATAGTTCCACCGCTTTTGACACCCGAAATTCCGTTGCTGGCTGAATTCGAACGCCTGCGTTTGGAGCTGAACATACAGGCTATGCTCGGTTTGTTTGAACTCGAGCTGCATTACGCGTGGTTTCCGCCAGGCGCCGGGTACGCACGCCACGTCGATCAACCCCTGGGACGCAGGCAGCGCCAGGTCTCTGTGGTGCTGTACTTGAACGAGAACTGGACGCCCGGGGCGGGGGGAGAGTTACGGATCTTCGGCGCTGACGAGCAGTATCGGGATATCGAACCGGTTGCCGGACGCCTGGTATGTTTTCTGACGCCGGGCCGCGAGCACGCGGTGCTGCCGACGAGCAGCGATCGCCTCAGCATCAGCGGCTGGTTCCGCGTCCGCGGTTAGCGCTGTGCCCGGGAGAAGAACATTCGCGGAACTATTCAGGCCGTCGAGTCGACCGACGTCGCGATCTTCGCAACCGGCGCAGCCCGAGGACAACCCTGCGATTCAAGCGATGTGGCATGTGGTCTGTGCGATTCCTCGCGGTCAGGTCTTAACTTACGGGGTAGTGGCCCGTACCGCGGGGTTCCCGGGGCGTGCGCGTCAGGCAGGATTGGCATTGCGGCTTGCGCCCGATGCGATGAATCTCCCCTGGCATCGGGTCGTGGGCGCGGGCGGCCGCATCGTGTTTTCAAAAAATTCACATCAGCATAGGGAGCAGGCCAGGCGTCTGCGCGCTGAAGGCGTTTTGGTCAGAAACGGCCGCGTGCCCGATTCTGCCATGTCGCTGCTCGACGAGATCTAGGGAGGCGTAGCCTCCGAACGCAGCAAAAGCGTATGCTATAGTTTCAGTTACTTGACGTGTCAACTAACGGATACCACATGAACTACTCGCAGACTCTTGCACAGTTGATCGGCGGCATCGTCACCGGCGGCATTCGCGTGATCGATTTGACAGTGCCGCTCGCGGCGGAGACGCCCGTCATCAAGCTGCCGCCGCAATTTGCGCCGTCGAAATCATTCGAGCTCGAAGAGATCTCGCGTTATGACTCGCGCGGGCCGGCGTGGTATTGGAACAATATCTCGTGTGGCGAACATACCGGGACACATTTCGATGCCCCGATACATTGGGTCACCGGCAAGGATTATCCGCAGAATGCGACGCATAATATTCCGGTGGATCGGTTCATCGGCCCTGCCTGCGTGATAGACGTCGCGCAACAGGCGCGGGAAAACGCCGATTTCCTGCTGACGACGGAAGTGGTCGAAAATTGGGAGCGCAAGCACGGCAAGATCCCCGAACACGCCTGGGTACTGATCCGCACGGATTGGTCGAGGCGAGGCAGCGCCGAGGCATATCTGAATATTGCCGACGATGGTCCGCATACCCCGGGCTTTCATCCGGACTGTGTGCCATTCCTGGCGCGCGAACGCGACATTCTCGGCGTGGGCGTGGAGACGGTCGGTACCGATGCGGGTCAGGCAGCGACCTTCAATCCCATGTTTCCCTGCCACACCATCATGCATGGATCGAACCGCTTTGGTCTCGCGAGCCTTACCAATCTCGACCAGCTGCCGCCCACCGGCGCCATCGTGATTGCGCCGCCGTTGAAAATCGTCAACGGTTCCGGCAGCCCGCTGCGAGTGCTTGCCTTGGTGCCAGTTTAATCCGGGTTAACGCGATTTTGTGGTTGCGGAAGCGGCGATCCGCCGCTTGCGTTTCTTGGAATGCGGGGCTGGATGCGTTACTGAACCGGGCGCCTCGGAGTCGATCGCGAAGCGCTGCATCCGATTGACGAGTTCCGGTGGAATCGGTGTCGCCCGTGCGGTGGCGGCGGAAATGAACACGAGTACCTGCTTGGCGCGCATGCGCAACTCGCCTTGATGCGAGGCCTCGATGCGAAGTTCACAGGAAGTGGTGCCAGCTTTCACGGTCCAAAGATTGAAGGTCAGTCGCTCTCCGTAACGTGTCGGCCTGGCGAAATCGACGGTGAAATGCACGGAGGGCGTCAATATCTGCTTGTGGTGGAACAGCCCAGGAGCACTCGCCGCGAGACCGTCTTCGAACCAATCTTCAACGAAATCGCTGATCATTTCGAAATAGCGGGGATAGAACACCCAGCCGGCGGCGTCGCAGTGGCCGAAGCGAACCAGAATTTCGCGCTGAAATGCTGACATGGCATGACTCCGCCGTTGATCTATTGCGCGAGCTTACCTGCAAGCGCCGGAAACCTGAACTGCCGCATTCCAGCGCGAGCCCGCCGGCCGCGACGGCAGATTCGTCATGCTAGACTGAACTCGAGTTCGAATAAATAACCAGTACTCAAGGGAAAGCGTGGACGCATCCGCGATTACCAGCCGTGAGGCGGGCCTTCACAAGGAACTGACCCGAGCGCAGCTCGTGATGATCGGCCTCGGCGGCGCGATCGGCACGGGCCTGTTCATGGGCAGCGGCCTCGCGATCGGCTATGCCGGGCCTGCGGTGATTATGAGCTACACCATTGCCGCGATCGCTGCGGCGGCCATGGTATTCAGCCTGTCGGAGATGGCGGTAATGCATCCGACCGCCGGTTCGTTCGGCACTTACGCTGAGATTTACTTGAATCCGTGGGCGGGCATGGTCGCTCGCTACTCATACTGGATGGCCCAGGTGATCGCCGTGGGCGGCGAGGCCGTCGCGGCGGGCGTCTATATGACGTTCTGGTTCCCCGGCACGCCGGTTTGGCTGTGGTCGGTGGGTTTCGCCTTTGTGCTCCTGTATTTCAATTCTCGATCGGTCAACAACTTCGGTTCGATTGAATACTGGTTCGCCCTCATCAAGGTCGTCGCCATCGTCATTTTCATCATCTTGGGATTGGCGGCCATCCTCGGCATAGGGTTCCAACCTATAGGTTTTCACAACCTGACCGGGTTGCCCGGCGGTTTTATGCCGCATGGATTCGGCGGCGTTTGGATGGCAGTGATCATTGGGATATTGTCGTTCAACGGCATCGAGGTGATCGCCGTCACCTCGGGAGAGGCCAAGGATCCGGTGCGGGCGATCCCGGCGGCGTTGCGCACCATGGCGCTGCGTTTGTTCCTTTTCTATGTACTGGCGCTGACCATCGTAGTGACCTTCGTCCCTTGGACCGAGACGGGGGCGAGCGTCGTGACCCAGAGCCCGTTCGTTCGGGTCTTCGCGCATTCCGGAATCCGCAATGCGGCCGGAATAATGAATTTCGTGGTGTTAAGCGCCGCGCTCTCGAGCATGAACACCAATGTGTATCTGTGCTCGCGAATGCTGTTCTCGCTGTCTCGGGGAGGGTATGCGCCGCGGTTTCTGGGAAAGCTCAGCAAGAACGGCACGCCGATCACGGCGATACTGCTCTCCGGCGCCTGCATCCTGCTCGCGGCAGGACTCTCCAAGCTGACGCCGCTCGCCTACAACTACTTGTTCGGGGTCGCGTTGTTCGACGCGATGATCGTCTGGATCATCATTCTGCTCAGTCACTTGAGTTTTCGACGCAAACACAAGGTCGAAGATTTGCCGGTGCGGATGCCCTGGTTCCCGTTCATACAGATTGCCGGCTTGACCCTGTTATGTGCCGTGCTGGTGACCATGGGTCTCGACAAGGACATCTGGCGCATCTCGTGGATAGTCGGAGTTCCGTGGCTGGCCGTGTTATCGGCCGCCTATTTCATTCTCAAGGCGCGCCGCGCCGGCGGCTAACCCGGCGTGCGGCCCTCAAGAATGGTCGCCAGCATTGAATTGTCGATATTTCCGCCCGAGACGACGGCGCAGACCCTGGTCTCGGCGTAACGTCCGGACAAGGCCGCGGCCACCGACACGGCGCCCGCGCCTTCGGCCACAATCCGATTGTGTTCGACCATGGTTTTGATGGCCGCGGCCACTTCGTTCAGCGATACGGTGATGACATCGTCGATCATGGCTTGCGCCAGCGGCCACATTTCAGGCAGGACCGTACCAAAGCCCACGCCGCTGACGAAGCCCGGCGCGTGCGCGGTCTCAACCGGTGCGCCGGCGGCGCGCGCCGCTTTGAGCGGGTGCGCGCTCTGCAATTCGCAAGCGATGATTCTCACATCCGGTCGCAGCGCGCGTACCGCGCAGGCGATGCCGCAGGCAAGACCACCGCCGCCGAAGGGAATCATGATTGCTTCGACGTCTGGCGACTGCGCAAGGATTTCCAGTCCAATAGTGGCATCGCCCGCCAGCGAAGCGGGGTCTCGCACCGCATCGATGTATACGCCCGCCCGATCGGCAAGGACGCCGCTGCGGATGGCCTGCCACCATTCCTCGGTCGGGCGCATCTCGATTCGCGTGCCCAGGCGCCGCAGCTTCTCAAGCTTGGCTTGCGGCGCGTTCATGGGAACGACGGCGGTCGCGGCAATGCCGAGCCGGCGCGCCATGAAGGCGACACCGAGCGCGCTATTGCCGGTGCTGGTCGTATAGATTCCCGAATTCAAGTCGGCGCGCGCTCTCGCGAGCACGGCGTTGCCGATGGGCCGGATCTTGAACGACCCGATGGGCTGCAGGTTTTCGAGCTTCAGACAGACGGACTTGCCGGCCGGTGCGGCCTCGCAGGCGACGAGCGGCGTGACCGAACTCAAGCCGTGGAGACGCGTTTGAGCTGCCTCGATTTGCGTCATGGGAACCGGCTTTACAGTGTCGAACATCGTTGTTGGTCCTTGCATGCCGGCGTCAAAATACCCGGTGCCAGTGGCTCATAATTGCACAATCATATGATATTGCATATAATAAAACGCCTAAATAATTGCGATCGGAGCGGCGACATGGAACCGAACTTTCAGGCCTTGCGCAAGGAATTCCCAGTGCTGGCGCGCAAGACCTACTTGAACAGCGGTTCCTACTGCGCTCTTGCGAACGACGTGAAGGCGGCCTTCGAAGCGTACATGGAGGACCGTCTGCTGGTGGGCGCGAATTGGGATGTATGGATCACCAAGAATGAATCCGTGCGAGCGCTGACGGCAAAGCTGCTGAACGCCGCTCCCGATGAGATCGCGGTTACCGCGTCGGTGTCCGCCGGTCTCAATGCGCTGGCGAGCGCGCTTGATTTTTCGGGGCCGCGCAACAAGGTCGTGATCAGCGACTTCGAGTTTCCTACCAACGCCCAGATCTGGCACGCTCAGGAGCCGCGTGGCGCGCGGGTGGTTCATGTGCCGCGCGCCGCGGACGGCTACATACCATTGGAGAATTTCGCCAAGGCCATCGACGAGAACACCCAGCTCGTGGCCATCACGCATGTGTGCTTCCGCAACGGCGCCAAACTGGACATTCCCGGCATCGTCCGTCTCGCTCACGCCAAGGGCGCCAAGGTGCTGCTCGACTGCTACCAGGCCGTGGGCTCGCTCGACATCGACGTCAAGGCGCTAGAGCTCGATTTCGCCGTCGGTGGGATGCTCAAATATCTGCTCGGTACGGCGGGAATCGCTTTTCTCTATGTGCGCGACTCATTTATTCAATCCCTCCTGCCGACGAACAGCGGCTGGTTCGCTCAGGCCGACATTGGCGCCATGGACATCACCGCCAATCGACCGGCGCCGAGCGCGCGCCGCTTTGAAGCCGGCACGCCGGCCGTCGTGAATGCCTACGCGGCCGAGGCAGGACTGAAGTTTCTGTTGGCTGTGGGCACGCCGGCCATCGAGAAGCGCAACTACGCGCTGACACGGCGTTGCATGCAGAGACTGCAGGAGATCGGCTGGGCGAGCGTGACGCCGGTCGAGGATGAGCGTCGCGGCGCCACAGTTGCCGTTGCTGCGCGTGACAGCGGTGGATTGTCCAAGGAGCTCATGAAGCGCGACATCGTGACTTCGCATCGCGATAAGAATATCCGTGCGAGCTTCCATTTCTATAATAATGACGACGATGTGGAATCCTTCATCGCGGCCATGAAGGAATTGCGCGGCTCATTCAATCCGGCATAAGGGGGCACGGTGGAAATTCGGGTCCTGCGGGGAGCGGATGTGCGGCGGCTGCTGCCGATGGCGGAATGCATTGATCTCATGCGCCAAACCATGATCGCCACGGCGGAACGGCGCGTCGTGTTGCCGCTGCGTTCCGTCATGGTCATGCCGGACGACAAGGGCATGCTTGGCAATATGCCGGGGTATCTCGCCGATCCCGAGTGCTTTGGGGTCAAGCTGGTGAGCCTGATTCCACGCAACAAGCCGCCGCAGTACTCCTCGCACCTGGGATTGGTGCTGCTGTTCGAAGCCGAACACGGCCAGCCGGTGGCGCTGCTCGACGCCGCCGAAATCACTGCCATACGCACAGCCGCTGCCAGCGGATTGGCGACCCGCCTGCTGGCTCTCCCGCAAGCTGGTGACTTGGCGTTGTTGGGAGCCGGCGAGCAGGCCCGCAGTCATCTCCAAGCCATGTTGGCAGTACGAACGCTGCGGCGCGTTCGAGTATGGGCACGCGATCTCGACAAGGGGGCCGAGTTTGCGCGAGCGGAGGGCGCCCGTCATCGAATCGATATCGAGACGTCGGCTTCGGTGGCAGACGCGGTCAAGGGCGCGGACATCATTTGCACTCTGACCAAGGCGCGCGAGCCCATCCTGAGGGGCGAGTGGCTGGCTCCCGGCGCGCATTTGAATGTGGTGGGTTCCAGTATTGCCGCCACCGCGGAAATCGACACGCCGGCAGTGGTGAAATCGCGCTTTTTCGTCGACTATCGAGAATCCACCATCAACGAAGGCGGCGAATACCTTCGAGCGCTCAAGGCCGGCGCCATTACGCCGCAACACCTTTTGGCGGAGATAGGAGAAGTCGCGAACGGATCCAAGCCCGGCAGACTCGCGCCCTCCGATGTCACTCTGTACAAGTCCTTAGGCATTGCGCCGCAAGACCTCGCCTCCGCCCACTATGTGCTCGAAAAGGCTCGCGCAGCCGGCTTGGGACAGGTCATCGATTTCTAACAGCCATGCCTGCGGCTTCAGACCTGGCATTGCCGACGAGCGAAGAGGTGAGCGCCGCGCGCGACAATATTCGCGGCTCTGCCGTTCGGACCCCGTTGCTCCGGCTGTCGGCCGCCATTCCTGGCGTCAATGTTTTTCTCAAGCTGGAGAATCTTCAACTCCTGGGCTCGTTCAAGATTCGGCCTGCAATCAATGTGCTGAAAGTCATGGACCCCGAGCTCCTTAAGCGTGGGGTGTTGACTGCAAGCGCCGGAAATTTTGGCTTGGGGCTGGTGTTCGCGGCACGCCAGATCGGCGTGCCGGCTACGGTCGTCGTGCCGGAGGGCTCTGCGATGACCAAGGCGAACGCACTGGCTGAACTTGGCGCAAAGGTCATTCGGCTGCCCTTCGATAACTGGTGGAGCGTGCTCACCAACCGCCGCTATCCCGGCGAGGAGGGTGTATTCGTCCATCCGGTGGCCGAGTCCGGTGTGATGGCAGGTAACGCCACCATCGGCGCGGAAATTCTCGAGGATTTGCCGGATTGCGACGCAGTAGTAGTGCCGTTTGGCGGCGGCGGCTTGGCCTGCGGCATCGGTTCGGTGATGCGGCGCCTGAAACCTGCCGTGCGCATGATTGTCGCCGAATCGGAAGCGGCGCAGCCGGCCGCGGCCGCGATTGCAGCGGGAGGACCCGTGCGTGTACGCCACTTGCAGAGCTTCGTCGATGGCATGGGAAGTTCCACGGTGCTGGATCAAATGTGGCCGTTCATTCGCGACATGGTGGATCAAGCGACGTGCGTTTCATTCGCGCAAATCACGGATGCGATTCGGCTGCTCGCGGGCCGCCACCATGTCATCGCCGAGGCGGCCGGCGCTGCCTCGGTGGCTGCCGCCATGGCTGGACTCGCCGGCACGGGCAATATCATCTGTATAGTTTCGGGCGGTAACATCGACCTGCCCAAATTGGGCGCCATACTCAACGGACAGAGTCCCTTCTAACTATGACGGCAACAAAACGCCCTAAAATCACCGAGGAAAAATCATCGGCATCGCCTGATCAGGCTATGTTCGACGATTTTCTGCCCCATTTGATTGCGCGGCTCGCCTATCAGCTCAACGGCGATCTGGTCGAGAAGTTGCGGCGCGAGGGCATCAATGTCACGCGTTGGCGAATTTTGGCCGTGCTCGCGATGGGCGACGGTATCACCATCAACGAAATCATCGATCGCGCGATGATGCAGCAGTCGGCGCTCAGTCGAGCGCTGATGAACATGGAGAAAGAAGACTATGTTCGGCGGGTGCTGCGACGCGAGGATGCTCGCTACGTCGAGGTGTACCTGACCGACAAGGGGCGCGCGCTGTTCAACTCACTCAACGTCGTGGTGCGCCGCCGTCAGCAGCGTCTGTTGAAGGGATTTTCTCCTCAGGAACTCGCCACGGCGTTCGAACTGATGCGCCGTCTCAGCGGCAATATGATGCGCTGAGTGGCGAGAACGCGCCACGCTGGACCGGCCGCTTTAGGCCATTGCGCCGTATCAGTGTTCAAAGTGTAGGTTGCGCGCAACAATTTTTTTGTGACTTGATATTTCATATGATAACTCATATTGTAATTGGACAATAACGGAGGGACTGCTGATGCGCGCCATTAAGAGCCTGTGTTCTGAGCGAAACAGAAAGCCGAGCCGCATGCTCGCTGCCGGTGCCGGCTTTGCCGCGCTGTTGAGCCTGTCGTTCGTCGCGCAAGGCGAGTCATTGGGCGGAGCGAGTTCCGGCGGGTTGGACGAAATCATCGTCACTGCTAACAAGCTGAATTCGCAAAAGGTTCTCGATATTGCCGCTTCCATCCAGGCCATCAGCGGTGAGGCGCTGCAAGCCGCGGGCGTGTCCGGCATCATGGATATCGCGGGCAGCATTCCCGGCCTTTCGATTCAGGATCTTGGTCCCGGCGATAAAAAGTATGTGATCCGCGGGATCAACTCCACCGGCGACTCGACCATCGGCGTCTATTATGGAGAGGCGGTGATCAGCGGCTCGAATGCCGATGACGGCGGCGGCTTCGAATCCGACATTCGATTGTACGATTTAGATCGCATCGAAGTGCTGCGAGGCCCCCAAGGGACTCTATACGGCGCAAGTTCCATGAGCGGGACCATCCGCTTCATCCCGAAGTCGCCGGACATGAACACCGTCGGAGGGTACGTGACGGTCGAAGGTTCGGAGACCTCCCACGCCAGCGGCAATTACAATGTGAATGGCGCGCTCAATCTTCCCATCATCGACGGCGTGCTGGCGCTGCGCATGGTGGGCTGGAAACTCTACAACAGTGGCTACGTCGACCAAATTCGCGTGGGTCAGGGTGTCACCGGACTGGTCAATATCGGCACCCGTGCCGTTCCGAACTATCAATCGGAGCCGGTCCCAGCCTTGGGTTCAATGAAGGGCGTCAATGACGACGTTGTCGGCGGCGGGCGGGCGATTCTGCGTTGGCAGCCGACCGACAAGCTGGCCATCGAGGCCAATTACACCTCGCAGACCGAGACTTCCGGCGGCTCGTCGCGCTACACGCCCGCGGGCGTCACGGCATTCAACGCCGGCGCCGGCAGCAACATTCCGCCCGTGCAGGGCTGCGATCTATGCAACACCGATGTGACTCAGAGCCCGTGGAGCGACAACCTCAAGGTGTTCGGCACCACCATTACCTACGACACGGGCAAGGGTGTCGTGACGGCGACCACGAATCAGTTCAATCGCAGAACCGACTTTGGTTTCGATTCAACGCCCATTCTGGTGTCCTTCCATGTACCCGTGCCCGCCCAGACATTCGAGCCGCGTAATCGGGAAGTAAACTCCAGCGAGATCCGATTCGCGAGCGCATTCGATTCCGCCGTCAACTTTGTTGCCGGCGTGTACCGCGACCATACTCATCAGGTGCTGGACGTACAGGTAATCGCGACCGGTGGCACCGGCCTGCCGACGGGGCCGTTCTGCAGTGCGAATAGCTGCGATGCCTTAACTTTTCCCGGCGTCGGTACCACCTTCTTCGGGCGAGAGGATGAGCGCCGGTCGACTTCCTACGCAGGCTTCGGCGAGGCAACATGGAAGATCACGGACGCCTGGACGGCGGTCGCCGGCATCCGATATTTCACGGAGTCCTTACAGGGCGTACAGACGCAGACTCACCCGTTCGGCGGCTTTCCCGGCTCGCCGACGCTGGTGCCGCTCCCCGATCCGGACCAGAGCTTCAATAAACTTACGTGGAAGGCCAACTTGAGCTACAAATTCAGCGACAGCTTGCTGGCCTACGGCACAGCGTCGACCGGATTTCGCAGCGGCGGCCTGAACGCGATCAGTGAACCTTTCGAGCCGATTCCGGCCGCCTACTCGCCGGATACTCTGACGAACTATGAACTGGGCGCCAAGGGGCGTCTGTTGAACGGCATGTTCGACTATCAGGCCGACGTGTACCTGATCAAGTGGAGCAACATTCAGGTGCAGGAGACCACCGGAGACGGAGCGTTCGTTTACCAGGGCAACGCAGGTGCAGCCACCGTCAAGGGCGTGGAATTCGAGTTCACTGCGCATCCCATGCAGTACCTCAGCGCCGGATTCGCGGGTTCTTACTCCCATGCCTACCTGACGCAGGGAGCTACCGCCGCTCAATATGCACTGAATCCCACGCTGGGGCTGGCGGGCAACGACATTCCGAATGTGCCGAAGTACCAGTTCAGCTTCAATCTCAAGTACCGTCAGCCCATCGCCAATGGCTGGGACGGGTTGGTGTCGACCAACGTGACCTACCGCGACGGTGTGGATTCATATTTCTCGTCCAACCGATTCAACATTGCTTTGGCTCCCTACACGTTGGTGGGGCTGCAGATGGGTGTGACCAACGGTCCTTGGAGCATCACTGCCTTTGCGCGCAATTTGACCGACAAGCGCGCGCAGGTATCGGCCATCAATTCCAATCAGGATCCGGATGCGCTGTTGACCGTGCGGCCGCGGACGATTGGCGTGACCTTGACGCGAACTTTTTAGCAGGAATGATTGAATGACGGCGCGGGTCCAGCGGTCGGCCGCTTGGCGAATTGTCGTGTCGTTTCTCGGTTCGGCGCTGTGCGTGGGTGTCGGACAGAGCGCGAGATCTCAAGTCCAAGGTGGCAAGGGAATGCCACTTTGGAATTTCTATCACTCGACGTTGAGCCACGCGAAGTACATCGACTTGACGCATGCAATCGCGCCCGGCGGCCCCATTGGCGAAGGATTTGTCGATTTCAAAGTGGGTCCGACCTTGGCGGGAGTGGCCATCCCGGGCGTCATCAACCTAGGCGAGCCCTTCAGCTATGAGAAGCAGGGCGCAGCGATCACCGCCTACGATTTGCCGATGGACCATATCGGCACTCAGTTCGGGCCGCCCGCTCACCTGAACGAACATGGTGCCACCATCAGTGATATTCCGCCGACGGTCGCGCTGCGTCCCTTGGTGGTGATCAATGTCGCTCCCCAGGTGGCGGCCGATCCGGGCTACCAGGCGACCGTTGCCGACATCAAACGATGGGAGCACCGCCACGGGCCGATTCCCAACGGCTCCGTGGTGATGATTCGATCCGACTGGTCGAAGCATTGGAGCGAACCCAAGCGATTTACGACTGCGCCGTTTCCCGGAGTAAGCTTGGCGGCTCTCAAGTACTTATACTTGGATCGGCATGTTTTGATGCATGGACACGAACCCTTGGACACCGACAACACGGCACCGGAATTTGTGGGCGAGAAATGGCTGCTGGAGCATAATTTTGCCCAGGCTGAGGGAGTTGCCAATCTCGATTTGGTTCCCGAGAGCGGCGCTCTCATCTCCATTGGTTTCGCTAGGTTCGAAGGCGGAACCGGCGGATTCGCCCGCTACATTGCCATCGCACCGGCGAGTTGGCATTACGGCGTGACCATCGATCAACAGCCTGGTGCACCCCTGCCGACTCATGAGCATCCGCTACGACGCGGGGCGGATGGCGTGCTGAGAGAATCCCCATGAGCGACACCAAGAGTCTCCCGGTCATTGCCAACCGCAAGGGCTACTACTATGAGATCAAGGCCGGGAAGCGCTATTTGTGGTGCAGTTGCGGGCGCTCCAAGAGTCAGCCGTTCTGCGACGGTTCGCACGCCGGCACCGGCTTTCTGCCGGTTGCGCACAAGGCGGAGCGAGACGAGGACGTAATCTTCTGCGGCTGCAAGCACACGGCCACGCCACCGTTTTGCGATGGTGCCCACAGTAATTTGCCGGGCGGTTATCTCACCGACGAGCCTGACAGTTCGGAAAATCGGCGAATCGCGATGCGCGCGGCCGGGCCCGAGCCCATCGTGCAGCTCGACGGCCGATGCTATGTGTTTGCCACGTCACGCGCGTCGCTGACGTCGCAGGGGGCGATGGGCTACTGCCCCGTGGTAAGCCCGGCCACGGGAGCGCAGTTTCAATCGCAGTTCTACGCGGAAGTTGTTCGCGGCGCCTCGCCCGTGATTTCCGCCGACGGACGGCACACGGTGTTGTTCGTGACCGAAGGCGCGGGCGAGATCGAGATCGGTGGACGCCGCTTTCCCGTGGGCGCGCGCACCGGCATATACATCCGTCCAAGTGAAGCGTACCGAATACACAACGAGAACACGGCTCTCGTGAAACTCTTCATATCGAACGGGCCCGGCAGCGAAGATCTTGTCTGGCTGGACGATATGCCGACGAACTTCGAAGCGCAATTCCCTCAACGCGAGGCGACGGTGGACCCCGCGCAGCGGCACAAAATGGCCGAACGCTACTACCAAATGCTGGTAAACCGCGAGCACGGTTCGACCGTGGTGACGCAATTCATCGGCAATATTCCGCTGTCGAAGGCTGAACCGCATCGACATCTGTATGAAGAAGCGCTGATATTTCTGAATGGCGCGGGTGTGGTTTGGACCGAGACCGTCAAAACCACAGTCGCCGCGGGAGATGTTCTATTCCTGCCGCGCAAGCAATTGCACTCGGTACAATGCACGACACCGGGCGGCTTCGACATCGTCGGCGTCATCTATCCCGGCGACAACCCCTCGATCAACTACTAAAGCCCCGACCAGAGTGCCGACTCATTGCGTTGCAGGCCATTGCTGACGGACCTTGGGTGGGCCGCCTCGGAGACCGGTTCAAACCGGGGGCAAGCCGAAACCGATGCTACGCTGCCGCGACCATCGAGGGCGGGGGATATCACTTTTCTGTCGGACGGCTGGGACACCGTGCGTCAGGCCCAACTCGGATTCGGGCCGTGGGGCGAGTAAGTGCTCGATTGGTTTCACATCGGCATGCGGTTCCAGAATCTCACGCAGCTGGCTAAGGGCCTGGAGGAAACCGATGATAGCCCCAAGCGCGGCGCAATCCTGAAGGACATTGAAGATGCCAAATGGCACTTGTGGCATGGTTCAGCGTACCGAGCGATTCAACGTCTTGGGTCGCTGACCTGGGACGTCGAGGCAATGCCAGACGGGGAAGCGAAGACCAAGCTGACGGCGAAACTTGGGGACTGCCTAACCTACATCGATAACAACCAGAGCTTCATCGTCAATTACGGCGACCGCTTCCGGCCTGGCGATCCGATCGCCAGCGGATTCGTCGAATCGGCGGTGAACCAGGTGGTGGCCAAACGTTTCGTGAAGCAGCAGCAGATGCGGTGGTCTGATCAGAACGCCCATCGCTTGCTGCAGGTACGAACAGCTGAGCTCAATCGTCAGCTACGTCGACACTTCGAGCACTAGTATCCTGGAATCGCAGCCAATGATTCCAGCGCACAGCTCGCAGCATAGCCCCCGGTTTGAACCGGCCTCCAAAAAAAGCCGCTGACCAAGGCAAGATCGCATCGATCGATAACGTCGGAGTGACGAAATCATGTGTGAATCTGGGCAACCATGGAGCATTTGAGCGGCCAACGTTCGTCCGGTCATGGAGGGAAAGAAATCCGGTCATGAAAGATAAACGAGATCAGGACGAGCCAATCGCGCATGCTGCGAACAATGGCCGGAGTTGGCTGCGTTCGCAAGTCTATAACTCAGTCGCAGAGTGCGGCAGAATCGCAATTCGCCATGGACAGGGCGCCGGCTCGGCAGGACCTCCGGCTGACATCGGGAATGCCATGGTCATCACCACCATGTTCCGAGCACATCGTCCCACGACTCGGGTTGGAATGTGAACAATCCAGCTCGGGGCGTAAACGTAAGCTCACCAAAGTACACTCGGCCTCTGACGTTGTAGAGGTCGACTCGGACGAAGTCGATCCCTCGTGATAGTGCTTGCGCCACTGCGACTAGCTCGGAGAGGTTGTTCGGCTTCGGGGACTGTGTCGCTTGGCCACCACCTGAGCGATGCCGCAGCGCCAAGCTGTTCCATTCGCTGTCGTAAAATTCGAGCCGGCTATACGCCGGATTATCGAGCTGGATCAGCCGCACCTGACCGTGGAAACACCAACAGCGGAAATCGAGAGGCCCCAAAGGAACGCCGTCATCGATCAGCTCTTCCACCAGCACCTGCGGAACAATGTGGAAGTATTGGAATTCTCTCGAGCGCCAATAGTAGTTCTCGCGTAAAGCCGCCCCAAACCGAGCGACGACTTTCGATCGATCTACTTGTCCGCGCACGAAGACATGCCCTCCAGAGCCGTGGTTGGTTTTGATCACATACGACGCGGGCAGCGTATTGAAGGGAATCGTTGCGGCATTCCTGCCGTGCCACAACAATTCGATGAGATGCTCAGAGCCAACGCGTTCGCGTACATAGTCGCGAACCAGAACCTTATCAACGAGTGGGGTAAAACTGCTGTCGGACTCACGCTCCAGCGCGATCATCCGACGGAAAACCTTTTCACTGAAAGTCTGCGGGCTCCTGTCATTGAGCGACTTTCCGTAGTGATGTTGATATGACGCACGGATGGACCGCAAACCCGTTGCGCGCCTGAACGTCCACTTACCCGCAGCTTTCAACAACCGCGGCACTGATGACATCATCTTCGCTCCCGAGTTGAAATGAAATTTTACGTGGTGCTTGGCCACAGAGTTCATCGTAAGCGGCCAAAGAAGCACGTCTTGATTCAAGTCTCTTTATCGATCATCCGGGGGAGTATCCCCTGTGGTCCGCAATAATTCGGCACGGCGGCGGCGGTCGCGAAGAAGATCGGCGCCCCCTATGTAATAATATTCTAGAAGGACGGGTTGTTCCCGCGCTTCCTCGCGGGTTGCTTCGGCGTCGTCTCCGTGCCTACATTGATCGTACGCAGGCACGATTGATATCGCGGTCTTCTCGTTAGCACAGTTGCTATCGGGCCGCAGATCAGGTAACACGCGCCATCTCCTTGGGGTGTAGCCGCCCGGCGTGACCGGGCCGTACGTCAACACACTTGGGCGCAAGCCCATGGCGTATGGGGCCTTCGGGCATGGCGGGTAGTGGACTTGTCGGATTAGGAGAACGCGGCTAAAGCAAGGTGCCAGCCAGCTTTGCATCGTCAACGACGCCTCACGTGGCTTGACGATCGATTGCTGCCGGCGCTCGAGCAACTCCTCACCGACATCCGCATGAATCGTCTGCGCCAGCGTCGTATCATTTTGCCGTCGGGCTGCGACAATGACGGCCCGCAGATCGCGATCGCGCGCCACCAATAACTTGTGGTCGTACAGCCAACGCCGTGCGAACGTCGCCGGCCTCGATCTGAAGTATGCGTAACCTCCTCTCGTAGGGCTCGAATCAAGGCGCGACGTTGCGCCTCCGTCAGTGACCGAAATCCAAGAATCTCGCAGGCAAGATCCTGCTGTTCAAATAACGTCCGATGTCGCCGATACATGCCCTTAAGCGAGGCCAGATCCGGCGCCGTGACCCCCAACTGTTCGTAGAGATGTCGCCAAAGCGGGGGTGGCACGATGTTTACCGAATCGAGCGGCCGGCCGCTCATGCGCAGAAAACCAATCTGCAACGCGAGCCCCAAGTTGAGCGGCGCCTGGCGCCGCGCCCCGATACTCTCGCGCTCTGCCGCCGTAAAAGTGAAAAACGCTTCAATCTCGAAGCCACTCAGCTCCCGCGGGAGCCGTTTGAGGCCCAAAAAAGTCGCTTGCCACATATCCATTGCGGCTCCATGACGGTCGGCCCGATCGCCCGGCAAAAACGGGAACAGCAGGTTACTGAATTACCAAGGAAAAACAAGATCAAGCCTTATAATTTGCGGCAAATCCTACCGTCATACATGGACGCCCCGTCCTTGCCAAGCGTTTCTTTGGTTTTGATTTCACAGGAGTAGATTGCAGCCATACATCCGGCCTTTGTGTGCGACGCGAAGTCGCTGGCCCTGATGGAATATGCTGGTTGACGCCTGATCACTTTTGCGGACTGTTGAAGTCCCTTGACGGTATGAGGCTCGGTCAACCCTGGTCTTACCTGTGATGCCATCACTTTGAAAAACGCCTGTGCAATCGGTGGTGAGAAACTTGTGTCGAACGTTTGTGGTCGCTGTCGATTCTTCGCGAGTTTATGCGGCCGTGGGATTTACTGAACGGTAGCCGGCCTGGTAGTCGCGGCCGTGCGCCAATAGCGCCCACACGGTACGTGCATTTTTGTTCGCCAGCGCAACGGCCGCGATATTCGGATTACGCCGCGTCGCCACGCGCGCGAGCCACCCATCGGCCCGATCGGGGTGACTCTTCAGATGCAGCAGCACCGAACGCGCGCCGTGAATCAACATCGTACGTAAGTATGTGTCGCCGCGTTTGCTGATGCTGAGCAGGTTCGTCTTGCCGCCGGAGGAGTTCTGGCGAGGTACGAGCCCGAGCCATGCCGCAAACTGGCGGCCGTTATGGAACACTTTCGCGTCGCCAACGCTGGCCACCAGCGCACTTGCCGTCAGAGGGCCGATCCCGGGAATCGCCTGCAGACGCTGGCTCGCCGCGTCCTCGCGGTGCCAGGCGTTGATTTCTCGCTCCAGCTCCGCAACTTGCCGATCGAGCGCTCGGAAGTGCTCGAATAATCGGGCGAACAGTGCACGGCTGACCCCCGACAAGCCGTTCTTGGCGTCCTCCAGAATGTCGGGCAGCTTGCGCTCGAGGGAGCGGATGCCCACGGGTATCACCAGGCCAAATTCGGTCAGGAGTCCGCGAAGCTGGTTAGCTTGCGCAGTGCGTTCGATGACAAATCCTTGGCGTGCCCTGTGCAGCCCCAACAGCGCTTGCTGTTCGGTGTTCTTGATTGGCACAAACCGCATGTTCGGTCGGCCCACCGCCTCGCAGATTGCTTCGGCATCCGCCGCGTCATTCTTGTTCGTCTTGACGTACGGTTTGACGAACTGCGGTGCAATCAGCTTCACCGTGTGCCCGAACTCGCAAAGCTTGCGAGCCCAGAAATGCGCTCCGCTACAGGCTTCCATCCCAATGAGGCACGGTGCCAGTTGAGCGAAAAACACAGCTACCTGATGGCGCTTCAATTGCTTGCGCAGTACAACTTTGCCCCGCGCATCAACCCCATGGACCTGAAAAACTAACTTTGCCAAATCGATCCCAACCTGAGTAATGTTCATCATGGACGCTCCAGCTTGACTAAGTGGTTGCTTGACACTTCCACTCTGGCACAACTGATGCCGTTAAAAGCGGGGGCGTCCATTCCATTACTTTTGG